>JAZUNI010000060.1:0-17319 GCA_045604045.1 Elusimicrobiaceae bacterium | reverse complement strand
GTAGTTGAAGCTAATTCCATTAGCAGCAAGTAAGGAGGGGCGGGGCCCCAATGTGAAAAACCCCCGGCTCCGCCGGGGGATTGTTATTGCTTCCGGGCAACTTACGGTGCAAATCTATCTCAAATCTGACAAATCAGCCAATCTTCTATTCTACCTGGTAACGTTGCGAACGACAAATATTTTTTCCGCCAACTTACGGCCTTAAATTTGCTTCCTATGTTCTATTTGCGGACATACGCTACGGCCCAACTTTTCCCCGCAAACTATTCCCGTTGATGTTACGGACGACACCTTTTACTTCGTATAAAGATAAGAGAAGTATTCCGAAAAGACAGTTGTGTAATTGGAACTTTTAGTTTCCATTTGACAAATTTTATGATGCCAATCTGTTGGATCACTTGTTGCATATACATTACAGTATCGTTCACCGGCGAATTGTGGAGAGTGGTCAAAGAATATACAATAACTTAGCGCTGCCTTTGAATTGTTGCAACACACCCGTGCCTTCGAATTAGAGATAGTTCCTGCAACGCAATATCCCCAGTCATACGTGTAATAATTGGAAGAATTATTTTTCTTTCCACCTGGCATTTGGATATCTAAAGCTTCAAAATTACTAACGTATTCGCCATTGGCCAAGTAATAAATTTCTTCAGCTTGCCGAATGCTTTCGGCTAAGTCTTTTAGGGTAGCATACCGGCTTTTAGCTACGGCTATGCGGTATTGTGGAACGGCCACCGCGGCTAATATACCAATAATTAAAACAACTACTAACAATTCAATGAGGGTAAACGCTTTGCTCATAAAAACCTCCTTGCGGTAAAATTATTATACCATAAAATGATACTTATAGTCCGTGTACTTATAAAATGCAAAACGGTATTTTGTAACTATGCAAAATACCTATTCCAAGCAAGATAAAAAGTATTTACGCGCCTTTGGCGCACGGGTGCGCACACTGCGCAAAGCGGCGGGGTTTTCGCAAGAAGATTTCGCTTTAGAAATTGGTTTAGACCGTACCTATATGGGTGGTGTAGAACGCGGCGAGCGTAATTTAGCACTTTTAAACATCCGCAAAATTGCCCGTGGACTAAACATAGCGGAAAGTGAGCTCTTTAAAATAGTACAATAAAGCCGTGAAAGAATTGTGTAATCTATTTTTTATTTTTGCCAAAATCGGCCTGTTTACCTTAGGCGGCGGATACGCGATGCTGCCCTTAATGGAAAAGGAACTGGTCGGCCCGTATCTTACGAAGGAAGATTTTTTAGATGTTACCGCTGTGGCACAGTCCGCCCCCGGCATTATGGCTATTAATGTGGCTATTTTAACAGGGCAGCGGTTGTGTGGCGTGAGGGGGGCAGTGTTTGCCGCCGCTGGGGCCGCACTCCCGTCATTTGTCATCATCTTGGCAATTGCTCTGTTTTTCCAAAAGTTTGCTCAAAACCCCGTCGTACGTCGTATTTTTCTAGGGGTACGTCCGGCGGTAGTGGCACTTATTATGGTGCCCGTATTTAATCTAGCCAAAACCGCGGGTGTAACGCGTAAAACCGTGTGGGTGTGCGTGGCAACGGCACTAGCCGTGTGGTTACTAAAAATTTCGCCGGTTTACGTTGTTCTTTTTGCCGTTTTGTGCGGCGTATTACTTGGCCGTAAGGAGCGTGCCTAATGATTTATTTACAGCTTTTTGCGACGTTTTTTAAAATTGGCCTGTTTAATTTTGGCGGTGGATACGCTATGATTTCCTTTTTGCAAAATGAAGTAGTGTATAAACAGGCTTGGCTTTCTACGGCGCAATTTACGGATATTGTGGCTATTTCCCAAGTAACCCCCGGGCCGGTGGGCATTAACTTGGCCACCTATACCGGTTACACGGCCAGTGGTAGTGTATGGGGAGCGGCGGTGGCCACGTTGGCGGTCTGTTTGCCGTCATTTTTACTGCTTATTTTTGCCGCCCGTATCTTGTTTGCCACACGTACTACATACCCGGCCGTTTGGCGTGTTTTGCGGTTGGGCGTGGTGGGGCTGATTGCCGCGGCCGCCCTTACATTATGTAACGCTGAAAACTTTGTGGATTACAAAAGTGTACTACTCTGCACAGCCGCATTTTTAGCGGTGTGGAAACTAAAACGGGGGCCTATTACGGTGCTGGTGGCTAGTGCAATTTGTGGGCTTTTATTATATTAACCTAACTTTTATAAACTAATTTTTTAGACGATAAAAAATAATACTTGTTAGTTTTGCCTAACTTTTATATAATATAATAGTCAAGAGGAAAACTAACATGAGAAAATTCATCTTATTCACTTGTAGTTTACTAGTAAGCGGGCTATGTGCCCAGGCTAGTTCTGTAGAAACCTATGTGCGGCGTAGCGCTTATGCCGCGCAACAAGCCGCATCTTCTAAGGTTACCTTGCGTTTTATGTGGAGCAAACCCGTACGTATAAGTGATGTAATGAACCGTCGTCCACGGGGGGAAGATGTTGTCGTTCGGGTGGATCAAGCCACCACAACCTGTACCGGTACCGTATCAAACGAAGGGCGTATTTATTTTGTGGCCGATTGTTTAGCGCACGATTCCTTTGAATTTGAACACTTAAAAAAAGTACAGGCAACTTTGTCCAACGGTGTGCAGTTGGAAGGGGGACAAAACAATATTGAAACCCCGCAGGATAGCGATGTGGCGTGGGTACTGGTTACCAAGGCTACGTTGCAAGGGGTGACGCCTGTATCGGTGCGGCACACGCCCCAAGGCAAATCCTTGCAAGAAGCGTACGGGGAAGCAATGACCCAAAAATTAAAAGACTTCTTCCACTCCAAACGGGTTCCGGCTAGTCGTCGTAGTTGCCGAATTGGGGGGCACTCGTCTTCTCCTAAAGTTTCCGTGGGGGACCCTGTGATTATAGACGGAAAATTGGTGGCACTTATCAAATCTATTCCGCATAGCTACCGCGGTATTTGGGGAGGTGTATCCGAAGGTTCTTTGGCCATCATCCGCTAATTTGCATATACTTCTTTGTGCTTAAGCCACACAAAGAAGTCTCCTATAATAAAAATACGCCCTCCAAACGGAGGGCGTTTTGTGTGTGATACTAAAACTTATTCCAAAAAGTGTTTGCGCCCGCTAATAATGCTTTCCGCGCGCATGAGCGAGGCATCAATGTTTTTACAGAAGTGATCTTCCCCAATTTTCTGGACGAAGTCATACTGTGCCAGCGTCTTATACACATGCTTTTGCACGTGGGATAAGATGAGCTGTACGCCCTCTTTTTTACAACGGTTATAAATGCGCTCTAAGGCGTGGAAACCGGTTGCATCAATAGCCGGCACACTGCGCATACGCAAGATGAGCACCTTGCAATCTTTGTGGTTTTCCAGCGTATCTAAAAATTTAGTAGCGGCGCCAAAAAAGAACGGTCCGTTAATTTCATACACGCTAACGTGCTTGGCAATAATTTTGGTATCAATGTCATCTTTGCGGCGTACCTCATCAAAAATATCGTCGTCTGCATTTTTTACTTGATACACGTCGCTCATGCGCTTCATAAATAGGATAGCCGCCAGTACCAGGCCAAATTCAATGGCTACAACTAAGTCCTCCACTACGGTCAGGGTGAAGGTGGTTAGCAAAATTAAAATGTCGCTTATCGGAGCTTTAAATAGTGCGGTAAAGGAACGCCAGTCGCTCATGCGGTAAGCTACTAAAAACAAAATAGCCGCTAGCGACGTCATGGGGATGAGCCCAATCCAGCGCATCAAGCACAGCATCATGAGGAGCAAAAAAAGCGCATGTGCCATCCCGGCGATAGGGGTGCGTCCGCCATTTTCAATGTTGGCCGCGGTGCGGGCAATGGCCCCCGTGGCAGGAAGTCCGCCAAATAGGGCCGAAGCTATATTGGCTACCCCGGTGGCCACCAGTTCCATGTTGGAGCGGTGGCGTTTGCCAATCATACCGTCGGCTACAACAGCGGATAAAAGGCTTTCAATCCCAGCCAAGAGCGCAATTGTAAACGCGGCGGGTAAAAGTTGGCGGATGACTTCAAAAGTGATTTTACCCGGCATATGCGGCATGGCTAACGTGCCGTCCACCTGCCCGAAGGTAGAGGTGATGGTAGCCACCTCTAACTTGCCAACTAGTACAATAAGCGTTGTAATAATTAGTGCGGCTAAAGACCCCGGAAACGCGCGCCATTTTTTGGGCCAATAAATAATAATGGCTAACGTCAGTAGCCCAATTAGCACCGTCGGCCAGTTAATAAGGGACAAACTATGTAAATAAAGCGACCATTTTTCAAAAAATTCGCTGGGGATGTTTTTGAGTCCCATGCCCAAAAAGTCGTTAATTTGCGTGGAAAATAACACAAGCGCAATCCCGCTGGTAAAGCCGGTTGTCACCGGATAAGGAATAAATTTAATAAATGCGCCTAACTTTAAAACGCCCATTAAAATTAAAAATACCCCTGCCATCAGCGTAGCTGTTAATAGCCCGGCGAGGCCAAATTGCTCAATAATGCCATAGACAATAATGACAAACGCCCCCGTCGGCCCGCCAATTTGTACGCGCGAACCGCCCAACAGCGAAATGAGAAAACCCGCAATAATGGCGGTAATGAGGCCTTTTTCCGGCGTTACGCCGGAGGCGATGGCCAGCGCAATAGAAAGCGGCAACGCCACACACGCCACCACTAGCCCCGAAGAAATATCTTTTGTCAGCCGCTGGGGCGCAAACTCTTCGGGACGATTTTTAAGTAAAGTCCATAATTTGGGTCTAAGTAACATATTTTTTAAAACAATTTGCTCAGTAGTCTATTGAAATGGTCTTGTGGAATTTGCATTCCCGGGGAGGTACACTTGCCGCCTTTAGGGCCGTGATAATCCGACCCAGCCGTGGCAAATAACCCGTAGCGTTTGGCCAAGTAGAGTAGCTCCTGCTTAACGGCAAAACTATGTGCCGGATAAAATACTTCAATACCGTCTAGCCCGGCCTCTGTCCAAGCGGGGAAATTCCAATGATCGGTTACAATCCCGGGGTGGGCAATCACGGCTAGCCCGCCTGCCTTTTTAATGCGGTGGATGGCTTCTACAGCGCTCACGGCAATGGGCGGTACAAAGCCGGGTTTGCCTTCTACTAAATATTGGCGGAAAGCAATGGAACGGGTTTGAGCGTAGCCTTTTTTAGCCAGTGCATCTGCCACGTGCGCGCGGGAGACTGTATTAGCCGCCCGGGTAAATACCTCTTCTTCGGTGATGTCAAGGCCGGCGTCTTGTAATTGTTTAATTACCTGGCGGATACGCCCGGTGCGCTTTTCGCGGTTATCTTTTAGAAACGCCTGAAAGTCTGCGTCGTTAACGTTGATGTTATATCCGGTAAAGTGCAAGTGGTCATGGTCTGCTGTGCTGATTTCCACCCCGTACACAAAGCGCAGCCCGCGCTCGGTCGCTAGCGCGTGTGCCCGCGCCGTACCGTCCATGGTGTCATGGTCCGTGAGTGCGTAAATTTGTACGCCACTTTTAAGCGCTGCGTGTATTACTTCTTCCGGGGAACTGGTCCCGTCGGAAAAAGTAGAATGGGTGTGTAAGTCAATAACAGGCATGGCCCTAGACGCGTTCTACGGCTGTTACGCCGGGAACAACGGCTTTAATGCGGCGTTCTACCACGGCTTGCAAAGTCATTTGCGCGTGCGGGCAGCTGCCGCAATGGCCGCGTAAACCTACGGTTACAATACCGGTTTTTTCGTCTACACTAATAAGTTGAATGTCGCCCCCGTCGGCTTGTAAAATGGGGCGGATTTCGTTAATTACTTTTTCTACAGCTTCTTTCATAAGGTCCTCTTTCGTTTATTTTTCTATATTATAGCTTTTTTGGAAGATTGAAAAAACACTTGCAAAGTTTTTGCCAGGATTGCTATACTTGTACTATAAGATATAATAAGGAGCGTTATGAAAAAACTGATTGCTTTATTTGTTCTGTTTCTATTTGTTGCCTCGCCGGCCTTTGCACAAAAATATGCCAGCGTCAATGCTAAAGAAGCCAATATCCGTACTTGCGCCGGAACCAACTGTGCTATTAAATGGCATGCGTGGCGCTATACCCCGGTTATTATGATTAAAACCAATGAAACCAAAGATTGGGTATTAGTGAAAGATTTTGAAGGGTATCAAGGTTGGATTTCCGCCTCTTTATTAAGCCCTAACGGCGGTATGTCTGCCAAGACGGATTTAAATGTACGGGCTACGCCGTCTGCTAGCGGGGACATTGTTTGCACGGTAGAAAAAGGGTATCCCTTTAAATATATTTCCAAACAGGGCAAATGGATTCAAGTATCCGACGAACCCCTCAAAGCCGCCGACGGCGTGTGCAAGGGGTGGGTGTATAATGCCAACCTGTGGGGCTTCTTTAAACAATAACGACCCCGGTGAAGTTGCGTTTCTGCGGTAGGGTTTCAAACACAGTGCGTATTTGAAACCCTACTCGTTTTCCGGGCAACTATTTGCCACATTTGAGCCTCTTTGCACCGACTTGCCACTCGCAGTACCTATCAGTACAGCTTCGGGCAACTTGCGGTGCAAATCTATCTCAAATCTGACAAATCAGCCAACTGTTAACTGTACGCGGTGAAGTTGCAAACAACCCCGGTGAAGTTGCGTTTCTGCGGTAGGGTTTCAAACACAGTGCGTATTTGAAACCCTACTTGGTTATATTGAGACATCTGCCTATCTTTCTTTCCTAGCTGTTTTTTATTATAGGCCCTTAGGGCCCTGAGGGTAGGACCAAATACCCTTGCAAAACTTGAATGCTTTAGGGTACAATATTAATATATGAAAA
Organism: Elusimicrobiaceae bacterium; assembly: GCA_045604045.1. Taxonomy (GTDB): domain Bacteria; phylum Elusimicrobiota; class Elusimicrobia; order Elusimicrobiales; family Elusimicrobiaceae; genus Avelusimicrobium. The sequence continues at coordinate 10,495 of JAZUNI010000060.1, read as the reverse complement.
AGATTCTCGCTCTATTAATAGCTGTAGGTTGTGTGGGGGCTTGTTATTACTATTGCAAGCATCTGCCTGCACAAGAGGGGCGCTTTAGCGTAGCGGGTACGGTCAACGTGCCGGACCGCTTGTTGCAACTGGCGCAGGCGGATAATAACTCGTGCGCGATTATCGTCAAGAACGAGGCAGATATCCCTGTAGCCATTAAGCGCGTAGTAAACCCCAAATTCCCGTTGGAATTTACCCTCGGGGAAGAAGACCTGTTGGCTGAAAGTGTGGATGGTAATTTAAAGTTGGAAGTACAAATTAACAACCATGGCCAATTAGGCATTATTAAAGAAGGCGACGTCTTTGGCAGTGTGGATGAAAAGATTACGGCCCACGCCAAAGGTATTACGGTGGAAGCCGGTAAAACGTTAGGTAAAGTACAACTAGCTAAAAACGTAAAAGGCAACTTCTTTAGAACCGCCGCTAGATAAAACGTATTTACATAAATTTTGCCCCTATTCCCTGACTGATAGCAGGGAATAGGGGCGATTTGTTGGTTGATTTATTTTTTAACAATTATATTTGTTATTATTTTACAGATTTACAAAATGCCTTGCCTTGCTCTGTAAACCCTATACAAGTATGGAGACCCGGATGTCTAGAGTTGGTTAAATATACATTATATTGGTATATTTTTTCTTGGTCACATTGGGCCCATGTTGTAGCTTTTGGGCAATATAATGCAGATACGACCCCGGCTGTCTGTTCCGAAGAATCTTCACTGGCGGCCAATAAATCGATCATAAAATTAGTACCACAAGAAAGAGTGTCTGTTCCAGTACATTTACCTATTTCTATATCCAGGTTGTCAGGATTAACGGTATATTTTCCTTGGGCCAAAAAATATATCTCTTCAGCTGTTGCAAAAGAGTTTGCATAAGTGATTCCTTCTACCATGCGGCTTTTCATAACTGCTTTTTGGTATTGCGGCAGTGCGACCGCCGCCAAAATACCGATGATGAGCACCACGACAAGTAGTTCAATGAGGGTGAACCCTCGGGTCACACAAGATGTTTTTACAACTATCGTTTTATTTTTCATTTTATCTCCTTATTTCTGTCTAAGGAGCGTAAAAAACGGCTGACTCGCCGTGAGACCCTTTCACAGACCCACACCAAACAGCCGTGGCTTGTTATAAATAACAAACGCTCGACACAACACAAACGGGTAATTAGTCCATTCGCGTTGTGCCTAATACAGCTGTTTTTAGAGTGAAAGGGTTCCTGCTACGCAAGATCTACGTTTCTTAAACGCTTCCAAAAACAGATTTAATTTTTTATTTCACTACTTTTCTATTCTACATAATTTCTACTGACTGGGTGATCAGGTACTTAAACTATTCAATTTCCGGGCATTCGTACGCGGTAAGACGCCCAAAAAAGTTTTCACGTGAAAACTTTGTTAGTATTGTTGATGTTTGTTGGGAGCCTGCACAACAGGGTATTTACGTAAAAACCGCGCGCGCGTACCTAGAATTTAGTAAAATAATAAATATGAAACGCGGCTTATTTGTATTGGCAACCCTCACGCTCACTTCTGCGCTTTATGCGCAGCAGACGCTGACGCTTGAACAGGCCCGTCACCTTGTGGCTGATTTTAACCCGCAACTTTTAGAGCGCGCCGCCCAAAACCCCGATGAACAAACGCTACTGGAGGAGATGCTTTCGTCCTATGTAGCCAAAAAACCGGCCGACACGTTGGAAAACCGCTACGTGTTAGTGGCACTGGCGCGTAATTTTGATAATTCTATTGCCCTAAACGCGGCCGTGCAACAATACAAAAATGCCTTGCGCTATTGGCAAGCTGGCGGCGAGGTAAATGTTGCTGCCGAGCAAGCAGCTAACACCCTGGTGAAGGAAGTTTTCCCACGGATTTGGGCCGTTAGCGTGCAAACCAAGGAAGCATTGTTAAACGCGTACAAGCAAGAGCGCAAAACACTCCAAAAAAATCAAACTATACCGGCGAACATACGAGAGGCCCGCCTGGATGAACTCAACTTGTCTATTCAAGTTTTACAGGCGGATATTAAACAACTTCGCACGCGTACGGGGGAACAGTTGGTCTTTTTGACGCAAGATACATTAGCGCGTGCTAAAGCGCAAGTAGCCCAAGAGAGGGCTGTCCTGCAAGAAAAAACTGCCGCGCAAGCCACCAATTTACAAATTAAATCTAACCACAAAAAGCCCGTGGCCAAATAGCCAAGGCTCGTCGTATTTTACTCATTTTTATTTTAATAAGGACAATATTATGATTCAAACCGTAATTAACAAAATTTTTGGAACAAAAAGCGAACGTGATTTAAAGAAAATTCAACATTATGTGGATAAAGCCAATGCGTTAGCCGCGCAGATGGAAGCTTTGTCCGACGAGCAATTAAAAGCCAAAACGCAGGAATTTAAAGACCGCTTGACTAAGGGCGAAACACTAGACGATATTTTATCCGAGGCGTTTGCTACCGTGCGTGAAGCCGCCAAACGTGTGATTGGCTTGCGCCCGTATGACGTGCAGCTGTTGGGGGGTATTGTGCTCCACCAAGGTAAAATTGCCGAGATGCGCACCGGGGAAGGGAAAACGCTAGTAGCTGTGCTGCCCTCTTACTTAAACGCGCTTACCGGCAAAGGTGTACACGTGGTAACTGTCAACGACTACCTAGCCAAGCGTGACCGCCAATGGATGGGCCCTATTCACGAATTTCTAGGCTTAACGGTAGGGTATATCGGGCATGATATGGAAAATGCAGAACGCCGGGAAATGTATCAAAAAGATATTACCTACGTTACCAATAATGAGCTAGGATTTGATTACCTGCGGGATAATATGGTCATCAACCGGGCAGACCGCGTACTGCGCCCGCTAAACTATTGTATTGTGGACGAAGTGGACTCTATTTTAATTGACGAGGCCCGCACTCCGCTTATTATTTCCGGCCCGTCGGACCAAAGCACCGATAAATACTACATCGTGAACCGGTTAATTCCGTCTTTAAAAGTACGTTTAATTACCGAAAAAGACGAAGTAAAAGCCAAATATGAAGGCATTAATTTGGATGAAGGTGTAGACGCCATTATTGACGAAAAAGCCCATACCGCTACGCTAACCGATACCGGTATTGCCAAGGCCGAAAAGTTTTTAAATGTGGGCAATTTGTACGACGATGTACAATCCGAATGGGTACATCACATTAACCAGGCTTTGCGCGCACATCACTTGTATGAACGCGACGTGGATTACGTGGTAAAAGACGGTGAAGTGGTGATTGTAGATGAATTTACGGGGCGTTTAATGCCCGGCCGCCGCTGGAGCGATGGGTTGCACCAAGCTGTAGAGGCCAAGGAAAATTTGCCCATTAAAGAAGAAAATCAGACGCTGGCTACCATTACGTTTCAGAACTTTTTTAAGCTCTACAATAAACTATCCGGTATGACGGGTACGGCTATGACGGAAGCCAATGAATTTTGGCAAATTTATAAACTAGACGTGGTGGAAATTCGCCCCAACCGGCCTTCTAAACGTATTGATTACCCAGATAGTGTATACCTAAATGAACGCGCTAAATTTAATGCCATTGTAAACGAAGTGGAAAGTTTGTGGAAACAAGGGGCCCCGGTATTAGTAGGGACGCGCAGTATTGAAAAGTCCGAAAAATTGAGCCAAATGCTGCGCCAAAAAGGGATTGCGCATAAAGTGTTAAACGCTAAATATCACGAGATGGAAGCCCAGATTATTAGCCAAGCCGGGCGCAAAGGGGCGGTAACGATTGCCACCAATATGGCCGGGCGCGGTACGGACATTGTACTAGGCGGAAACCCTGCTACGCCCGAGGAACAAGACGAGGTGGTGAAGCTAGGCGGCCTACACGTGATTGGTAGTGAGCGCCACGAAAGCCGCCGTATTGATAACCAGCTGCGTGGCCGCTGTGCCCGCCAGGGCGACCCGGGTTCCTCCCGCTTTTACATTGCACTAGATGATGAGCTTATGCGCTTGTTTGCCAACTCTCAAAAAATTGCGTCCATTCTTTCCCATGTAGGTATGCAAGAAGATGAAGCGATTGAATCATTCTTGTTAACGCGTCAAATTGAAGGAGCGCAGCGTATGGTGGAAGGGCGCAACTTCGATATCCGCAAGCAACTGCTAGATTATGATAAAGTAATGAATCAGCAGCGTACTGCTATTTACGGGATTCGCAATGCCATTTTGGATGGGGAAAACATGATGGAAAAATCCCACCAGATGATGGAAGAAATTGTGGCCGAACTGGTGGAGCAATACTATTACCCGCAGCATCCGCAAAAGTCCAACTTTGCCGCACTCAATGCGGGACTACATCAATTTTTCCCGTTGCCGTTTGAACTAACGGCGCAGACGGTTGGTAAAAAAACGCAGGATGAGTTAATTGACGATATTATGCATACCGTCAAGGATTTGTATGCACAACGAACGCTGTACTTTGCGGAGCAAGGGCTTGATTTTGGAGAAATTGAGCGGATGCTCCTATTACAAATTATTGATACCGCGTGGAAGCAGAATTTGTATGAATTAGACCAACTACAAAATAGTGTTAGCCTGCGTGGATATGCTCAAAAAGATCCGTTAATTGAGTATCAAAAAGAATCTTATAAGTTGTATGCGGCCATGATGAACCGCATCCGTGATTTGATGGTAAGTTATATTTTCCGCTTGCAATTGCCTCCGCGCCGTACGGCGGCCGAGCGTGCCCAAGCGGCGGCTGCTAAAAACCCCGAACATACCGAAGACATGGCCTCCAAACGTATTGGACGTAATGATCCGTGCCCTTGCGGTAGCGGGAAAAAATATAAAAAATGTTGTGGAGCGAACCAATGAAGAAAGTAATTACGAATGTTTGTTTAGGTGTATGTACGGTGGCCGTAGTGCTGCTGATTGCGTTATTTTTGTCGCATGATGTGCCGATTCAGGTAGAAATTCCTCGGTTGGATGCGCAAGAGCTTACTGCCCAAAAAGAGGCCAGTGTAAAGGCTGAAAGAGAAGCTACTCGTAAAGCGCGGATGAACCGGATGTATGCTTGCAGTGCCGATGAAGATTGTATTATTGTGGATAAAGATCCCTGTGGATGTGCGGCCGGCCCGAAAGGGGTGGTGGCTATCAATGTAAATTTTATTACCGAATTTAATAAACTTAATCAAACAGGTTTAATAACCAAAGCTTGCTCCGCGGAAGTGTCTACCCAGCAGGAATGTAGCCCAGCCGCTAAAGCTGTCTGCTGGGTGCGCCGTTGTAAAATTAGCTATTAGACTATGCGAGATTTGCCTGATACCTCTACCACACATACTTCTAACAAGCTGCACTTGCAGGCGGGACTGCACGAAGGAAGCCGCTTGCTTTTTTTGGCAGTTTGTATGGGCGTAACAGCTGGGCTATATTATATAAGCTACCCGAAAGTTTCTTTTTCTTTTGCGGCCTGGTTGATGCTGGCCCCATTTGTGTGGGGAGTGTGTCATGTACGTAGCGTGTGGGGCGCCTGTTTATATGGGTGGCTGACCGGATTAATTAGTAATGCCGGGTTGTTAAGTTGGGTCTATTATACGTGTGTGCATGGTGGCAATTTATCTAAGCCGCTGGCAGCCGTTGCCTGGTTAGGATTAGCAGGATTGCTAGCCTTGCAATTTGCTGTTTTTGGGATGGCCTGCCACTTTTTAAAAAAGACAGGAGCTATTTTCCCCATGTTAGCGGCCTGTGGCTGGGTGGCACTGGAATGGCTGCACCAAACGATTGCTTTCTACGGAATTGGCTTCCCATGGATTATGTTGGGGTATACCCAATGGAACGTGCCGCAAGTACTTTATATAGCTTCTTATACAGGCATCTATGGGCTTAGCTTTGTCTTAGCTTTTACAGGGGCCAGCGTGGGGTGGTGTTTTGGGCAAACAGAACTACGTAAGGGATTGTGGCAACTAGTGTTGGCCACCGCTTTATTTGGGTGTGTGTATGGGTATGGTGCGCATATGCAACGACGATTTGCCCGGTTTATGCAGCGTCCACATTCTCTACTGACCCTGCAGACAGCCATTTTACAGCCCAATATTGACCAATACAAAAAATGGACCCCAGAATTTGAAGCCGAAATTAACCGTACCTTACAAGATATGGGAGACTCTTTGCAAGGGAAAAATGTTTATCTAGCGGTTTGGCCGGAAAGTGTGGTGCCGGGGGCATTAACCGATGAGTATTATTTTGAGTTATTCAAAACCATTGGAGAGCAAAATGGTGCTTATCAAATAGTGGGTTCTAACATCTTTTCATCGCAAGAGGAGCGATATGTGGGGGCCTACTTAATGACACCGCAAGGGGATGGTTTGTCAGCGTATCGCAAAGTGAAACTGGTTCCGTTTGGAGAATTTATTCCCTTTGAGTGGTTGCTAAAATATATAGTGAAAGATATAGAAGTGATGGGAGCTCTAGGATCTTTTTTACCAGGCCCCGTGGAACAGCCGTTATTGGATGCGGGTGGGGTGAAGCTAGGTAGTACGGTGTGTTATGAATCTATTTTTCCGCAACTGTGGCGCGCGCAAGCGAAACAAGGCGCGCAGGTGTTTGTGAACATTACCAATGATGCGTGGTTTTTTGATACAGCGGCCCCTTATCAACATTTAGCGGTAAATGTGTTGCGGGCCGTAGAAAATGGGTTGCCGGTAGTACGGGCAGCTAATACGGGATTTTCTGCCTATATTGATGCTTTTGGAAATGTAAAGGAGCGTTCTTCTTTATTCCAACAGGAAATTATCACCACCAGTGTGCCGCTTTCTGTGCGCGATACAAGTACATTTTATGTAAAGTGGGGCGACTGGTTCGCGTGGGTGTGTGCCATTTTATTTTTTACGATTGGAATTTCCACTATTGTGTTTTTGTATGAATAACATAGAATTTAAAGATGTAGAACAAAAAATTGATGAGTTGTCAACGCGCGTTGCCAAGATTGAAGCCATTGATAAAGTGGCAGACAAACAGCAAGAATTGGCGTCTTTGCAACAGCGTTCGGCCGAGCCGGCCTTTTGGAATGATACGCAAAAAGCCAAAGAAGTGAGCCGCCAAATTGATTTGTTAAAGACGGCCATTGATACTTTTTTTGATTTGCAAAAACGCATGGAAGATGCCAAGGCATTGTTTGAACTATGCAAAGAAATGCAAGACCAAACAGAGCTAAATGCCTTGTTTGAGAGTTTAGCACAGACGGAAAAATTAGTGGCTCAAAAAGAAGGGGCTATCCGCCTAAGTGAACCCAATGATAAACTAAACGCTATTTTGACCATTCACGCGGGAGCGGGCGGAACGGAATCGTGCGATTGGGCACAAATGTTGGTACGTATGTATACGCGTTGGGCTGAACAACACGGATTTAAATTTTCTATTTTAGATTCTCAGCCCGGCGACGAGGCCGGCATTAAAATGCTTTGTGCCATGGTGGAAGGGCCTTTTGCTTACGGATATTTGAAGGGAGAAAACGGCGTGCACCGCCTGGTGCGGGTGTCCCCGTTTGACGCTAATGCACGGCGGCATACGTCGTTTGCATCGTGCGATGTGCTGCCGGATATTGATGAAGATATTAACATTGAAATCCCGGAGAGCGACATTGAGTTGGAAACCTCCCGCGCTGGCGGCCACGGCGGACAAAACGTAAACAAAGTGGAAAGTGCCGTGCGCTTGTTACACAAACCAACGGGGATTGTGGTATCTTGCCGCATTGAGCGCAGTCAACTACAAAACCGCCAAACGGCTATGAAAATGCTTAAAGCCAAGCTATACGAATTGGAAATGGATAAAAAGCGCGGCGAGGCAGAAAAACGCTACGGACAAAAAGGGGAGATTGCGTGGGGACACCAAATTCGCTCCTACGTGTTTATGCCCTATCAGTTGGTAAAGGATTTACGCAGTGGGTACGAAACCAGTCAAATTAACGCCGTAATGGATGGCGATTTAGATCCCTTTATTTTGGCGTATCTCAACTATGAGGCAGAGCGTAAACAAGCATGAAGCGCGGGCTTTATATTCACATTCCCTTCTGTAAGCAAAAGTGCAATTATTGCGACTTTGCCTCTTTTGCCGGACAAGAAAATCAACTGGATGCTTACTTAGGTGCCCTGGCGCATGAGGCGGCCTTATACAAAGGAATTGGATGTAATACGCTGTATGTGGGGGGAGGAACCCCTAGTTTACTTGCCCCTCATCAATTGAACCGGCTGGGGAAAATTATCCGCAAAAATTTTAACGCAGTAGCTAATTTTAAGGAAAGTACCTTTGAAGCAAACCCAGAAAGCTTGACGGAAGCTAAAATAGCCACGCTGCGCGAATTGGGGTTTAATCGCTTAAGTATGGGGCTGCAAAGCTTTCATGACGAAGAACTAAAAACTTTGGGCCGCGTGCATACGGTAGAACAATTTTTAACCGCTTATCAGGCTGCCCGGGCGGGTGGATTTACCAATATCAATGTGGATTTAATAGCCGGGCTTCCGGGGCAAACACGGGAAAATTTTAAGCAAAATTTGGAAAAATTAGTAGCGTTGGAACCGGAGCATATTTCTGTATATGGACTTCAAATAGAAGAAGGAACGCTCTTTTTTACGCAAGGGGTTGTATGTGATCAAACGCTTATGCGCCAAATGCTGGAAGACACGCACGACAGGCTGACGCAGGCGGGGTATCATCATTATGAAATTTCAAATTATGCTAAACCCGGCAAAGAAGCCCTGCATAATACCAACTATTGGAAAAACGGTGAGTACCTTGGTTTAGGAAGTGCGGCGGCTTCGTACCGGTGGGGAACGCGCCGGCAAAATGTATCTTCTCTGGCGGATTATATTTTTTGTATGGAAAATGGAAAAGCGCCACTAGCCTATGAAGAACATTTGACGGGTAAAGCCCATGAAGGGGAGACACTGATGTTGGCGTTTCGGCAATTGGATGGGGTAGAAATAACGCCACAGCAGCAGGCACTTTTTGGAAAGGAAATTGAAAAGCATATTCAAAATGGGCTTCTCACCCAGGTCGGTAAAAAGGTAAAATTAACTAGAGAGGGGCTGTTTATGGCCAGTGAAGTGTTCCGCAGTTTTGTAGCCCCGTTTGAGGACGCATGAAGTTGCAGGCTGTTCACACGGATGTATTTGCACAGGGGGATAACCTACCGGGGTTTATTAAACAGTTTCTACCGGCTGTGCCCGAAAATACGGTGGTGGCGGTGTCCTCAAAAGTAGTAGCTCTTTGGAAAAATAGTACCGTTGCATTTGAAAACCTTGCGCAAAAAGAGGCCCTGATTAAACAGCATAGCCAGGCGGCTTTAAAAACACCGTTGGCGTGGCTGACCATTAAAGACGGGATGATCATGACCAATGGCGGGATTGACCAGTCCAATGCGAACGGTAAGCTGATTTTATTGCCGGATTGCTACGCGTGTGCGCAAGAGTTGCGTGCGGCTTTGCAGCAAGTGTGGCGCGTACAAAATTTGGGCGTTGTGATTACGGATAGTATGATTTTGCCTTTGCGGGCAGGTGTAATTGCGGCCGCGGTGGGATATGCCGGGTTTCACGGTGTAAAAGATTTGCGGGGAAAGCCGGATATTTTTGGCCAACCGCTACAAACTACCCTCGTGAATGTAGCAGATACGCTGGCTAGTGCGGCTGCGTTACTGATGGGGGAAGCCAATGAACAATGCCCCTTGTGTGTGATAGAAGGGGCCCCGGTAAAATTTACGAATGAGTCTGTGCGGAACGAGTTAAAATACCCGGTGGAAAACGATTTGTATACGCCTTTACTTAAGGTGGCAAAATTAATAAAACAGGAGAAATAAATGAAAAATATTGCAAGTGAATTCAAACAATTCATCATGCGCGGCAACGTGATTGATATGGCAGTTGGTATCATCATTGGGGGCGCGTTTACCAAAATTGTAAACTCCATGGTAGCAGATGTGCTCATGCCGCCGTTGGGGTTGTTGTTAGGGAAAGTAGATTTTTCTAACTGGTTTGTAGTGATTAAAGCCGGTAAAGACGGTGCTCGCAATTTTGCCACTATGGCCGCTGCGCAAGATGCCGGTGCTACCACGTTAAACCTGGGCTTGTTTTTAAACGCAGTGATTAGCTTTGTGATTGTGGCTTTCTGTATCTTTATTTTGATTAAAGCTATCAACAAACTAAATAAACCGGCCCCGGCCCCTGCCGCCGCACCCACTACCAAAAAATGCCCGTTCTGCTGCAGCGAAATTGCCATTGAAGCCACCCGCTGCCCGCACTGCACGAGCGAGATTAAATAAGTATACTTATTATAAAAGCCCCCTTTAAACGGGGGCTTTTTTTGTGTAATGAAAACCCCCTGCTAGGCAGGGGGTTCAATCTTGGTTATACCGTTCCGCAAGACAACAAAAACTCCTTGTGATACAATTAAATTACCTGTGCTAGCAGGTAATTTAATCACAAGGAGGTCCTTAACA
>JAZUNI010000059.1:0-15773 GCA_045604045.1 Elusimicrobiaceae bacterium | reverse complement strand
CGACCAAGTGCTTAAACAGGCTGGGTATTACGAGGGCAACAGCACCTTTGACAGTGCCAAAGAACACAACACCACTATTGGGGTATATCGCTTAACGATGAAAGCGGGGAGTGATAACTTCCGCCAATCCTCTATCCAAGGCATTATGAAACGTGTAAAAGCCAAAGGGGCCACCGTTATCATTTACGAGCCCACACTTGCAAATGGCTCCACATTCTTTGGTAGTGAAGTTGTAAACGATTTAAATGCGTTTAAAATGCGCAGTAAGACCATTATAGCCAACCGCTACAACAACGTGCTGGATGATGTGCAAGATAAAGTTTACACGCGGGATTTGTTCAAAAGGGACTGAGCTTTGTCTGTATTTTAATTTTATGAGCGGCAGCAATACGTTGCATTTCCATCCAAAGAGCGTCTTCTTTTTGTATGGTATCCTATTACTTATGGGGGAGTTCCTGCCAACATAGCGAGAAATTTACTTGTCTCTTTTTTATTAAAATTATAAAATAATAAGGTAGTATTTTAAGAACTATAATTATACAAGTAAAAGGAAAATTACATCATGAAAAACGCATCCGTTCTTTTGCTTCTGTTGGCACTTGCTTGCGTGCCGGCCGCAGCTGAAAAGCCGCTGCATTTTACGGCTTCTCAAACTCTCAGCTATGATGATAACATCTATCTGACTAATAATCATACTCAAGATTCCTTCATTAGCACTACCCGCGTTGGGGCCGCCTATAATGCAGCCATTCCTTCCTCGGGTCTTCGTTTATCGGCCGATGCAGGCGTTGGTTATAATGCCTATACTGAAAATCACAATAAAAATAATTATTGGGAAGCTTTAGGTGGTTTTCAGGTAGACAATGATCAATTTAAAGTGGGGGACCGCGTTCTCTATACCACTGATCCGGCCAACAATGCCCTTACCGAACGTCACAAACGTTTAAATAATACTGGTTATATTTCCTATGTAACTTCTCGTGAAAAGATGTTTGGGGTAGGAGTATTTGCCAATGATTCTTATGATCGCTACTTTGAACCAGAAATGCAGTATCTAACCCGTAATCGCTTCAATTTAGGTGCACAACTGTATTACAATATGACGGCGCGTACCAACTTTTTTGTAGAGTATATGTTTTCTGATATTACCTATAAAAGCAATAAGGGCAGCAGCTCTATAGGCAATAGCGTGGGGGTCGGTGTAAACGGACATATTGCCTCCAAGGTTACTGGTACAGCTAAAATTACCTACGATATGCGGGATTACGATCATAGCATCCAAGGTAAAGATGCGGATAAATACAATGATTTAGTCGGCTACTATGTGGCTTTAACCTATAAACCTACCACACGTGATGTGTTGCGCTTATCCGGTGAACGCAAAATGGAAGAAACCCGCTTTACTGCTACCGGAGACACTGGTTACAACCGTTATTTTGCAGACACGGTAGTAGCTTTGTATGGGGCTCATAAATTAACGGATAAATTAACAGGCTCCTTAACGTTAGCATGGGAAGACATGAACTACACTAAGCGTGTAGCCGGTACCAAACGCAATGACCATCTTTACACGGTCCGCCCGGAAGTGGACTACCAATTTAAAGATTGGTTGTCTGCGGGTGTATGGTATCAATTCCGTACCCGTCATTCCAATTGGAATCCAGCCGATTATGACAGTAACAAGGCAGGTGTGTTTGTAAAAGCCATTTTCTAATAACCTATTGTTGTTACGAATTGATTTAAACCCCGCCTTTTAGGTGGGGTTTTCTTATGATAGGTGTCCCCTAGTTGGTGTTCTATATAGTTTTAGTGATGAAGTGGAAGATCTCATAATTGTTTTATTAGCTCCCTATAACACTAGGTAGGACCCTATAAAAACCCCCGGTCTTTAAAACCAGGGGGAAATTATTACAGGTATTTGGAGAAATTACTTTTTATCTTCTGAATAATAGTAGGAATATCCCTTATAATATCCATATTTCCCATAGGATAAACCAGACGGTTTATAATGTCCAATTACAGCTCCCAATACTTTTATACCAGCTTTGTACAGTTTATCCAGTGCCATTTTGGCCGAACGGACATTGGTTTTACCATACTTAATTACAAAGATGGTTCGTGGAATAAACCGTCCCCACAGCATAGTATCCGATACAGGCAGAATAGCCGGGCAATCCACCAATACAGTATCGTAATTTTTCTGCGCCCAGGCAATAAAATCAGCCAAGCGGGGAGTATTGAGTAAATCAGCTGGATTGGGCGGTCGTTGTCCCGCGGTCATTACATACAAATTAGCAACATCCGCTACCGGTTGCACGTTGGAGGCATAATCGGCCCTGGCAGTATCTGAGTCCCAAATGTTACTAAGTCCCTTGTCGGGGGATATTTTGAATACTTTATGCAAGCGGCTACGGCGCAAATCCCCATCAATTAGCAATACTTTTTTACCGGTTTGGGCCACCGCTACTGCCAAGTTAGAGGACAAATTACTCTTCCCTTCTCCTTGCATGGTGCTGCTTACAAGTAAAGGCGCATTAGGCTGTTCAGCCAAAGTAAAGCCCAGCATGGTGCGGATATTTCGCAAATTTTCAGCAAATAGTACATTACCTTCCTTAAGCATAGCCGCATACTCACTGTCTTTTTTCTTTAATTTGTCTTGCGGAACAAATCCCAAAAAAGGCAAGTTCAACTTCTTTTCCAAATCTTCTGCAGATTTTACTGTCTGGTCTATAAATTCAAGTATAAAAACAAGCAGTAGTCCCCATAGCGCTCCACCCAATAAACCTCCCGCTAAATTAAGCATTTTACGAGGAAATACCGGTACTTTAGGGGTAATAGCCGGGTCTACCACGCGCACGTTATTACCCGAAAATTGCCCGGATAGTTCAATTTTAATACTTTGTACTAAACGCCGGGTTTCCAGTGCAATTTGAGCCTCAGTAGCTGCCAATTGCCGTTTTACGGATACCACTTCCGGATGTTGTGCCGTATATTTAGAAGATAATTGGGCCCAATTACGCTCCAAGGAGGCTTCTTGTTGTTTAAGTGATTTAATAAAGTCGCTGTTGACCACCTGAGGCATCGAGTTTAACAACTCTTGCTCTTGCTCATTGGTTTCCGTACTTTCTAGGGCGCGTATAATGTCTTGGCCCATAGAAATACGGTTACTAATATTTTCCTGCACAAAATTATTAACTAGGTTATTAGCAATATCCGTAGCCAGTTGCGGGTCGTAGGCGCGCACTTTTACATTTACTAAACGGCTGCGGGTAACCGGGTCAATTTTTACCGCTTTACGCAAGGATCCAATCCCTTTGGCAAATTCTTCATATTGACTCAAATCCAGTTGCTTATAAACCGTTTCCAAGAGGGATCGGCTTTCTAATAACTGGTATTGCGTACGGTAGTAATCTTCCATACTGGCAAAACTTCCGTAGGGGGAATCGTCCAACTTACCTGCATTTTCTTGGTTAATCATCAGTAGCGCTGTAGCTTCATACACAGGGCGCATAAATATATTAAGTAAGATAGCCGCCAGTAGCCCCAGTAAGGCTGTAGCTGCAATGAGCCAAAAGTGCTTTAGTACCATGCCCACTAGGGTCGTAATGTCTAATTCTTTATCGTTCATAGTAATTCCTACCCATTAAAACATGCTTTGGGGTACAAACACCACATCCCCCGGTTGCAGGGAAATATCTAAGCTTTTATTTCCTTGTTTGGTAATTTGGGTTACATCTACATCCATGGTTTTTTGTTTGCCATCTTCTACGCGTAACACGCGTACTTTAGAGGTGTTAGCTACGTCGGTAAAACCACCTACAGAGGTAATAGCTTCCAGCACGGTTAAGGCTTTTTCCGGTGGAATTTGAATAGAACTAGGTTTGGATACTTGCCCCAACACGTATACCGTTTTGTTACCATATTCTTTTACCAGCATAGATACTTGGGGCTGTTTGATATAAGCTGTTAAACGTCCGGCCAGGGTTTGTTCGGCCTGTTCAAGCGATAAGCCGGCTAATTTTACGTTGCCCACTAGTGGAAATGTGACCGTTCCATGGCTGCTAATACGTAGCACACGGTTCATATCGTCTTCCATATATACTTGAATATCTACCAAATCACCTGGTTGCAATACATACGACTGCGTGGAGCGGACCTGCGCCAACGCGTCGGTCACTTCTTGACGGACAACTGTATCCGGTAAGGTGGATTTATCCACCGGGAAGGCAGAGCACCCTGTTAGAATGCTCATCATAGATAGAATACACACAGATGCAAAAGCATGAAGTTTCATAGTACACCTATTATAGCATATTAAAGAGAGGAACGCCTAGCGTAAATGCCGGCTAGCTTGCACATATAACGCGGAGAGTTCCTTCTCTTTCGGGTATTTTTCTAAATAAATTTGAGCCAGTTGTTGTGCCTGTTCAAAATAGAAAATTTTAATCATGGGGTCACGTACATGTAACGCTTCTTTATAATACGCTTTTGCCAACCGGGCTGCATAACGGGGCCCGGGGTAATACGCAAGGCCTTGTTCATAGGCTTGCTGTTTATGTTCTATTTTAAGGCCTTTACCAATGAAAAACTGCCTCCAACAGCGCGTTTTTTGCAATGGAATCCAACTGGCCGCCATCAAAAGAAACATAAGTAAAATTTTCACTAGAATAGGCCATCGTACAGCGTGCACATGTGGTTTGTTAAAAGTGGGGGCTACAACGGCACCTAGTATCATAAAAAATACTAACGCACACCCCGGGATAAAAAAGTGAAAGTCTACTAAACTCCCTACACTCATCGCCAACAAAGCACTTAGGAAGCTGGCAAACACAAATTGTTTTTTTGTCTCCAAGTGTTTTAATCGTTTTAAGCTCATTACAATAAATCCAATAATGCCCACCAACACTAATCCAGCCCCCACAATGCCTACTCCTACTAATAATTCCAACCAATCATTGTGCGCATGTTCAATGTATTGGTGTACATCCCATTCGGTATAAGAAGTAATCACTACAGGAAGGGCCCCTACGCCAATACCCCATACAGGATACTGCTTTAACATATTTTCAGCCGCCCGATAGAGCATTTTGCGGGTTTGCGCAGAAGCATCCACCCGCCGGTGAGCAAAGGCATTAATTTGCTCCACATGGGTATAAATACCCCCTACCAAAATCAGTAAACATGCTAAGATACAAAAAAATCCATTTATACGTTTTTTAAATTGATGCGGCACGTACCACACGCACAAAAATGCATAGCCAAGTAGCCCCACCAGCAGCGAAAGCATTGCCCCGCGTGAACGGGTACATACGGTAGCCGCCATTAAACCTATTGCAATCACCGTTAAGCACAGTTGCTTGCCTATAAAAGCCCGCCCTTGCCCGACTCCCATTACCTGTTTTTTATGTAGTTGATGTGTAGAAAACAACCCCAAAGCTAGCAGTGCATTGAGGGCAAAAAATAAGCCCGCATGATTGCGGTTGACAAAGGGCCCAATGGCGCTTGTATACTGGGTTATTCCTGTCAATTTAGCCACATACTGTCCTTGGGGAAATGCCCACGCACATAATGCCACCAAAACAGCCACCGTTACTAGCATCCACATAAGTTGCTTGATCTGATCAAAAGAAGGAAATACTTGCCCCACCAAAAGCACCACTCCCATATAAGTGACAAATAAACTGGCGTGTTCCAGCGTGTAAAGGCGCATGAGCGTAATGGGATGCCCCACAATAGGGTCCAATAAGGTTTGCGGAAAAAAACTCTGTATAAGGCAAAAACCGATCAAAACGCCAAACACATACAATACAGGTTTAGTTACAGAAGTATATACAAACGTCCTACGGGTAGCTAGCCAACAAATCCAACTTCCTATTAGTAAACCTTGTAAAACAGAAAAAGCCCACGGTTCTGTAGCCGCAAAACTAAACGGGGTAAACGCAAGCAGCAGGGCTACTAAGAATTTAAGAAATAAGTCCATATTCTTATTTTATCAAATTTGCTATAGTAATAAAGATGAAGCTTCTTTGTATCTGCCACGCGAATATTTGCCGTAGTTTTATGGCACAAGAATTTTTTAAACACGTTTTGCCGGATACCACTGTGTTTTCCCGCGGTTTCTATGCAGATTCCACCTATGTGATACCAACCAAAGTAAAAGACTCACTTGCTAAGCTCCACATTTGCTTTACAAAACATATCTCTACACAGCTAACGGTTTCAGATTTACAAACGGCGGATATAATATTTTGTATGGAGCGCGTCCATGAAGAACGTTTGTTGGATCGTTATCCTCAATTCACCGATAAAATTTGGCTATTGTCTGAGTATGCTACCGGCCAACCAGTAGATATTGCGGACCCTATTTGTTTAGAAGGCAAATCTTTTGAAAAACATGCCGAACATCTCTATACCCTTTGCCAAGCGGCCGCCACGCGAATTAAGCAAGATTTTAAACTGCAAAAATAGTATCATAATGAAAAGGAGAATTTATGAAAGGAATCATTTTGGCAGGGGGGGCTGGTACACGTTTGTATCCGGCTTCGCTACCTATTTCTAAAATTCTATTGCCCATTTATAATAAACCAATGATTTACTACCCACTTTCCGTACTGATGCAAGCGGGGGTGCGGGAAATCCTCATCATTACTAATCCGGAAGATCATGAAAACTTTAAACGCGTATTAGGGGATGGCTGTCAATGGGGGGTTCAACTTTCTTATATTGTTCAACATGTCAAACGTGGCATTGCAGATGCCTTTATCTTGGGGGAAACGTTTATCGGGCATGATTCCTGCTCCCTTATCTTGGGCGACAATATCTTTTATGGGAATGGATTTGAAGATATTTTAATGCAAAATGCACTGCCCCGCCCCGGAGCCACGGTCTTTGCCTATGAAGTCAATGATCCGCAACGCTTTGGCGTTGTAGAGTTTGATCCCTCTGGCAAAGCTATCTCGCTGGAAGAAAAACCCCAAAACCCTAAAAGTAACTTTGCTGTGACCGGGCTTTATTTTTATGACAATCAAGTGGTAAAACTTGCTAAAACGTTACAACCTTCGGCCCGAGGAGAACTGGAAATTACAGATTTGAACAAACTTTATTTAGCCCAAGGTAATTTACATGTAGCCCACTTAGGCCGCGGCTTTGCTTGGTTGGATACAGGTACACATGAAAGTGTCTTACAGGCCAGCAACTTTGTGCATAGTATGCAGGTTAATCAAGGGGTAGAAATTGCATGTTTAGAGGAAATTGCCCTGCGCCGCGGGTTTATTACCGAGGCCCAGTTGCAAGCACGTTTATCTAAAGCCCCAAAAAATAATTATTACGATTATTTAAATCGGCTACTGACAAAATAACAATGATTAAAAAACTTCTTATACTGAGTAGTTTAGTTTTTATCGCCCCGTGGCTGCTAGCTGCGGAGCGAATTACCAATTTTTCTTCGTATATGCGGGTATTGCCGGACGGGTCAGCACAAGTAACGGAAAGTATCTCTGTGGTGGCCGAGCATCAGCAAATTAGGCGCGGTATCTACCGGGAGTTGCCCAATACATTTGGAGAAGTAGTCCACCCACAATCTCTTACCATGGACGGGCAAACGCATCCTTTTTTTACAGAAAAGAAAGGCAAGATGTTGCGTGTGAATTTTGGAAATGACGATTATATTCCTTCCGGGGAGCACACCTATCGTTTCACGTATACGATTGATAACGTCGTGCGTTTGTTTTTCAAACATGACGAAATTTACTGGAACGTAACCGGCCAAAAATGGGCGTTCCCCATTGAAAAAGCTGCCTTCCAATTAGAGTTACCTGCTGGGGCCGTGCCGGATACATCCCGCATTTCCAGTTATGTGGGACGAGAGGGCACGAAGGGGAAATCTGCCTACCGCCGCGATTTGCTGTTTTGGGTAGATCAAACCCTATATCCCGAGCAAGATTTTACTGTTGCTGTTCCCTGGCAAAAAGGGGTTATTAAAGTAGGGATTGGCTATTTCAAGAAGTATCTGCCTGTGTTGGGGTTGGTGGCGGGGTTACTCCTATTGTGGCTTTATTATTGGTGGGCCTGGAATAGGGTGGGCAGAGACCCCAACGCCCGCATTATAACCCAATATGAACCACCGGAAGGATTTTCAGCCGTTAAAACCATCTATACTTATTCTATGGGACTGGCGCGACATAAGTTATTGCCCACTACCATTGTCAGTTTATCTATGAAAGGCGCGTTGTCTATTGAGGAAGAATTCTCCTTCTGGAGCGGGCGTTCCACCAAATTAGTGAAAAAACCAGGTCTAGCGACAGGGTTGCTATTCAAAGAAGAAGACATGATATTACCCGCGTTATTTAGGGGAAAGAACGAAATCCGTTTAACAGATACTTCTAACCGAGAAGCTTTCCGCATCATCCAAGAAGAATTGCAGCATATGCTGGCCAAAGAAACAGAGTCTCTGTTTTCTACCAACAAGTGGTACAATATCCCTACTTGTATATATCTAGCCTGCCTTAGCGCAGTAATGGGGAATTTTGAGGACAATATGTGGGAGATGGTTGGCGTGATAACGATGTTGTTATCTAGCGCCACATATCTCTTGCATGTTTGTCTACAACCCGGTAGTTCTTGGCGGGAAAAACTTTTTTCAGCTATGTGGTTATTTGGACTGATTTTTGTCCTTTTTGATTTTAACGGCAGATATTGTTCGCTGCCAGCAGGCTGTCTAGTCCTTTTAACCGTTATTTCCGGCGCTCTATTTATGCAATGGATTAAAGCCTATACGCCCTTCGGGCGCGAAGTCATGGACCATATAGAAGGCTTCAAACACTATTTGGAAATAGGTGAAAAAGGACGTGTGGAACAATCCGACCCCACCGATGATTTACGTATATTTTGCGATTATTTACCGTATGCTTATGCGCTAGGGGTAGAAAGCAAGTGGATTAAACGGTTTGAGAGCCAATTTTCCACACAACAAATCAAAGCCTCGCTCTATGCTCGTGGATTTGCTATTTCGAATGTAGGCAACTTGTCTGCTGCTATGAGTTCGGCTTTTTCTTCTATTTCCTCTGGCGTAGGAGGCGGGGGGCACGCCGGCGGTGGATCCGGCGGTGGCGGCGGAGGTGGCCGTTAAGATTAAACCGTATTATTTTTCAAGGAATTCAAACAAATGTTTGAATTCCTTTTTGTTTTTTGTTATAATTTATGTGTATGAAAGATACCCGGTTAAAATTACTCAAAACTTCTGCCCGGTTGTTCGCCCAAAAAAGTTATGGCGACGTGTCTGTGCGGGAAATTGTATCCGCTGCCCACATGAATGTTTCCGCCGTTAAATACTACTTTGGCGATAAACGTTCCTTATTTTTAGAGACGGTCAAATATTTGGCGCAAGAGCATCACAAACCCTTTTTAACCGATCAAAAACTAGCCATAGCACTGGAAAAGTTAGATAATCTCTCTTCCCAGCAAACCCTTGATTTATTACACGCCTTACTGGATAAAGTAATTGACTTGGGACTAGATAGCAAAACCTTACCCCTAGAGCGTATTTTCACCCATGCGGCCTTAAGTGCTTCTAAAGAAACATTGCACTTACTGTTTTCTTTTATGGAGGGGTTTCATACACGCCCCTATAAAATTATTAGTAAACTAACCGGTCTGTCCGGCAAATCACCGGAACTGGTGCTCATTACGCACATTATTTTCGGTCAAATTAATTTTTCGGAATGTCACCGCATTGCTTTACTACACGATTTAGGAAAAAAGGAGTATACTCCCGCCCTTCATCAAATCATCAAAAAAATGGTGTGGAAGAACACCTTAGCTATTTTGAACTTATATCAAAAAGGACATAAACTTACATGAAAAAACAAGCATTACTAGCATTGTTGTGTGCTGCTGCCGTGCCGTGCGCCGCGTTTGATCCGCTGCTCACTTCAACGGTGCAAGCACCTACAGGGTGTATTGATAAAAATATTACGACCGACGATTTAGCCTTGTCCGATTTGTTACAAATCGGCATCTGCACAAACCCGTCCTTAAGTGCTCAATATATGGGGGTAAAAGCCACCGAAGCCACCTTGGGAGCCGGACGGAGTCAGTATTTGCCTTCTATCACTTTGACCGGTGCTGCCAATGTGGCAGGGGAACGCATTGAATCGCGCGGGGGGTATACCCAAACCGAACCGTATACCGGCAAAGCAGAAGCCAGTTGGCTGTTGTTTGACTTTGGTGGACGGGAAAGCCGTGTAAGTACCTTGCGTGCTTACGCGGATGCCGCCAACTTCCAATATAATGCGGCCATCAAAGACTTCATGCTTTCCGTGCAAACAGCTTATTTAAAATTGCTGGCCGCACAAGAAACGCTCGTCAGTGCTAACGCCAGTTTAGATTCCTATAAACAATCTTATAACGAAGCGCAAAAACGCTACAAACTGGGCATGGTATCCTTAAGCGATAAACTACAAGCTCAAACCCGCTATGAACAGGCTCTCTTGGCCGTTGTGTTGGCAGAAGATGAAATTAAGCAATATAGCGGGCAATTGGCAGTTTTACTAAACTTGTCGCCCAGCACGCCTTTAAAACTAATTAAGCCCCGGTTTGATAATCAAACTACTTCCATTGAACAAGATGATGTGGAGGCCCTCATGAAAGAGGCCCTTACGCAGCGTGCGGAACTACGTGCCCAAGAAAGCGCTGAACAAGCCGCCAAATCCAGCGTAACGGCCGCTAAAACGGATATGCTTCCTACCATTGCCGCTACGGCCTCAGCCGATATCAATGACACTAGCTGGAAGAATCATTCGCTTTACAAGCGCAACAATTCCGCCGGGATCGCCATATCTATGCCGCTATTTACCGGTTTTTCCAACTTTTATAAAGTAAAATCGGCTTCTTGGCTCTACAAACAAGAACAAGCCAACACGGCTAATTTACGTCTATCCATTCAAAATGAAGTGTGGCATAATTATCAAAATTATAAAACGGCTGTACGATCCTACGAAATTAGCCAAACCGTACTAAACAGTGCCGAGGAAAACCACCGTGTTGCCTTTCGCTATTATCAAGTAGGCAAGGCGGATATTTTAACGTTATTAGACGCGGTAGCTCAACTGGCCGACGCGCGCCAAAACAAAATTTCTGCTTTCTACAGTTTACTACTTAGCAAAGCAAATCTATACAAGAGTATTGGGAAATAAATTATGACAAAAAGAACGATGTATCGCTATATTAAATACTTGCTGCTGATTGGTGTAGGGGCAGCAATCGGATTTTTCGTAAAAGGAAAATTCTTTTCTAACGCCAGCCAAAGGGGCTTTGGCGGCGCCGGGCAAGCCAGCGTGCTAGTTAAAACACTGGAAAAGAAACCGGTTGCCTTGGGCAAAAACTTCATTGCCCGCGTAGAAGCTATTAACGCTTCGGACGTAGTCCCGCAAGTGTCCGGTTATATTGACCAAGTATTATTTGCCGATGGGTCCTTTGTGCAAGAGGGGGAAGTCCTCTTTGTAATTGACCAAAAACGCTATAAAGCCGCTGTTTCTTCTGCGGAAGCCAATTTGGATAAAGCCAAAGCCTCTTTAAAACAAATTCAAAGTGATTACAACCGCGAACTGGCCCTGTATAATGACCACATGCTTTCTAAGGCAGACCTGGAACTTTCCGAAAGCAATTTGGCCAACGCTAAGGCCAACGTAAAAGCTGCCCAAGCGGCACTAGACCTAGCCAAGCTGGACCTGGAATATACCGAAGTTAAATCGCCTATTACAGGTTATATCGGTAAAGCGTTAATGACCAAAGGCAATCTTGCCACCGCCGGGGCCAGCCGATTAGCCCGCGTGGTACAAATGGACCCCATCCGTGTGGTGTTCTCTATTACGGATAAAGAACGTTTATCCGGCATGGACCAAGTAACCAATCCCAATATGCGCCCGGATATTCAAGTGTCTCTGCCCAACGGGCAAACCATAGAAATGCCGGAAGCCAACCTCTTTGCAGATAACGAAATTAACGCTCAAACGGCCACTATGGCTGTATATGCGCAAACGGATAACAAAGATAATAAACTGATTCCCGGTAACTATGTAAATGTAACAGTGAGCATGGATAAGTTCCGCCCCGTTTTGTTAATTCCGCAAACCGCCGTATCGCAAGATGCCACCGGCCAATACGTCATGACTGTTACCAACGAAGGGGTTGTCGTTCAAAAATACATTACAGTAGGGGATGTGGTGGGTACCCAATTTGTAGTAATTTCGGGCTTAAATGAAGGGGATCGCGTCGTAACAATTGGCCAACAAAAATTGCAAAACGGCCAACAAGTGAATGTCAGCGAAACCTCCATGCCATCCTATGCACCGGCCGCCCCCAGTATACAGAAAACCGCTCCGACTCCGGCCGAAGCAACGCCTACCACGGAGGCGAATAACTAATGTTTGCTAAGTTTTTTATTAACCGTCCGCGTTTTGCGGTCGTTATCTCTCTTGTGTTGTGTTTAGCCGGGGCGATTGCGCTTAAAAACTTGCCAATCGCTTTGTATCCGGAAATTACTCCGCCTGAAGTAGTCGTTCGTGCCACTTATCCGGGCGCTAGTGCCGAAGTAATTGCTAAAACCGTAGGTATTCCGCTGGAATCCTCTGTAAACGGTGTAGAAGATATGCTCTATATGTCTTCGGACTCGGCCGACGGTTCCTATATGTTAACTGTAACCTTCAAAACGGGGGTGGACCCGGATATTGCCCAGGTAAAAGTGCAAAACCGTGTTTCACAAGCTACGGCGTTGTTACCTACCGAAGTAACCCGCCAAGGCATTAGCGTCTTCCGTCGTTCCTCTAACATTTTAGGGCTTGTGTCGTTTACTTCCACAGACGGGTCTTTATCCTCTTTGGATATCAGCGACTATCTAAATAATAACGTCCAAAAAAATATCAGCCGCGTAAACGGTGTAGGGGAAGCCCGCGTATTTGGTGCCAATAAAAGTATGCGGGTGTGGTTGGATTCGGACAAAATGGCCGCGTTAGATATTTCAATTGCGGACGTTAAAAACGCGATTGCTACCCAAAACTACCAGCCTTCCCTAGGTAAAATTGGGGCCATGCCCAATGACGGCACCGTACTTACCGTATATGCCTTGCAGACCGATGGCCGTTTAAATAATGCCAAAGACTTCCAAAACATCATCGTCCGTACAGATAATCAAGGGGGGCTAGTGCGCCTGTCAGATATTGCCCGGGTAGAAGAAGGACAAGAGACCTACAGTTTTGACGCTACCTTTGACGGCAAGAAATCTATCCCTATGATGATTAACTTGTCCTCCGGAGCGAACGCATTAGATACCATTGACGCCGTACGTAAAGAGCTCAAACGTATGGAACAATTCTTCCCGCCCAGCTTAACGTATGAATTCTCGGTAGATACTACGGACTTTATTAACGCCTCCATTGAAGAAGTAGTACTTACGCTCATCCTCACCTTTATTTTAGTAGTCATTGTGTGTTATGTGTTCTTACAAGACTGGCGCGCCACCTTGGTACCGGCAGCTACTATCCCTGTATCTTTGTTAGGAACCTTTGCAGTGATGATGGCGCTAGGGTACTCTATCAATATGTTTACGCTGTTTGCCTTGGTACTGGCCATTGGGCTAGTGGTAGACGACGCCATTTGTGTGGTAGAACGTGTTATTGTGCTGATGAACCGGGAAAAACAATCCGCCAAACACGCGGCTGAACAAGCCATGGACGAGCTTTCCAGCGCACTTATTGCTACCACACTGGTGCTGCTGGCCATTTTCATCCCCATTACGTTTATGGGGGGGATTACCGGTAAAATTTATACGCAGTTTGCCGTTACCATTTCCGTAGCGGTGTGTTTCTCTACCTTAAATGCATTATCGTTATCCCCCGCTATTTGTGCCACCATGTTAAAACCCATTAAAGAAACCCATATTTGGGTATTGCGGTGGTTTAATATGGCGGTGCAACGCGGTTCCCGCGGATACCGTAGTGTAGTGCGCAAACTGGCACGCAAATTTATTATTGCGTTGCTCTTCGGTGGCTTTGTAGCATTAGATTTTGCCTTACTACAGGTTATGCCTACTTCCTTTATTCCCTTGGAAGACCAAGGTATTGTAATTGTGGATGTACAACTGCCGGAAGGGGCCACCGCTATGCGTACGCGCGGAGTATTAGACCAGGTAATTGCCCAAATCCGCCAAACGCCTGGCGTAAAACATGCTACCTCTGTACAAGGGTTCAGCTTGCTAGGAGGTACAGGGGAAAACGTAGGGGTTGTGTTCGTAGGTTTAAATCCATGGAACACTCGTAAATCTAAAGACTTACTACAAAGCAATATTGCCGCCAAATTCAATCAGCAATTTGCCGGTATAGCCGATGCTACCATCCGTGCTATTGAAATGCCCTCCATCCCGGGGTTAGGTACCTCCGGCGGGTTAGATTTGCGTATTCAGTCCCTTAACGACTTTGACTACCAAAAGCTAGCCAATACAGCTGCCGGTATGGGATATCAAATGATGATGGATCCCACCATGCAGTTGGCATATTCCACCTTTAAGGCAGACACTCCCAATATTTACTTGGACGTTAACCGCCAAAAAGCCGAGAGTATGAAAGTGCCGGTTTCTAGCGTGTTTTCTATCTTGGAAAACTACCTAGGTTCTTCCTATGTGGGGGACGTGAACTTTGGAACGCAAATTAACAAAGTAATTTTGCAATCTGATAGCAAATTCCGTATGACGCCGGAAAACATCAATAAAATGTATGTTACTAGCGCCACCGGTGAATTGGTGCCCCTGATGGCACTGGTGGACCAAAAATACATTTTGTCTCCGCGCCAAATTACGCGCTATAACCAGTACCCGGCGGCTACCGTTATGGGCACGCCCCATGCTAAATCCAGCTCCGGGCAAGCCATGGAAAAGACGGAGCAAATTCTTAAAAATCTGCCCCCCGGCTATGCGTATGAATGGACGGGTATGAGTTATCAGGAAAAGCAAAACAAAGGGCAAATTAACACCTTAATTGCCTTGGCGGTTATCTTTGCGTATTTATTTCTAGTCGCTCAATACGAAAGCTGGACTATCCCGGTGCCCGTATTGATGTCCGTAGTAGCGGCTGTAGGCGGGGGGTTGTTTGGGTTGTGGATTAGCGGACAATCCTTAAGTATTTACGCCCAGTTAGGGCTCGTGCTACTGGTTGGTCTAGCCGCTAAGAACGCTATTTTAATTGTAGAGTTTGCCAAGGACGAACACAAATCCGGCGCTAGCGTCTATAAAGCCGCTATGGACGGGCTCATACAGCGTTTCCGCCCGGTACTCATGACGGCGTTTACCTTCATCTTAGGGATGGTGCCTATGGTGTTAGCTAATGGGGCCGGGGCTGCCAGCCGCCGCGCGCTAGGGGTACCGGTTTTCTACGGGATGCTCATTGGTACACTAGCTGGCTTAGTGCTTATTCCGTTGTTCTATATGTTAGTACAAAGCCAAGTAGAGCGCTACGCGCGGTACAAAGCTAAAAAGCGCGGTCAAATCATTGAGCCCCACCCCGACGAAATAAGAATTAGATAATATGAAACTCTCCGTGCTTACGCACGGAGTTTCTTGTGTAATGAAAACCCCCTGCTAGGCAGGGGGTTCAATCTTGGTTATACCGTTCCGCAAGACAACAAAAACTCCTTGTGATACAATTAAATTACCTGTGCTAGCAGGTAATTTAATCACAAGGAGGTCCTTAACATGGATAAGGACATAAATAAGTTATCACATACAA
>JAZUNI010000058.1:0-5442 GCA_045604045.1 Elusimicrobiaceae bacterium | reverse complement strand
ATCGCTAGCATAAACATCTAATCCTAGTGGTCCGGCCCATATCCAACAGCCTGTACCGTGACAGGCAGCCGCTACATTATAATCTCCAATTTTATTGCCCACGCCCGGTGCAGCAGGCTCCCCCAGGTTTATGTCTAATGTGGCCGTAGAATTTGTGCCAAGGAAAGAGACAAACTCTTCCGGATACCCATGTTCTAACACCCACACATCTATAGCCTGCCTTAGCGCTGCCATAGCAGTTAGTGCCTGGGTGGCCCGGCTTTTACGCACCGCCCACTGATATTGCGGCAGTGCCACGGCCGCTAAAATACCGACAATCAGCACCACCACTAATAACTCAATGAGGGTAAATCCCCCGCTCTTTACGGCCTTACTTCCGGCGATTCGTCCAACTTTAGTCACGTTACTCATAATTACCTCTTTTTATGTTATTTGTTATTGTAGGAACACTAGCCGGATATAAAACGGCCATTTGCCCTATGAGAAACTTAAACACATAGTACAAACAGCCGTAACTTGCCATTATCAATAGCAAGCATTGAGCATAAAACAGTGGGGTTGCAAGTCCAACCATTTTATGCCTAATACGACTGTCTTTCGGTTTAAGTTTCTGTTTACTTATACGTAAACTGTGTCCGTCATACAAGACGGACGACCCAAAAACAGTTTTAAAATTTGTTTACATGCTAGTTAAGTTTTGCCGTATTCCTCCGTCATTAACAATATAGTTTTATTATATCATACTTTGTTTATGTGACAGTATAGCTTGTATATTGCAAGACTCCCGAAACACACACAAGGATAATTATATTGGGCTTGACTTAGAGTTTACTCTAATTGCTACAATAAAATTACGGACTATACCCCCTCGTTACGCCCGAATAAATAAAAGATTAAGGAGAAACTTATGAAAAAAATACTACTACTTTTACTCACTGCATTAATGGCTGCGGCCTGTAATGCCAAACCCAAGGCCGAAGAAGCTGCCCATCCGGCTACGAACAACGGCAAAGTGTTAGTGGTCTATTTTTCCCGCACGGGGGAACAATACGGCGTGGGTAACATTAAAGAAGGAAACACCGCTATTGTAGCCAAAATGATTGCAGCAAAAACCGGGGGTGATTTATTTGAAATTAAACTAAAAAACGACACCTATCCCACCCAATACCGCCCCTTAACCGAAGTAGCTCAACAAGAAAAGCGCGCTAACGCCCGCCCGGAAATAGCCAATAAAGTGGCTAATTTTGACGAGTACGGCACGGTATTTATCGGCTGCCCCAACTGGTGGGGCGATTTACCCATGGTGCTCTATACATTTATGGAACAGTACAACTGGGCTAACAAGCAAATAGCTCCGTTTGTAACGCACGAAGGAAGCGGCTTATCTTCCATTCCTTCCCACATTAAAAAAACCACGAAAGCCAATGTCTTGAGCGGATTTTCCTTATACGGACATGAAGCTCAAAACGAACGCGAAAACGCTCAACTCAAAGTAAATGCCTGGCTTAAAAAATTAGGGTTTTAGATGAAAAAACTTGTCCAACCCCTGCGTTTAATCATACAGGCCTGCTTTATGGCGGGCCTGTTTTTACCTTTTTTGCCGTTTGCAGATAGCATCGGGCAAAAAATTTGGATTACCATTTTATTTTGTGGTGTGTTTTTTTGCGGGTGGATTTGCCCATTCGGCGCGTTGCAAGATTGGCTGGGGTGGTTTTCCCGAAAAATACATCTGCCGCGCTACAAACTGCCGCAAAAGTATCAGCAATACGCGCAACTGCTGCGCTACATACTCTACGGGCTTAGTACGCTAAACCTTGTATTTTACTTTTTAAATAGCCGCTTTTATTTTGGCCACAACGTAGCCGTGGGGATGTGGGATTGGGTTAACGGCTCGGTACTCATCATCTTTTTGCTTTCAACTCTATTTACGGACCGTCCCTTTTGCAATTATTTCTGTGTACACGGCGCCTCGATGGGCGTATGGAGTGTACTTCGCCCGGTTGGAATCGCCCGCCAAGAAGACACATGCGTGCATTGCGGCTTGTGCGACAAAGCCTGCCCCATGAATATCCCTGTATCCTGCACCCTCTTTGTGCGCCACCCCAGTTGCATTAACTGTATGAAATGCATAACCGCGTGCCCCAAAAACTGTGTACGTTTTACGCTCATAAAACGTCCATAACATAATTTATAATGTTTGCTTTACAACCATAGCCGCATTTTGATTTAATAAATTATCTTACTTTACGGGAGTATTTATGGCAAACTACAAATCTACCGAAATTGGAAATTTAGCGCAAATTGGCACGAAATACGAACATGGCAAAGCGTTCTTACACGATGCACTGGGGCTTACCAGTTGTGAAATTTCTATCAATCTTATGCCGGCCGGTGCCAAGGCCCCTTTTAATCATAAACATAAACAAAACGAAGAAGTGTATATTTTCATAAAAGGTAAAGGCACCATGACTTTGGACGGTCAAACCATTACCGTACAAGAAGGTTCTTGCGTGCGCGTAGCTCCGCAAGCAGTGCGTAGCATGGAAGCCAAAACGGATTTGCAATACATCTGTGTACAAGCCAAAGACGGCTCTTTAGCACAATTTTCCTTTGGTGACGGAGAAATCTGTTAGTTTTCCCTCTCTTTCTCTTATCATAAAACCGCCCCGTGCTGCATGCCGAGGGCGGTTTTTAAGCCTATTTTCCATATAGGATTTGGGACATAGAGCGAGGGATTTTCTTTAAAAGTTGTAAAATAAATAGAGGGTTTTTATGATCAGTTTTTTTACTTGTTTAGGACTTCTTATTTTATCCTATTTTACATATGCAAAATATGTGGAACGTACGTTTGGGCCGACAAACGCCCAAACGCCTGCCGTTCTCTTTACTAACGGCGTGGATTATGTACCCATGCCGTTATGGCGGATGTTTTTGGTACAACTGCTAAATATTGCCGGATTGGGGCCTATATTTGGGGCTATTTCGGGCGCGCTGTGGGGACCCAGCGTTTTTTTGTGGATTACGTTTGGAACCATTTTTGCAGGTGCCGTGCATGATTTTGCCTGTGGCTTTTTATCCCTTCGTAACAAAGGCCAATCCGTTGCCGAAGTTACAGGAATTTATTTGGGCCCGCAGATTAAAAAAATCATGCACATTTTTAGTATTATCCTTTTGGTAATGGTGGGGACTGTGTTTGCTGTAGGACCTGCCCACTTATTAGTGTTCTTATTTAAAGGGCACGTAGTCACGGGCAGTTATTTGACAAACACCTCTTTTTGGCTGGCCATCATTTTCCTCTACTACTTTATGGCCACCTTCCTGCCAATTGATGAAATTATCGGCCATGTGTACCCCTTTTTCGGCATTTGTTTGCTGCTTATGGCACTAGGCGTATCAGGTGGTCTTTTCGCACAAGGCTACCACATCCCGGAAATTGCGCTTCACAATTTGCACCCATCGAATCTACCCATTTGGCCACTAATGTTTGTAACGGTGGCTTGTGGAGCTATATCCGGCTTTCACGCCACGCAATCCCCCCTTATGGCACGTTGTATCACTAATGAATACCAGTCACGCCAGGTCTTTGCCGGGGCCATGGTAACGGAAGGGATTATTGCGCTAATTTGGGCTGCGGCCGGATGCGCCGTCTATGAACAAACAGGCGGCCATATGACCGGGTTACAACAGATGCTTGCACACGCAGGGCAGGCCGGAGTTGTGTATGATATTTGTGTAAAAACAATCGGGCCGCTACAAGTAAAAGGCATACCTTTGGGACTGTTATTTGTGATGTTTGGAGTCATTGTCTGCCCGATTACATCAGGTGATACAGCTTTTCGTGCTTCGCGCCTGGTACTAGCCGATTGGTTCAACATAGACCAAAAACCCTTTCTAAAACGCTTGCGTTTAACTGTGCCGCTACTCCTGACAGGGGTCATTATTAGCCAGCTTCCTTATGATGTAATCTGGCGCTATTTCAGTTGGTCCAATCAGACGCTCGCCATGATTGTATTGTGGGCCGCCACTGTTTATTTGCACCAAAGAAAGCAAAATTATTTTATTGCGCTCGTGCCGGCTGTTTTTATGACCGCGGTAAGTAGTACGTATTTTTTGATTGCCCCCGAGTGCTTGCATCTTAGCAAAGTGGTTGCTTATCCGCTTGGGCTTGTATTTACGGGCGTGATTTCCGGTTACTTTATCACCAAATTAAAGAAATAAAAGGAATGATATGAATATTTTATTTGTAAATGCTTGTCCTAGAAAAGACTCCCGCACAAAACTACTAGCAGATTATCTGCTACGTAAATTAAACGGCACTGTGTATGAGCGCACTCTTGCCACAACTGCGCTGGTACCGCTTACCGAAAAGGAAATTACCCAACGAGAAAATCTTGTTCGCCAGGGTGATTTTAGCCATCCGTTATTAGCACTAGCTAGCGAGTTTGCCTCCGCAGATTGCATTGTAATCGCAGCTCCCTTTTGGGATTTATCATTCCCGGCGTTGTTAAAACTCTACATAGAGCATATTAATATCGTTGGGGTAACTTTTGCCTACCATACAGACGGCAGGCCGTACGGTCTGTGCAAGGCCAAAAAACTCTATTACGTAACCACCGCCGGAGGACCCATTGCAAATGAGGCCTATGGGTATGGGTATATAAAAGCACTGGCTACAAACTTTTACAGCATTGCGGACACCTACTGCATTAAAGCCGAAAACTTGGATGTGAACGGTGCCAATGTAGAAAATATTTTACGCCACACCCAACAAGACATAGATGCTTTATTTTAATATCTATTCTATTAACAAACAGCCCTTTCCATAGTAGCGGAAAGGGCTGTTAATAAAGCGACTACCTTCGCTTAAGTTATTATTGAAGTTGATAGTTAATAACCGGCTCTTCTACACAATACGCGGTAAACGTTCTTGTATAATAAATACCCATGGTTAGGGATACCAGGGTTTCATCAATAAAGTCATTATTTGTTACCACTTTAACGATCTTTCCATTCGGGCATATGTTGGAAAAATCATGCTCGTGTTTTCGGCCCATCCCCCAGAAGAAGAAATGATCTCTCTCCGAATACTTTTTAATATTTGAATAGTCGTTTACTTTTTTATCTACAATAAATGTTGAATTTGTACAACCACACAAAACCCCTACGCACAAAATAGCACACAACATAAATGACTTTTTCATAGACTAATTTCCTCCTAAATTGAAGGTCCGTTGTTTTTTAAGCTTCCTCTTAGTTTCAATTATACATAATATTAGCATATGTACAAAATGAATCTACGTTTAATGTAGTTGAGCTCAATTGTTTTCTGTTCAAAACAGCTCGTTTAACGTATGAAAGCTCTCTAGTTTGCTATAATACTTGTAATGAAAGGACTAATCCTCGCACTTGATTTATTAGGCGGTCTGGGGGTATTTCTCCTAG
>JAZUNI010000057.1:0-66025 GCA_045604045.1 Elusimicrobiaceae bacterium | reverse complement strand
CATAAAATAAAAAAATCAAATAATGTTTATTAGTAAAGTAATTAAGCTGGATTTGTAGCAATTAATTAACATAATATATATTCTCATTAGTTAAATATACTCTGACAAATAGTCCCCCTGCCCTGGTTTTGTACAATCATTTTTGTCTAATTTGAATAATCGTGTGGATAACTACTAAAAAATTAAAAATTATTTTATAAAAGTGGGGAAAATATTAAAATAATTAAAAAAATAAAAGTACTTAAAATATAAGTACTTTTAAAATTATATTATTTATTATAATAATGCTAAAATGAAGTCGGCTTTAATTCTTTAAGCAGCTTCTCTGCCAGTACAAACGCGCGGGCAAATCCCTCATTGGTGAGCTGATAGGTGCGGCTGCGCTTAATCCCCTCCCCTACAATGCGCCCGGCCTGGATTTCGCTGGCCAGCAAACGGTCCAGCCGCCCCTCTGTTACTCCACAAGCTGTTAGAGATCGTGCAAGTTCCAGGGCTGGGTATGCCGGTTGATTTAAAAGTACGCGTGCTCCGGCCAAGAGTACCAGTGCCGTTTCCTGCGCAGTCCACTTGGTTTTGCGGCGCAGTACCAAGGTAGACCCATCCTCTTTAAGCAATTTTTCCCAAAAGTATAACTCACTGTGGCCTGAGTGGGTGGGCTCGGTTTGAGACTGAATAACAGGCGTAGGCGCAGGTTGCGGCGCTGCCGTGTGTTGATTTATCAAAGTTAGAAACTTGGCCCTCTCGGTATCAATAAATTCACGCGGGCCTTCCGCTTCAAATTCCTCCCCGCTGGGTAGCCGAAAGCGTATTTTTAAGGCAGGTTCTTGAGAATTGTTCATAAGTTGTTTATAACCCTTGTATTTAGTGATTATCCACGGGGGTTATCCCCCGCAATAGACATATAATAGCTATTTTTTATTTTTATGTCAAATAAAATATTTTTATGCTATTTTATGGCAAATTTAGTGGATAAAAGCTGTTTTCAGGCGGTATAATTTGCCAAAAATCCACAAAAAACGCTTAAATATGAGTGGTTTTGTTAGTTTTTTACTGACATAAGAAGCAAAAAAACACGCGGTTTTGATAAGCCGTTTTTCCGCAAAAGTTAGCTTCGGTGGGGGCCGAACGCCCATTTTTAGTAAAAATTTTTTCTCCCCCCACTATGCAAAATTAGCCCTGATTTTGCGACACACGCTAAGTTGGGTTTTTAAAGTGCGTTTTGCGGCAAAGCGTTTTTAAAAAGTAGAGAGATCCTTATCAAGTACGCAGTGACACTAAAATTATTGTAACGGTATAGAGAAAGCCCCCAAGGGTTGGTACTTGAGGGCTTGAAAAGAATTAGTATGCGCTTACACTAAGGGCACGGCGGGCAATCCCCGCCGGTGGTACAGCAGGCGTTTCCTTCGTAAGTGGTTCCATCGGAACGGTCACAACCTTTCCCGCTGCATACGGCGTTTTCACGAAAGGTGGAACCAGTACAAGTAGAACCTTCGTCACAGTAGGAACTATCGTTAAAGGTGGATTCAGCACAGTTTGAATAGTAAATACACATGGAATTTCCACTAAAGATAGAGCCAGTACAAATAGCACTTCCACACGAGGACTCATCTCTAAATTGTGAGTCCACGCAATGGCTCCAAGAAGAGCAATATGCGTGTCCCTCAAACGTAGAACCGTTACAAATAGCATTTTCCGCACACTCTGCCGTGAACCTAAACATAGAACTGGGGCAGGAAGCGTTTTGCGCACAGGCTCCATCAACAAAAGTGGAACCTTCACAAGAAGCCCCCGCCACACAAGCTCCCCACAAAAACCCGGAGTTGTCACAATTTGAGCCTTCGCCTTCACAGACGTCCCCTACATGTTCATACGTGGCACACGCATTGTTCTTTATGTAATATTCTTCGCCGCAAGCGGTTACGTTACCGCTACTGTCACAAGTGGCGTTCTCCGGGCAGGCCGGTGTAAAATGTCCTCCGGTGCTATCCCCGGACAGTAAATACGCCTTCCAGCCGTCGGTGCCGCTGCTGTTGCCGGTTAAGCCGTCGGGCAGTACGCCGCCTAAGGCCACACACATTTCTTCGGCGCGCGTATCGCCCGCTTCGCACCACGTCGTGTTCGGGAAGTTTTTACTTAAGCTCTGATACACTACATACTGTGCGTTGGGAACGCTTGGATTATTGACCCGCACAAAACTCATTTCCTCCGGGTTACTATACATTAAAACAGCCGTTCCGTCCGGTGTTTCCGCCGGGCGGGTGACGTCTAGTTTGGCCGGGTCCGTGGCGTAAGCATCGTGTTCGGCGTAATAGACTTCATTGGCGCCCGCGAGTGTTTTTGCCACCGGCATCATACTCACGAACCTACTTTTTAGTACTGCCTTTTGGTATTGCGGAACGGCGACTGCTGCTAATATGCCGAGTATCAGTACGGCAACTAGCATTTCTATAAGGGTAAACCCGAATAGATACCCCCTCACCTGCCCTGCGGGCATCCTCTCCCTCAAGTGGAGAGGAAAACAAGGATGAGATGCTGAAACCGTTTTATGAGACCCCCGACAAAAACCTTCGGGGGCGCGGCCCAGCGGTAACGGCCGCGATTCAGCATGACAATGTGTATTTACAGTCCCTTCGTTTTGCGTTTGACCCTGCCGGGTGTATAGTTGTTTTTTCATTTTTGCTCCTTTTGTTTGGAAAAGGAAACGGCCTTCTGGCCGGGCCAACTATACACAACCCACCAAAACAGCCGTGGCCTGCCGTATAAACGACAAGCACTCGGCGCAACCCCGGCGGGCTCTAGATTTCCCACGAAAGCTGTGCCTAAAACGACTGTTCTAGGTGTATTTAGTTGGCCTTAATAAGGCGTAACCGTTTGAGTTCCCAAAAACAGGTTTAAAATTTTTAGTACGACAATTCTCAGTATAGCAAATTTCTTATTTCTAAAAATAGTAAAATACTGATATGAAACCGCTACCCTTATTAAACTGGTATCAAAACAACAAGCGTGATTTGCCCTGGCGCCACACCAAAGATCCTTACAAAATTTGGCTGTGTGAAATCATCATGCAACAAACTCGCGTGGCTCAGGGGTTGGCCTATTATAATAGGTTTGTGGAGACCTTTCCCACTCCGGCCGCGTTGGCGGCAGCCAGTCAAGACCAGGTGCTCAAATTGTGGCAGGGGCTTGGATATTATTCTCGCGCTAGAAACTTACATGCTGCCGCCCAAAGCATGCGGGGCACTTTTCCCCCTACTTACGCTGGGGTGCGTGCGTTAAAAGGGGTGGGTGATTATACTGCCGCGGCCATTTGCTCGATTGCCTACAATATGCCCTATGCGGTGGTGGACGGGAATGTATACCGGGTGCTTGCTCGCGTATTTGGCATTTCCACTCCCATTGATAGTACCGAAGGCAAAAAACAATTTACAGCACTAGCCGAACAGTTATTAGATAAAAAACATCCCGGGGATTACAATCAGGCCATTATGGATTTTGGGGCCCTGGTGTGTACGCCGCAAGCCCCGCAATGTTTAGTGTGTCCGCTAGCTAAGATGTGCCACGCCCACCAGAAAGGTACGCAAGACAAGCTTCCCGTCAAAGCACAAAAAACAAAAGTTTCTACGCGTTACTTCCACTATATCTATGTAGAGCAAGGCAAATTTACCTGGTTGCACCAACGTGGGGCCGGAGATGTGTGGCAGAACTTGTACGAACCACCGCTGGTGGAAACTACGGGCGCAATATTACAATCCCCCCTTCTTAAAAAATGGTTTGGTACGGCGAAGGTAGAAAAAGTGAGTCAATCCTCGTTAAAGCACGTGTTATCCCACCAAATTATTTACGCCTACATATATAAGGTAAAGATCCCCCTCACGCACAACGTGCCGGAGGGGTTTATTAAAATCCCGGCAAAAGACCTACCCAAATATGCCGTTTCCCGCCTGGTACAAAAATTATTAGCAGAAATTTA
Source organism: Elusimicrobiaceae bacterium (assembly GCA_045604045.1). Lineage (GTDB taxonomy): Bacteria > Elusimicrobiota > Elusimicrobia > Elusimicrobiales > Elusimicrobiaceae > Avelusimicrobium. The sequence goes on along the minus strand of JAZUNI010000057.1, from coordinate 62,055 downwards.
GTTTAGGTAGCTAGGTTTGCTGCGCTTGGTCCACATGTGGACGTGCGGACGGGCCCGGTATTTTGTCAGTAGTCGTGCACGATTTACGGATATGTCTGCTTTTGTGACGGCGTAGTCCTTCATATATGGTTGCAAAAATTTGCGCAGACCCGCTGCTGTAAACCGGGGCGAGAAACCGCGATATTTTAGTTCTTGCACGAGCCGCTGCATCCGCTTGTATGCAAACAGGCCATGCCTACGGGCCCACTTTACGTGGCCCGCCCCTAATTGATAGCGCGCTGGTACGCCCATTAAGCAAACAGGTTGTTTGAGTACGCGCGGTAGCTCCCGATATTCGGCCAATAGCCACGCGTCGGATAGTTCCTCCACTGGCACTACGTTAATGCGAGTCATATTTCCCCCCCATATATAAGGTAAGGGAGAACGCACCGCTTGGCCAGTGGAAAAACAGGTTAGAAAAAATCCCTTCGCTAAACCCGAAGGGAGGGTGCGTATTAAGATGTTACGCGGATAATTTATCTAGGCCGGCGTTTGCGGCTGTTTCTTTTAAGATATCGGCTGACTTTTTAAGTGCGGTGGCTTCTTCCATACTTAGCGAAATGGGCATCTGTACTTCCACGCCGTTTTTGCCTAAGACGGCTGGCATACTAAGCGTGATGTCCTCAATTCCATACGCGCCGTGCATCATGTTGGAAACAGGCAAGACGGATTTTTCATCCCGCACAATCGCCTCACAAATACGCTTGACGGCCATAGCAATCCCGTAATAAGTAGCTTTTTTGCGTTCAATAATTTCGTACGCGGCATTTTTGACGTCGTCGGCAATTTGCTTCATAGCTTGCACGTGGTTGTAGTGCCCGCGCAATTCACAAAATTTGTTAATCGGTACTCCTGCCACGTTGGCCGTACTCCAAACAGCAATTTCACTATCGCCGTGTTCGCCGACGATAAATGCGTGAACACTCCGGGAATCTACCCCTAAATGTGTACCTAAAATTTCGCGAAAGCGCGCCGTGTCTAGCACCGTGCCCGAACCAATCACGCGGTTTTCAGGTAGTCCGCTTAATTTAAGCGCGGTATAGGTCAGCACATCAACCGGGTTAGCTACAACGAGCAAAATACCCGGATAGTTGCGCTTAGCAATTTCGGGGATAATGGTTTTAAAAATGCCGACGTTTTTCTGTACTAAATCTAGCCGTGTTTCGCCGGGTTTTTGGTTAGCTCCAGCCGTGATAATAATGATAGCCGCGTCTGCAATGTCGTCATACGTGCCTGCGTAGATGTGCATGGGTCTGGCGTAGGCCTCTCCGTGGGAAATGTCCATCGCTTCGCCTTCGGCTTTTTTGTGGTCTACATCTAAAAGTACCATTTCGCTAAATAGTCCGCTTTGCATCAGTGCAAAGGCACTGGCAGAGCCTACAAATCCGCAGCCAATTACCGCTACTTTACGGTCATTTATTTTATGTGTTTTAGTCATATTTTCCCCCTATTACTTATATTATAGAAAAATAAAACCCCCGCCGGGTAGCAGGGGTTTTGTATTAGTTTATAGCTTAAAACTTATAGCCAATGGTTAACGCGAACATATCGCCCCCGCCTGTGCCATAGCGCATGGGCACATGGCCAAATTGGGCGTTGCTGTCTCCTTTCAAATGGCGGCCGAAAATATGCGCGTAGGCAAAATCAGCACTCCAGGTTTCGCCTTTGTAGCCAAGCCCCAAGCTAGCAATGTGGCGGTCATCCACGGGCACTAGCGTGTCCATAGCGTGTTCGTTAATCGGGGATTTATCATACACGTATCCGGCGCGCGCAAACCACTTGGGAACGAACTGATATTCTGCCCCAAAATTGGCACGAATGGTATCTTTATATTCCTTGCGGTTATGAATGGTGGGCGCACTTTCGTCATCTTTATATTCAATAGTGATTTGGTCGTACGAACTCCACATGGTGGCCACAGCCCCTAGTTCCAGTGTCCAATTTTCGTCGGGGCGGAACGCTACACCTAAGGAAATGCTGTCGGGCAAGCTAATAGAGCCTTTGGCGTCGCTATCGCGTACTACTTCTTTTAACGTGGGTGGCCAAGTGCTATAGTCCGGGGCGGAAATTGTTCCCCCTGTAGACGTGTTAATATATCCGTTTAAGTTTTGTTTTACTTTCGTGCGGTACATAGCACCTAAAGACCATTTTTCAGCCCATTGCGGGCGATAGATAAGGGAGAAGTTTCCCCCCCAGCTTACGCCGTCGCCATGGATTTCGTACGTGCTTCCTTGCGGCAACGGGCCGTTAGATTTTTGTGTAAAATCAATGGTCATGGCTTCTAATCCCATGGCCATAGAAAATTGGTCATTAGCTTTAATAGCGATCGTAGGGGTGAAAGAAAAAGTTTCCAGTTTTACGTGGTAGGCCAAATAGCTGCCGTACCAGTTGGCGTGATTTTTATAAGTTCCCCCCAGTCCAAAGCGGCTAAACCCACCCAACCCAAAGGATACGTCCTCGCTCCATTTATGGGTAATATAAAAGTTAGGCAGCGTCCAAATATCACGTTTTAGTTCGCGCGTTTCATACTTCCCGGTTAGCGGGCTTTTGATAGAGGTTTTTGCATGGGCCGACACCACTGTACCGCCCAGTTGAACTTGGGTACCGTCTAACTCGGTAATCAAGGCCGGGTTGGTGGCCAAAGAGGCCGGCTCGGCACTGCTAGCCATCACGGCTCCGCCCATAGCGGTAGAGCGGCCGCTAAATTCATACAGCGCAAACCCTGCCCCGTAAGAAATGTTTGTCATACACGCGGCCAAAAATGCCGTCAGTACTATTTTTTTCATAAGTCTCCCTGTATTGCTACAAAAAAATCCCCGCCAGGTTCGCTAGCGGGGTACTTATTATTTTGCTAAAGCAGTCAAGCGTTCTTTGGCAACCGCGCCAAAATACGTTTTGGTGTAGTCGGCCAAAATTTGTTTGTATGTTTCGGTTGCTTTTTCTTTTTGCCCGGCAAGTTCTTGGCTAACTGCCAGTGTAAAATACGCTTGCGGCAAGGCAAAGCTTTTGGGATTTTTTTCAATAAACTGGGTGAGTAGTTTAATAGCCCCGTCGTAATTTTTAGTAGCTTGGCGCGCCGCCGCTAAAGAAAGCGTGGCTACCGTGCGCAACGTTTCGTTATGGGCGTTTAGTAATGGCTCGTACACATCCGCTGCCTGGGCATAATTTTCTTGCGCATATAAAATATCCCCTTTTAACAGTTGGGCATATTGTGCGGCGTTGGTGTGCGGAAATTGTGCCGACACACTATCCAATTGGTTCAAGGCCACCGGGTCTTGCATGACCGCCAGTTGAGCTTTATAATATGCCGCCCAGGATTTTTCCTCTACGGCTTTTGCGTGCGCCGCGTACGCATACCCTAGTACAGCCGCCAGCACTAGAATTACTACCGTTGTAGAGACGGCTTTTTTATGAGCTTTTACATAGCCCACCGTGCTGGATAAAAACGAGAGAAGAACATCTTTTTCTTGCGGTTGTTGTTCCGCATTTATTTGTTTTTTGTTCATATATTTATTATATTAAAAATAGGGCGCAAAAGAAACGCGTCCATATTAAAAGAGGAACTATGTCAGAAAAAGATAATGGGTTAAATTGGTTTAGGACTACAATCATGGTACTGCTGGCAGCTCTTGCTGTTTTTGGTGTGTTTATAACATTGAAGCTGCTTCGTTCTGCTGCGCCCAGTGTGGAAAGAGCGATTAAAAATTCGAACCGCATGGTGGAGCAAAATACCGACGTGGAAACAAAATCCACTCCTGAAACTACGACTACTACCACTATTACCACCGCAAGTGGGACATCGTTTGTCGTACAGAATATCAACATTGATACGTGGAACAAGCTGGGACGTACTAATACAGACGAATCGGAAGAAGACGATTGGGAGGCGGAAGAGGATCTGGAAGAATTGCCGGAAGAAGAACCCGCAGCGAAATCCCCTTCAGCGCAAGAGTTTTCTTATACATTAGAAGACGTAGGCGGCGCTGAGCTGACGCCAGCACCCAAGCGGACAGTGGCGGCTAAGCCAGCACCCAAGCCCGTTCCTGTGCTGCTTACAAGAAGTTTTTCGTATCAAGAAGGGTTACTTAAGTGTATGCAGGAAAAACTGTTCCCTTGCAAATGGCAAGACAAAAGTCAAGATCGTAGAAAACATTACCGATTAGATAATATGTATGGTCCTCTTGAACGTATTACATACGCTAAGGATGGAACACGGCTTTCCCGTACATTGGCTATGGTGGACGGTACTGTGCTTTATTACCAAGGTGCTTTTGCTGAGCTCTATTTCTCAGAAGGATTACTCGCGCGTATTCGTACTTTTCCATATGATAACCCTAATTTGCGTGATTGGTTTGTAATAGATGCTTCGGGCCGTTTATCCACGTGTTTGTGTGGAATGCCGACGAAAGCTTGCTGTGCTCGCAGCTTACTTTACCGCGAAGGCGGCCACCGCAAATACTGCGAATTATTTCCGCTGGATACGGATTTTTGTGAGAGGTAATTTATGCAATCCAAGCATTCGATTTCTCCAGCCTTATGGTTTATCCCGCTACTGGCGGTGTGTTTGACTTTAGTTGTTTCTGGGGTGTTTTTTGTAGGAAAATTTTTCTGGAAACATTATTTTCGTCCGTCCCATTCTTTAAAACCGGTTGTAGAACAACCTCAATCCGTACCAGCCGCCCCGGTAGTTCCACTTGCTTCTTTAGAGCAACTAACTGTAGAGGAGCCCTCTGTACCGTCAGAGATATTAGAACAACAGCCCGAGCTACAACCAGAAACAGTCGCGGTACCCACGGAAGAACCCGAGGTCTGCCCCGCGCCGGCCGTACCGCTTACCATTGCAAAGCCGCGTCGTCGCGCGCCGGCTACGCCGTTTGAGCGCGGGCTTAGGCAATGCAAAAAGTATGGCGTATACCCTTGTGCGTGGGAGGATGATTCTCGCGGTATACGCACGCAGTATTGGGTGATGAGCGAAAATGGTCCTATTCAGCGCGGTGTATATGATATGGGTGGCAACTTACAAAATGAAACCATCGCCACATTAGGTGGAACGGTTATGTCATACACGGATGCAACCACGGCCTGGTATTTTGAGGCAGGTGCGCTTATTAAAATTCGTACTTCGCCGTATGATAACTGTAACTTGCACGATTGGTTTTTCATTAACGAAGATGGTAAACAAGATGTGTGTCAGTGTGCGTATGGCCAACCCAATTGTTGTGCGCGCAGTCCCTATCGAGAAGGAACTGGTTTTGGTTATTGCGAACTTTTCCCGATAGATAAAGATTTTTGCAAGTAAAAAACGGGCCCTTTGCTGTGAATAAACGCAAGGGGCTTGCTAAATGTAAATGTGTATTGTGGGAAAAGTCGGCCTGGCATCGAGTTACCACTTTTTGAAAACGAAAAACACAGCGGCTACTAAGCACAAAAAACCAACAACGTGATTCCACTTAAAACTCTCTTTAAAGTACCACGCGCTAAAGCCGGCAAATACGGCTAGCGTGATTACCTCTTGCATTACTTTTAGTTGTGTTACCGTAAAATAGTTGCTGCCGATACGGTTGGCGGGCACTTGCAAACAATACTCAAAAAAAGCAATGCCCCAGCTGACCAAAATGACCGCCCACAGTGCGCGAGATTTAAATTTCAAATGCCCATACCAGGCAATCGTCATAAACAGGTTAGACGCACATAACAAAATAATTGGTTTCCACATACCTATATTTATTATAGCATTTGCATGATTCTGTTAGTGGGGTGTAACCTATCAACATATTTTACTGCAATAAAAATTCTTTTTCTCGTGTTCTTACACTAAAAGAACTTTTATTGGTACAATATAAAATATGAGAAATTGGCTACTTTTTTTAACTTGTCTATTTTCGTTTGTTCCAGCGTGTGCGGAGCTTATTTCCCCCACGCCGGTGGCTGCTTCTACGGCGCCGGTAGCTGAACCTATTCCCCTCGGGGCGGACGGACAGCCGCTAGCCGATATTTACGGCAAGCTCACGCTGGAAGATTGCATCCAGTTGGCCCTGGCCAATAACCCTTCAGCCGTGTCTGCACAACTGGCGATGCAAAACGCGCAGGTTAATTTAAATTTGGCCAAATCTCAATTTTTGCCCAAGGCCTCGGCTGGGTTTGACAGTGCCTACAATATGGGCACTCCGGTGCATGATAATGGGTCATCTACCTCTAACATTTCGGCCAATTTGTCTTTAAGCGGGGTTACGGATTTAGCGCGTAACGTAAAAATGAAACAAGTGGAAGTGCAGCAAGCCCAGCTTAATTTACAAAGCGTTAAGAATGATTTAATTCGTACGGTTCGCAAAAAATATTACGCACTGTTAGCAGCGCAACGCACGGTGGATATTCGCACTCAATCCCGTGATGTGTACGAGGACCAATATAAGCGAACGGCGGAATATTTCCGCTTGGGCCTGCGCCCTAAGGTAGATGTTACCACAGCAGAAGTGAATTTAAATAACGAATCCCTGCGCCTCATTCGCGCTAAAAACGCCGTTAAAACAGCGTCGGCCTCGCTAGCCAACACGCTGGGGGTTACCACGTCGGCTATTTTACAAGTGGACGAAACGGTGGATTTTACCTTGCAAGATATTAGTTTTGAAAGTGCCGTCCAAACCGCCTATCAAAACCGACCGGATGTGGCTGCCAGTACCTTGGAAGTACGCCTGGGCGAACTGAAAGTAAGCCAAGCCAAGGCGGGCTATTTCCCGACGGTATCTTTTACGGCGGGTTACACCAAAAGCGGCGAAAGTCTCTACCTAGATACTGAAAATGCCCGCGTGGGTGTAGGGTTGGATATTCCCTTGTTTAACGCGTTTAAAACCTACAACGGGGTGAAGCAAGCCAACCTGGCACTGGCTAGCACACGTAACAACTCGCGCAGCTTGTTAAATAACGTTTTTTTGGAAGTGCAAAACGCATATATTGCGCTTAACGAAGCAGCGGAAAGTATCCCACTGGCAGAGTTAAATGCGCAGAAAGCTAAAGAAAATATGGAGCTTGCCCGAGGCCGTTACAACGAAGGTATTGGCGATATGCTGGAGCTCAAAGACGCCGAAGTGGCCTACACGGACGCACAGCTTAGTCTGCTCACCGCCCGCTATGATTACGGCTCGGCTATAGCAGATTTAAAACAAGCCATGGGAACATTTTAAGGAGAGATTATGAAAAAACTTTTTGGAAAAATTTGGCATGCGCCCTGGTGGCTTAAACTGCTGGTGCTAGCACTTATGATAGCGGCTGCCTGGTGGGTCAAAGCTCGTTACTTTACCAAGCCCCCCGTGCCGCCTTACCGTATTGCCAAAGTGGAAAAGGGCGACATTGCCGACCTTGTGGAAGCGTCCGGCCCAATTAACCCGGTCAATACCACTCAAATCGGTGCGTTGGTTTCTGGCGAGATTTTGAAAATTTACGTAGATTATAATAGTGAAGTCAAAAAAGGCGACTTGATGGCCATCATTGACCAAACGCAAATTTTAGCTAGTTTAGAGGAAGCACGCGCCAGCCTGTCTTCGGCGAAGGAAAGTTTAGCCTCTGCCAAAAAAGCCTATGAGCTTGCCAAACTAAACTACCAACGCTACCAAGAGCTCTATAAAAAAGAGTATGTATCTAAAGTAGCGCTAGAGGAATACGAACTTTCCTACGTCAACGCCAAAAGTGCCTTAAACGCCGCGCAAGCTAGCGTAGTGCGTGCGCAATCCAATGTAGATACAGCGGAAAAGAATTTGTCTAACACACAAATAGTTTCTCCTATTGATGGCGTGGTGCTCACACGCAAAGTAAGCGAAGGGCAAACCATTACGGCGGGCTTTTCCACGCCGGAGCTGTTTGTCGTGGCGCAGGATATGACTAAAATGCAAATTGAGGCCAAAGTGTCCGAAGCGGACATCGTCAAAATTAAACCCGGCCAAAACGTCACGTTTACCCTGGACGGCTATATGGGCGAAAAATTCTCCGGCACGGTGCGGCAAGTGCGTACTAATTATGTGGATACGTCTTCGTCGTCTAATGCGTCCTCCAGTACCTCTTACACGGTAATTGTGGACGTGGATAATAGCGATCTACGCTTAAAACCGGGGATGACCGCCACGCTCACCATTTACACGCAAGATAAAAAAGGCGTGTTGTTGGTGCCTAACGAAGCGTTGCGCTTTTCCCCCTCCTTTAACAAACAAACTTACGAAAATACGGGCGTGTGGAAGGTGCAGCGCGGCCAAGAACCTAAACGCGTGGACGTAACGATTGGTATTATTGCTACTAAGAATACGGAAATTGTATCGGGTGAGCTGCAAGAGGGAGACCGCATTATTGTGGGTGAGAACAATTTAAAATCCTCCGGCATGACCGGAATGACCCCACCGCGAGGCCCACGCCGCCGATAAGGAGCCACTATGCCGTTAATTGATACGCGTGATTTATACAAAATTTATCAGGTGGGCGACGTGGAAGTCAAAGCACTTAACGGCGTAAGCGTAGCTATTGAGCCTGGGGAATTTGTGGCTGTGATGGGCCCGTCTGGATCGGGCAAGTCCACGTTTATGAATATTTTGGGTTGTCTGGATAAACCCACCCGCGGCACATATATATTAGATGATATTGACGTAACCGCTACCGATTTATCTAAACTAGCCGGCGTGCGAAACCGAAAAATTGGTTTTGTGTTTCAGGGGTTTAACTTAATTAAACGCACTACTGCGCTAGAGAATGTGGAACTGCCCATGATTTACAATCATACCCCAGCTGCCCAACGCCGCAAAAAAGCCCTGGAAGCGTTGGAGGCCGTGGGCCTAGCGCAGCGGGCGTACCACTTGCCCAATCAGCTCTCCGGCGGGCAGCAGCAGCGTGTAGCCATTGCGCGCAGTTTAGTGTGTGACGCACCCATCATCTTTGCCGACGAACCTACTGGGAACCTGGATACCAAAATGAGTATTGAAGTCATGGATTTATTTACCCGGCTGAATAAAGAAATGGGCAAAACTATTATTCTCATCACGCACGAGCCGGATATTGCCCAGTATGCTACACGCTTAATTAAATTTAAAGACGGGCAGAAGATGAGCGATGAACGTCAAACCCCTACAGGTGCTAAACCTGCCCAGCAGGAGGAGCTATGATAGACTCGTTTTTAGCCGTGTTTAAAATTTCTTTAAAAGCTATCTTTGCAAACAAAATGCGCGCCGCTTTAACAAGCCTGGGTATTATTATTGGGGTGGCGGCCGTGATTACGGTACTTGCCGTCGGCAGTGCCACCAAGAAAAGTATTGCAGATCGCTTTTCCAATATGGGGACAAACATTATTTTCTTGCGCCAACCCTGGGATTTGGATGAATCCATATCCTCCCCTAAAGATGTTACCATGGACGACGTGTTGGCCATCCGTGAAATTGCCAGCGTGTCTGCCGCTGCGCCCTATATTCAAACCAGTTTTGATGTGAAATACAAAAATACCAGTGTTAGTTTAAGTGCGCTTGCCACTGATACGGACATTTTTAAAGCCTACGATTGGAGCGTGGAAAAAGGCCGCTCGTTTACCGATAAAGAAATAAACGACTACGCGCAAGTGATGGTCATTGGGGCTACGGCTGCGCAAACGATTTTTGGCGACGTAGACCCCTTAAATAAAACCGTCGTTTTGGACAATATCCCCTTTACGGTTGTGGGGGTAACCAAGCGGACGGGTTCTAGTGGCTTTGGCTTTAACATTGACGAAGGGGCATTAATTCCCTATACCACTGGCAAAGTAAAACTAAATGCCGGCTGGGGCAAGACCGACCGGCGCGCCTTAGACCGCGTTGTGATTCGCGCGGCAGACTTTAACCAAATTGAAAATACCAAGGTGGATATTGCTAACACCGTACGCAATACACACCACATTCACCCGCTGGGCAAGGATGATTTTCAGTTGGATGATTTTGCCTCGTTTGTGGAGCAAGCCAAATCTACAGCTACTACTATGAGTTTATTTTTGGGCATTATAGGGGCGGTATCTTTGATTGTAGGTGGCATTGGAGTGATGAACATTATGCTCGTGTCCGTTACCGAACGCACGCGTGAGATTGGCATCCGCATGGCCATTGGGGCTACTAGCTGGAATATTCGCCTGCAGTTTTTAGTAGAGTCTATGACGCTTTCCTGTATGGGTGGATTGGTGGGAATTATATTAGGCGTTATTTTTACACTGTTTGTAGCTAAGTATATGTCGCTTTCGGCACAATTAAGCGTTAGCGCTATTGTGATTTCAGCTGGGTTTTCCGCCGCTACGGGGATTTTCTTTGGGTATTACCCGGCGTATAAAGCCTCTAAGTTGACCCCTATTGACGCACTACGTTACGAATAATTTCTTCCTAATTTTGTGCCAGACGTTGTTATCCAAACGCTCGCATATATTTCCGTCGCGTAGCTGCTCCCCTCTTTACAGCTTTGTCATTCTTGAAGGTTGTAATCGGGAATCTCTGCTCATTTATATATAAGCCTCATATATAATTTGCAGAAATGACAACTCCCGGTAATTAAACCGGGGGTTGTTTCATACACCATGCATCATAGTTTACTTACGAAAATATTTTTTAATATTGGTCCAAAGAGCAGATAAGCTTTCCTTGAAGGAATTTCCCCCTTCCATGTTTCGAAAGAGCTTTGTTGATAAAAATGTCAACACCGATGGGATCGCAATTAAGGAGGCAATGGTAGCGTTGCTTTCACTTAATATCCCGGCGTTAATAAGGCCCTGGGCTACTTGTGTTAGTAATATTGGCCCTAACGCGCACGAGACAGCACTTGCCATAATTAACGAAGTAACCCTATCTTGTGTTAAGTGATTTTTAGCTGTACGGGCAAAGGCGAGCGTAAAGCCAGTGGAAATACCCAGCTCCGCTGTAAAGAGGGCCGCTGTCAATGCGTATACATTATCCGTTACACCAAGGGCAGCCGTCCCGCTTATAGCAGCCAGCAAGGTAGCCACACTGATGTTATGCTGAGGAAACCACTTTAAAAAGTGTCCAGCCAAATAACGTCCTGCTAAAAAAGCTACCGCAAATTGCGCCATCCCAAACAAATACTGGGCAGATTCATTGGGGGTCAGTTGTGGCACCATGAACAAAAAGCCACTATTAAAGGCAATTTCTACAGCATTCATGATAAATAGGCCGCCAATGAAATTAGCTACACCGGGTTCTTCTCGTAATAAACGTACATATCCGTTATTTAACAAGGAATTTTTCCATTGTAGGGCTTTACGTGGTTTGCGGGTTCCGTCCATCACAGGGGATTGGGCCAGTTTTGGTGCGGAGGATACCACCGGCTTGCTATTCGGTAGTTTTGCCAAATTTAGTCCCACAGCCGAAGCAGCTACAAACGGCAATGCCATGATAAAGGGTGCACTCCAATCCAAGCCTAACACGCCAGTAGCTAAGAACGGAAATGCAAACGAGGACATCATCCCTACGGAACGGGCTAACTCAATATATGTACCGCGCTTTTGGCGGACGAGGTCACTAGTTTGTTGGCTGATTTCCGTCATAATCGGTCCAGTGGCATTGTGAATAAATACAGCCCCTGTACTGGCCGTAGTTAAAGTAGCTAAAATGCTCATGTATTGTGCTAATGGGTTATCCCAGGCGGAAAATGATCCATCTAGTCCCAAGACTGCCGCCCCTAAGGCGAAACTTCCCCCCATTAAGGCAATGCCAGTATTGACTGTATTTTTTCGGCCGATTTTACCCTTTAGCCAATTGGCAATAAATGAACCAAACAAATAGGGCGAATAGGTGGCTGCCGTTACCAAAATAGCGTAGGAAAGCGGCAAATTAAGCGCACTTTTAATACTGGCCATGATAGGGGTACCAATTTCTAGTCCGATAGAAAATGCCGTTAAATACAGGGCGGCACGCTGCGTAAAGTCAGCTCCATCGGCAGCAGGTAGCCGGTCAAATAATCCAGCAGCTTTTTGAAACGCAGGTGTACGGCCTTTGTTCTCTGCTATTAAGGCAGGCGTATTTTCATTAAGCGCCTGCTGCGCTAAGCGTTGGTACGTTTTATGCCAAGATACATGGGCGTCTTGTGCTGGTAAAATAGGGGAATTATTATTGGTTTGGCGTGCATCTTTTGGAAGAGCCCCTGTTTCGTTCAAGGCTTGTCGTGCTAAGCGTTGATACGTTTCATGCCATGGAGGTAGATTTGTCGAAGATTTTGCTTCCACGGAAGTCGAGAGGTCACGCCCTGCGTTCATATAGAGATAGGTAGCCTCTAACGATGGATTTACAATAATACTGTTAATCGGTCCTAACTCAAATAAATCAGTTTGCAGCGCAGTGACATCTACCGGTGTGCGTTTCGTAGCTAACAACCGTACAGGTAACTTGTATTGTGTGGCATAAATACGAACTCCTTCCCACAGTTGTGGTTGCAATTGGGAGACTTTATCTAATGCTTCTAGTTCTTGATAAGCCTCTAGGCGTAGTAGTGCCCGTGCGGCAGCCGCGGTAATAGCGGCTTCTTCCGGAGTTCCAATTGCTTTTTGTGCCTTTTTTAAGATGACTGCTCCATCTGCTTTTTCGCCCAATAAGCCTAACGAAGCAATATCGGCCACCGTCTCATTAAAGGGAGCATCGTGGGCTAAATTATTCCGGTAAAAAGAAGTCGCTTCTAATTGATCTGCCGGGGCTACTTGGTTGTGTAATGCCAAGACCGTAAAATCTGTGCGCAGTAGTAAGGCGCGCTCTTTCAGCTGCGGATGTGTCAACATTTGGCGCGCCGCAGGTACATAGGCTTTTGATGTTAATAAAGCCGTGTAGCGGGTGGTAAGCGGCAGCTGCATATTGTGGCGGGCCACTTTGGCTACTTGTTCATTAAGTAGTGTTGGACGCACGGAGTTCCCCGTGTTCATTTTGATGCTGGGGCCTTTTTTGAGCCCCTTTGGGGCTTGCCGAAAAGGCACGATTGCAGTTGCTGGTACTGCCTGTAATACCAGCAGGTTAATGCTTAGCCAGATGGCTATTATTTTTTTCATGTTTTCCTCAATTACTAATCTAATTACTAATCTAAAATTTAAACCCAAAAAACCCGCCCTACTGTCTCTTAGGGCGGGTTTGTATTATTTAAAATAGGTTTATTCAACAAACACTCCCTAGCAATTTTTTATGTAGCATCATAGAAATCACTAGGATAATAATAGACACTAGCATGGAGTTCATACACGTATGTAGGTGTTTCTGAGTGTTCGAAATCATAACCATTCTTATTGATTTAAAATATCACTCTATTCTAGCAAAACAGTACCCATACTGCAATAATTTTGTTATCATACGTTTGTTGCAATAAATTTTGCAAGGATTGTGTTACATACATATGGAAGCTAATTTAAATGAGTATACTGATGATGATTTAGTGAAGTTGTTCGCTCAGGGAAATCAAGGTGCGTTCGAAGAGCTTCTTTTTCGCCACAAGAATGGATTATACCAATACATCTTATCGCTGGTGAGAGATGAGGGAGCCGCCGGAGATTTATTTCAAGAAGTGTTTTTCGCTCTTTATAATCATGCGGCAGATTTTAAAGAGCAAGGCAAGGTAAAAGCGTGGCTGTTTGCCACCGCCCGCAATAAGTCTTTTAATTATTTGCGCGATCACAAGCCTGTTGCTTCACTGGATGAACAAGATGAAGAAGGAAACGAATTTTGGCACGATTTGTTGCCGGATGGAGAACCAACGCAACTTGAGCGGCTTACACAAGATGAGACTAGGGCCCGGCTACGCCAGTTAATAGCAACGCTTTCCCCCCAGCAACAGGAAGTCTTGTATTTGCGTCCATACTTCTCTTTCCAAGAGATTGCTGACATGGTGCATAAACCTTTAGGGACGGTTCTAGCTGATGCGCACCGCGCTATTCAAAAGATGCGTAAATTATGGATAGAAGAATAGGTGATTATATGACATGTAAACAATGGTATTTATTTCAAGTCGGCCAGCTAACTGCTGTGGATTTTAAAGCGCATGCTGCTACGTGTCGTACGTGTCAAGCATATGAGCAATGGGACAAAGCGCTCTCTACCGCATTGACGGCTTCGGCCGCTCCAGCCCAACTTGTGGAGCGGGTACTAGCCCAAACTACCCGACGTAAAAACTGGTGGATGCAATGGAAAATGGTGCTAGTGGGAGGATTGACGGTACTATTATTAGCTCTAGGTATAGGTATCCGTCTTAGTCAACCTACGGCGTTTAATCATACAGAATTGGTGGCATATATGAGCCAAACAACCCAAGATGAATATACCACTTTTTCAAATGATTTAAATTTGTTGGAAACATTCTAGGAGGTAAGTATGAAAAAAATAGTATTACTCGCTGCGGTGATGTGTGTAAACACGGCCGTATTTGCACAGGAAAAACAAGTCCCCCAGGAGGGGAGATCATCCGCCGTGGAACACTTCCGCGGCCAAGGGCATGAATCCTTTGCCAAAGCCCATCAAGAACAAATGGCCAAAATGAAGGCTACACAAGGGAAAATGAGTAAATTGGTCAAAGAATATAATGCTCTCAAAGACGGCAAGAAAAAAGAAGCTAAACGTGCTGAAATTGAAAAGGAAGTGTCCTCTATTCGGCAAGAACAGCTCGTTTTCAAACAAAACCAATTGGGTGAATTTGAAAAACGTTTGACTCAAATGAAGCAAGATTTTGCTAAGGACAATACTGATGACGCCAAAAAAGCGTGGGTAACCCAAAAAACGCAGGCACTTATAGAGAAAGACGGCAATGTAAAGGTGTTGTTTGAACGTCCTGAAGGGATGCGTGGCCCGCATAACTGGATGCGCGGTGAGGGAAAAGCCGGCAAACACCCTGGTCCTCATTTTGGTAAACTCAGCAACGGGAAATCTCCTGCCGATGAGCGCCCTGTGCAACATCCTGTAACAAAATAAACACTTAGTTATTAGGTCTTATATAAAAACCCCGGGCTTGCGCTCGGGGTTTTATATGTTTAAAACACAACTGGTTAATTTTTAAGCACTTCTTTCCAGGCTTGTACTTCATTGTCTACTTGTGTTTTAGAAGTGTTAATTTTTTCTTGAATTTGCGTTTTCACACTATCTACCACCGTGTTATTAGAGTTATTAGCATTTGCAGCAGCGGAAGCGTTTTTAGCATTTTGATAGGCTTGTTGTGCCTCTTGTAATTTTTGGCGTGTTTCAGCCGATTTTTGTAGCGCTTCCTCTAGTGTCAAGGGTTGATTTGCGGTGGTGGCAGTAGTAGCCGTGTTTGTAGCACATCCAGCCCCTAGCGCAGCCAATACGGAAAATAATATTACTTTCTTCATGAGTTTCTCCTTTGTTAAAATTATATTCATATTGTAGCAATTTATAGCCTGCGCAAGTAAGTCTCTTTTGCTACAATACAATTATGACTCATTTACAAAAAGCCAGCCAATGGATTAAAAACGCCCGTCAAGCGGTTGCTTTTACCGGTGCGGGTATTAGCGTAGAGAGTGGAATTGCCCCTTTTACGGGTGAGGGTGGACTGTGGAATCAATATGACCCACACTTTATTGAAATTAATTTTTTCTTGTCAAACCCCGCCCGCAGTTGGGAAGAAATGAAGAAAATCTTTTTTACCGATATGGATGCTGCTCAGCCTAACGCTGCTCACACTGTGTTAGGTACCCTAGAGCAGTGCGGTCTACTTACAGGTGTAATTACACAAAATATTGACGGTTTACACCAACGGGGTGGTAGTAAAAACGTGCAGGAATTTCATGGCACAATTCATACGCTTTCATGTTTGCATTGTGGGCGAAAATATCAGTTGGAAGATGTCAATTTAGATACTGTTCCCCCCACTTGTTTTTGCGGGGGTGTATTAAAGCCGAATTTCGTATTTTATGGGGAAGGTATTTCGTCTCTTGTGTATGAGCGTTCGCTTGTCATGGCGCAAGAAGCCGATGTAATGCTTATAGTGGGCACGGCTGGGCAAGTAATGCCGGCGTGCAGTTTGCCTTACACAACCAAAGAACACGGGTGCAAAATTATAGAAGTAAATCCGCAAAAGTCTACCTATACAGACCAGTTGACCGACTTATACTTTGCGCAACCGGCGACACAATTTTTTACGGAACTAGCCAATGAGCTGGGTTTATAAATTAACCCAATCATACTCATCTGTCATAAAAATACGCACAGACGGATCTCGTCGTAAATGTCTTCTCATAAGATATTTTTTGAGGCTGGGGCGCTGTGTGGCCGAGTAGTAAATGGCTTTAGCCATATTGGGGAAATAAGCTTGCAAATACGCATATTTGCCAAAACTAGCCGATACCGCTAGGGGCTGATATTCTTCCCATAACACAAGCACATCTGCATTTAATTTAGCACGTACTTCCGGGTCATTATGATCTTGATCAAATCCGTCCGGCAAAGGGAGTAATAAGGCAAGTTTTTTTTGTTTAATACGCTTGGCGGTTGGTCCGGCCGAAGCTTCAAAAAGTAGGTGCTCATGTGAAATATTGTGCCGCGAAGCGAGCGAAACAATTTCGTCAATTTCCGTATCTGTAAGCTCTCCTTTTACGTCCAGCCACCACACTTTTTGTGCGGGCTTTTTAACAGCTTTAAAAATGTCTTCTAACAGGATATTTCGCTGGGCTTCCCGTGGGTCATGCGCGGCCAACAGGTTTCCCTGGTAAGAAAGAACATCTACTTCAAACCCGCCAAATTTGGCGTCTTTTTTTCGGGCACGGGCGGGTGTATTTACTTTGTGAATAAATGCAACATGTGGGGCCGTCCACTCCTGCTGCGGAGCTGCCGGGTTAGGAGCGACTAAGAAAGAAATAGGAGTAAACATATGGTCGGTATATAAGTATATAAACGATACATATGCTCCTGCCAAAGCAACGGTCAAGGTTCCAAGTGAAAGTAATAATTTATAGGTGCGCATGAACAACAAAAAACCGCCCCCCGGTTAGAGAGGCGGTTTTAAAACAAGTTATTTTTTGCTAGGCATCAAACAGAGTATTAGTACGCTTAAAATCCCTAAGTAAGGAAGTAATAAAAGCAATAACCACCACGGAGAAAATGAGGCATCACGTAAACGGCGTGCGGTAATTGCAAGGGAGGGTAGCAATATGGCAAGCACAAACAGGTAACACAACGTCAAGCGCATACTACCAAAAAAGCTAAATACCAACCCAAGCCCAAATGACACTATAATATACCACAACACATACAACCAGAATTGTTTGCGGGTGGCTTTGCCAGCAAAATCAACATAGTGATTTTTGATTACATCCCAAAAATTAAACATACAACCTCCTAACATAAGATAAACTACACCCTTAGGATACAATAAAATAGCGGGCTTGGCAAGAGAAAATTAGTGGCTATTATTTATAAAACTGGGCAAAGGTTTTTAGCGCCTCTTTCACAGCCGTCGGGTTTGCACCCGTAGAGGGTACAAAGTCTGCATTATACATTTCCACCCCCCCGTAGGCGTCTAATACAGTCAACTCATCCTCGGTGCGAATAGCTTTCTTGGTATAACTGGAAATTAATGAAAACGGCCGTGGGGTTTCGTCCCACAGGTTTCGCCCAATAGAATAGTCCTGTGCCGGGTTGGTGCAACCGTATACGCGCTCTAACACTGTGGGGGCAATATCATAATGATTGGTGCGGTAATCCCGCATTTGTGCGCGAGTGTTTGATGGATCCCATACCAGTAGCGGTACATGGGTTTGATAGTTAGCAAAATTACTATTATGTCCCCAAAAGTTGTGGTGGGTATCGTTAATTTCTTGCCCATGGTCGCCAGTAATGATGATAAATGTATTTTCCAGAAGACCGCGCTCATGCAGGTCTTCAAACACACGTCCAATCATCCGGTCTACAAAATGCGCCGCATTTTTATAGGCATTGGTGTAGGGCGTTGGATCTGTATTTTTGTTCACTAACAAGTAATTAATTTCTTGGGCAGGCGTAAAAATTGTGTCCTGTGCCGGGTAGCTGCTGCCGTGGGTAGCGTCTAAAAATAGAAACCCAAAGAACGGTTGTTTGGGATCATGTGCTGCCAAAAATTTCTCAAAATCCTGGATAGAATCTTCGTCTCTCTGCCATTTGGTGTTGCCTTTAGAGTCCAGGCGTAAGTTGGGGACGGTGGCAAAAATGTTTTGGTGAAAAGTGGGGCTGTTTAGTTTGCCGCTTGCGTAAATGGCCGGTGTGTAGCCGGTTTCCAACGCACGCGTTACCAGCACAGGGGGCAGCTGCCGGCCGGTAAAGTCGTTCCAATACGCATAAGGCATGGAATAAAAGAGCGAAAATACCCCCGCTTCCGTGGCATTTCCACCGGAGAGATGGTTCCTGAAATATGTCATTTGTGGTGCTTTGGCAAGGCGTGTAAGGTGGGGCATAACCTCTGGATTGAAACTGTCGCTCCGCCACGATTCTACCAACAAAATAAGTACATTTTGAGGTTTTTTTGGCGTGTTACATGTAAGTGGAGCCAGCGGGTAATTAAGAGTACCGGCTGCTGGGGTAGCGTAAAGGTCCTTTTTGGGTTCAAACCCCAATTTTCGTAACCGCCGATTGGCCGAAAAAGGACTGGCAAACGGAAGTACCGTGCGTTGAGATATTACGGAAGAAACAATATTAAATTTTCCCCATGCATAAATCCCATTATATGTTAAAAAAATAAGTCCCCATCCCGTTAAGATGAGTCCTATCGTTTTGCCACGCGGCTGCCATCGTTTGGCTAGCAGTGTGAGGGCAAATTCTAGTGCAAATAGAATGGCTACTGCAGCAAAAGTAAGTATCCACATACCGGTAGAAAAAGCAAAAATTTCTCTTCCTGCCGGACCAAAAAATAGCTGTAGCATGGCCGGGCTAATATGAAAACGGTATTGTGAATAAACTAGTAAATCCAGCGTAAAAAACAGTGCAAAAAGCCCTCCCCACGCGGTGGTTGCCCAACGTAAAGTGCGTGGTCCAACGAAGGTTGCTAGAGCCGCTAATATACCCATTGTCCAGGCAAACAAAAAGATGTGGCCTAAAATAAAGAAAACAGTGAAACACAGCCCCAACGGATCCGTTACAAAGCCGTTGATGTGGAAAAAACCCAGGCACAGCACACACCACGCTAGTCCATTTAATACGCAAAATGAAAACAGTTGTTTTAAATTCATAGTTATATTATAACTTTTATAGGCGTAAAATTGGGGTTTAAAAAGCCCCTAACAATCGGTTAGGGGCTAGGGGGATATTATAAATGTAATAACTCTTTTATTGTTCAACAGCCATAGAGCGTAAGCGCGGTTGAAGCGTTTGCATATCTTGAATGGTTGATTTGACTGTTTGTTTAGCTGTTCTATTCATACTTTTCGCTTCCGCTTTCACGGCGGCACCTTCCTTTTTAACGGCCTCGCGGGAGGCTGCTACCTGGTTACGTACAGCTTGGGCATTGGCAGCAGCTTGTTGTTGAGTGTTAGTGACCGCATCTTTTTCCTGATTATATCGGGCCGCCGCATTTTGTACGGCTTGCTTATATTCTTTCTCAGCTTGAACGATCGCTTGATTATATTGAGCCTGCGCTTGCGCAGCGGCTTGACTCATTTGTTCGCTGATTTGTTGGGTTTGGGTGTTGCGTAATTCCTGCACGCGCGCTTCCTCTTGAGCCAGTTGTGTTTGCAGTTGGCGTACTTGTGCTAAAGAAGCTGCTTCTGCTTGTAACGCATGCTCGTAGGCTTGATTGGTTTGGTTTTCCAGACGTTGCTGTATGGAAGAATTTGGTAACTTTTCCCGGACAACTTCTAAGGCGTTTAATCCGGCTGCGTTAGTGTGTGTAGTATTCGCTCCTTGGTCTACTAAATAAGCTGCTACAGCCTCATTGCCTGCGGACAAGGCAGAAAGCAAGGGTGTGTTACCAGCTGCATCCGTAGCTTCCAGGTTAGCTCCTTTACGGATCAGATAAGTGGCTGATTGGGCAGTGGGTGCATAGGTGCTGTAAAGTAAGGCCGTTTTTCCTTGAACATCTTTGGCTTCCAAATTAATCTCTGGGCTACGCAGTAGCGCCGCGAGGGTTTCATCATTTCCTTTAGCGGCTGCACGCATGAGAGGGGTTACTCCATTGACGTCAGCTAAATTGGGGTTAGCACCTTGTAATACAAGCGTGCGCGCGGCGGAAGCCTTTCCCTTTTCAGCCGCGTAAGCTAAAGCGGTACGATTGCTTAAATCCGTAACATCTAAATTAGCCTTATTTTTGGCTAACGTGGTGATGATACTATCTTTCCCTTCCGCCGCAGCAGCTGCTAATGCGGAAATACCGGTATTTGCGTTACGATAATTGACATCTGCCCCATTTTTAAGCAGTACTTTTACGGTATTTTCAGCTCCTTTTTGCGCGGCATAAATAAGTGGGGTGTTGCCCGCGGCATCAGGATAGTTGACTGCAGCCGGGGTAGCTTTTGCCAGGGCAGCAATCATATTTGTATCATCAAAATGGGCTGCATAGGCTAAGGGTGTTTTTCCAGTTTCATCCTTTACGGCGGCATTAGCTCCCTTTGAAAGTAAATAGTTTACTACGTCACTATTACCAGCTGCGGAAGCAGCCACTAGAGGGGTAACTCCATACGGAGAGGCGGCATTTACGTCCGCTCCGGCCATTACCAAATCTTTTACAATGGTTAAATTCCCTTTTTCAGCAGCCAAAGTAAGGGGTGTAATATTTGCATAGTTGCGTTCATTCACATCTACATTTGCGTAGATGAGTGTGCGTACTCGGTCATCATCGTTTAATTTAATAGCCCGGATGAGCGAAGTATCATACACATACTTCGTTTTAGCCGTATTGGGGTTGGTAGCACCTAAAATGTTTCCCGTATAGGTTTGTTGTTGAGCCCCAAAAATAGTGCCGCGGTAAACGCCATCTTCTTGGGCTGCTTGTTGTTCAGCGGCCTGTGCGGCTAAGCGCGCCGCGCGTGCGTTACGCTCGGCGAGTTCTTCATGGTACATACTATTTTGGGCCACTAGCGGCAAAGCAGTGGCTGTCAAAGCTGCGATAAAACCAATTTTTTTCATAATATCCTCCACCTTACATTATAACAATAAACAGGCTGTTTGTGTAGCAAAAACTTGAATTGGTAGCAATTGCTTTATACGATGTAAAATAATTCTTTTACCTCTCCACACGTTTTGGTACCGGAGCGGAGTTTTAACTCCGTCCTATTTACTTAAAAAAATCCCAGTGATTAGTAAACACTGGGAACTTATATTGAAAACTGCTAGTAGCGCAGGTTATAACGCAATAGCGCTTACTGGGCAGGTTCCAGCGCAAGAGCCACACTCAATGCATTTAGTTTCATCAATGTGTCTTTTGCCGTCTACTTCGCTAATTGCACCTACCGGGCAGGAAGATTCACAGGCACCACAGTTGATGCACACGTCAGGGTTTACTTTATAAGCCATAATTTATCTCCTATTATTTCCAAAGTTTTATACTCATATTATACTAAAAAAAAACCTTACGCGTTTTTCCGTCGGGGGAATCCCCCTTGCTCACTTAAACAAGATTTTGATACAATATTAAAGTAAGGAAAGACTAACTTTTATGGAAACACAATTTTCTCGTTCATTATATCAGTTAAAACCTGGCCGTACGGCCCAAATTACAGTGATTCAAACCGATGCTAAAATGACTCAAAAATTAGCGGCCATGGGTATTGCGCGCGGGCAATTTATTACGCGTAAAAAAGGTTCTTCCCCCGTGGTGGTAAGTGTATCGGGTACAGAAGTTGCTATCGGGAGAGAAACAGCAAAAAAAATTTTAGTCAATGCTAAGAAAAATACATTTTTATTAGCGGGTAATCCCAATGTCGGGAAGAGTTTAATTTTCTCGCGTCTTACGGGGATTGGAATTATTTCTTCCAATTTTCCCGGCACAACGGTCGGCCTCAATTATGGTCAAACACAGTTTAAAGGGGAAGCGTACGACATTATAGATATTCCCGGTCTCTATCGCTTGGAGGAAGAATGGCTGATTGAGGGAAAAAAATGCAATTTATTTAAAGAGCTGGAATACGATTTTATCGTCTGTGTGGCGGATGCATCGCACCTAGAGCGAAACTTATTTTTTGTGTTGGAAATTTTGCAGCTAGGTCGGCCGCTTGTCTTAATGTTAAATAAGTTTGATGAGGCCCAGCGTAAAGGAATTACAATTGATACCAAAAAACTTTCCAAACTCTTAGGTATCCCGGTGATTGCCACGGTAGCTACCACGGGCGAAGGCCTAAAAGAGCTGGAGCACGAAGCTATTAAATTGGTGGATCATCCCACCCAAAAACTAGTCCTACAAATTCCCCCCTCTGCTGAAGAAAAATGGCAAGTAATTGGACGCATTATTCAGGATGTGCAACAA
Organism: Elusimicrobiaceae bacterium; assembly: GCA_045604045.1. GTDB lineage: Bacteria > Elusimicrobiota > Elusimicrobia > Elusimicrobiales > Elusimicrobiaceae > Avelusimicrobium. Next base: position 39,612 of record JAZUNI010000057.1, on the reverse strand, counting down.
GTAAAACATAAACATCCTTCTTTTTGGGAACATTTGCAGGGGTTAGCTACGGCTCCGGCAACCGGTTTGCCCTTAGCGTTGATAGTATTGGTGGTATCTTTCATATTGGTGCGTTTTGTGGGAGAAAATTTAATTGACTTATTAGACCCGCTTTACGAGGCTTATTATGTGCCACTCTTGGACAAACTGTTTGGTGGCCTAAAAGATAACGTGCTAGGCATGTTGTTATTAGGCGACGGGGGCGAGAATTATTTTGGTGTGCTTACCGACGGCCTGCACATTGCCCTAGTAGACGTAATGCCCTATGTGTTGGCGTTCTATACGTTGATAGGTTTTCTAGGTGAACTGGGTTATTTGCCGCGTTTAGCTGTGCTGCTAGACCGCATTTTGCATAAAATTGGGCTACACGGGTATGGTTCGCTGCCGATTATGCTGGGTTTTGGCTGCAAAGTGCCGGCAGTGATGGGTATCCGTGTGCTGGAAACGCGGCGCGAACGTGTGATTGCGCTAGCGCTTATTTTGGTACTAGCCCCGTGTATTTCGCAAACAGCCATGATTATTTCCATTTTATCTCCCTATGGCCTCCAATATATGCTGATGGTATTTGGGGCATTAGTAATTAACGGCATTGTGATTGGCACGTTGTTAAACCGTTTGATGAAAGGTGAAACACCGGAACTCTTTATGGAAATCCCCTCTTGGCAAGTGCCCCAATGGCGGCCTCTGGGACGTAAGATTTGGATTCGTATGAAAGAATATTTAGGTGACGCGCTACCCCTGATTCTTGTTGGGATTTTATTTGTTGATCTCATGCAGCTAGCCGGCGTAACGGCGTGGTTTACAAAAATTTTGCGTCAGCCTGTGGAATGGACACTTGGGTTGCCTGCGGATGCCACCCCCCTCCTGCTTCTAGGATTTTTACGCAAAGACGTGTCTATAGCTTTATTGGAGCCGTATCATTTAGCCCCGCAAGCACTGGTAGTGGCGTGTGTATTTATGAGTATGTATATGCCGTGTATTGCCACGTTTTTTGTAATGCTGCGCGAAACGGGCTGGAAAGATACCCTACGTGTAGTTTTACTCACGCTGGCGTTTTCTATCCTTACCGCCCTTATTTTAAGAACACTACTGATGTAATGTTTGTTGAATGTGTGTTATATAAAAACCCCGAATTTTCAGATTCGGGGTTTTTCATATGTGCTTTTTATTTCACTGCATCTTGGGCGATACTTTTTAAAATGTGAAATACTTTCTCCGCCCAGTTGAGGCTACACCATTCGTAGGGGCCATGTGGATTTTCGTACCCGGCAAAAATGTTGGGGGTAGGTAGTCCTTTAAACGTCATTTGTGCTCCGTCGGTACCACCGCGTGCTTGGGTTAAACGGTAGGGCACCTTGTTGTCTTTAAGGGCTTGTTCCAAGAGTTCCATAGCCTGTGGGCGTGCATTTAAAATATCGCGCATATTGCGGTACTGTTCCTTAAATTCCACTTCAATTTTAGCGGCTGGATATTTGGCTCGTTTTCGGTCAATCAAGTCCAAGAGTTGCCGTTTAAACTGGGCAAATTTAGTTAAGTCATGCTCTCGTACAATTCCTTGCACTTCTGCTTTTTCTAAACCACCGGTAATGTCTTTAAAGAGGATAAACCCTTCTTCTCCCTCAGTCGTTTCGGGAAGCTTTGTTTCCGGCCATGAAGAAATAATGTCAGCTGTAATACGCACAGGGTTTGCCATAAACCCTTTGGCTGACCCTGGGTGGCAGGCCTTCCCCATTACACGGATAATAAAACTGTCTGCGTTAAAGTTGCCACAGTCAATATTGCCCAGGTTAGCACCATCCACGGTGTAGGCAAAATCAGCGGCAAATTTCTTCACATCAAAATAGCCAATACCGGTGCCGGTTTCTTCGTCAATAGTGAAGGCTATTTTTAAAGGTCCATGTTCAATTTCCGGATGCGCAATTAAATACTCAGCTAACGTCATAATGGTGGCAATGCCCAATTTATCATCGGCTCCCAATAGGGTATTTCCGTCAGACGTGACAAGGTTATCCCCCACACATTTAGCTAGGTTGGGTGCAGTTTGTTCATTGAGCACCATGTTCTTTTCGGCGTTAATAGTAATGGGCCCGCCTTGGTAATTTTCGTGTAATACTGCGCGTACGTTGTGTCCGTTATAGTCGCTTACGGTATCCATGTGGGCAAAAAATCCAATCGTGGGGGCTTGTTTATCAGTCGTAGCCGCAATGAGTCCCGTCACAAACCCGTATTCATCTACTTCCACATCCATTAAGCCAATTTTTTTCATTTCAGCGGCCATTTGATGTGCAAATGAAATCTGCGCATCTGTGGAGGGAACTACTGTGCTTTCCGGATTGCTGGTAGTATCCACTGCCACATAGCGGGCCAAGCGTTTATAAATTTTTTGTTGTAGCTCGTTCATAAAACTCTCCCTAAAAATCTTTATTTATTATACAATTTATATATCTTACTCTTGGAGGGTTTTATGAAGAAATTAGTTGTACTATTAACGTGTGTAGCGTTGTTTGCCGGTTGTGCCACCGTCAAGCAAGCCAGCAATTTAAAGAACTGTACCTATGCGCTTAAAAAAGTAGAGCTCAGTGATATGAGCCTAAGCGCTTTTGATTTTGTATTAACGATTGCCATCACCAATCCTAACAAAACTGAACCTGCCAAATTAAAACGCTTTGTAGGCGTATTAGAGGCCAACGAAACAAAAATTGCGGATGTCACCTTAGCGGATATTGAAGTTGCGCCAGCCGCTACCTATAATGCAAAAGCCAAAATAAACGTACCTACTGCTGCATTGGGAAGTAAACTACTGGGCTTATTAGCCATGGGGAGTGGCACGGTGGACTATCGCTTAACAGGTACGATGTTTTTTGAAGGCCCCCTAGGGACGGAAATTCCCCTCCCGGTAGATATGGGGCGTATTGGCAATTATAACTAATCATTATTCTTGCAATAAAAATCCCTCGGAAATCCCAGAGGATTTTTTAATGAAGTTTTGCTAACTACCTATTTTGACCACAAAAAACCCCGAGTTTTTACACTCGGGGTTTTTCTAGCAATCTATTTTATTGTTGCCCGTAGGCTTGGTCTAACAAGTTTTTAGCGTCCGAAATAGTCGGTTCCAATAGGCCGCTTTGTACATTGTAGTTAAAGCGATAGACTGTTTTGAAGTTTTGTGGATTTTCTGGTGGAACTTTTACCGTAATAGAATAGTTATCTTCTTCTACTCCATTGGCAATTTCCCACGAAATATCCGCCGCAACCACTGGGGCATGCTTGTTTTCAATAAATTCCGCAAGCGTCATGCCATTGGGAAGTGGAAATTTCTGTACTTTAGTTAATACCTCGTCCAATTCATCATCCTGTGCATTTCCTGTAACTGAAGCAACCGTATTTTCCGTTAATAATTCCTCTGTTGCTTGGGCAGCAGCAGGCTGCGGTTTAGCAAACAGATTAAGAGAACTGGGCAGTACGTTTAACAATCCTAGTAGCACATACAGCACAATTAGTAATAATAACCCTACTAGGGCACCAATAACCATTTTCGTTAGTTTGCTGGACGCACCTGCGGTTTTCATATCGTGTTGTGCATTGACATCATCAATGTCATTCATATCTAAACGCTGGGCATTGGCCGGTTCCGGTACCATGGGCACTGTTTTAATATCCAAGGCAGCGCCCCGTTTAGCCTGAATAGTATTTTCTAAACGAATTTGTGTAGCAGATGCATCTTCGGGTAAGCCATCGGTACTGAGCGCGCGAGTGGATTCCCCAGTGCTGGCTACCGCCAACATATCCTGGATAAGGGCTTCTTGTAATTTTTCCTCAGAGTCTGCTTTTTCTGTTTGATTATCCGCCATATTCGCTTTATCGGCAGTTTCATCTCCCATCTGGGCCGGAGGTACAAAGTCCGAAATCAAATAGGTAGACCCTTCTTTCAGTTCAATTTCCGTTAAATCATTTGGGTTATTGTTGATTGGTTCGCTGGAAGAAGATGCCACCGCCTCTGGACCAAAAGCATCTTGTAAATCTTTATCTGTCAGTGTATGCGTGCTGGGCTGTGCTTGTTCATCCGTTTTCTCAATCGCAGGAGTCTGAGCTGTTTGCACAGCATTCTCTACTATTGGTTTTTCCATTTCATTCACCACGGAGGGTTCTTCAAATTCAGCGGCTTGCCGATTTGCAGGAGACGTTTTCTCGGTTTCTTCCATTTGTATAGGGGCAGATGCGGCCGGTTCTTCCGTTCTAGCAGGAGCTTCATCCAATACTGGTTCTGGCAGAGGTACTGGGTTCAAATCTTCCACTTCCTCCGCTTGGGGTATTTGCTCTGTAGGTTGTGCAGGAACATTCACCTGTGCGGCCGGCGATACTTCTTCTAATTCCGGGAGCTCTTCTTTGTTGGAAGCTTGTTGTTGGACCACCAGTTCTTCTATTTCCGATTCCGGCTTTAGTTCGGGAAGTGTATCTGCTGGTGCGGGTACATCTGGTATCTGGTCGGTTGGTTTTTGATGAGGAAGCTCTTCCTGCATAACCGGAGTTCCATCCAACGTAGGTAACTCACTAAATGCAGCTGATCCTTGGGTTGGGACATCTGCAGGCATTTGGGAGGCTGGTAACACTTCTTCCAATGTTTCTAGACTGTTTTTATCAGTGGCAATAGCCATGGGAGTTTCTTCATGGTAAGAAGCAGAGTCTCTTGTCGCAGCGGCTGCTATACCGGCTGCCCCCACTACAGTGGCTCCGGCCGCAGCTATTCCCATCCAATTGGAGTCGGTAGGGGTTTCCTTTTCAGTATCTTTTTCTTGGACCGGTTGTTCTTGATGTTCTTGGATAATTTGGTCCAACACATCTTCTTTAGGGGACGCTGTCAATTCATTGATTAACGCGTCTTTGGCTGCTTCATCAGCAGAGGGCGTAGTGATAATAGCTTCCCGCAACGTGGATACTTTTTCTTCTACTGGCGTAAAAGTGAGTTCTTCACTAATTTTTTCAATGGCCTTTTCTTCTTTCTCTTTACTTTTTTCCGGTAGCAAATCTTGGAAGGTTTCATCCTCTGGGATAGTTTTCACTATTTTTTCACCATAAATCGAATCCAACGCTGAGCGAATAATTAGTTCATCTTCTTTAGGAGCTGCCTGCATAGGAAATGCATCCTCTTGTTGAGTGCTTAATTCCTCATTTTGTATTGAATTTTGTGTATTTAGCTCCGCATGTTGGGTAAGGGTAATGGTGCTCACGCGTTCATCAACCGGTGTTGCAGTGGAAACTGCTTCAGCGGTTGACGCCGTTTCATGTGCAGCCTGAGTTGCTTGCACGGCCGCTTGTGCAGCATGTTCGGCAGCTTGTTGCAGCAAGTGATTGTTTTCTTGCAAAGACTTATCTAAATGAGATTGCATAGAGTCTAATTTTTGGTGTAAATTAGACATTTCTTTCGTTAGTGAATCCAGTTTTGCTAATAGTGCCTGGGTATCTGCTGTCGAAACTGATTTAGCCGCTGTTGTTGGCAAGTCAGCCACAGTTTGCATACCCGTAGTAGGTAGTTCTTGTGGCGCTGGAATTTCATCAAATTCAAAAATAGAAGAGGCTTTTACCCAATCTTGTCCGCCGTTAGAGGCTGTGTCTTCTGAGCAAATCAAGGTCTCTTTTGAAAACCCTTCCAAGGTAACCAGTTTATCTTCTTCGTATGGTCCGTTTACTTCATCGTTGATATACACCCAATATCTCATAATTTCACCCTATCCATTAAATATACAACGGTATGCTAAAAGCATAGCAAATTATCACGTTTTTTACATCTTTTTTATTGTCTTAGTAGAGGCTTGTGCAACACGATAGCGTTCTAATAAGGCTGTCAGCTCCGTGGTGGGCATGGGTTTGTGGCGTAGCTGACTCATTAAATCCGCTAACACCTCCACCGAGGAGCCATTTTCTAACATTTCTAACACAAAATCTATCATTTGGCGATTATATATGCCATTTAGTTCATCCACTAAGGTATGCAACGCAAAGAGGTGTTTTTCCCTGTTTGTCTTCCAAAAATTATAAGGACGTAGTGCCCGGTTGAAAAAGTCCGTCAATTCCGTTGTCGATTTAGTACCCAAATATTGCTTCATAAGCCCAGGGGTCAACCCTTGCGTAAGAGAAATAGCTTTTAAATTTTGCAAATAGTTTGCTTGTTTTTTGGCTTCCTCATGAGTTAATACTTCTAACAGAATTTTGCAAGCCAACTCTTTATTTTCATCCGAATTTACACAATAAGGTAACTGTTGCAATATTTCGCAAGTTTGCTGATCTAGCTGTTCATACGTTTTTTTACCACCAAAACGTTGGGAAAGTTCATATTCAAAACCTTCGTAACGTGTGTGTTTGGCCAATTCTCTGCGGAGTAATTCAGTATCCCGTTTGAAAGTTGCGGCCTGGGTTGCTTGTTCAAAACTGCGTGGAGTGCCATCTAGTAGTACGCGTACTGCTAAACCTATATTTTCTTCAGGGTTATCCACATAAGGCAGTCGTTTCAATACGCCATCGTAAGCGTCCGCAATATCCTGTGGGGTTTTTAATTTTAAATAACGGCAAGCGATGACTAATAAATCTTCTTCCAGTAACTCATTATTTAAGAGTTTAGATGTTTTCACAATGTCCTGCGCGTCTTTGGCCGTAACTTGACATAGCAAAGTGCGCGCTGCTAGCGAGGCACATAATTCTACATTTTCATTCAAAGTTAATAGCGTGTTAAGTAGTTGTTCAAATTCGGGCTTACATAATATACTGGCGGGTTGTGAATATAACAACTCTAATTCGGCTGTTAATTTTACAGGCAAATGATAGGTATCTGCCAGTTTAAAAATATCTGTGCGGTTGGCGGCAATTTTTTCGGCAGAAGTGTTTTCAATTTCTTGTGCCTGTTCAAGCAGCCGTTCCAGTGCCTTACGGGCCTGTTCATCATCCGTAAGTTGATCATTTTTTACTTGCTCAAAGGCCGCTTCAAATGCTTCGTCAAAATAATGCCTAGAAGAAAAAGATGCGTATACTTCCAGCAGTTTACTAGTATCTTTGGCGGGAATTTCCAACGCAGCGCATAATTCAGTAATAGAGGTGGAGTTGTTGTAAATGCGTAACTGACGCAAGGCAGCAGCCAATGTACACTCATCTAACAGCATTTTTGCAATGAGCGTATCGGTCATGGGCGAGTCGGAATTTAATTGTGCAGCTAAATCAGCGATATCTTGTTGTAATTCTGCCAATGTCTTTTTATCTTCCAGCGTGTAAACCAATTTGGCGGCATAGTCATTATCAATGCCGGGGAGCATATTATAAATGGTGCTTAACATGCCGCTTCGTTTTTGTTCAATGTGAGAGGTCATGGTCTCACCTCGGAAAAATGGGTTATCCAAGCTTCTAATTTTTGTTGGTGTTGCGGGTCAGTAATACCTGTTTTATTAACACGGATATTTTCCACACAGCAAGCCAAGGCACTGGTAAGTAACTTTTGCGCGCAGTCTACGTCCGATAAAATAAGGGGCGCAATCAAATAGCGCACGTTTTTTAATTCCTTCATCACTTGCTCACAAACAGTAGCGGTATCCGCTGGAACAGTGGCAGCCAACCAAAGGGCCTCTTGCACCGCTTGAGTACGGGCAGGATTTTCTTTAGGCAGTTTGTTGGCGGTTAAATAGGCCGCATATGCGTCTGCATCTTTTTGCATAAGCGTTTTAAGTTCAAGGTGCAAGTCGGCTAGCTTTTGTTGACTTTGTAGCAGTGTGGGGCGGGCCTCTTCCGGCGTGACTTTTCGCTTAAGCGTAGTGCCAATCGCCATCAGCCCCAGAGCGCAACCCATGGCTCCTGCCAAAGCAGCGGCTACCCCCCCACCCGGGGTCGGATCCGAGGAGGATAGAGCGGTTAAAAATTCATCTGCACCATGCATCCAGGTCATATTTGCCTACATAATCGTGCCGGATTCCAAATCTTCGTATTTCTTGATACGCAGCATTTTTAGGCGGTCTTCATCAATGCCCGTACGGCTAAAAAACACGTGTTCAATGGCACTGGCCGGCATGATATAGCTGCCGCGCTTGACGCCTTTGGGATCGGCTTTTAAGCCCAGCCATACGCGTAGCATAGGGTCTCTAAAATCAGCTATTTCTAATTCAGCAGCGGCACGCATAATTTTTTGCGGATCGCCTAGTCCCGTGGTAATGACCGCATTGTGAAAACCGCAATTTTTAGCCGCGCAAATATCGCGGTGCGTATCCCCAATGACGTATACTTGATCCGGCGCAAATTTTGTTTTAAATTTCTTTTCGGCACGTTTAACGGCCGCTTTTAGCATGTCTTCTCGTATGTGGCCGTCCGTGCCCCAGCCACCCACGGTAAAATATTTACCTAAGCCGCTGGGTTCTAGCTTAATAAACGCGGCTTTTTCCACGTTGCCGGTACCTAGGGCTAGCACCACGTCTTTGTCTTTAGCTAGTTCTTTTAAAAATTTATCCACACCGGGGATGAGGTCATATTTTTTAGCCCGTACTAGCGCATGTACTTCACTAGGCAGTTGGTCTACATAGGCTTTTTCCATTTTTTTAAGCTCTGTGGCGGTAGGTTTCTTGCCTTTGTGTAACAAACCGTATACGATTGTAAAATTATCAAAATCCGTTCGTCCGGAGATTAGAGAATGCTCAAACACCGGCTTTTTGCCGTAAAGTTTTTCCATTCCTTTAATTAGGGCTTGGCATCCTGCCCCGCCCGTGGTAACTAAGGTTCCGTCCAAATCAAATAAAACGAGTTTTTTCATTTTGTAGCTCCTTTGGTTTTAACAATCCCGGTAACAATATATGCACCACCAACAGCTAAAATCATCCCTGTAATTTTAGCTAGCGTAATTCGGTCTTGCCCGAAGGCGACGGACAATACATACGTCATCACCGGGTAAGACAGAATAATAGCGGTTGCTTTGCTTAGATCCATATTGCGGATAGCCTGATACCAATAAGAATTGCCTAAAAAATAGTTGACTAGCGCACTGGTAAGTAGCACGGTCCACAGTGTGCCGGATTGTGCATTAAATTGTAGCGGCCCTTGGATAATAGCCAAACACGCGCACAAAATAGCCAGCGCAGGCATAGCGTAAAAAGCGCGGGCGGCGGCGATAGTTTGCGGGCCTAAATCGGCGGGTAATTTTTTAGCAAAAATGTGGCTCACTTGGTACATCCATAAGCAACCCACTACCATCAAATCTCCTTTGGCTTGCAAGGTTGTTCCCCCCTCCAGTACAATCATTCCTACGCCGAGTAAAATTAAAATAGAGCCGCTAATTTGTTTGAGGGTAGGGCGTTCTTTTAAAATAATGGCAGACAGCACGAGCGAATAAATAATTTCAAATTGGTTAGCAATAGCAGCATTGACGGGCGTGGTGTAGTTGAGTGCCACCATAAAAATGGTCATGGGCAGTGCCGTGCCGAATGTACCCATAGCAAATGCGCGCGGCCAGACGTCTTTGCGAAAGAGTTGTTGCCACTGGCCGGAGTTGCCAAAATGAATCCGAAAGCAGACGGCAGCAATAAAGCACGCCAGCAGCAAAAATAGTGCCGATGTAACATACGGCACCGCCAGTTTAGAAATGACGACGTTAATAGACGTAGCCAACCACGCCAGCCAAATGGCGTACACAGGTAAGATATTAAACATATTTATATTATACTTTATTAGGGGGGTTTAATGCCCTTCTTTTTGCACGGTCAAACTGACCCAATACGCCCCCGCACAGGAAATAAGTAATCCGGTAATTTGGTGCGGGGTAATATGGTCTAACCCCAGCGCGGCAGAAAATAAAAGAGATAGCACCGGGTACGATAGATAAATGGCGGTTACTTTACTTAAATCCAGCGCGCGGATCGCCTTATACCATACCACCATGGCTAGGCCGTACTTTAAAAAGCCCGTATAGCCCAGTACCAGCCAGGCGGTAGGGGTAGTGTGGAAGGTAAACGGTTGATCTACAGCGTACATTACGCTTAAAATGATGATAAGTGCCGGCAGCGCAAATAAGTTGCGTGCCATGCCAATCACACGGTAATCCAAGTGTTTGGGCAGCTTTTTGGCTACGGTAGAGCCGGCTTGCAACATCCACGTGCTGCCTACAATCAGCAAATCCCCCGTCCAACGCGGGGTATATTGCTCTTTTAGTAGAATAATTATCACCCCTAGCGCGATAAGCGCACTCCCCCCCAGTTGCCCTTTACTGGGGAATTCCCGTAAGAAAATGGCGGCAAAGATGAGCGAATAAATCAGCTCACTCTGTTGCAAAATGGCGGCATTGCCCGGCGTAGTGTAGTGAAGCGCAATCAAAAAGACTGTAAACGGAAGAGCTGTGCCAAACGTGCCAATAAATAGGAATTTATCCAGCGTGTCGCGCGCAAACAGTTCCCCCCATTTCTTATTTTGGGTAATCCAGGGGGCAAAATACAGTACGCCTAGAAGCGTACCTAAAAACACAAGTACCGCCGGGCTAATTAAGCCCGCGGCATATTTACCCATAATGGGTGAAAGTCCAACCAGAGCCCAGCAAATCCAGGCAGCAGTTAATGCGGAGTAGTGCATAGATAAATTATATAATTTATGGATTAAAAAACCGGGCTTTCGCCCAGTTTTATATTTATTGCGCAGAGAGGGACTCGAACCCTCAAGCCTTGCGGCATGCGCCCCTCAAACGCACGCGTATACCAATTCCGCCACCTGCGCGAAAACTCAAATTGTAATACGAGGAAACAACAGTTATTCTACTAAAAAACAACGCCTGGTGCAACGACTATTTTCCAGCTTGGGCCGGGGCAGAAGCAGGTACTTCTACATGATCTAATACAGAAGTAGCGCGCGCTTTGTTAGCGGCCATAGTAAGCGCAATAGACGTACACATAATAATCACGGCCAGTACCGCGGTAAATTTGTTAATAGCATTAAATGCCGTCGGGCTGGCAAACAAATTGTCCGCACCGGACGCGCCAAAAATACCGGCGGCCGAGCCTTTGCCGCTTTGCAAAAGCACAATTAAAATCAGTAATACACAGGCAATAAAATGAATCGTTAAAATAAGTCCGTACATGTTTTTCTCCTAAAAAGTAAGTAGCTATATTATACAAATTTTTATAAACACAAAACTATCCCCCGATGTGCTCGGGGGATAGTCGTAAAGCTACTTATTTGGCTAACGCTACTAAACCAGGCAATTCCTTTCCTTCCACAAATTCCATGCTGGCACCGCCGCCCGTGGAAACGTGAGAAAGTTCCTTTTGGTTGAATTTGCCTTTTTTAAGCACGTTTACGCTGTCTCCGCCGCCGATAATGGTGGTAGCACCGGCTTTGGTCGCGTCAATCATTGCTTGGGCTATAGCAAAGCTACCCTTGGCAAAATTCGGGAATTCAAAGACTCCCATCGGTCCGTTCCAGAAGATGGTTTTGCATTTGAGTAATTCTTCGCGGAACAAAGCAACTGTTTTGGGGCCAATATCTAGTCCCATTAAATTAGCCGGAATATTGACGTTATCTACAGCTACCGGGGTGGTGTTTTCATCAAACGCAGCCCCACACACGTGGTCTACCGGCAGCAAAATTTTTACGCCTTTTTCCGCCGCTTTAGCGAGTACTGCTTTGGCTTCGGTTTCTTTTTCGGCATCAAATAAGGATTTGCCGATTTCTGCGCCTTGTACTTTTAAGAACGTATATGCCATCCCGCCGCCAATGACCAGTACGTTTACCTTGTCCATTAAGTTATTTAACAGCATAATTTTGTCGGATACCTTCGCTCCCCCTACTACGGCCGCAAATGGGCGGGCCGGGTTTTTCAAGGCTTTACCTAAAAATTCAACTTCTTTTTGTACCAAAAAACCCGCGCAGCCGGGCAAGTAATCAGCCACGGCGCTGGTAGACGCATGGGCGCGGTGTACTGTACCAAAAGCTTCTTGCACAAATACTTCGCCGTGCTTAGCTAGTTGTTTGGCAAATTCGGCGTCATTTTTTTCTTCTTCGGGGTGGAAGCGCAAGTTTTCTAATAAAGCAATTTCTCCATTTTTGGTGGTGGCTACTACGGCATCCGCTTCGGCACCAATGCAGTCTTTAGCAAAGTGCACCGGCACACCAAATAATTTTTCTACTTCGGTAGCTACCGGGGCTAAGCTAAATTCGGGGCATACTTTACCTTTTGGGCGGCCCAAGTGAGCAATGAGCACCACGCGGCAGTTGTTGGCCAATAAATGTTTAATGGTTTTTTCGGTGGCAACAATGCGTTTGTTGTTGTCTACTTTACCGTCTTTAAGCGGTACGTTGTAATCTACACGCACGAGCACTTTTTTGTCTTTTAAATCCATATCTTGGATTTTCTTGATACTGTCAAAATTCATGTAATGACTCCTTGTTTAAGTGATGTGGGCTCAACCTTCAGCCCCGTTGGATATATTTTACAAAATTTAAGCCCCGTAGCGTTACGGGGCTTAAAACAGATATATTTGTTTCGCCTTATCGGCTTCGGGTTTTGCCCAACAGACGCAGAATTTCCAGGTATAGCCAAATCAAGGTAACCAGCAAGCTAAACCCAGCATACCATTCCATATATTTGGGGGCCGCATATTCGTCGGTCATGCGATTAATAAATTCAAAGTCAAGTAAAAAGTTACACGCCACTATAATGCACACCACCACGCTAATACCAATGGACAACGGCGAGGAAGAGGTTAAATACGCAGTGTTTACGCCAAATAAAGATAAAATCCACGAGCCAATATACAGTACACAAACTGCTAACGTAGCAGAGAAAATCCCAATCATCAGCCCACGTGTTACGCGGATAATTTGAAATTTGTACAACGCAAGCATAAAGAAAAACACTAAGACCGTAATCGCTACCGCGTTAAACACAATACCATTAAATTGGGCATTGTACATAGCTGATACCGCACCTAAAAGCGCGCCTTCCAAAAACGCATAAATGGGCGCTGTAAACATAGCTACAGCTGGTTTAAAGGCCGTCCAAAATGCAAGACCTAACGCCCCAATAGCAATCAGCCACGAGTACGGCAACCACGCTTGTGGGTTGGTCCAGCTCATCATTCCTCCCACCACACAAATTAGCAGTAGGAAAAATGTTTTGTTAATCGTGCCCTGTAAGGTCATTACTTGTGACGTATCTTCTATGCCGCGCACCAGGTGCATAGGCTCGTTAAATTCTTCTTGCGCGTAGCCGGCTTGGTGTTGGGCTTTGGCGCGTTTAAAAGCGTTTTCGTTAAACATTGGATTTTGTGCCATAACTGTTTCCCCCTTTAATTATGTTCCTATTCTATAAAAAATTACACAAAAAAACACGTCCGTTTTTTAGTTAGAAATAAACGGACGTATTTTCTTAATTTCAATAATTACTTAAAACCAACGAACGGGCGTTAATTCACGGTTTGTTCTAGCATGTTGCTGGCGGAAATACTTTGATAAGGTTTCAGCCGTTACATCCTTTAAGTTTTGCTGGGCGTAATAATCGGCAATAGCCTTTTTAACTTCGGAATTATCCACATTTTCCTCATCGGTCGGGTCATTAAACAAGGATCGTTTGTATATAATATACGTCTTGTCGGACGAGCGTACAAATGATTCCTCTACACTATGTATATATTCGTTGCCTGGGCCATCAGCCACATAGCTAGCCATAAAGTAGAACGGTTCTCCGGCATGTTCTCCGGTGGTATAGTCACCCAATTTCCCCAAATCTACGAAGAAACGTGCAGCGGGGCCGACGGGCAATTTTGCTGCTTCTTCAAATGCCTTCCAGCATTCTCCGTCAAAAGCTAGCGCTCCGTCTTTGGTAAAAATGACAGCCGGGCAATGCCAGTAACGGTGCAAAATATAATCCGGATTCACATCTTCTTCTTGTAATTCCAGTTGTACCATTACGAGACGTTTATCTCCCGGGATTTTAACCGGTTGGGGTGCCTTAACTTGTGCAGCCGCTTTGTGTACAGCGGCTTTTACGCGCATAAGAACTCCCTGTTTAGCCTGTTGGGCTTGCGCCGTTACGACGGCTAACATCAAACATATCATCCCTGCGATTAGTTTTTTCATAATCAGTCCTCCTTAGGTATACTACTAGTGTAATAAAATTTGAGAAATTTTCTAGGGGTCAAAAGACCTAATTACATCTTCCCCAAAAGTCCTATATACATATTTAAATATATTTATTGCTTGACTTGTTTTTTTTTTTGATATCTTGAAATGGTTGTGGATGCTGTGGATAACTTTTTTGTCTGCAGTAAATAAAAGTAAGGAGATTAAATATGAAAAATAAACAAGCATTTACGCTTAGTCGTCATGCTGAACTTGTTTCAGCATTTAGTCGTTCTATTAAACAGGAGGAGGCCCTGAACAACAACAATTTCAGGGCTATGCTTTGCTCCGGTTTTACCCTCATAGAATTATTGGTGGTAGTTTTAATCATTGGTATTTTGGCGGCGGTAGCCTTGCCGCAATACCAAAAAGCGGTGGAAAAAGCACGAGCGAGTGAAGCGGTGACAGTACTAAACACCTTACAAAAGGCAGTGGATGTTTATATCTTAGAACATGGTTTCCCAGCAGAAGAAACGGGGTATAAAAGCTTTTTTGGTGCAGATACCAGTTGGGGTGCTATGGCGACGTTAGATATAAATTTGTCTGGGGTTGTTTGCGATAAACAAGATATAGAAGGACTTGGGTATTGTTATAGTAAGGATTTTGTATATTATGCATACTGTGCTTTTTGGGGGTGTGAAATACAGGCTGGTAGAGCATCACAACGACAGTGGGAGGAAGAAGATGGAATTAATGGGGTTGCGCTAAGTGGCTATTATATGTTGCAAAAGAGAAAATACCCTACAGGAAATTGGATTCAATTGTGTAAGGGTAAGTGTCCATCCGGGTTGGTGTGGTAATATTTGGAAACCTATTTGAGGAAGATTAGCACTGTAAGTTGCCCGAAGTTGCACTGCTAGGTGCTACGAGTGGCAAGTCGGTGCAAAGGTGCCCAAATGTGGAAAATTGTATCGCTGTAAAGCAACGTTCCCCAAAACGAAAATGTTTTGGGGAACGTGCGTAAATCGCAACATCGCGACAGTTGTTAATTACATCATGCCGCCCTTAAAACGAATCCCCTCGCGGTCAGTAACCGCAAGGGGGTTTTGTTAATTTTGCAGCGCGGGCACTGGGAGGCCCTCAAAACGATACCTCTCGCGGTCGTATACCGCAAGAGGTATCAGTTAATTAGTTAGCGCGGAAGTTGGCAGTGCGCCTTCGCACTACATCATGCCGCCCATACCCCCCATCCCGGGCATGCCGGCCGGGGCATGGCTGTGTTCTTTCTCCGGAGCGTCCGCTACCAAGGTTTCGGTCAGTAGCACCGTTCCGGTGATAGAAGCCGCATTTTCTAAGGCCGTGCGAACCACTTTGGCCGGGTCTACTACGCCGGCTTTTAACAGGTCGCAATATTCGTCGCGGTCAGCATCATAGCCGTCAGCAGCCCCTTTCATGGAAAGCACTTTGTCTACCACTACGGCACCGTCTAAACCGGCGTTGACGGCAATTTGTTTCAGCGGAGCCGTCAAGGCTTTGCGTACAATGTTGATACCCGTGCGGATATCTTCATTGTCCTCTTTAATGCCGTCTAAAGCTTTTTGGCAGCGCGCTAAAGCTACCCCGCCGCCGGGCACAAGTCCTTCTTCCACGCCGGCTTTGGTAGCATTTTTGGCATCTTCCACTTTGGCTTTTTTGGCTTTCAGTTCCGTTTCCGTGGCAGCCCCAACGCTAATGACGGCTACGCCGCCCGCCAGTTTGGCCAAGCGTTCTTGGAGTTTTTCTTTGTCATAGTCGCTGGTGGAGTTTTCAATTTGTTTGCGGATTTGGGCGGTGCGGGCATCAATGGCCGCTTTTTCGCCTTTGCCGGAAACGATGGTGGTATTTTCTTTGTCAATCACCACGCGGGCACATTGGCCGAGCATGGGTAGTTCGGCTTTGTCAAGCTTCATGCCGCGTTCTTCGCTAATGACGTTACCACCGGTTAAAATAGCCAAGTCTTCCAGCATTTCTTTGCGGCGGTCGCCAAAGCCAGGGGCTTTTACGGCACAACCTTTTAAGGTGCCACGTAGTTTGTTGACTACCAACGTAGCCAACGCTTCGCCATCCACATCTTCGGCTACAATTAAGAATTGTTTCCCGCTTTGTACAATTTTTTCCAGTACGGGCAAGAGTTCGTTCATAGAAGAAATTTTCTTGTCAGTAATAATAATGTACGGGTTTTCCAGCACACATTCCATGCGTTCGGAATCGGTTACAAAATAAGGCGAAATGTAACCGCGGTCAAATTGCATCCCTTCCACAATGTCTAATTGGGTGGTAGCAGTTTTACCTTCTTCTACGGTAATGACACCTTCCGCACCTACTTTTTCAATGGCTTCGGCAATCATATTCCCAATTTCGCGGTCATTAGAAGAAATGGTGGCAATCTGCGCTTTTTCTTCTTTGGTTTTGACCGGTTTGTGCATTTTTTCTAACGCTTCTTTGGTTACTTCTACGGCTTTTTCAATGCCTTTTTTAACGAGCGTCGGGTTAGCACCGGCCGTGATGTTTTTAATCCCTTCGGTCAGCATGGCGTTTGCCAAAACGGTGGCGGTAGTGGTACCGTCGCCGGCTACGTCGTTAGTTTTAGAGGCTACTTCACGGATGAGCTGCGCACCCATGTTTTCAAATTTGTCTTCCAGTTCAATATCTTTAGCGATGGTCACACCGTCGTCAATAATAAGCGGAGAACCAAACTTTTTTTCTAATACTACGCTGCGTCCCTTGGGTCCCAAGGTTACGCGTACCGCGTTTGCTACTTTTTCAATACCCGTTTTCATTTTGGCGCGGGCTTCGTCGCCATAAATAATTTGTTTAGCCATAAATTTTTACTCCTTTTTTACCCCAAAATTCCCAAGATTTCGTCCTGGTGCAAGATTAAAAACGTTTCATCATCCAATTTTACTTCCGTACCGGAATATTTACCGTACAGTACGCGATCTCCTTTTTTAACATCCATTGGGGCGCGTTCGCCTTTGTCGGTTAGTTTGCCGGCACCCACGGCTAATACTTCTCCTTCCATGGGCTTTTCCTTAGCGGTATCCGGGATGATAATTCCCCCTTTCATAGTTTCCCGTTCAATGGGTTTTACAAACACGCGGTCGCCCAGCGGTTTGAATTTTACTTCTGCCATATGCAGCCTCCTTAATCAGTAAATAGTTTGGCGTTGTAATTAGCACTCGCCTTGCTTTAATGCTAGTTTAGCATTATGAAACAAAATTGTCAAGCGCTTTGAGTGAGTGCTAATTAAAAAGATTTTATTTTGAAGAAGAACTAGCCATTTCTTGGAGGGTTTGTCGGGCGTCGTCTGACAGAAAACTATTAAACAAATCCAAATAATTTTGGGCAATGTCTTTATCCCAAAGCGGATCAAAATCTTTCGTGCGAGGGTTCCAACGGCCGGCAAACCGGCGCACGTCAACATCTAACGAAATACTATGATCAATAAGCAACCCTTCCATATCGCCGTCCGGTACGGAGGCATGTTCCAAGTGCAGGTGTAGATATCCTCTGCGGAATTTGCTCATATCTTTGCCGGAAATCCCTATTTCATGCAATCCAATACGTACTTCATACCCTGGTGGCAGTAGGTGTTTTAACACGGTGGATAAATCTTGATGAATTGTTTTAGCGGGAACATTTTTTTCAGTCCGGATGGTGGTTAACATTTCCTCATCGCCATCCAAGTACACGCTAAAAGGAGTACCTTGTTTAGTGGCTTGTATGAGTAATCGGTTTACTTTTTCTACTTGCGGAGCCAATGCACCATCCCAGCTTAAACCTTGTTCTTCAGCTACGACGTGGAAGTTGTCGGCACTGGGCAGCATAGCAGGATCCACTTTTCCGCGGTAGATAAGTTTATAAAACACGCTCAATTCGGGTTGTTCCCCCAATGCACCCACATAGTTATTGACGGTTTTCAACAGGTATGTTACGGCGCGGCGATTTTGACCGTTGCGGTGGTCAAAATTAATGGCTTTACTCAGAGTGTGTAGCGCATCAAAAGTGTTTTTATCTACAATTTGCGGGAGGTTTTCCGGCTCGTGCATAGCGCGTAACCAACCCGAGAATTTGCGTCGTTCCAAGGCTGCTGCGTCGCGTACGGACTCAATTAAGTTCTTGGTCTGTTCGGTAATGCGTAAACGAACGGTGTGGACCGAAGGCGTTACCGGGGCTACCTCTTCCACCGGTTGCGGAGTGGAAATTTCGGCTTCTTCTAGTGCAGATTCTTCCGTTTCTAAAATGTAACCGCCTTGTCCGTCCGGCGTTAGAGTAAATTTACCTTCGGGTGCATTTTGAACGGTAGTTTTTAGTTCATAAATTTTCTGCAACCACGGGTCTTCAATTCCTCCGTTCCGGGTCGCATAATCCAGACGGCCCCACATGGACTTATACAGTGGCCCTTCAGAGGGCAGGCGTTTATTTTGGTGTAAATATTCCAGCAGCTGTTGGTAGAGTTCCTGGTGGGACAAAGCTATCGCGCGTTTGCGGTATTGTTCTTTTATGGCGCTTAATTGTGCCGCGGCAGCATTACCGGGCGCAAAGGCGTGGATATTATAGGCTACATTTTTTGCAAGTGCCATTTCCGCTTGTTGGGCCGGGGTTGGATTAAGAATATAGGTGTTCGGATAGCGGTGGTAGGCAGCAATAAAATGTTCCAAATCAGCTAGGTGTTCCTCCGGTGTTTTTACAATGGCGTGTTTGCGGTAAGTTTCTTTTATGTTGGCCAGTTTTTGTAAAACAGGGAATTGGGAAACGTCGCGTATTTGCAAGCGCTTCTCTGCGGCGCGGCCTAGTTGTATTTCCTCTTGTTCCTCCGGTGAATATTGGTCCAACGGTAACGTATTTCCCCCATGCCGTATCGTTTTGCGGGGCCAATGGTTATACCAGGCAATAAAATCAGTCACTTTACTTAACAATTCTTCATCACTCATGCTTGCGGCCCGTGTGCGGTTGGCTTCTTTTAAGGCACGTAAGCGGCTAACAGCGGGAGCATATTCAGGTTTATTATTTTTGATGGCGTTATTAACGCGTTGGGCCAGTTTCCGTTCGGTTAATTCTGTCTCATTTGCAGGGGCAAGATAGAATAGTGGCATGCGGTCATATTGAGCCAAAAATTGTTCTACTTCAGTCAACACTTGGTCAGGTGTACTGGCCTGGGCTATTTGCCGGAATTGTTCTTTTAATTGGGCCATACGGGTAGATATGGGCGTTGGTTCATTTTGTGAGCGCTTTAAAATTCCGTTTACTCCGTGTGCCAACTGGTATTCGGCTTTTTCCTGCGGAGTAAAATCGGCCGGTTTTATTTTTTTACCTTCTCTAACAATTTCGGTACGGGGAATGCGGCTATAACGCACAACAAAGTCTTCCATTTCTTCTAAATACTGCTGTGGTGTTTTGGGGACTGCGTTAGTTCGATATTTGGCGCCCAACGCTTGTATATAGGCAATTAACGGCACGGAGTGAGACGGACAGTGTTTGGCAGAAACCACCCGTACATAATAGACACCTACAGCTGTTTCCAGTTGTTGTTCGGGGGTATATTGGGCCGTCGGGACCAGTTTGTTTTTTTCTTTAATTCGGTCCCGCGGGATTTTTCCATACGCCAACATATATCCCTGTAACGTAGCTGTTTTTAGCGGGCCGCTTAATGTAAATCCCCGTATGCCTCTTGTTCCCAGTAATTGTTTGATTTGCCGTTCCGTAAAACTAACCCCGCTATCCTGTAAAATCGTTAAAAAACGCTCCTCATAGTTCCACTCGTCTTGGTTGCGCACGGTCAGCTCTCCATCTTCCCCTTGCACAAACATCCATTCGTCCGTATCCTCAAAGGCTTTTTCTATAGCATCTAGTTGTTCTTGGCTAAACATTCCCCCCAACTCTTGCCGCCAGGTAGGGAAATAAGTCGCTAATACTTGCATGCCAGTTAAATTTGTTCCCGTATCCTGCACGGCGGGGAGTGCTTCTGATACCACTTCGGTGGCGGGTAGCACTGCCGGCTTTGGTGCCGTTTGCGCAATTACCTGGGACGGTTTAATAGAGGCCGTAGCTGCCGCACGGGCTGCCTCTTTAGCTGTATGGGTTCGTATTACTTGCACCCCGCTTGCCCGGGTGATACTTCCTTGCATGGCGCGGGACCATTTCGGGTTTACCACATGGGGCACGGTAACAGGTTTAGCCCCTTTAGGCAAGGGCTTATATTTCCATTTTTGCGCACAAACAAACGTAGCGCTCAGTGTAATAAGCGCACAGAGTACGACGGTTTTTATACTATAAACCCGCTGTTTCATACTTATATTGTAGAGAAAACTCTCCCCCAAAACAAGGGCCTTTGGACCTACTTTTATATAGGTCTTAAAACCTAGAAGGGGAGATTATTTGAACAGTTGCTTTAGTTTTTGTAACCAATTTACTTTTTGTGGAGGAAGAATCTTGATCAGCACGCAGGAAATGTTATCCTGTCCATCCCCTTCGTTGGATTTGTGAACCAAGTGTTTGCACAGCTTTACTAGCGGCATATGTTTACCAGCACGTGATAAATCGGCAATTTGCTGTTCATTGAGGCCTTTATATAGTCCGTCAGAACAGAGCAATATCATATCACCTACATGTACTGGGAACTTAAGTAAATCAAATTCAATATTCTTTTTAATACCCATGGCACGGGTTAAAATGTTTTGAATTTTTGAATGATCCGCTTCCGCTTTAGTCAGCAGTCCCCTGCGGATATGCTCCATAGCCAGGGAATGGTCGGTTGTAATTTGAATAATTTTGTTATTACGCAATAAATAAAGGCGTGAATCCCCCACATGTACTGCGGTAGCCAAATCATTTTCCAGTAACACACCTGTCAAGGTAGTCCCCATCATGTGATAATTTGTGGCGGATTGCGCCGTAGAATAAATGGCGGCGTTAGCTAAATTAGCAGCTAGTAACAGTTTACGCTCCGTAGGAGACAACTTAGGTAAAAAAGTAGCCGGAATTTGCAATTTTCCATCGTTAATTTTGCGTACAGTTTCTGCCAGCACAGACACGGCAATACTGCTGGCAATTTCACCGGCGCTATGTCCCCCCATCCCATCAGCCACAATACCAAGGCTTAAGTCGGAAGAGATTAGTACGCTATCTTCGTTTTTTTCACGAATTTTTCCAATATCCGTTACGGCAGAAAACTCAATATCGTAGGCCATGGTTATTCCTCACTTAAAAAGAGTGAACCTAAGCAAAAACAAATACTCAGTAACATAAGTGCCAGCATCAAGAATGCGTAAGCGCCGTTTTCTTGGGCATCTTTATTAAAATTTTCTATGGGCAACGTCAATACATACTTCCACAAAGAAGCCGTCATCTTACTGTCCCCTCCGTTATAATAGGCGGTGAGCAACTGAATAAACAGAGGCGAATTTTCCTCCGTAAATTCATTAGGGGCAATTTGTTGCAGTTCTTTTGCAAAAAAGTTGTAAGACTCTTCTTCATCCATCTCCGATATATCAGTGGTGTTGTCTAACTTAGCAAATACTTCCCGTTTAGAATCAATCCCTAACTCTTTCTCTATTTCACTGTTATTTTGCTTCCCAGTAAGGGACTGCGGATGAATAAAGTGTGTCAACGCATTTAGCGTGTGTCGGGTGGTTTCCGCTGCGCCGGAGACGGTGTATGTCCACATGAGCCCGCAACTCAGCAGTACAAGTAGCAAAGGCAGTATCACCGCGGTGCGTTCTTGGCGGTTTAACAAATAGAAGATTCCCACTACTCCACTAAAAAGAGATCCCAAGAATATGATTCTAAACCAAGGTACATAAGCTGCCGGAGCAATGGAGAGATGGGAGGATAAGTAGGCTAGTGTAATGGCTAATACAACTAGCGCGCTTCCCAGTATGCCTTGCATCACGGTGCGATTGTAGGTAAAGCAGAAAGAAATCGCCCACAACAATGCCAACACGAAGTAGCACAGGTAATACTGTGGTGAAAATAAATATTGCGCTATATAGTGTATATCCAAAAATCCCTGGCTAGGTGCCAACAGCCCTGCTATATAGGATACAAAAGCCAAAAAGAACAAAGATAATGAAGATCGGGCATATTCTTTTATAGAAGTCGAAGCAAAAATCAAGACTAGTAGCACCCCCACAACCAGCGTAAAAAGCAGTTGATTCGGTGCATATTGGTTTGCTACAAACGGACTAACTAAGTTAGTAAGCAGAGAATGAGTGGGGCTTGTGTGTACTGCACAAATCACACCCAAAAAGTGACATACATAGGCAACAACTACGGTAAATATAATAAAAACCGGCAGTTTAACAAATGTTTCTAGCAATAATTTACCCAATTGGCGGGTTTTTTCGCGTGCTTGTCGTTGGGCAAAAGTAGGTGCCGGATTGTTAAAAATATCAACCGTTTTCGCCTCATCCTCCTGCAATGGCTTAGTTTGAGGGGTACTCCCTTGTGGATGCTGTTCCTGCGTAGAAGTAGCATTTGGTAATACTTTGGCCGCATCTATGGACGGCAGCAAAGAGGGTTTTGTCGGAGCCGTTTGTTTAATTTCTTTTTCCACCTGACGGGCACGCTGGATGTCTCCGGTTGTAAATTTTTCTTCTTTTACAAGCTTTAAGGCGCTATTTTTCCCCAAATTAATCGTGGCTCCTGTTTTTACATTGAGTAAATCCACTGCCCGCATTTTTTGGAAATACACATACGTTTCTTTTGCTGTTTGAAAGCGTTCTTCCGGTTTTTTACTCATTAGTTTGGCAATCGCACCCGAAAGCCATGCTGGTAAATCGGGGCGCAGTGCCCCTGCATTAGGTACCGGTTCGTTAATGTGTTTTTGAATGATATCGATGGTGTTTTTTCCGTTGTAAGGGAACTGCCCGGTTAGTACATAATATAGGCTGGCTCCTACGGAATATAAATCGGCGCGGGTGTCCAAGTCACGTCCCAATGCTTGCTCAGGAGCAATGAAATAGGCTGTTCCAGCAAGTTCGGTTGTTTTGGTAGATCCTTTATCCTTATCCATTTTTTTTGCGATCCCAAAATCCACGATTTTTGCTTGCATTTGTGGGTTAATCAAAATGTTGGAAGGTTTAATATCCCGGTGAATAATTCCCTTGGCGTGAGCCGCATCTAAGCCCAACAGCACTCCTTCAAATAAGTCCAAAATTGTATCTAGGGGAATATTTTTTTTACTTTTAACAAGTTGGGAAAGCGTTTGCCCTTCAATAAATGCCATCACAATAAAGTAATAGCCTTTTTCTTTGCCTACGTTATATACTTGTACAATATTGGGGTGTTCTAGTTCGGCAATTGCGCGCGCTTCGGTTAAAAATAATTCTACGGCTTTTTTGTCATTGGTCAAAGAAGGACTCAAAATTTTTACGCACACAATCCGGTCTAGTGCCTTGTGACGTGCTTTGTAAATAGCCCCCATCCCGCCGACGGCCACTTTTTGTAAAATCGTACAGCCCGAAATTTCCTGTCCTACTAAGGAATTTTGTTGTTCTTCTGCCATAAACCCATACCTTGATTTTAGCTCATTTAAACATTAGAATATAACTAAATGTATGTTATCATATTTTAGCGAATTACGGTAGTGTAATTTACAAGAAGGGGTTTAGCATGTTTGAAAGTAGTTTTTTACAATTAAGAGAAATTGGCATCTTACCACTACGGGAAGGAGAAGAAATACACTTCTCTGTTGACGTGTATCGTGGATACCGCTATGTGTCTGTACGGCGTTACGTGCTAGAAAATAATTTTAGCGGTCCTACTAAAGACGGGGTTACGTTAACCCCCGAAATTGTCCGCGCGTTTGTACCCAGGCTGTTGGCGTTGCCCGCAAACGCGGCCGAAGTAAAATTAGGCTCGGTAGGTAAATTTGCCAAACGGCCGGGTATTTGCATTGTAGCTACGATTGTAGAAATTGGCACCCAACGCGGCTTAGAACTACGCCAATGGGAGCAGGACAAAGGCTTTGCCCGTACGGGGATTTTACTGCCGCTTGTCAAATGGGCAGAAATCCGCCAATTATTTCAAGATACCTTGGAAGCAATTGACGAAATGCCGGACGCGGATTTTTAGTATAATACAAGCAGCTCATTACAGGAGGTAACTAACACTGTAATTACAATTTGATCTGTTTTTGGAACCGTATGGTTTGCATACGGGTCGCCGTTGTCAAACGGCCTCTCTGAAGCCAAGAACAGCCGATACTCAGGCGCAAAGGGAAGGACCTTCGAAACCCGTTCTTTTGCGCCGAATGTTTGCCATTGTAAGATGGCAAACAGCGGCTGTCATATTTTGGGGATTTCACTGTGCCCAGGTAGCGATAGCCGTTTTTATTGGCTAAATTTACGCACCTTGGGCCGAATAAGTAAGAAGGAAAAAATTATGAAAAAAGAGAATAAAAGTAATCTAGTCACCCTGAACTTAATTCAGGATCTTCCACACACGTTGTTACGTGCATATAGGCGAGAAAATGTTCACAAAAAGCTCCTTCCCCCTCTAGAGGGAAGAGGCCCTGCCAGGGTAGATGCCGGGGGTGCTTACCCGCTGTCGTCATCCTGAACTTGATTCAGGATCTAGTCGTTCTATGAAAGGTTTTATCCTTATTGAACTACTGGTTGTCGTGCTAATTATCGGCATTTTAGCCGCGGTAGCCTTGTCACAGTATCAAAAGGCGGTACTTAAAAGTCGTTATGCAGGATTAATGCCGACAGCTAAGGCTATAGCGGATGGAAATGATTTGTATTACCTGGCCAATGCCAAGTATGCCGAAGGTATAGAGAACTTAGACGTTAAGGTAACCAATGAAAACGGCGCGATGAGTGTAAATATAGTAGGCGACACAACGGACGATTATGCATATACGATTGCGACTCGTCCGGACATCAAAAACAATTATATTATCTATACAAAAGCATAGCAAGAATTATCCCGGGGAAATACACTGCGAAGCCGAAAATGAAAATGCGCGTGCCGCGTGGATCTGTGCCATGGCGTATCACGGAACAAAAATAGAGGATAATACGCTAAGCAGTGGATACACGTTGTATGTGCTAGATGGAACCGGAGTAAAAACAACTCAAAACAGTCAGACGGAAACGGATGAAAGTGGAGAGTCTAGCACGGATGAAAACGCGACTGGAACACAGACTGAAACTTCTCTTTTCACAAACCCGGTAGAGGAAGCGACGTATGTAATTGAGAAGATGCTAGCCAAAATACAAACATATATTCAAGAAAATGGACTCCCCTCTACTTTGACGCATACTGAAGAACTAGATAGTTCATATATAAGTGAAGAGTATGATGGGGGAATTATGAACCTGTCGTCTAATGGGAATGCTACATTGTCCATACATTCAGACCATCTATGGCTCCACGGTGCGTTTGATGCTACTTCTTCTACGACGCCCAAGTTTACCTGTTGGTATAAGGACAGTATAGGCCAGTCCTACTGTAATCAAATTGACTCCAAATACATTTATCGCGTAAGAGATTATGATGATTTTTAGCAAGAAAACAGATAAGAATACGTTGATATATATTGAGCCCTCAGTTTAACTGAGGGTTCAATTACAACTTGCTTTCCTTTACAAGCTTCACTACATCTTCAGCATTTCTTTAGCGTTTTTAAATACTTCCTCAGGCAAAATATCCCGCATACATTTAAAGTGACCCAGCGGGCATTTTTTTCCGCCGTGCAGAGCGCAGGGCCGGCAAGGCAAGTCTTTTACTTCTAGCACACGGTGTCCTTCCCCATACGGGAAGAACCCCAGCTCACGTGTGGTCGGCCCAAAGATAGCCAACGTCGGCACGTCAAATGCTGTAGCAATATGCATGGGGCCTGAGTCATTGGTAATAAATAAACTTAAATGTTTCATGAGTGCCATCAAATCAGCCAGGCTGGTTTTTCCGCACAAACTAGCGGCATGGCCTTGGGAGAGTTGGCAGATTTTTTCACCTAGATCCGCATCCTTTTTCCCCCCACCTACAAGGACCACCTGCACCCCTAATTCGGTTTGCAATTTGCTAATTAGTTCCACAAAATATTCCTGCGGCCAACATTTGGTGGGCCAAGCTGAACCGGCGTGAATGCCTACCAATTTTTTGCCTTCTAAATTAAAGTCTTTAAGCAGCCGCGCCACATTTTCTTCGGCAGAGGGCGTGAAAGACATGGTTAATTTTTCCCCGCCGAATTTTTCTTTGGCAATTCCTTGCAGCAAGGACAAGTTGCGCTCTGCGTCGTGAATCATCCAGTTAAATGGTACGGTTTTGGTATACAAAAACCACCCTTCGCTAGACGTAAATCCAATCCGTATCGGCACGCGGGAAAGCCACGCAATAAGCGCACTTCTAAAGCTGCGGTGTGGCACAAGTAAAATATCCATGCCGGATTTTTTTATCGCGCGGGCTGTTTTCCACACGCCGGCAATTTTATTCCAGCCGCGTTTGTCGTTTAAAATTACCTCACTCACTTCGGGAAGCGGTTTAAAAATATCTTCCGTTTGCGGGCGGGTAATTACCACAATTTGCGTATCCGGGAACAGCTTTTTGGTCTTTTGAATTAAAGGAGTCGTCAGTACGCTATCCCCGATAAACGATGTTTGAAAAATACCGATTTTGCGGATTTTTCTGCCCGCCGTTTCCGTGTGACGGTAAGCCCAGTCCCCCAGTTTAGGTTCCTTATATTTAACGGGAATATTCCACTGTTTTAAGGCTTCTAAATATTTGTCCAATGTATGCTTTTCAAGAACCGGGGAGCTCTTATGAAATTTTACAAACATACGCCGGGCCAGGGTGTTTTTATCATAGCGGGCCCGGTTGGGAATATGGGAAAGCCAGCCAATTAAAATACTTTTAAATGTAGCGTGCAAGTCCAAATAATGGGTAAAATGCCCTTCCCGCACTTGGCGAACACATCCCCACAAAGTAGGTTTTGCTACTAAAATTTCATCAATATCCGGGTGCCCGGCGAGCGCCTGGGAAAACGCCGGCTTTACCATCAGCGTAATGCGTGCATTCGGCCAGGCGGCCTTGATATTTTTATAAACGGGAGAAGACAACACAATATCCCCCAACGAAGAAAGCCGTACCACTAAAATATTAGGTTGTTTTTCTGTGTTCATAATTTTCAATTAATTCCCTGATTTTTTGGGTTGCTCCTTTAAAACTCAAAGCAGTTTGCCGTGCTTTTTGGTTCATATTATCCAGTTGTTCCGGGTCAGCCAGCAAGCGTAGCACTGTTTCTTTAAAATTTGTTTCATTGACTAACACCCCTCCTCCTCGTTCTAGTAAGGCCCGGGCGGTATCGGGGGTATTATAAAAGTATTTTCCAAACAATACTGTTTTACCCAAAATAGCAGGCTCCAGCAAATTATGTGCCCCGCGCGGTGCTACCGATCCCCCCACAAACGTCAGGGTCGCGCAGGCATACAAAGATTGCAGCATTCCCATGGTATCAGCACACAGAATATCCGTATTTTTATCAAAACTTTCTTGGCTCATAAAAGCATAGTGTAGCCCACTTTGGCGCAAGGTACGTTCAATTTCATTTTTACGTTCTAAATGGCGCGGAGCAAAAATAATCTTAGCGCCCGTTTTTAATAAATCTGGCGCAGCGCGAAAGAGCATGGTTTCTTCTTGGGAATGAGTACTTCCTAATACTAAAATAGGGCTCGTCCATCCCAGTTGTCCAAGTAGCTGCCGCACCTGGTCTACTTTGCCAGGCGTGTCAGAAAGAGTATCATACTTTACATTGCCGCAGAGGTGTATTTTTTCAGGGGCTATTCCAAGCCGTTCGTAGCGTTTGGCAGCGTCCTTGGATTGTACCGCTGCAAAAGTTACAGGAGCAAAAATCTTTTGAAACAGCGGGCGTACCCAAGCATAAGCTCGGGCCGATTTTTTACTAATACGCGCATTAACAAGAGCAAACGGCACTCCGGCCAGGTGCGCAGCCCAAAGCATATTAGGCCAAATTTCGCGCTCTACCACAAACAAACGGTAGGGCCGTGCGATACGCATAAAACGTTTGCAGGAGGGATAAAAATCTAACGGAGCAAGTACGGCAGCTGTTACGTCGGGGTTTTTAAGTGCGGCTTCTTTGCCGGCCTGAGTAGAGGTAGTAATCAAAATATCCCGCTTATAGATTTTCTTTAAATCAGTGATGAGGGTTTTAACAGAATTAACTTCTCCTACACTAGCGCAGTGTAGCCAAATGGCCTGTAGCGGCAGCGTATTTTCTTTTTCTAGCCCCAAGCGTTCCCGCATTTCAGCGGCCAAGTGAGTTAGCAGCTTTCGTCTAGTGGAGAACAAAAAACCCAGCATTACGCCCAACGCTGCAAACGGAAAAGCCAAATTCGTAAGCCACAATAAGCAAGTTCCCATATCCATATTATATGATATTTTCTTTTTTTGTTTATCTTTAGGTTAAGCTTGCTCTTGTTTTTGTTTTTTTTTTAAGCTATACTTAATTAGGTTATTTATGACAAGGAGATTAACATGAAATCAATCCATTTGATTGCTGGTTTAGTCGTTAGTAGCATGTTGTGCTGGGGCGCTTCGACAGATGAATTTAAATTTGTATCTACCTTATCGGCTCCCGTGGCTTCTTTTGATACGGTAGAGACCAAGTCCTGCGTGGTTACAGAACCCGAGGGTATACTTAATGTAGGAACGGCAGCTTCCACAGGGGGTACGATTAACGTACAAGGGGGGCCTGTTCAAATTAATAAATTGTACATGGAAGATGGTACTAAAATTGGCAGTGCTGACATTAAGTGGTTAGTTACTACCCTTAATATTGGTAAAAATGCTACTGTAAGAGTAAAAAATTTACTCGCCTCTGCTGTGGCCTTATGGAATAGTGATAGTGTGGAATCAAAATTAGATGTAACCAATACGCTTCAAATCGGCAGCCAAATCTATGCGACAAATGCAACCGCAAAACAAATATTAAACGTATACCAATGTTCTGATGAAGCCTATGACGCTGATAAGCCATGTTTTCAATTTGATAATAGTAAATCCTCTGCTGGTGCTACTGGAACGGCTGGGTGGGGTAAAGTGAATGCTCAAACTTATAACTCGGGCGATACAGAAACGCTAACGAGTGAAAATGATGCAACAAAGTATTATCCCATTTCTACCGAATTTTAGAAGAGTGCGTAATGAAATAATAGGCCCGATACATGCGGGCCTATTATTTTGAGAATTGATTCCTTTATTTCTTCTTAAATAAACCGCCAATTCCTTTTACCAAATCTTTAGCAGTGGTCACCGTATCCTTAAGGGTTTCCTGGGTCGGTTGAGTGCCCTCATTGGATGCTGATTTAGCTGCCGTACCGTTTAAAATTCCCCCCACTACGGAAGTTACCGTGTTTACCACGTCCAATTTCCCTTTGGGATCACTTAAGGTTCCTGTAATTTTAAACGAAACTGGTGCCGCCTGGGTAAGTAGCGTAGTGGTAGCGCGCATGTTTAAGGCCTCTGTCTTAAAATTAGCCGTTCCGGTAGCAGAGAGATTAGTGAGTGTAGAATTAAATACCGTTTTATCAATGTTCATTATCCCGTTGGCAAAGGTATAGTCACCCGTACCTTCGGTAAAAGCCATATAGGCTCCATTATCATCCGGCGCGGAGAATATATCCAGTTTCAAAAATCCAGCTACGTGCTTGATTACTGTTAGCGGTAATAATAAGATTTTCGCAATCTTGCTGTCCTCTACGAAATCATCTAAATTAGTGATTTTGCCAGGTTGCAAGGCAAAGTGCACGGTCCCGTTGGCCTGATCCATAGTATTGGTAAGATTGGTTAAATTAGCCTGCAAGTTGAGTCCGTTGGATTGAAAATAGGGTATGGTAATTTTTCCTATCTCCACCTTTGCCCGCAGATTGATAGGCAAGCTAGGGGAGGTTGTCCCACTATTGGTTGAAGTGGTGCCCGTAGCAGAATTTTCTACCTGGGAAGACCCCGTAGATGGCAACTTAGCTAATTTTAACTGGTCTAAGTTAACATTTAATATGATATTTATTACTTGTTTCAGAGCTTGGTAAGTAAAAGAACCCGAAAAATTTTCCCCGTTTAATTGACCGGTTAATGTAGGTGCCGCAATATGCTCTAGTGAGGTAAGCAATATTTTTCCGTTTAGTTTGGTAAGGGTAAACGGATCATAGCGTACGCTTATATCTTTTAAATAAATGGTCCCATTCACATCCGTAAATTCATTTTTTTCAGTAGCTGCAAATGTGGCTGTTAACATGCCAGCTGGGCTAAAGTCATCTAACGAGTGTGTCATTTGTACCAGTTGGTTTAATATTGCCGTTAGCGAGCCTGTCAGTTTATAGGTAGGCGTGTCTCCCCCCCACCCCACGCTTCCTTGGGCGGTGAATATACTGTCTTGTACCGTCATTTTGGCCTGAGAAATTTGGGCTGTTTGTTGTTCCAAATCGGCCGTAGCTTGTAAGGATAAGCCGATGCTTGGTAGCGCAAAATCGGGCAATTGTGGGGCAAAATCGGCAAAGGTAGCATTGGTAATACCCGTTATATTTCCGGTTAAATCTAGGGTGGGGCGTTCTAAACTAGAGATTTTTCCTAGTAAGGTAAGCAAGATGTTTTTATAATGCAGCGTTGCCTGCGTAAGCGAAATGGTAGCTTTACTTATGTCCAGGTTCGCTAGTTCGGTTATAAAATGGACCGTTACTGGAACGGAAAGGTCCGGCTGTCCGTTTCCAGATACCGTGGTAATAAAGGAAAGAACCGTATCAAACGGTTTAACAAAATCTAAATTTTTGGTTTGAATAGACACCTCGTTTAATGCGGTGTGCAATCCGGTACTTTCGTCAATGTATGTCACATCACAATTGGAAAGTTTAATTTCTTGTGCTGTTATGACAAAGTTGTTTTCATTGGTGGATTTATCATCCGTTTGAGGCGCTTCCGTATTTTCTGTGGAAGGTTGCTCGGGAATTAAAGAACTAAAATTATAGGTTTTATCCTTCTTGGCTATTAAGTTTATCTGTAGCCCATCAGCTTCAATGGTACTAATTTCGATACGTTTTTGCAGTAAAGGTTTTACGGCTACATGGGCGGTCAATTTTTTAGCCTCCACAAACGTGCCTTGGTCAAAGGAGCTATTTTCTGACAAGGCCACGTCCTTTAACGTAAATCCAATCCAGGCAAATGAAACCTCGCTAAACCGTACTTCCCGGTTCCAGTGTTGTGCCACCCAGGTTTGGGTCATTTGTTTTAATTTCTCCGGCGGGTACATTTTTTTAAGCGTAAAAAAAGCCGCTACGGCTAACACGGCTACTAACAAGGCAGCACACAGTGCAAATTTAAGAATTTTTTGAATCATGATGTTCTTCCTCCTCCACAATTTCTGCTTCTATAATTGTTTGTTTATCTTGTTGTACTTGACGGAATGTATTCAAATCTTGGTGTAAAAGTAACAATACAAAAACAATAAAAGCGCCGTCATCGGCAAACCCCAAAAGAGGCACAATATCTGGTAATAAGTCAATGGGAGAAAGAAAATAAACCAAACATAACAGAACCCAAAAGAACGTTTTCCAAGGCATCTTATATTGTCCCTTTATAATGGCTTTAGTCATTGCAAAAAATGTGCCAATGTCACCCAGGATGGATAAGGGTTGTGATGTCATGCTAAACGGTCCTATTTAGACATTTTAATGGGGCCATCATCCTGCGGCGGGTTGGAGTCGTTTGCTGCCTTTGTGTCTTTAGAAGGCGTGTCAGTTTGCTTTAAAAGCTCTTTTGCCATTTCATCATCAAATAAAATGGTTGGCATCCGGTCCTCGTCGCCAGTCTGTACTAAGTGCTCTTCTTTGGGAGTATACACTTTATCTAAATGCTGGGTAATCTCATTGACGTCTTCTTCTCCCGTATGTACAGAAGCGTGCGTCACTTGCAAATCATCCAGCCCTTGCATAACAGCCGGTGCCGGCGGTGGTGGCGGAGCGGACGGTTGCGTTGTCTGGGGGAAGGGTTGAGGTTCGGCCTCTAGGGGTTTTATATCTTGTGGAACTTCGGTGGTGGCCGGTGCTACTTCTTGGATCGGTTCGTTCCCATCAGCATTTCCCTGGGATAATTCCAATTCATGCAAGGGAATAAAGATATTTTCATCCTCAGCAACCTGTGGAGACGAATATAGCTGTGCATGGCGGTTTAAAAATACGAGCACCGGGAAGGTCATCAAAGCAAAGAAAACAAACATCAGTATTACCGCCAGTACAAATCCAGCTAAATACCATACAAAGGACAAGTGGGCCAAGCTAAAGCCTTGGGCAAAGTGCAGCGGAATATTTATATACAATACATATCCAATGCCAAATAAAACCCCTTCCACAAGTAGCACGGAAGCCATTGCGGTTACGCACATTAGTAGGGCATCTACATAATCCATTCCTGTAGTCATTTGCCAGCTCAGTTGTAAGCCTTCAATAGGCCCTTTGTTCGCCACAGCTATAGCAATAAAACTATAGCAAATACGCACGGCTAACAAGCCTACAGCTATCATAACCAGAGTCATGAGGGAAGGAACGCGGGTTAAAAAAGCAAGTACAATGACAACGAGAATATATGGAATCATCAATAGTAGTGCAGCCACCACTTGATACAAAGTCGGCAGAATGGAGCCTGAAAAAAATTCAGAGAGTGGCCGTTTTTGTCCTTGGGCTTCAGCGGCTACAATTTGCCAACAAACGGTCATGAAAAATAGACTATAACAATTTCCAATTAGCGCACAAATGAAGTAAATTAACAAAGTAATAAATCCCACACTTTTTGCCAAAACTGCCATTTGAAAATGCGCCAACAAGGCACTACTTCCAAAACCTAGCAGAATCACTCCCACCACTAGTGCCAGTAACAACACGGAACATAAAATAGCCATCACCAACTTGCCCGTGCAACGGTTTACAATGGCAAAACTCTCTACCCACAAGCGCAACAAATTTATTTTTTTAGCTGTAATTTCCATAACCATACCCTTTTTATAAGACTTACTTTTTATTATACAAAAAGCCAGTTAATTTGCGTCAACTTTTTTTAGCTAATTGTGCGGCACAGCAAAACCCACTGGCCCACGCCCAGTGTAAGTTAAATCCTCCCAACCGTCCGGCAACATCCAATACTTCGCCAATAGCAAAAAGTCCGGGCACTTTTTTTACCTCAAAGGTAGACGGATTGACTTCTTGGGTGTCAATACCTCCGGCGGTTACTTCTGCCTTGGTGTAGCCGGCCACGCCAGTGGGGATAAATGTAAATTGCGTAAGCCGTTTAACAATAGCTTGTAAAGTTTGTTTGGAGGCATTCGCTAGTGGTTGGTCTAACGTACCTAACCAACTTTGTGCCATATGGCCTGGCAAATCTAGCAAAGCTGATATTTTTTTATTGGTGTTTTTATGGGTGGCCAAAAAAGCGGGCATATCCACATCCGGCAAAAAGTTGACCTGCACGGGATCTTCTTCATTCCAAAAGAGGGAGATTGACAATACAGCTGGGCCGCTGATGCCTTCGTGGGTAAATAGGAGCGAATCGGTAAAACTATGTTTGCCTGTACTAACGGTGGCACGTGTACTGTTGCCCGCCAGCGCCTTGCACAAGGGGCGCCACTCTTTGGGTAAAGTAAGTCCACACAAGGCGGGGCGTGGTGCAATTACCTGTAGGCCAAACTGTTGAGCCGTTTGTAGCCCAAAAGAACTAGCTCCTAACGCAGGGTAGGAAAGACCCCCTGTAGCTAACACCACTTTCTGCGCGTGGATAGTTCCGCTGGAAGTACGCAGCAAAAAACCGTGCGCATCCTGGGTGATGCCAAGCACTTGGGTCCGCAGTGAAAAATTCGTATGAGCCGCTTTTGCACGACGCACCAAAAATTGTGCAATTTCCCGTGCGTCATTAGCAAACAATTGGCCCTGTGTCCGTTCTTCATAGGCAATACCGGCTTGATCCAGTAAGGACGTAAAATCAGTCGGTTTAAAGGCGGCTAGGGCATTTTTACAAAAATGTTTGTGCTGGCACAAATAGTCCGCTGCCGTAACAGACGTGTTTGAAAAATTACATTTTCCCCCTCCGCTCACGCGCACTTTAACGCCGGGATAGTCATTATGCTCCAAAATAATTTTAGGTGCCTTAAAAGAGCCCGCGCAGAATAGTCCACTGGCGCCGCCCCCAATAATTGCGGTATGATAAGTAAGCATATATAAAGGATATAAAAAAATAACAAGATTTTTTTAAAAATATGCTATACTAACTATATTCTTGATTAGGAAAAATTACTATCTATGCCTTTACTCACACCGGCTGCTGATGTGCAAATGCGTCTAAATTATTTTGAAACCCGCTGCAAAGAGCTTGGGCTACGTATTACGCGCCAACGGCAGGAAATTTTTCGCGCGGTGGCGCAGTCTAGTGCACATCCTAGTGCGGAAACCGTGTTTTTAGAGGTGCGGGAAAGTCTCCCCAATGTCTCGTTAGATACCGTATATCGTACCTTGTCTTCCCTAGAGGATATGGGGCTCTTACACCGGGTAGGTTTATCTTCTAAAGCGCGTTTTGATGGGGATTTACGGCCACACTGTCATTTTGTATGTACCCAATGCGGGGAAGTGTACGATATTTTTCCGCAAGAGAATGAACAAATTGCCTGCCCCATGCCGGCGCGCGCCATTGGGGAAATTAAACAGGTAAATATTCAATTTAAAGGAATTTGCAAAAATTGTACCCGTCATTAAACGGGCATTTTTATATAGGAGAAAAAAATGGAACTCAAAGGCTCTAAAACCGAACAAAACTTAATGACCGCGTTTGCGGGTGAATCCCAAGCGCATACCAAATACAAATATTATGCTTCCAAGGCTAAAAAAGAAGGATTTGTGCAAATTGGCAAACTCTTTGAAGAAACGGCCAATAACGAAAAAGAACACGCTAAAATTTGGTTTAAATACTTGCACAACGGTGAAATCCCTAACACAGCTGCCAACTTGTTAGACGCTGCCAACGGCGAAAACTACGAATGGACCGACATGTATGCGGGCTTTGCCAAAACCGCTAAAGAAGAAGGTTTTGATAAACTAGCCTATTTGTTTGAAGCGGTGGGTAAAATTGAAAAAATGCACGAAGAACGCTACCGCAAGCTCTTGCACAATGTAGAAGCGCAAGAAGTATTTAAGAAAGCGGGTATTGTGATGTGGGAATGTGCCAACTGTGGTCATATCTGCATGGGTGAAAAAGCGCCGGAAGTCTGCCCGGTGTGTGCCCACCCGCAAGCCTACTTTATGATTCACCCGGAAAATTTTTAAGTTTTACGCTTGCATAAAAAAGCCCCCAGTTGGGGGCTTTTTTTATAGGTCTTTTTTAGCGTTTAGCAGATAAAACTCCCCCCACTACTGCGCAGGCCGTTCCCATCAGTAGGGCAGCTTGATAGCCATGGATAAACGCACTTTGCGCATCCTGTCCGTTGGTGGTACAATAACCTTGTACCAAGGCAAAAATAGCGACGGAAAACGCAATTCCAAAAATCATGCCTACATTGCGACACAAGGCATTGATACTAGCCACTACGCCTAGTTTGCCTTTGGGCGCCGCACTTACTACCGTATTGTTATTGGGCACTTGGAACGTGCCGCTTCCTGCCCCCATAATGAGCTGCGCTAGCACAATATAAGAAATACTGGGGGCCGAACCAATAAATGCAAACATGAGGGTAGAAATAATCAGTAGGCCAAACCCGGCCGTAGTCAAAATACTGGCGGGCCATTTAGCGTTTAGCGTCCCACTCACGGCGGAGGCAATAGCTAACGTTACTGGAAAGGGCATAATAAGTAACCCGATTTTAACAGGGTCCAAATGCATAATATCAGTCAAGTAAAACGGCAACAGGACCGAGTTTGAAAATAAAGTGGTGTACCCCAGTGTAGCTACTAAACAACCATACGAAATTGTTTTATTGTTAAAAATAGACAATTCCAAAAAAGGGTGTTTGGCAGCGTTTTCCCGGCGCCAAAAGGCCCAACATAGTGCAAGCGAGGCCGCAAAGGATAGTAAGATAAAGTCACTTGTCCAGCCCTTATCCACCGCTGTATTGAGGGCATACAAAAAAATGAAACTCGTTATCGTATAGAGGGCTGCTCCGGGCCAATCCATTTTTACGTGTTTATGGGCATTAAACCGCGGGATGAGGTAAATACCTCTCCACACACCCACTACTGCAATTGGAATGCAAATCCAAAAGACGGATTTCCACCCCCACGCTTGAATAAGCGCGCCGCCAATAGCCGGCCCCGCTAAGGATCCCCCCGCCACTACGGCTCCAATCGCCCCAAAGGCTTTGCCGCGGGAAGGTCCGTGAAAAATTTGGGCAATCAACGCCTGTGAAGTCGCCATCATGGCCGAAGAACCAATCCCTTGTACTCCGCGTGCTAGTAGCATCATGGGTAGAGACGTGGAAAGCGCTCCAAACAAGGCCCCCACACCAAAGGTAATAAATCCCCCCAAATACATCCATTTACGGCTATATAGGTCGCTTAATTTGCCAAAAACGGGTAACAAACAGGTTAGCACTAACAAATAAAAGCTAACTACCAGCTGAATGTTTTCTAGGGATACGTTAAATTCTTCTGCCATCGTCGGCAAAGCAATGTTCACAATGCCGCCGCTTAAGGTGGACATAAATGTCCCGTTGGCGGTCACGGTAAAAATCATCCATTTACGGGATAAATGCGGCGGTTTGATGGTCATAAAAGAAAGTGTCATCCTGAACTTGATTCAGGATCTCCTCCTTATTATTTTATCATTTTTGAAAAATACTTTTGAGACGTTGTTTTTAAATAGACCTTGACGCGTTTTTTTTTTTTTGATAGACTAGACTTTGTGCCGCGGGTGTACCCCGGTACTAGCCAGTGTTTGCGGCCGCTTGTACATAGCTATTAGGGCCATTAACACTCGCGTAATAAAATACTTAAAAGGAGCAATATGAAAAATCAAATTATAACGTCATCCCGCAGGGTTGGTATGCGGGATATAAATGCCTTATTACAATCCGCCCCTATATCCCGTATAGGTTGCTGCCCGCAGGGTCGGGATGACGAGGGGCGCAGAGGTTTTACCCTCATAGAGCTGTTAGTAGTGGTGTTAATCATTGGTATATTAGCAGCAGTGGCTTTGCCACAGTACCAAAAGGCAGTAGGTAAAGCGCGGGCGGTAGAGGTAATGACATTTTTAAAAAATGCCTCTAATGCCATGGATGTTTTTGTCCTTCAAAACGGGTTTGTGGACAAGAATTTTAAAACAGATATGGATGCACTGGATATAGAGATTCCCCTTGCCAATATAGAGAAAGATTTTGATTTAACATTTAGGTGTTACGGGGATCCGGACTATTTATGCAGTATCTGGTTACTTGGTAAAAGCAAATTGGCAGATATTTCGTTTTCTAGAGAGAATGATGAAAATCAATGGACAGGTACTATTTCATGTAATCCATCACCGCAAGAATTGGCCTTTTGTGAATACTTGAAAACCCATTTGGGCTTAACCGAAAGAGATTAAAAAACGGTGCACAATATCTCCCAGGTAAGGCATACTGGGGGGGTGGTTAAAAGCAGGCGGTTATAAGGGTGTCCAACTGGGTTTGTAAGGCCGTGTCCTGTGGGGTTTTGTAGAGCGCATGGGAAAGGGTATCTAGTTGTGCTTGTTGTGCGTCTGTAAGTGTGGGGATTGGCAACTGTTGTAACGGGGCACTGTACAATTCCAATAACTCCCCCTTACGCTTGCCGTTGGCTTTTAGCCACGTCAAGTAGGGGGCGGAGTTTAATAATCCTAAAATGGTCCACAGTGTGTAGGGCGGTTTTGGGGACGTGATAAAATACACGTCACTGCTGGCGTACCAGGGGCCGCTACTATAAGCGGCACAAACTTGCGGTGCGCGATGCGGAAGGACTAATTTTTCCTTCTCAAAATTCATTTTCCGCCGCACAGAGCCAAACCAAAAGTGCCCCTTCGCCAGTTGCTTATCAATCCCATTATTATTTTGCTTCCGGGCAAGCAATCTCTCTTTAAACTGTGCCAAATGCGTCAGTAAATGGGGATAATCAGCTGTATTCAAATGGCGGTCGTTTGGGTAGAAAAAATCTATCAGCCACAACCGCGGTTTTGTGTTGGGTACGTAAGCAGCAATGTCAGAATTTTTAAAAAACGGACGCAACTTTGCTAACTCTTTTTTTGTAAGTGGCAAGGCATTTTTTTGCTGGTCTGTTAAAATAAAGGCTTTATCATACCCGGTCATTAGCCCGGTTGAAACATGGGCAATTTCTCCCAGTTTGTGGGGTGCTTTAGCCATGCGGGTAAGTAACTGCTGGGTTTTTTCTTCCAATGCTTTTGTTTTTAAGAATACATCTTCCCCATAGAATAAATCTTGTTGCGGTATAGAAGCAAGGGTATGGAGCCCCACCTGGCAGGGAGTCGTAGAAGATCCTTTTTGTAGTACACTAAGTAACGTATGTGGATCCGCGTCTTTAAACCAGTGTTGATTTTCAAAATTAATTAAGCGTAAGAACGTAGCCTTTTGTTGCAAGGTCTGTCTAAGCAGTTTTCCCCCTGCTGCCGTGGTAAAGTAGGGCGGCGTAATAAAACCTGCCAGACCATTAGGTTTTAACAATAAAAGTGCTAAATAAAAAAAATAGTACAGTAGATCATTTTTAGGGGTAACATAAGGGGCCCACAAGGGGTTTTGCCGTAACTTTTTAAAAATGGTTGCATGGCCTTTTTGTCCAATATAAGGCGGATTAGCCAAGACGATATCAAACCCATCTGGCGCGAGCGGGTGCAATACAGAGTGCCCGTCATACTCGGCCAGTGCGTCGCCACAGTAAATGTGTTGCGGCGGCAATGGAATTTTGGCAAGGGCATCCGCCGATATATCCGCCACAAATAACTGGCGAGACAATACATCTTGTAAAATTTCGTCCAAAGAAGCGCCCGATTCTTGTTCAGCACGTCGTTTTGCCAGTTCGTGGGCAAAGGGTAGTAATAGTCCCCCCTCGCCCGCTGCTGGGTCTAAAATTTTTAGCTGTTTAAGGTTTGTGTGCGGCGGCAAACACGCCAGTACTTCGCGTGCTAGCAACTGTGCTAGAGGCTCAGGCGTATAGAATGCTCCGGTTTGTTTTTGAAGAAGATGTTTGGCTGGCATATCTATATTATAGAAAAGTTCATCTTGTGGAGGCTAATAGGTTATTAGTCTAGCACATTTCTTGTAAACTGGAGAAAAGAATTTTTGAAGTAAGTTTGCTTGGTTGTTGTTTGTTTTGTTGTTTCTTTTTGGCTGGGTCGTTTAAAACGCCCGTTACTTGACTTGTTTTTTTTTTTTGATACAGTTTCCAGTGCCGGATAAGGGGGGACGTATCTCTGCCTCTATCATGCGATATAAAAGAGATTTGGGCCTTTTAAAGGGGGTCC
>JAZUNI010000056.1:0-11371 GCA_045604045.1 Elusimicrobiaceae bacterium | reverse complement strand
GACCTTTATGGGAAAGCGGTCCTTTCCCCTATAGAAACAATGGGGATTAACGGGGAAATGTCTTTTTCATTAACCTATCCATTAGAAGAAGAAGACCACAAAGAGTTAATACAAGGCTATTACGTTGTCATACCTGATTTTGACGATCCAAGCCAATTCCATGCATACGAAATCATTAACAGAAGTGAGGATTTAAGAAACGTTACGATTGAATGCGAACATAGATACATTGGAGATTTAGGCGGCGGGGAGCGAAAGACCTTTACAACGGAATCCGCTTTACCTGAAGAAGCTATGTTACTAGCTTTAGAGGGGGAGCGGTGGGAAATCGGAACCGTACAAGGGAAACGACGGTTAAGCCGCTCTATTAAAGATATGAATCCCCTAGCTGCATTGAGATTCATTGAGAAAGAATGGGGCGGGGAATTACGCTTTAGAATCACCATGAAACAAGGCCAATTTGATAGGTTCTATGTTGATCTATTGGAGCGGCTTGGTGAAAACAACGGGGTACGCTTTGAATTGGGGCATAACTTAATAGATTTTAAACATAACATTGATTTTAGCGGCGTGGTTACCGCTATGTATGGCCGGGGTGTTATTGAGCAAGAAACACCTATAGAAGAACCAGAAATACCAGAAGAACCACCAATAGAAGAAGAAGAAGAACTAATGGAAATGTTAGAAGAAGACGAAGGCCAGGAAGAAGCAGAAAAATTAACCTTTTCCGACTTGGAATGGAAAGTATCCAAAGGGGATCCAGTAGACAAGCCATTGGGACAAGATTGGGTAGGGGATGAGGAAGCCCGCTTATTATATGGCCGCCCAGATGGAAAGGGTGGAAGGAAACATATTTTCGGTGTATGGGATAGCCAAGCGAAAACGAAATTAGGGTTATTACAAGAAACATGGTTAAAGGTACGGGAAAACAGGGAACCACTTTTAAACATTGAAGCCAATGTATTTCCATTAAGTCAATACGGGGTTAATTTCCACTATGAGCGGGTCCGATTAGGTGACGACGTTTTGGTAATTGTTAGGCATAAAAACCAAAATGTCGCCGTTATGGGCCGGATCTTAAAAATAAGCAGGGACCGTAAAAACTGGAAAAATACTGTATTTGAAATAGGAAATTACCTTCCTTTGTCTATGTCTAACCGCTTGCAAAGCATTGAAGCGGACGCAAACAAAGTAAAAGAGCGCCAAAGCGTATGGAACCGAGCGGAAATAATAACGCCGGGCGGGAAAGTACCTACAAGCGTACTAGACGGCATATTGGACACGGTACGAAATAAAATCATTTCTTCCCTTGGCCACGTCTACCAGGACGAAAAAGGAATCACGATTCTAAACGATTCAGAAGACGGAAACCCTACAAAGGCCTTACGTTTGGGCGGTGGAGTATTGGCCATTGCTAACAGGAAAACAGCAGCAGGGGAATGGGATTGGCGGACATTTGGCGACGGCGACGGCTTTGTAGCGGACGAATTGACAAGTGGAAAGCTGCAAACGGATCTAATTGAAATATTGGGAAGCGCTTATTTTAGATGGAATGGCGAAAACATTTATATTATTAACCCAGAGGATCCAAAGAAACAAATACGGATAGGTAACTTTAGGGACAAGGAATACGGCATAGGCTTTACGAAAGACGGCGGGGCGACCTGGAATGTAGCTCTTGATTTTAACGGGCTTAAAATCAATATAAACAACGTAGACGGCCTAGAAGATTTTATTAACTTTAGAATAACTACTTATACAGATTCAGAGATTAACAAGATTAAATTCGGATCAAGAAATTTAATTACAAATTCTACTTTTAATTACGGGCAAGAAAACTGGAATAATGGACAGGACTTCCCGGCATACGCTTCAATTATTGAACCTGAATTGGACAAACCTAGAATGCATATTTTGAAATTTGATAACGCGGAAGGCGCTAAAAATTTATTTATCCCAAGCGATCCAATTAAAAGAGAAGATCAAGAATATACACTCGCGTTTGAAATCCGTATAGAAGACCTAGCAGAATTACCAGAAGACTGTAATTTATTTAGAATTGAATCATTTGGGGCCGCTGATAATGAATTAATGAAATGGGGAAGCGTGCCAATTGCAGCATGGCAGCAGGTTATTAACCCAGAAGTAGAGCGCTATTACATTACTAAAAAGGATTTAATACGAGAAGGATTGCAGCCAGGGGCATGGTTTAGGGCCGTTTTAACAGTGCCAATAGATAGCGGGGCCTATATCCGCGTTTATCCTTCCCAAAGCGCCGGGACTTCTATTGTTTGGTTTAGAGGGATCCAGTTAACGGAAGGGAATAAAACAAGCACATGGACCCCGGCCATAGAGGACGGTTACAAAGATATTAATTTAACCGCTGAACGATTAACGACAGTGGAGCAGCAAATAAACCCGGATAACATTACCCAAACAGTTATGGAACATATAACTTTCACGGATCTAATGGGGAATTACGCAACAAATGACGTTTTGGGAGAATATGCTTCCTTGGCAGAATTGGAACAAAGTATAAGAGGGTTACAGGAAGAAGTTAGGGAAATAATCGACGGAATAGACTATACCCCTTTTGTACAAGGTTCCGAGTTTAGGGAATTTAAAGACCGGATGAACATGAACTTTTTGGCAGCAGGCGGCGTTAACTTATTAAAAAACAGTTTGGGCTTTGCTAATTTTAATTTTTGGAATACTCATTATGGTTCTGAAATTCAGATAGTAGGGAGCCAAGCTTTTGAGCCTTTCACATACGGAAGCGGTTTTTATTTCCCCCAATCCGTCGTCAATAGATACATTGACCAGGACGTAACATTGATAGCCGGGAAGGTTTACACGCTTTCATGGTTAGTTAAAAAGATTAATCAAACGAGCGGGGCAGGCGGGGCTTTAGGCTTCCAGGTATTCCAAGGGGAAACGGAAATACTATCAAAATGGTATTCTTCAGAAGCATTAACGGATGGATGGGAAATAAATTTCCTGAACATTACAGCAGAAGATACCCTAACATACAAAATTAGAATCCATGGAGAAAGCTATTTAGAAGCTTATATCACGGCTTTAATGTTAAATGAGGGCGAAGTGCCTTTCCAATGGACCACCCACCCAACAGAACTATATAACAATAATATAAAATTCGATTTAAACGGGATCCAGGTTATACAAAGAGATGAAAACGGGGTAACAGGTTATACAAGTATGTCCCCGGATGGTTTTGAAGGATATATTAAACGCGTAAATTTAGAAGGCCAAGAATATTATGAACGAATATTCATGTTAAGGGAAGATGAAACAGTTAGTAAAAAAGTCAGGGCGATAGATGAGATTTCAATGGGGGCAATCAAAATTGTTAGATCAGAGGGGGCCGGGTATTCAGGTTGGTCCTTTGTACCAATTGTAAACGTAGGGGACATTTTAGAATAAAAGGGGGAAGGGTCAATGGCTTTATCAAGTAGTTTTTCCAAAGCATTTGGGCCACAAAACCGTTACAAGCTTCTAATTGAGTGGAAAGCGGATCAAGATATATCAGGTAATAAAAGCACGATAACAGCAAAAGCTTATTTAGATACTGAAAAATATGGGACCATGTACGCTTCCGCGCAAAAAACGGGTAGTATTTCCATTGCGGGGCAAAGCGGGGGCATATCCAAAACCGGAATAAGCAATGATGGAAATGAAAAAACATATTTAGACGAAATTACAAAGACAGTAACCCACGATTCAGACGGAAGTAAAAGCCTTACCATATCCGCTTATTTTGATTTTGAAGTAAGTTTAAGCGGCCAATGGATTGGAAGGGTAACGGCTTCCGATAATATAACACTAAATACAATTCCCCGCGCGTCTTCATTGTCCGCGGGGCAAAACTTTACAGCGGGCGGCAATATATCCGCTTCCGTTTCAAGGGCTTCCAGTAAGTTTAGGCACGAATTAGAATACTATGTTAAAACAGAAGCCGGGGATTGGGATTGGATTTTACAAATTCCCTTAACCGCTTCCCAAACGTCTAAAAATTACACGCCAACAGTAGCGGAAAAAACCGAAATGTTTAGACATTTAAATAAAAGAGGGTCCGCGCAAACAAGAGTTATTTTACAAACTTATAACGGATCTACTCACATAGGAAGCACAGAAAAAATAGGCACGATCAAAGCGCCCGCCGCTTCCACTATTACTTTCCCGGCTTCCTTTAATGTCGGTTCAACTATAACAGGTAAAATAAACCGAAATGATAACGAATTTTTACACAATATACATTTAATGGACGGCAATACAAAAGAATCACAGGTGGCCACAAATGAAGAAACCGCCTATTCATGGAATACGTCCGAACTTTATAACGATATGAAAACGGCGAAAAGTAAGACGTATAAATTACGTGTATTCACCATGTATAACGGGGTCCAGGTACAAGA
Source organism: Elusimicrobiaceae bacterium (assembly GCA_045604045.1). Classification (GTDB taxonomy): domain Bacteria; phylum Elusimicrobiota; class Elusimicrobia; order Elusimicrobiales; family Elusimicrobiaceae; genus Avelusimicrobium. Next base: position 6,938 of record JAZUNI010000056.1, on the reverse strand, counting down.
GCCAAGGGATTATAACGTAACGGCGAAAATAACAGGGTCTAACCCTAAATTTACCGGCGCATTCACTTATAGAGATACAAACGCCAAAACTATTGAAATCACCAAGGATAATCAAAAAATTATACAGGGACAAAGCACGGTTAGGGTAACGATCCCCGCGGCTGCCAAAGCGACGGCCCAAAACGGGGCTACTATGTCCAAATATATAGTAACAGTGAACGGGGTAGAAAAAAGTGCCAACTATTCTACTTCTGATATAAACATTGATTATGGAATTATTAACGCGGCTGCAAATGTGGCCATTACAGTTAAAGCGGTGGATAGTAGGGGAAACAGTACATCTTCATCCAAAACCGCTACAATCCTACCATACAAAGCGCCTGTTATTACATTTACCGCTGAACGGGTTAATGGGTTTGAGGATGCTACTAACATAAAAATAAATGGGACCTATTCACAGTTATTAATTGGCGGGGTAGCACAAAACGGACCTTCTACAATAAGCGCCAAATTTGCTATTCAGGAGCGGCCAAGCAAAGGTTACGGAAATCAAACCAACATGACATTAACCATTGCAAACGGAAAAATAAGCGGATCCGCTCAAATAGTTTTATCTAAAGAAATAGCGTATGACGTGCAATTAATTTTAGCTGATAAATTTACATCAAAAACTTATGTCCATGTAGTCTCAAAAGGTAGACCAATTTTTCATATAGACGAAATATTAAACGCTTTAGGCTTTAATATCTTCCCAACGGAAGCTAATACATTTCTTATGGACGGTAAATTGGTATTTACAGCGGGTAAAAATGGTTCCGGTTCCGCGGCTATAGATTTAAACAATGGCGATATTTGGAATATGAATAGTGCATATATGAACGACGTAGCGGACGCGGAAGGCGAAGGATTTAACTGGTTAAAGAAAGGAAAAACAGCAGGGAGCAGAAACCCGGCGGACTATGACAACTTTAGAATTGTGGACGGGGTAGGACAGATAAATGGGAAGCCTGTATTTAGGAATCCAGATGCAAATAATTCGTTATGGAATGGCGTGGCATTAATGAATAATCCAAATTCCGCTATAAAACCGACTAAACCCTTAGACCAATGCGCGAACGGATGGATTATGCTATGGGCTGATTATGCGGGGGATAACAAGGCGGATGATGCTAACTACATACCAAGTTATGTCCATAAAAGCCATGCTGAATTCAATAGCGGCGATAACTCATATTGGTTAGTATCTTCCACGGCGAACAACTTGGCCGCAAAAACGCTTTATATTACCAATACGCAAATTACAGGCCACAATGATAACGACGGAAACGCTATTTTATCCGATATTGTTTTAGTTAGGGTTTTAGAATGGTAAAGGGGCTGAAAAGATGAAAAACGTATTTATTAATTTTGAAGAATCTAGTAATTATGTTGCGGGGTGGGGGTCTTCCCCGGTTAATGATAGAGATATAGAAATGGAATTACCGGAAGAACATGAAATATTTTCCTCTTTTTTAATTATGCAAAGCTATAAACTTGAAAATGGGGTATTAGTAAAAGACATACACAAAGAAGCGGAATTACTAGCAGGACGGGCCGCACAAAAAAATGAGCCTTCAGAGCAGGAAATAATAGAAAAATTGCAGAAAGAAAATGAAAGATTAACAGAAACATTAGATACCCTAGCATTTTATGTATTAATGGGCGGTGAATAACCGCTTTTAATTTTTGTTTATCATTGTAAACTATTACCAACTATTGGTATAATTGGTAACAGGGAAGGGAGGATAGAACATAGTGAAAGCCCAAACGGACACATTATGGAGTACATTGGTAGGCGGCTTTTTCACTTCAATAGCTTACTTGATGGGTGGCGTTGATAATCTATTAATCTGTTTATCTATTTTAATGATTGTCGATTTTGGGACGGGCCTAATGGTAGCTTACGGGGAAAAAAACATTTCAAGTCAAAGGGCTTATCGTGGCGTGGCAAAGAAAGTTACAATGTTACTTTTTATTATCGTGGTTAACCAGGTAGACATAATTTTTACACAACAAAATGGAGAGTTAAGGTATTACATTTTAATGTTACTTATAGCAACCGAAGGAATCAGTTTGACGGAAAATGCTGCCAAGATGGGGCTACCTATTCCCGCTTTTTGGACGAACGCATTAGTAGCCATTAAAGAAAAAGGCGGAGAGGTGGAAATAAAAAATATAGACGAATTAGGACAGGGAGGAAAAGAGAATGACAAAGAAACTAAAAATAGCGATTGACGACGGCCACGGAGCCTTAACCCCCGGAAAATCTACACCCGACGGCTACAGAGAGAATAGATTTAATAAGGCCGTAGCGGATTATTTAAGCACAATTCTTAAACGTTGTGGATTTGATACATTTCTTACAGCGCCGGGGGATGCGGACGCGTCTTTAAAATCCAGAACGGATAAAGCTAACAAAGAAAAGGCGGACGCGCTTGTATCATTGCATTATAACGCCTTGAAAGACTATTGGCGCGACGGGGAAGGCGGAATAGAAACATTTCATTACCCAGGATCTACAAGCGGGAAAAAATTAGCTGAAGCCATTCATAAAGAAATTATTAAAGGGACCAAACTAAAAGACCGTGGAGTTAAGGCCGGGAATCTTCATATGTTACGAGAATCAGATATGCCCGCCGCTTTGCCTGAATTTGGCTTTATGGACATAAAAAAAGAAGCTGAATTAATGAAATCCGCTGCATACCAAAAAGAATGCGCTATGGAAGTAGCTAAGGGCCTATGTAACTATTTTGGGAAGAAATACGTAGAAGAAGCCAAGCCTGTTAAAAAGCCCGTAGAAAAGGCCAAAGAAAGCGCTGAAGGTACAATAACGGTTTTGGTGGATGAACTTTGGTATTATGATAAGCCGGACTGGAACGCCAAAAAAGATACAGTCAACAAAGGCGAAGTATTCACAGTTGTAGATACTATTACGGTAAACGGCAGCAAAATGTATAAACTGAAGAGCGGGACGTATATAACCGCTAATGATAAATTTGTGAAGTATAAAGCCAAATAAGGGGCGGTGGATTAAATGGGAGATATAGACGTAGTAACAAACCCGGAAATTAGAGCCATGCTTTTGGAAATGTCGATTTTTATAACTGTTTTAACACCTTGTATTATTGCCGTTGTAGAAGCGATTAAAAGGACATTCACCCATATAAACCATAGTTATTACACTACTATAACCATTGTGGTAGCAATAGCCTTGGCGTTTTTAGGATATATCTTTACAGATCTACCCGCGGTTTATCGTTTGTGGGCCGGATTATTTGCGGGACTATCCGCCGCTAAAATATACGATATTGGGAAAAATATAGTAAACGACGAGGAAAAAGGTTAAAATAAGATTAATCCTTTGGTTAAATAATGCTTGCCATTGTTCTAACCTTTACCCTTTTTAAAAGGTTCCTATTTATGCCACGGATAGGAACCTTTTTTTTATGCAAAAAATGGGGCTATTCTATGCGCAAAGAATAGCCCCTAACCGTGGATGTATTAGAGATTATTTACTAATACGTATTGGAATATAACAAGAATACAAAGGGATGACAATGGTAAATTTTACTTTACAATATTGGTTTATTTTGGTAAATTTTTAGTAAGGGCGTTATACCGCGGAAACGGCTAGCCTTAGTAACTTAATTCTATATTTTCCCTTTTTCGTAAAATGAAAGCGGCCCAATTTAATTGGACCGCTTCTTTTTATGCGCTTTACCATTAGAATGGTGAATTTAAATCGTTTATTAATCCTTCCCGCGTTGTTTGTAGAATGGCCGCTACTTCTTCAGGGCTTTTTGTTTTTAATAAGACCTTGGCCAATCTTTTGTCTTCTTCAGTAAGCATTTTATACCCTATAGTAAGATCCGTTTCTATTTTCTTTTCCCGCGCTTTTTCCAGGTTTTTAGTGTTTTCTTCCCTAGTGATTAAGAAAAGATGTTCAGGATTAATACAACGGGGATTTAAGCAACTTGAAGTGATTAAACACCCTTCAGGTACAGGGCCAAAACATTCCTCATAAACAAGCTTCCTAGTCTTTACAGACCGCCCATTAATTCGCATAACCGGGTAATTTATTTTCTTTTTATTGGAAACGATAGGACTTTTAGTTGGAACTATATAACAATTATTTTCGCTAATAACATAGTTTAAATGAGCCAAAGTAACCACCCTTTTTATTTGTTACGTACATAGTAACATAAAAGCGTAACAAGTTAAATTTATTTGTTACGTACGTGAAAATTAAAATATTTTTCTCTTTGTTACGTACGTGAAAATAAATGTTACGTAACAACCGTAACGGTTACGTACTATGTTACGTACGTAGTAAAAATGTTACGTAACAGGTAGAACAAACTTACCTAAGTACGTAATAAACGTGTTACGGTTGTTACGTAACATGAACGTAACACAGTCGTATCAAGGGTTTGGAAGATGCACGGACATAATATATATATATTATTTATATATACATATATTTATATAAAGAATAATAATATATGTCGCTGCATAGATTGGTAGATTGCTCTTTGAAAATAAGTTGACCACGATAAACAAAAGGGGTAAACTAGGAATATACCAAATATGGGAGGTAATGGAATCATGGCCGAAAACAAAAAAACGACAATGGAAGAACGATACCAGGAAGCTTTTAAAAATGCAGGAAGGGAAGAAGACGGAATAAAGGAAAGCGCAAATAAATTAGTCGTCGAGATTTTAAAAGCACATGAAAGCATGTTTAAAGTGTTTGAAACTAAAATATTAGCTGATTATTTTTTAGGGAAGGGGTTAAAAGATCCTGAAGAAGTAAACGCGATTTATAAGATCCATATTCAAAAATTACCGCCTAAAGGGAATGAATTTGCTAGGACAATGGCCTTTGTTGCTGACAAGAATAAAAGCCAGGAAGAAGCAATCGACAACCCGGAAAAAGTGTACTTGTTACAGACTTCCTTAACATTTGAGGAAAGCGCAATCGAGATTACAAACAGAATTGACGAGATGGAACAGGTAGAAATTTAAATTCCTTGCCAAACAGAAAGGCCGGAAGAAAGGGGAGATCCTTGGCAGCAAAGGAAAAGGAATTTAACTTAACGGATTTTAACCGCGGCTTCCCCAGAAGAGAGTTGAAAGTGGGGGATAGGGTAACGATTTACCGCATACCATACCGAGAGAAAAGCCCGATATATAGCGGGGTAGTAATTAAGATTTACCGTTTTGGCTTGTTTACGGCCTATTGTGACATAAAGAAAGACGGGACAGAAAGCGTATATGGGGAATCGGTTTATTTAGGTAAAATATGGACCGGGTGGCAAAAACCATAACTTTTAAAAACTTGGCTAGGTGTATATACTGAATTAGGGTATATACACTTTTTATTTTTGGGAAATAAAGGTTTTATTTTGACGTTGACTAAAGTAAACTAAGCAAGTTATAATAAGGGGAGCAATCAGACAGACAGAAGAAGGGGGATTAAATCATGGTGGAACTATTCACGCTTAAAGAAATGGCGGAGCATTACAACGTAACAAAGCAATATATTAACAAACTGAAAAATACGGATCCAAATTTTCCAAAGCCCGCCCAAACTAAGGGACATATTCACTTGTATACAAAAGATCAAGTGGACGCATACGGCCAAATAAGGGATTTTACTAACCCGCATACAAACAGACTTAAACGTTTGGAAAAGGAAGAAGCGGGCCAATGAAGGACGCGGAAAGAATTGTTATTAAAGACTACAAGGAATTTGCGGAAGACGTGGATATACAAGACCTTGGATCCGTTGAAGGCGTGATAGTGGCCAAGGAAGTAGAAGCCGTCATACAACTAACAAACGGCGCGGTATTCTCTTTAGGCTTTTCAGTCATGAGGGATAACCCAATTTTTGAAACTGAAAACCCGCGGGACCTAGTAAGAAGTTTTATTAAAATAAATTTGATGGACGCGGAATAAACGGCCCCATCTTTTCATATACTTCCTTCAGGAAGTATAAAAATTACAAAGGGGCTAAACACTTAATTAAACTTAATCCTCTAATATCCCCAACAATATAACTTCTAATCTATCCAATAACATTCCCAGAACTTAATATAGTCATGAAAGGACTGAATAAAAATCAGTCCTTTTTTTATTGATAAAAATATTGACCAAAGTAAACTATAAAGGTAGAATTAAGATTAATAAAGCGATTAAGTAAAGGAGCGGTATTGGATGCCTAAAGTAAAAGTCTTATTCAGTGCAAGCGGCGTGAAAAATAGAGTAGTCCATATGAAAGCGGATCTAAGCGAATTTAAAAGCGTGGTAGGGGAATCTATTTTAAGGATCCCTATTACTCAAAATATCCACGTTTTAAGCGACATGGAAGCGGTGGCAAAGGAAAAGGCCCCTAACATGTTAATTTGCGCCCCTAACGGCCAAATAAAAAAAATCTTAGCAGGAAATTTAATTTTTGTTAACAAAGATGAAAACGGCGGAATTATTGATTTAACAGAAGAAGATCTAAATTTACTTGAAAAGTCTATAGAATATTTCACGGATGATAAAGCCGGGAAAGAGCAAACCATTTACAAACGGATTTATTTAAACTAAGGGGGAGTAGATTGTGGCCAGTTTTACAGTTACTTGTAAACAATGCGGAACCGAGCAAGAATTTTCTTCAGAAGATCCAATGTATAACGAAGTTTGGAATAATAAGTATTACTTTGAAAAAGGGAAAAAAATATCACTTAGCGCCAATCCTTTTTCGGATCCGCCTGAAATAGAAATAGAGTGTAAAAACCCGGATTGCGGAAGTTATATTTAAAAAGAGGTGAAGGGATAATGGGAGAAAACAAAATAAAAACGTCTCAATTAGCACATAGCGCATTGGAAAAAGCGAAAAAGAAAACGGAATT
>JAZUNI010000055.1:0-76244 GCA_045604045.1 Elusimicrobiaceae bacterium | reverse complement strand
TATAGTAATGAGGCAGACTTGAGTTTTGTGCGTACAGCTAATGCAAGTATTCCCAATGCGCGGTATGTGGTGTATCAAAAGCACAGCACAAACTTCCCGGACACGACGTGGTGCGAAGCGAGTGATGAACAAGCGGAAGCTATGTGTGTGGCATTGGGTGGTGTGTTACCGGAGGGATTAGAAGGCAATAGCGGTGCTGATGAAAATTGGACGGCGTATTTGCTGGGTGGACAAGCGCGCCCCGGTGACACGTTTGCCAGCGGGGATGATAATGGTGGCGACGAACCCGGCACGAATACAGAGCCGCAAACGCCTACTAAGCCAACTTGCGGTGGAGTAGAACAACCGGATGATATTCCCCCGACGGAAAGCAACCCGGCGACGGGTACGGCTACGTGTGTAAACGGACAATGGAAATACACGTGGACCGGCGGTAATGTGTATAGAAGTAGTTACTCCGAGTGTCGCGGAAATTCTGCGCCTGGATGTTGCGGTTCCACCTTTCATGGAGATAAGTCCTTATGCTTCGGGGATGCCGCCAACGGCTGTGCGGGTTCCACCTTTAGTGGAATGTACTCCACATGCTACGGGACTGCCGCCAACGGCTGTGCAGGTTCCACCTTTAGTGGAATGGCGTCCGTCTGCGAAGGGGATGCCGCCAACGGCTGTGCGGGTTCCACCTTTAGTGGAAATAACTCCACATGCGACGGGAATGTCGCCGACGGCTGTGCGGGGACGACTATTCAAGCGGGGGCTTTCTGTAGCGCCACGGTGCCCAGTGGATGTGACGGAGCCAAATACGGAGCGGATCCCAACGGCCAAAGCACCGGCATAGGGAGTTGTAATGGAGATTACTGCCCGAACGGAGTTCCGGTCCAGGGTGCTTGGAACTCCACCACCGGTTCCTATAACTATAGGTGGAAAGGCGGGTATTGTGACCCGAATGCCATGGTCAGCGGAGCGTGTCCGGCGGGTTCGCCCAAACAAGGCGGCGGAACTTGGTAAAATCTTAGGGCTTTAGAACGATTCTGTCAAACCGCCCGGCCTTTTCATAGGGCCGTTCAGGTTTGTTAACCAGTTTTCCACTTGTAGGACTTATATTTTCAGCAGTCCGCGGCTAAACGCATAAATGGCTGCTAAGGCTGCCAATACTAAAAGCGTTACTACGGCTTTTTCTGCTCCGGCAAAGATGGGCTGCCCGTCGTGTTTTTGTTTGCGTGCCCAAATAAATACCGGCACACCGCACGCGAGGAAAATAGCCGCCAGGAACAAGTATTTAAGCCCGGCCGCATACACGAGCCACAACGCAAATACCGTGCCAAGTACGGACGTCGCCAACGCGGCAGCGCGCCCGGTTTTAGAGAGCTTGGCAAATTCGCCGTCTTCCACGAGTTTCCACAAGTATAGTGTGCTAGCCAAATACGCCGGAAGTACCATGACCCCCGTAATAGATAGCATGGTGTTCCACGCGTTGTTGGAAAAATACACCAGTAGCATGGCCAGTTGCATGAGCGCGCTAGTTACCCATAAAGATACGCACGGCGCGCCTGCTTTATTTTGCTTGGCAAACGCTTTAGGGAATGTGCCGTTTTCGGCAGCGGCGGCGGGGATTTCGGCTGTGATCATCGTCCAGGCGAGCCACGAAGAAAGCACTGCGATGAGTAACCCGCAGTTCATAAACACCGCGCCCCACGGGCCGACTACTTTTTCCAGTACGCCTGCCGTAGAGGGGTTGGCTACCCCGGCAATTTCCGCTTGTGTTAAAAAACCAAACGGCAGCACGGAAAGACCGATGTAAATCACTAAACACCCTAAAAAGCCCAAGAGCGTGGCACGGCTGACGGCCGCTTGGTTTTTGGCCCGGTTGGATAGCACCACCGCGCCTTCAATCCCGATAAATGACCATAGTGTAACTAGCATAGTGCTTTTAAGTTGCGCCGGTAAACTGCCCAGCGTGTGGCCATTTTCGGCCATTTTGCCCAAAAAGTTAAAGTCAAATTTATCCATGTGAAAGGCAAACAACATAATCACACAGAAAGCGAGCAAGGGGACCAATTTACCAATCGTGCCGATGATGTTTAATATGGTAGCTTGTTGTACCCCGCGCAGCACGATAAAGTTAAAGCCCCAAATAAGCACCGAGCCGCACACAATGGAAAGCAAATTATTTCCTCCGGCAAAATGCGGCGGGAAAAAATAGTTGAGCGCGTCCATGGTAATAACGGCATAGCCTACGTTGCCAAAAATTTGGCACAGCCAGTAGCCCCAGCCAATCGTAAAACCGACGTAGGGGCCAAAGCCTTCGCGCGCGTACATATAGATACCGGCGGTTAAATCCGGCTTGACGCGGGAAAGCACGCTAAAGGTGTTGGCGATAAAATACATCCCAAACCCGGTAATTACCCACGCCAAAAGTACCGCCGCGGCACTGGCGCTGGCTGCCATGTTTTGAGGGAGGGAAAATACCCCTCCCCCAACCATGGAACTAATCACAATACTGGCTAACCCAATAACGCCTAATTTGGCGGCGGTTTTGTTCGGATCGGACATAGTTCCCTCACTTGTTTATTTCTTCAAATCCACCGGTGCGGCAAATTTAAAGTTTAAAAAACCCATTACCGTCAAGCAATACGCAAACGGCTGGGTGATGTTAATGTAGTTGTGCCAAATTTGAAATTCGCTATGTTTTTCTACACCGCGGATTTCTAATTCGTGCTTGAGGGATTTATTAAGCCACATGTGGGCATGACCTTCGGCAATTTCATCATCAATGGGGGTGTCAAAATATTCCACATATTCCGCTGCCCAGCCGCCGATAAGTTGGCCCTTTTTGTCTTTGCCCCAGCATACGCCTACGCCGGTGGCAATGGCTTTGTGGTCTTCAATGCGGGCCCCGTTGCCGGCCATGATAACTTCCAGCACAGCCCCGTGTTTAAAATATTGTGTTACTTGATCTACGGGCACAATGTTGCCGTATAATTCTTTTGGAAGTACCGAGGTGTACGGTACAATGTTAAAGTTTTCCACTTTGGCTTGCAGGAGCGCGGAGTCGTAACAGAAAGTTTCAAACGGTTGGGGTGGAATACCGTCCGTAGCTTGGCCGGCACCACCGGAAATAAACGCTAAAGTGGGATAGCGCGTCCCTAATACTAAGTCTTTGGTTTCCATGTTTCTTCTCCTTATATTAAATTACAACTGCACCGTAGTACGTAAACCTACTACGGTTGTAAATTGTTTATCACTGTTAAGACCCGCGCGGGGATAAAATTGCAAATCCGGCGTGATGGTAACTAATTTGCCGATGCCCCACACCCAAGCCAGTTCAAACGCGGTTTCCGCGCTACGCATATAGGTGGGATAGCCAAGCCCCGCGTTACTAAGGCGGTTATAAGCCGCACCCAAAATAATAGCGTCTTGCTCGTTGCGGTTAAGCGGGTTTAACAAAGCTGCACCCAGCGCGTAGGAATTTTTCACGCCGCTTACGCCCTTGTCCGACCCGTTGGCCCGGCCAAAGATCGCCCATTTTTTGCCCAGGTTTTGTTGCATATTAAACGACCAGCCGTTGACGTTTTCGGGCTGTTTTTCCACCGAAGGCTGATAGTAATACAGTACGCTATATTGCCCTGCGCCAAAATCAAAGGTAGGCGTCCAGGCGGCGTAGCCAAAGCCCGTGTATTTGCCGTCAAAGGCAGAACCGAGATCAATGGTTTGGCCAGTTACGTTGGTAGCATCTTGGTAACCGGCGGCCAGTGCAAAGTTTTTAGTTTGCGCTTGTGCGTATGCCCCAAACGAAGCTGACGGATATACCGACGTAGCATTTTGAGAAAGTGCGTAGTTCATTAGAGCCGTTTGCTGGTTATCCAAATAGGTGGTGCCGTCAAAGTTGTAGAGCGGAAATTGCCCGACTGTGACGGACATCCAATTTAAATCCCCGGGCAGCGTGTGCGTGTAGGAAAATTGGGAGAAAAACTCCTGGTTGGCGGCGTAATCATTAAAGGCTACGGCCGTGTTGATGCGGTCTTGCAGGTTGGCCGCTTGCGTGCCCCAATAACGCACCAGCGTGTAGTTGACGTTTAACTGGCCCGCGCCGAACGTATCGTTTTTAAATAAATTCCACGTTAAATACGGGTAATACACGCCCTGGATGGCAGTTTGCTTGCCACCGGGGGCGGCACGTTGCGCGAGGTAAGAAATATCAATGCCAATATCTAAGCCTATGGCGTTAGCTAGGTGCTTGCCATGCGACCATAGTTCTTCTAACTCCCCTTCCGGGGTGATTTGCGCACGACGGCGGTTTTGAAGGCGCTGCTCGTGCTTGGCCGGGGTGAGGATGAGGACGTCTTCTTCCACTGCCTCGGTAATAGATACTACTTGCGCTTGCAGCGTGCTTGCCCATAAAGCAAACACCGCCAAAAGCGTGGTTTTGGTGAACTTCATGATAACTCCTACTAATTTGAATTTACGAGGAAGCCAAGCGAGGTGTGTAACAAATTTACATTACAAATTATAAAGCAAGGATGCAAGGGGTTTTTGAAAACTAGGGTGCGTGCGACGGGCTGCCACAACAAAGAAGGCCCACCAAAGCAGGCCTTTGTGTATTTATAACTAGTTGAAATATTGAGTTATTCTTTAGCTCCAGCAGCTTTGAGCAAATTTACTATGCCTGTATGTCCTGCAGCAGTAGCGAATTGAATAGCAGTAAACCCCTCTTTTTGTTTTGCATTTACATCAGCTTTAGCCTGTAATAACGCACGAACAATGTCTGCATTTCCTTGTTGGCTGGCAATCATTAACGCTGTCCATCCGTCGTGATTCTGTGCGTTTACCGCGGCTCCGCTAGCAAGTAAGGTGGAAACGACAGGGGCTTGCCCTTCACTGGAAGCTACCATAAGAGGGGTGTCCCCACCGCCATTTACAAGATTAACATTTGCTCCGGCTTGCAGTAACTCATTAACGATTTCTGTATATCCCTGACTACTGGCAATAAATAGGGCTGTCCATCCAAAACTATCTTTCAAATCAAGTTTTGCTCCCGCTTGGATAAGGAGCTTGACCGTTTCTAACTTATTTTGGAAAACAGCTTCCATAAGAGGTGTTCCCTTGCGGTCAGAAGAAGTCATCACATTTACATTTGCTCCCGCCTTTATGAGCGAATTTAACAAAGCATTATTTCCGGCATTTGCCGCCAAAAAAATGGGGGTAGCTCCTTGGTTATCTGCTTGATTTACATCGGCCCCTGCCTGTACTAACAAATTTACCAACTCCAAATTGCCATAGTAAGCACTTAAAATGAGTGCGGTTGCTCCCCCAGCATTGGTTGCATGAACGTTAGCCCCTGCTTTTAATAACATATCCACTATTTGAGGTCGTTCTGTGATACACGCTACCATAAGTGGTGTCATCCCGTCTTTATCTTGGGCATGAATGTCTGCTTTGGCTTGCAAAAGTAACTTCACAATATCTAGGTTTCCTTTCGTAATAGCCCACATTAAAGGGGTACTCCCTCGGCTAGGTTTTGAATAACGTTTATTTACATCCGCTCCGTTGGCAATTAACTGGGCTACCTGTTGTGTGTCTCCGGCTTCAATGGCTTTGTATAGCGCGTCTTGGCGGGCACAGGCAAATCCAAATAAGGCTACAAACAAAGTACTGAAAATCTGTGTAAATTTACGCATTTCATTTCTCCTATAAACTTAATTCTTTTGGTCCGGCCAATTTAACTCTAACCAGTAATCCGTAAAGGGTTCTACTACTACAGAAAATTGTCCTTTAACAAATCGTACTAATCCCACTAAATCCATTATGGCTACCTGAAAACGTGGGTCTTTCATTTCCGCTAGGTGCTTTTTAGCGGCTTCATACGTGAAAAACACAGGAATAGCCTCGTGCCTAATGGGAGAAGTGTCTAACTTTAGAGTATGGAAACCAAAGATATCTCCTTTAGCAAAATTGTGTTGTGGGGGTTGCCAGGTCATAAACACCTTTATTCCTTTGGCTCGTTCGTAAAAGGCAGGAGTAGGAATTTTCCCTTTGGCAGTGTGCAGTAAACAAAACCCGTTAATAACATTGATGACACGACGTAAATCCGGCAAATCATAAACGTGTGTAGTCCCTTTATGGTAAAGGACTACCTGTAACTTTTTAACCCCATTATCATACAGCGTTCCCACAACTTCAGCAAGAAGGTTTTGTACCGTATCAGCGGAAATATTACACTTTGTTTTCTCTTTTAATGAGGCAATTGCACCCTCTAACATAGTGTCATCTGCACAGAAATGAAACTGGCCTTCATAAATTACTTCGTCTTTTTCATTATGAAGGAATCTGCCTGATACCAACAGTACATTGATAAATTGTAGCTCATCTTCAGTATACGACTCACGAAAGTCAGAGGTTAGCGTCTGTATCGTAAATTTTGGCTTGGAAAATATCTTACTAATTAAGTCGGTAATTTTACTAAATTGAAACATGGCAATCCCCCTCAGTTATACTCAGATATTTTCATTATATAAACATTTTGGCTAGAGGGTTGTATATTTCACTCCAGTGCGTCCACAAAGGACTATGTTTTTCGCCTTTCCCGTGGCGGATTGCACTCTCAGACGTAGGCATTTTGCAAAATTGCCAATCAGGGGCTATCAAAAAGCTACATTTGTATTGTCCGACGCATTGCCAAAATATTGACAATAAAACTACAAAAACCTGTAAAAACGCGCAAAAAACGGCCTTTTCGGGCGCGGGTCCGGACAGGCCATAAAATCAGTATAAAATAAGAAATCCTCGTCGGGAAACGAGGATTATAAAAAATGCCCAGTACAGGGATCGAACCTGTGGCCTTTCCCATGTCAAGGGAACGCGCTACCGCTGCGCCAACTGGGCTTAAATCTAAAATTATTATACCATATTGGTTTTAAGAAGGCAAAACGCTCGTCGTAAAAACGCATTTTAATTGCTTAATTTGTGCTTAAAATTAGTGTCTGTTTTTAAGGGTCCATTTTTAATGAATTTTAACCAATTTTAACGTTTTTGGATACATTTTGGACACTTGTTTTAACTCGGCAATCCGCTACAAATTGGACACTTTTTGGACATTTTTGCATAAACAGGGCATTTTCCGGCCAAAATCCGCCAAGTTATTACCAAAAATCATGCTTTATCTATTGGCGCAAGTTGGCGGCACTTGCCCTTTATATGACCGGGCAAAATTCCCAAGTGCTATAAAAGCAGGGGATTTTGCAAATACTGTGCACATCCGCATGTTGTTATCCCTGATTATTGCCTTTATCGGCAAGTTATAGATTTTTATTTATAATATATCACTTGATTTATTGCCGATAATCAGTTATACTACCAATACAGGGAGTATTTATGGCATACATATCAGTATCACAAGCAGCGAAAAAGTGGCAGTTATCGGAACGGAGCGTACGGAACTATTGCACTATGGGCCGTATCCCCGGCGCATTTTTAACGGGAAAGACGTGGAACATCCCGGCAGACGCCGTGAAACCCACCCGCAAACCCAAAGCTAGCAAAGAGACAAATACCCTATTACACGTATTAAAGGCCGAGCAGGCCGCCAAACAACACGGGGGACTTTATCACAAAATACAGATTGACCTTACATATAACTCTAACCACATAGAGGGCAGCCAACTTTCGCACGAACAAACGCGCTACATCTTTGAAACCAATACCCTCGGCGTAGAAGATAACACGGTAAAAGTGGACGATATTGTAGAAACCGCCAATCACTTCAAGTGCATTGATATGATTATTGAAAACGCCAATTATAAACCCAGTGAACGCTTTATCAAAGAATTACACGCTGTACTGAAAAATGGCACATCGGACAGCCGCAAAGCGTGGTTTGCCGTTGGGGATTATAAACGTCAAGCGAACGAAGTGGGCGGACACCCCACTACGCGCCCGGAACATGTAGCTGCCAAAATGAAAGAACTCATCACGCAATATAACCGTAAGGGCAAACATACCTTTGAAGAACTATTGGACTTCCACTATCAATTTGAAGCAATCCACCCTTTCCAAGACGGGAACGGACGTATCGGGCGGCTGTTACTTTTTAAGGAGTGCTTGCGTAATAACATAGTGCCGTTTATCATCACCGATAACATCAAAATGTTTTATTATAAGGGGCTTAATGAGTGGCCCACGAACCACGAACGGTTGACGGATACCTGTTTATCGGCCCAAGACCAAATGAAAGCGGTGCTGGATTATTTTAAGATTAAGTATTAACGTCGGGCCTAATGCAGACCGGACCGCAAGCATGCGTTAGCATGCGAGCGGACCCCTGCCACATAAAAAGGCCTACCGAAGTAGGCCCTTCGTACAAATTAGTTTGCTGTGTGGTTTATTCCTTAGCCCCGGCTTGTTTTAATAGTTCTACAATTTTTGTATTCCCGGCTTTTTGGGCCATATCCAACGCCGTGTGGCCGTCTTTATCTTTAGCATTAACATCCGCGCCTGCTTCAAGCAACATCTCAAGAATAGAAACAGATGTCGTATTGCTAGCTATCATTAAAGGTGTTGTCCCGGTGCAAGAACAACTTTCATTGGCATTTGCACCTGCTTGTAACAATAGCTTCACAATGTTTTCTAAATGTTCATTAACCGCACGACATACGGCAGGACGATAGGCAGAACCTTCTACTTCTTGATTGGGGTTTGCCCCTTGCTTTCACGCGGGACACACGGCTTAAAACGATGGGCAAGAACTGGCACCAGTATGCAATTACGTAGGGGCTGTTTCTGTTTCCAAGAGGGGGCACATAAAATGACTGAAAATAGTCCAAATAATAGCGCCCCAAAATAGTGGTTCCAACAAAGTAACAAAGCACAAATAGCGTACCCAACAATATTTGCGGGAAATCTTTCGTTTATGGTACAAACGGCGGGCCATGTGTAAGTATAGATAAGTAAATACCACCGCTACGCAAATTAATAAGGAATAGGCCCTAGCATGTTGGGCATAAAGTAATAAGTAAAAATTGCAGCTTAGTAATAATACAAAAATCCAACGGGCTGTTTTACCCAAATAGCGCGGAAATAATTTCCACGCCAAAAATAAACTCATAAAGCTTAAAATTAAACTGGGCAAACGGAGTATCCATTCTGGGCCGTACGGTACCCAATGATTATATAGCCATAGCAATACATTGTGCAGCGGGGGATGTACGTCCACGAGTAAGTAGTTCTTCCAAATATAACTTAGTGCAACGGAAGGATCGGAAGTAATGGCAGTAAAAAGTTCATCATATTCAAAGGAAATCCCCAATACGATACAACGGCACACAAGTCCGGTTAAAATGCCCACCAGGCCTAGCCCTATGAAAATTTTTTTCATAGCTACATTCTGGCATATCTCGTGCCTGTTACCGACTCCACTGGTGTAACTGTTGATAATAGTAATAATTTTGTATGGATTTTAGAATGTGCTGACGGAGAAAATCATCTTTTTTCCCGTCACGAGAAATCGTTCCATCAATGCCAGCCTGCAAAAGGACAGGCCCATTTAGTGTTTCTTCCGCATAGCCACTGAAAGCCAAAAGAATCCCTTTATAGCCATTTTGGCGCAAGTCCTGTGCTAGAGCGAGCCCTTCAAGGCCATTAGAAGTGTTCAAATCCGTTAAAACAAGTTGGGGATGATTGCCTAAACGAATAATATGTTGGCGAACGGCCTCTGCGTTATCAAAAAAATGGATTTTGGTGGTGGGCAAAAGCATTCCTTGTTGTTGCCAGCTTTTCATATTTTCCAGTACATAGTCCATATCATTAAATACTACCACTTCTAAATTAGGGGGGACTACGCCTTTGGCGGAATGTTTGATGCCAAGGTACCCTAGTGCGCGGTTCCAGCGGGTGTTAGCCATGGGGTCATGGAGAAAGAATTCTTTCGGGTCATATACGCGTCCTTCTACTGCTAGCGAGGTATCTGGTACGGTTAAAGGAGTGGTGCTGGGGGCCACGGTTTGCAATACATAATTCAAATATTCATAGGCCTGAGCAAGGCTTTGATCTGTAGATATTCCGCTAGTACGTAGGCTATTTAAGTCCTGCTGCATGGTGTATACGCGTTCTATCCAGTAACGCACCTCAGCCGTGGATAGGGTATGCCTTTCCCCAGATTTAGCTTGATAATATAGTAAAGGGTCAGCTTGTTGTTTAAAATGCTGCAGATTTTGCATAACACGAGTGTATTGCTGTTGGTCTGCTACTTGGGAAAGTTTGCTAGTTAGGATGGACTGTCTGGCTTGCGGGCTGCTAACTAGTTGAGTATGCACCATGCGTTCCATACGGGCAAACCGTTGGGCAGCTTGCGTGTGTTGCCGGGCTTGCATGGCTTGTTTGGGCGTAAATATCCCCCTACCCGTAACGAATGTGGATGAAACGGGTTTAAAGCCTCTGGCAGGGAGATGTGGAAGTCCCCAAGTAACAAGTGGTAAACAGAGAAATAAAAATCCTACTAATTTTTTCATGCTCATTTCCTCTACTCTAGTATAGAAATCTTATTTGCAAAAGCCAAGGGCCTAAAGGCCTAGTTTGTAGCGCCAAAAGGGCCTAGTGTTTATGTTTGAAAAAATAGAAATTTTTCCTTTTTGCAAACGCCAGTTGTTCCTTTAATTTTTAAGGCTTGACTTGTTTTTTTTTTTTGGTAAATTGGAGCGATAGAGGCCCGGGCAGTACCCCCTGGTGGGTGTGCTGTTAAAACGCCGTATAAAAGAGTTTAGAGCGTTTAAAAGGGTCTCTTAAACCAAAATAAATATAGGAGAAACAAATGATACAAGTAAAACAGGGTTTTACCCTCATTGAACTGTTGGTAGTTGTGTTAATCATTGGTATATTGGCGGCGGTGGCCTTACCACAATATCAAAAAGCAGTTATAAAAGCACGTTTTGCGGAAGCACAGACCAACCTTAAAACTTTGGCCCAAGCCGTTAAAGTATGCCAGTTGTCCGGCAAGGATTGCTCGACATTTGATGATTTGGATATTAATTTGGGAAAAGCATATACAAATTTTCATCATTCAACAGACCTTTTCACCTACAATTTGACGAATGTAGTAGTCTGTACAGACCCTGATTGTACAGAGAAAGATCCCGGATATATAACGGCTGCATACCGTAAGGAACCGGTATGCTTGTGCTATTGGTTAACAAATGATCGAGTGGCTATAGCCAAATCTGAAAATAATTATTGTCTAACAGATAATGACGATGCCATACAAACTCAAAATTACAATCAGTTATTAGGGCTTGAGATGGATGCGGTTTGCGAGTGTTGTTAGTTTGTTTTATGTTGGTGTAACTTCCACCACTGCAGCATAATAATCGTCTTGGCGTCGCAGATTTCCCCTTTTTCTACCATTTTGTAGGCTTGGGAAAAGGGGAATTTTTTTAAATTGATAAATTCATCCTCGTCCGGGCAGTCTTTGCCGCGTTTTAATCCTGTGGCCACATAGAGGTGTAGTTCCTCGTTAGAAAATGCGTTAGACGGATGAAACATCAGCACCTGTTTTAAACTTTTAGCCGTCATGCCCGTTTCTTGTTTGAGTTCAGCGCGCGCACAGGTTAAAAAAGTTTGCCCTTCTTCCCGCTTGCCGGCCGGAATTTCCAACGTAACTTTGCCTACCGGGTAGCGGTATTGCTGCACTAAATAAACATAGTCCCCTGCTACGGGGAGCACGCCGCTGGCCCCCTTGTGGTCAAAATACAGGCGGGTAGCCGTGTGCCCGTTTACCAGGCGGACGGTATCTAATTTTACACCTAAAATGCCTTTGAAAATCGTTCGCGTAGAAATCCGCGTTTCTTTTAATTTACTATAATGTTTCATAGATACATCTTATAACATTTAGGTTCCCTTATGGCAGAATTTGTACAACTCCACAACCATAGCGACTATTCCCTTTTGGACGGCATGCTCCGTATTTCCGAAAATCACAAACCGTCTAAGTTTTTACAAGGGCTTGTGAAACAAGGCATCAAAGCAATGGGCCTAACTGACCACGGCAATATGTACGGCGCGCTGGATTTTTACGAGTCTGCTAACGCCATTGGGCTTAAGCCGCTGGTGGGGTGCGAATTTTACGTGACCGCGGGGAAATATAACGTCAAGGATAAATCCCTCACCGGGCACTTAACCTTACTGGCCCGCAACCACGAAGGGTATCTTAATTTAATGAAGCTCAACTCCTTGGCGTGGGTGGATGGGTTTTATTATCATCCGCGCATTGATACCGATTTGCTGGCCAAGTATTCCGGCGGGCTACTATGTTTGTCGGGCTGTTTAAAGGGGCTTTTATCCCAATATGTACGCAGTGTGGACGGGTTTGATAAGGCGTGTGCGTTTGCCAAACAATATGAAGATATTTTTGGCAAGGGAAACTATTATATTGAGCTGATGGATCACGGCATCCGGGAAGAAATTGAAGCGATTCCGCTCCTAAAAGACGTGGCCAAGCGGACGGGAATCCCCCTGGTGGCGACCAACGATTGCCACTACGAGAAAAAGGAAGATTGGGAAGCGCACGACGTACACGTGTGTATTGCTACGGGTAAGACTTTGAGCGATCCGCACCGCATGCAAATGTCCCACGAGCTGTATTTTAAATCACCCGAAGAAATGTGCGCCTTGTTTTCCCACACCCCCGAGGCGTGTTCCAATACGTTAGCCATTGCCGAAAAGTGCGATTTGCAGTTCCCTAAACACGGGTTTATTTTGCCAAAGTTTGACATCCCGCCCGAGTTTGCCAATTCGGCCGAATATTTTAAAGACTTGTGCCGCAAGGGACTGGTTAAAAAAATGCACGGCAATGTGCCGGAAAATTATTGGCAGCAGCTAGAGTATGAATTTAACGTCATTATCACGATGGGGTTTGATTGTTATTTTCTCATTGTAAGCGATTTTATTAATTGGGCGCGCGCGAACGGCATCCCGATAGGGCCAGGGCGTGGCTCGGGGGCTGGGTCTTTGGTGGCGTATAGCATGGATATTACGCGCATTGACCCCATTCAAAATAAGCTACTGTTTGAACGCTTTTTAAACCCGGACCGTGTGAGCATGCCGGATTTGGATATTGATATGTCCGATGCCGGGCGCGAACGCGTGATTGACTACGTGCGCGGCAAATACGGGGCGGACCGTGTATCCCAAATTATCACGTTTGGAACGATGAAAGCCAAGTTGGTGTTAAAAGACGTAGCGCGCGCCATGGATGTGCCCTTAGCCGAAGCCAACCGCCTAACCAAAATGATTCCCAACGACCCTAAAATGACGTTGGAAAAGGCCCTAGAAATTAACGAACTCAAAACGGCGATTGACAACAATCCGCAAGCTAAAAAACTCTACGATATGGCCCGCAAGCTAGAAGGTCTTAAACGTCATACGGGTATTCACGCCGCCGGCGTGCTGATTACGCGTGACCCGGTAAGCGAATATGTGCCGTTGGCGCGCGGGGCCAAGGAATCTATTACCACGCAATTTGAAGGGGAGCCGTGTTCCAACTTGGGGCTTTTAAAGATGGACTTTTTGGGACTACGCACCCTAACGGTCATTGATAACGCGGAAAAAATGATTCGTGCGCGCCACAACCCCGATTTTGACATTAACCAAATTCCGCTAGACGATAAAAAAACATACGATATGCTTTCTGCTTGTAAAACGCTGGGTATTTTCCAATTAGAAAGTGGCGGCATGCGCGACTTAATCAAAAAAATCCAACCCAGCCAATTTAGCGATTTATCCGCCTTGGTGGCCTTGTATCGCCCTGGGCCGATGGAATCGGGCATGATGGATATGTTTGTACGCCGCAAAAACGGGCAAGAAAAAATTACTTACGAAACCCCGCTACTGGCCGAAGTGCTCAAAGATACTTATGGTTGTATGGTGTATCAGGAACAGATTATGCAAATTTCCAAACTGCTGGGTGGCTTTACCCCCGGCGAGGCCGATACCTTGCGCAAAGCCATGGGTAAAAAGAAAATTGAGGTCATGGAAAAGTTTGGTAAAAAATTTGTGGAAGGGTGTAAGGCTAACAAAATTTCCGAAAAAACCGCTACGCACATTTACGAGCAAATGAAAGCTTTTGCAGGGTACGGGTTTAATAAATCGCACTCGTACGCTTACGCCCTGGTAACTTATCAAACGGCGTACTTAAAAGCCAATTATCCGATTGAATTTATGTGTGCTGCGCTTACTAACGAAATTGGCCATAACGCCATTGGTTCTGACGATAAAGAAAATAAAATTGTAACGTATTTGGAAGAAGCCCGCAAAATGGGGTTTGAAACGTTGCCGCCAGATGTAAATGCTTCCCAGCCGGAATTTTCCGTAGAGCAAAAAGACGGCAAAGAGTACATCCGCTACGCGCTGGAAGCCATTAAAAACGCCGGCACAGAAGGATGTATTTCTATCGTCAACGAGCGCGAAAAGGACGGGCCGTACACTTCTTTAGATAATTTGTGCAGCCGCATTGATTTGTTCCAGGCCAATAAAAAAACCATTGAAAGTTTAACCAAGGCCGGCGCGCTAGATAGCCTGTATCCTGGCCAAGACCCCAAGGTGTCGCGGGCCAATATTTTAGCTAATATAGACAATGCCGTAGATCAGGCGCACCTGATTGCCAAGGAAAAGCAATCTAGCATGGGGAACTTGTTTGGGGATGATTTTTCCAGCGTGCTTAGCGTAAAAAAGAAAGATCCCGTTAAAGCGCGCCCGCTTACGCAAAAAGAGCTGTTGTTTAATGAAAAAGAAGTGTTGGGCCTATTTTTTAGCGGGCACCCTATGGCTAAATATCAAAATAACTTGGCGCGCCTAAAATGTACGCCTATTGTGGATATTTTAGAAGGTAAAGCCAGCGGACGCCTTAATGTGCTGGGGATTATTACCCTTTTTAAAAAACGCCAAAACAAAGAGAAAAAAGAGTGGTGCCAGTTTGTCATAGAAGATTGCACGGGCTCTTTATCGGTGAATTGTTTTGCTAAGTCTTATGCGGAGCTAGCAGATAAACTGGCCCCCAATGCTATTTTAAACTTTATGGGCGATATTAAGGTGGACGACGAAAGCGCGCGTGTGGAACTTAACCTCAAAGACGTGAGCGACGTAACGGAGCTAATTGCCTCGGCGGCAGATGAATTTACCATCCGCATCCCGGCCGGATATCCCAAATTTGGGCTAGAAAAGCTTAAACACTACCTGGATATGACCAAGGGCACTACCGTGGTTTGCTTGGAAGTGCCATCTAAAGAAGACCCGAAAAAAGTACACAAAATCCGTACCAATAAACGCATTTTGCTACACAAGGGGCTGTTAGAATATATAGAAAACACGATGGGCAATGCGTGGAGCTTCCGCTAGTTTTGCTTTCTAACAGTTTTCAAATTTGGATTATCTAAAGCCGACTTTCGCTCGCGTACTTGCGGCGCTGTGCGCCGTCCGCAGGACGTACGCCACGCTCAACTTATGGCTTTACCTAATCTCAAATTTGAAAACCACGTCCGTCCCTTATGATTGTGACAATGCGTAGAGTTTTAAATAACGACCCCTTTTGTATCCTAATTTTGTTATACTATAACTACAACTAAATCTGTTTTTGAGCCGTATGTGGAATACGGGATGTGCTTTTGGCACTCCGCTAAGTCAAAAATAGCTATTACCAGGCGTAGCCCGGGTAACGTTCCCAACTACACCGAAGGCCTTCTATCGCTAAGATGGGGGCTACGGCTGTTATGTTGGGCTATCTTAGCGGAGGTCTACGTAGGAGCCGTTCTTCTTATATACGCTCATCAACACAAGGAGAACGGTATGCAACAAGAAAATGAAATTATACAAACAAAAGGTCATTCCCGACAGCAACCTTCGGGGATGACAGCTAATTTAAAGGTTGAGGCCCTGAACCAAAACTCTTTCAGGGCTCCGCTTCGCTTCGGTTTTACCCTCATTGAACTCTTAGTAGTGGTGCTCATTATTGCAATTTTGGCCGCCATTGCGCTGCCGCAATATCAGAAAGCGGTGAAGCGAAGTACTTACGCGGGAATGTTGCCTGTTTTAGCTACTGTAGTAGAGGCTCAGAATCTGTATTACATGACACATGGAGAATATGCGGAGGATATGACCAAATTGGAAATTGGTCTGCCTATAACAGGGACGTGCATCGCTGGAGATTTTAGAATGCGTGCTGTTGATGTGGGATATCAGATTGGGGAATATTGTGTATATTTGACGGACACGGTGATCTCAGGGGAAAATACAATAGGGGTATTGATAGGATTAGCTTCCGAAAAATTTGGTCTAACAGAATATAAGGCAAGAATAAGCGGATATGAGTATCTCTTTACATCGGGTTTTTCAAACAGAGATCGCCCTGCCAAACGGACATATTGCCGAGGAGCAGCAGGAATTGGCAAAGATAATCACTGTACAGGGGAACTTATCAATGACAATAACTACGGTGCTTGGTGGAAAATGAATTAACGGCCCTTGAATTATAAAAACTGATCGGACTTGGTGCCGCCCCAGTATTCATAACCTAATCTGGCTTTGATGAGCTCTTTGGCAAGGTTTTTGCCTTCGCCATTGGTTACGTCGCACAGCAAACGGAAGTATTTATCGCGGCTGCAATTGGAAAGGGAAATAGGGCCCTTGGCTAGGAATTTTTTCGTAAAATCTTTGGCTTGTTGCGCTAGTTCTTTTTCGCGCTCGGTCTGCCCTTTTATTTCCGGCGTGTCTACGCCTAGCATGCGTACAGGTACTTTTTCACAATATACGGCCAAGGAGCAATTTAGGTTAATTTTAAACGTGTCCCCGTCGTACACAGAGGCAATGGATACGTTGTCAAAACTGGACGGGGTGTCGGCATCTTGATTGACGGGTTTGCCTTGCTGCTGCATAAAAAAAGCAATCACGCCTACAATAATGGTTAGCCAAAATTTAGCCTGTTTTTGCGAGTAACGCGCGGAACTGCGGCGGGAAAAAGATCTTTTTTTGTATGCCATATTATGCCCCCCATAAACGCAAGGCTGCGGGGACCAAGGTAATTTCTAGGCGGTGGGCCGTTTTACGCGGCTCACCGTCAATATGATATAAAATGTCGTGGTCGGATTCTATAACTGCCCCGGTAACCGAGGTATAGCTTGTTACGCCTAGTGGCGGCTTTTTCCCACGTAAAAAATACGGCACGGCCGCAGCTAGCTTATATTTGGCCACGTTATACACTTGTACCATATCCAGTTTGCCGTCATTAATTTTAGCGTCTGGGGCAATCACAAAATTGCTTCCGTACTGGCGATTGTTGGCAAATACTAGTGTAAGCGGGGCACACTCATATTGTTTGCCGTTTATAAATACGCGTAGTAAGTGGGGCTTGTATGTAAAAAAAGTTTGTGTGCCTAATTTAAAATAGGGCCACATGCCGCGTTTGCCCGTTTTGCCGTGCTCCATAAATTGCCAAGCGATAGCGGCCTCTATGCCTACGCCCGCCAAATTTAAAAACAGTTCCCCGTTGGCAAACCCTACATCACACGGTTGTGTGTGAGCGTGTTGCAATTTGGACAGGATATTTTCTAAAGGGCCCATTAAGCCTAGCTCGCGCGCAAAGCCGTTGCCGCTGCCGCGCGGGATAATGCCTAGAGCGGTTTGTGTGCGCACAAGCCCTTGTGCGGTTTCGTTAATGGTGCCGTCTCCACCCATGGCAACCACTACATCATAGTGTTGGTGGGCCGCTTCTTGGGCCAGCTGGGTGGCGTGTTTCGGGCCGGTAGTTACGCAAAAATCGGTCTGTGGAAAGAAACGCAACACGTGCGCTTTAAGGGTTTCCGGGTCCGCAAATTTACTGCCACTTTTGGGGTTTAGAATAAAACGGATTTTCATAATTTTTTAAAGGTATCGGCGTTGATATCGCTTGATTTTACTTGCAACAGGGCCTCGTAAATGCGCTCGTTTTTAAGTAATTGCACCCCAATGGTGGCCAGTTTGCCACCTACGGCCATTACAAAAAACATAAATAGCGCAAACACGCCTAAATTGGCGATAGTATTGGCGGCTTGCATGGGTACGTTCATGGGGCCGAATTGGGTTTGGATGGTTAAATCGCTAAATTGCACCAGCGTGCGTACGGTTTCCCCCACAATAAATACTTTGTACATCCCGTTTAATGCAAATAAAATGACTAAAACCCCTACACAAATTAATAAATAGCTACCGATTTTATGCATATACGCTCCTTTGCGTACGATAATATTTTGTATAATTATATTATACCGTTTTTACGAGGAATTTGATATGAAAACCAGTACCGAGATCCGCCATGGATATTTAAACTTTTTTAAATCGAAGGGGTTGCCTATTTTGCCGTCTAGCTCCTTAATTCCACATTCAGACCCTACTTTGCTATTTACTTCAGCCGGCATGGTGCAATTTAAAGCCAATTTTTTGGGGATTGATAACTCCCTCAAAAATGCTACCACCTGTCAAAAATGCGTGCGCACCACGGATATTGACAGCGTGGGCTTTACGGAGCGCCACCTTACTTTCTTTGAAATGTTGGGCAATTTTTCCTTTGGCGATTACTTTAAAAAGGAAGCTATTGCGTGGGCGTGGGAATATTTAACCAATGTATTGGGATTACCGGCTGAAAAATTGTACGTCAGCATCTACAAGGGCGGTATTGCTGCGCGTGACGCGGAAGCGTACGAAATTTGGAAACAATTTGTGCCGCAAGATCATATTTTTGAACTGGGCGAAGCCGATAACTTTTGGACCATGGGCCCCACCGGCCCGTGCGGCCCGTGTTCGGAAATTTATTATGACTTTGGCGACAAAGGTTGCAAAAATCCGCATTGTGATATTACGTGTGATTGCGGGCGTTATGTAGAAATTTGGAACATTGTATTTGAAAGCTATAACCGCCAAGAGGATGGCACCTTTAAAGCCTTGCCGCATAATAACATTGATACCGGCATGGGCTTAGAGCGTTTGTGCATGGCCATGCAAAATGCCAAAAACGTATTTGAAACAGATTTGTTTACCCCGCTGACCGCGCGCGCCAAACAAGACCTTCATATTGAGGGGAAAACGCGCGAAGAAATTGCCGCTTTGCGTATTATTGCCGACCATGCGCGTAGCTCCAGCTTTTTAATTGCAGAAGGCATTTTGCCTTCCAACGAAGGGCGCGGCTATATTTTGCGCCGCCTGATTCGCCGTGCGGTGCGCTATGCCAAACTAATGGGCAACGACAAACCTTATCTCTATACGTTAGTTCCCGTGGTGCAGCAAATTTTTGCCGGACTATATCCGGAAATTGACAAGAATGCCGCGCACATCCAGGACGTACTTAAACAAGAAGAAACGGCCTTCTTAAAAACGCTAGTCACCGGAGAAGAAAAACTAGCCGAGCTGTTAGCTAGCGGCACCAAAACTATTAGCGGAGAGGACGCGTTTCACTTGCATGAAACTTACGGTTTTCCGCTAGAGCTTACCAAAGAAATTGCCGCCGCTAAAGGCGTAACAGTGGATGAAAAAGGGTATGCTCAAGCCAAGGAAGCGGCGCAAGAAAAAAGCCGCTCCTACGCGGATGAATTTAGCAAAGGTAAAGTAATTCTCATGCAAAAATTGGAAAACACTTTGCCCGCTACGCAGTTTGTTGGCTATGAAACGCTGACCCAACAGGCACAGGTGCTGGCATTACTTAATGAGCAATTTGAACTGGTGGATGCACTGAACGGAAGCGGGTATGCCGTGTTTGACACCACGCCGTTTTACGCCGAATCCGGCGGCCAAGTGGGGGATCACGGGAATATTTTAGCAAACGGAAAAGAAGTCGCCCGCGTGCAAGACGTGCAAAAGCCGCTTGGTAAAATTTTCTTACATAAAGTAAACGGCGCGCTGACTAAAGGCGCGGGCGTAACCTTGCAGGTGGATGCTGATTGGCGTAAACGCTGTATGGCCAACCATAGCGCCATTCACCTAATTAACGCGGCCTTGCGCCAAGTGTTTGGGCCGACGGTGCATCAAAGTGGGTCATATGTATCGCCGGAGCGTTTCCGCTTTGACTATACGCTTTCTAAAACCCCTAAGGCGGAAGAATTAGAAAAGGCTTGGCAAATTGCCAACAAAGCCGCCCAGGCGGCGCTGCCCGTTACGTGCCAAACCCGTCCCTTAGCAGATGCCGATAAACTGGGAGCCGTTACACTGTTAGGGGAAAAATATGCTGATCCCGCCCGCTTTGTACTA
The DNA here is from genome assembly GCA_045604045.1 of Elusimicrobiaceae bacterium. GTDB lineage: Bacteria > Elusimicrobiota > Elusimicrobia > Elusimicrobiales > Elusimicrobiaceae > Avelusimicrobium. The sequence continues at coordinate 55,997 of JAZUNI010000055.1, read as the reverse complement.
ATGGGTGGTAGCTTTGAACATCCCGAACAGAAATACAGCTTGGAACTCTGCGCTGGAACGCACGTGAAAAATACGGCGGACGTTATAACCGTTATGGTACTGAAAGAGGGCTCTGTTTCTGCCGGGGTACGCCGTATTGAAGGCGTGGCCGGCCTAGCCGCGCTAGACTATTTAAAACACGTACACGCGCAAGCAGCCGCGTTAGCGGGCCGCTTGGACGTACCCACCAAAGACGTTTTTACGCGTGTCAACGCGATTATGGACGAGCTAAAAGAAGTTAAAAAACGCTACGAAGATTTCCGCCAAAAAACCTTGGCTGCTGGTGGCGTCAACGAGATGAGCCTTACCTTGAAAAACGGTACCACCGTTATTTTGCGCAAAGCCGATGAAGCGCAGCCCAAGGAACTACGCAACATTGCCGATACGCTCGCACAGAAACAAAAACAAGCCCTTGTTATTGTTACGTGCGACCACGACGGCAAGCGCTCGTTTGTCGTCAAAATGGCGGGCAAACTGCCCAATACAGACGCCGTAACCGTAGCCAAACAACTGGCGGCTAGTATTAATGGGCGCGCCGGTGGTCGTGCGGACTTTGCCCAAGGCGGCGGCGAAGCCAAAGAGCCGATGGAAAATTTGCTCAGTAAGTTAGCTGCATAATTTGATAGAGGAGTTAATTTGGGGCTATGTGCCCGATAGAGAATAAGACACTATGAACTCAGACAATAAAGCAATTTATTTTAGACGGACTGCGCTTCGCAAAATTGTGGAAGCGTTTGATAAAGGCTCGTTAGAAACCGATGCCTATCGTATTCCTTTTGAAGTGATTCCGCAGGATTCCAAGTCTTCCGTGCGGTGCTGTATTTATAAAGAGCGCGCGGTATTCCGCGCCCGCACGTTGGCGGCGTTAGGCTGCAGTGTGGAAGAAGATGACGAAGCAACTTCCCTAAACGATTACGCAAAAAAGGCCTTAACGCGCACCCAAATCCCGCAAGTGCCGCTGACAGTCATGGATATCGCCTGCCACGGCTGCCGCAAAGCGCGCCACATGGTAACAGAGGCCTGCCAAGGTTGTTTGGCGCGTCCGTGCCAGCAAGCGTGTAAATTTGGCGCGATTAGCTTTATTGATGGGCACTCTTTTATTGACGCTGACAAGTGCAAAAATTGCGGTGCGTGCAAAATGGCCTGCCCGTATAACGCAATTACGTATATCCCGGTACCGTGCGAACAGTCCTGCCCGGTAAACGCCATTCACAAAGGCGAAAACGGGGTGGCGGAAATTGATTTTGATAAATGTATTTCTTGCGGACATTGTATGGAAGCGTGCCCGTTTGGGGCCATTATGGAGCGCAGCCAATTAATTGATGTGCTGAGCCAACTTAAAAAAGGTGCCCCGGTGGTGGCGATGATTGCCCCGTCTATTGTGGGCCAGTTTGACTGCACGCTACCGCAGTTAATGACGGCTATTAAAAAGGCCGGATTCCCCAAGGTAACCGAAGTGGCTTTAGGCGCGGATATTACTACCGCTAACGAAGCGCGTGAACTAGTGGAACGCTTGGAAAATGGGGCCAAGTTTATGACCACCTCCTGCTGCGCGGCTTGGGTACAAGCGGTTAAAAAGCACTTGCCTGCCTTGAAAGAATTTGTATCTCACACCAAAACCCCGGCCGCTTACACGGCGCAGTTAGAAAAGAAGGAAGGCAATGTAACGGTCTTTATCGGGCCGTGTGTGTCTAAACGGGCTGAAGGCATGGAAGACCCCAACATTGACTACGTGATGACGTACGAAGAATTGGGGGCACTGTTTGATGCCAAAGGTATTAATCCGGCTAAGTGTGAAGAAATGCCGCTAGACCCGTCTATTTCCGGCGAGGCCCGTTATTACGGCGTAACCGGTGGTGTGGCGCAAGCGGTGGAAAACGCTATCGTGGGTAAAAAACCGTTTAAAAAGATGGCTATTAACGGACTAGACAAAAAAGCCATGGCCCTCTTAAACGCGTTTGCCAAAGGCGCGGGGGATTTCCAACTTTTGGAAGTAATGAACTGCAAGGGCGGTTGTATTGGCGGCCCGTGTACGCTTAAACCGCAAGCACAAGTCATTAAGCCCATTAAAGACTTAGTGGCCAATTCCCCCAAGGTTAAGTGTGCCCTAGAGGATAAATAAGTAAATTTACCACGGACGTAAAACCCCCGCTTATGGCGGGGGTTTTGCTAACGTCTGTTCATATATCTGCCATCTACGCCGCGGATGAGTGGCGTGCCGGCCGGCGGACCGCTGGGCCGCAACGGGGGCAAGTGCCCCGGGCGGGCATGGCGGCGTGGCGGTGGCGCAGCATGGTGGTGGCGGTGGTGATGATGACGCGCATAATTAATACCTCCCCATACAAGGCCCCCCACGAGGGCCGTTCCCACTAGCGTAGGTACGACTGAGTAAGACCGTATTGCTGTGCGCTGGTTAGCCTGTTGTTGCGCTTGCAAGCGGGCGGCTTCTAGCTGGGCTTGTTCTTCGGCTTGTTGGGCGGCATAACTAGCATTCGCAGCCGATAGCGCGGCCATATAGGCGGAAAACTCGTGGCTATCGGTAAACGTACGTTTGAGTACGCCATTTTGAAATAGCAAGTAGTTATCCCCGCTTTGATAGGCCGTGTATGTGCGGTTGTTGGCTACATCGGTTACGGTGGTAATTAAGGTTTGGGGCGCTTGGGCGGCAAACTCTTTTTCGGATACCGATATGTTGAGCCCATATTTTTCATTGAGGGCAAGTACGCCTTTTACGTCATCCGCTACCGCTACTAGTTTTTGCGGAATTTTAAAGTCAAATAAGAAAACGCGGAAATCATCGCTCGTTTTGCCATAGCGCACCAAGGCATATTCCTTGCCACTAGTGCTTTGGACGGTTTTGTCTATCGTGGAAACCGTATTAATGGTATAGAGCACCTCTTTGCGGGTGTTACCGGCAAAGCGGGCCGCTAGCTGATCAGCGTTATAGGCAAACACCGCCACGCCGTCATCCGCGGAAGGCAGGGCTACTGCGGGCAACCCTATACTACACAGTAGTAAAGCTACAAGGATTAGTTTTTTCATACGCTATATAACACATAATATATAAAAAATATTGCAAAGGGGTGGGCAATTTCATAAAATTTAAGAAGTTGTATTTAGGAGGATTCTAATGAGAAAAACAGCTGTATTTTTAGTTTGTTTTGTACTGGCTTTGGCGGCCTGTAAAAAGCGCGAAGCCGCTGCTCCGGTCGCTCCTACGGTGTCAGCCGTAAAAGTATTGCAACAAGATTTACCCTGGAATATTGAATACCCCGCCCAAGTGGCAGGATCGCTAGAAGTACAAATCCGCGCCCAAGTGGGAGGAATTTTGCAAAGCCGCCTTTATAATGAAGGCGAATATGTAACCGAAGGTACGCAACTCTTTCAAATTGACGATGCCGAATATAAGGTAGCCCTGGAAAAAGCCCAAGGTGCTTTAGCGCAAGCGCAAGCCGAAGCCAAACGTACGCAGCGTACGTTTGCGCGTATGAAATCCTTGCGCGCCGCTAACGCGGTTAGCCAGCAAGATTACGATAACGCCTTGTCGGCGTATGAAACCGCCCAAGCTAATGTACAAGTAGCCAAGGCCGCTTTAGAAGGAGCTCAAATCAATTTGGGGTACACCAAAGTGGTAGCGCCTATCTCTGGTATTGTGGGGCAGGCTATTCCGTCAGTAGGTAGCTTGATTTCCCCTACCAATGAAAGCGGCTACTTAACCAACATGGTGCAAATTAACCCCTTATACGTCAATTTTTCTATGCCGGGTAGTCAATTTACGCAGCTAGCGCAAGGTTTTGCTTCGGGACAAATCTCTTTTGGCGGTGTGCAGGCGGGTGACCCGGAGCCTACCCCGGAAGAAGAGCAAGCCCAAACAGATGAATATCGCAACAAAGATGTCAATGAATTGACCGTCTATGTAGAAGCCATTTTGCCGAGCGGCGAACTCTATCCGCAGCGTGGTAGAATTATTTTCTTTGATAGTAGCGAAAATGCCCAAACCTCCAGTATTGCGATGAAGGCTGAATTTGCCAACCCGACGCACTCGCGCACGCTGATGCCAGGTCAATTTGTACGCTTGCATTTAGTGGGGGCAACCTTTAAAGACGCTATTTTAATTCCTTCTTCTGCGGTACTTCATACGGCCAAGGAACTTTTAGTGTATGTAGTGGATGCCAACAAGGCGGTAGAAGCGCGTCCTATTGAGGCTGAACTACAGAATGATATGTATATTGTATCCAAAGGGTTAAAAGCGGGTGAAATAGTGGTAAGCGAAGGGCTTTCCCGCATTCGCCCTGGGCAAATAGTCAACGTACAACTGCAAGATTTTTCTGTTCCGGTAGTCACTGAACCCACTGAACCGGTGACCGATGAAGTCAAAATGGATCAGTTAGGGCAAGCTATTTCGGATGCGGAAGTACCGGATACACAATCCGTGTCGCAAGAAGCTAATTCTGCCACACCGCAAGCGGCTGCTAAGTAGGGGGGAGCATGTTCTCTAAATTTTTTATTGACCGCCCTATTTTTTCCGCGGTAATTTCCCTATTAATTACGTTAGCTGGGATTGTATCTATTAAATCCTTGCCTGTGGAGCAGTACCCGAACCTAACACCGCCTACCATTGAAGTAACAGCTAGTTACCCGGGTGCTAGCCCAGAAGTAATTGCCAATACCGTGGCCGCTCCGTTAGAGCAGCAAATTAACGGCGTGGAAGACATGCTTTACATGAACTCCACTTCTTCAGCCAACGGGGACATGAACCTAACGGTCTATTTTAAAGTAGGTACTGACCCGGATCAAGCCATGATTAACGTTAATAACCGGGTTCAGGGAGCGACGGCAAAGTTGCCTGAAGATGTACGCCGCTACGGAGTAACGGTAAATAAAAAATCTTCCTCTATTTTGCAGATGATAGCTTTTTACTCCCCATCCGGGCGTTCTGATACGACTACCATCGGTAACTATGTACTGATTAACATTGTAGATGATCTAAAACGTATTGAGGGGGTAGGGGATGCGATGGTAATGTCTGCCAACGACTATGCCATTCGTATTTGGGTTAAGCCGGACGTGCTTTCCCAGCGTAATTTGTCTATTGCCGAAGTAGCCGCTGCTGTACAAGCACAAAACGCGCAGCGTGCTGCAGGTAAAATAGGACAAGCGCCGATGCCCGTGAAAGTAGACCGCAGTTATTCTATCATTGCGCCAGGGCGTTTTTCTACAGTGGAAGAATTTGAAAACATCATTTTACGTGCCAACGCAGATGGTACTACCTTGCGTCTAAAAGACGTGGCGCGTGTGGAACTGGGCAGCCAAACTTATGAATTTAACGGTAGCTTTAACCGTCAGCCCGCTGTACCGGTGGGGATCTATCTGTCCCCCGGTGCTAACGCGGTAGCTACGGCTCAGGCGGTACAAGCACATTTGGCCGAAGCGGCTAAAAATTTCCCAGCGGAAATGGATCTAGCCTATGATACTGCTTACGATACGACGCTTTTTGTAAATGAATCTATTAAAGAAGTAATTCATACCTTAGTGGAAGCCATGGTGTTGGTGTTCCTGGTGGTGTATTTATTCTTAAAGGATTGGCGTGCCACACTCATTCCGTGTTTGGCGGTGCCGGTGTCTATTATTGGCGCGTTTGCCGGCATGATGGTGATGAACTTTTCAATCAATACGCTTACGTTATTTGGGTTGGTGCTAGCCATTGGGATGGTGGTAGATGACGCCATTGTAGTGATTGAAAACGTGGAACGTATCATGCACGAGGAAAACCTCCCCGTGCGCGAAGCAACCATTAAAGCTATGCAGGAAGTATCCGGCCCGGTGGTAGCCATTGTGCTAGTATTGTGTTCCGTATTTGTGCCAGTTGCGTTTATGGGCGGTTTAACCGGGGTGATGTACAAACAGTTTGCTATTACGATTGCTGTGTCTGTAATTATTTCCGGGTTAGTAGCCTTAACGCTTACGCCTGCCTTGTGCGTGCTACTGCTTAAAAAACAGGAACGCCCCACCCGCGGTTTTTTCTATACCTTTGACCGATGGTTTGATAAACTGACGCAAAAATACGGCAAACTAGTCAGCTGGATTTTGCGCAAAGGAACGATATCGTTTATCCTAATGATCATATTGTCGCTAGCTACTTGGGGGCTGTTTAAAATAGTGCCCGGCAGCTTGCTGCCCACGGAAGACCAAGGGATTATTATGGTGGCTGCGCAATTAGATCCCTCTTCTTCCTTGGCCGCTAGTGATAAAGTAGCCAGTGAAATGGAAGATGTACTTTTATCTATTCCCTCTGTGCAAAAAGAAATGACATTTGCCGGCTTTGACTTGCTAACCGGTGCGCAGAAAAACAATTCGGTAGCCTCCTTTGTGATGTTAAAACCATGGGATGAACGCAAAAATAAAAACGAATCTTCCACGGCTACAGTTATGCAGGTATATCTACGTGCTCAAAACCAAGTGCCCGGCGCGCTTGTGATGCCGTTTAACCCGCCGCCGATTATGGGGATGAGTACCACCGGCGGCTTGGAAGGTTATATTCAAAACCGCTCTGCAGGGGGATCGGCAGAGTTATCCGTGCAGGTAAATAAATTCTTGGAAGCGGCCAGTAAACGCCCGGAACTAACCAGTGTTTCTTCTTCGTTTTCTGCCGCTGTACCGCAGTATAAGCTAACAGTAGATGAGGTAAAAGCGCAATCTATGGGAGTATCGTTAGATGCGCTCTACGCTACGCTGCAAGGTACTTTTGGGAATATGTACATCAACGATTTTACGTATTTAGGCCGTAGCTTTAAAGTGATGATGCAAGCTGAAGGCGAATATCGTGCTCGGCCGGATCAGCTGGGGGGCATTTACGTAAAATCTAACACCGGTGCTATGGTGCCGTTGTCTTCTTTGGCTACTTTAACGCCCACGTTAGGGCCGGATATTGTAGAACGTTTTAACGTGTTTCCGTCTGCTAAGGTGCTAGCTAGCCCCGCCCCAGGGTATAGCTCCGGCGATGCGATCCGCGCGGTAGAAGAAACCGCCCGAGAAACGCTGGATGCCGGTTTTACCTTGGCGTGGACCGGTACCACCTATCAAGAAAAATTAGCCGGCAGTTCTTCCGCATCTGCATTGATGCTGGGGATGCTAGTCGTATTTCTTATTTTGGCAGCGCAGTATGAAAAATGGAGCTTGCCCATTGCTGTGTTACTGGCGGTACCTTTCGCTATTTTTGGGGCCCTGCTGGGTACGTGGCTACGCGGGCTATCCAACGATATTTACTTCCAAATTGCGCTAGTGGCCCTAGTGGGGCTAGCGGCTAAGAATGCTATTTTGATTGTGGAATTTGCCGTACTACTTAAAGAACAAGGCATGGCTAAGGCGGAGGCTGCACTGCACGCTTCGCTTTTGCGCTTCCGCCCAATTGTGATGACCTCTTTGGCATTTATTTTAGGGTGTGTGCCGCTAGCCATTAGCTTTGGCGCAGGCGCGGCGAGCCGCCATTCCATTGGTACGGCTGTAGTGTGCGGAATGTTAATTGCCACAGGCGTAGCCCCGATGTTTGTGCCGTGGTTCTTTACGATCTTTGCCGGAAAAGATAAGGAGCAAAAATGAAACGATTTAGTTTGTTGGTAGCGGCTGCCGTATTATCAGCCGGGTGCATGATGGGCCCTAATTATAAACGCCCGGATACAGACTTACCCACTGGGAAGGCGGCTGAAAATTACAGTGTATTTACCCAACAAAACTGGTGGACGATGTTTGGCGACGAAGTACTAAACCAAATGGAAGACACCGCCCTTAAATATAACTGGGACTTAAAAGCCGCGGTAGCCCGTGTAGATCAAGCGCGTGCCGCCGTTACTTTAGCGGGGGCGAACCAACTTCCTAGTGTATCGGCCGGGGGAACTTCCGGTCGAGAAGGCAACGCACAAGGGTCGGGCGAAAGTACGAGCTGGGCGGGGCTGAACGTATCGTTTGAACTAGATTTATGGGGTAAATACCGCCGTATGAAAGAATCTGCCCGCGCCAAATTGCTAGCTACCGAAGCCGCGCGCGATACGGTGCGCCTTACCTTGACGGCCGACGTAGCCAAGCAATACTTTACCATGCTGATGCTAGACAATCAAATAGAAATTGCCCAGCAAACCTTGGCGGCGCGGAAAGAAAATGTACGCATTTACCAAAGCCGTTATGATGCCGGCTACGCTACGGAAGTAGATTTGCGCCGCGTGCAAGCCAACATGGCTAGTGTTCAGGCCGAAGAAGAAAATTTGCGCTTGCAGTTAGCTAAAACGGAAACGGCCTTAGCGGTATTGTTGGGCCAATCCCCGCGCGCTATGGTGGAGCAGCGCCCCGCGCGTGGTAAGACACTTAATGAAGTTACGCTGGTGCCGGATGTGCCGGCGGACTTGCCCTCTGATTTATTGGAACGCCGCCCGGATGTGATGACGGCGGAGCAGAATTTGATTGCCGCTAATGCCGATATTGGCGTGGCGCGTGCGTCCTACTTTCCGGATATTTCTTTAACGGCGGCGGCGGGTTATGCCAGTAGTGCGCTTACTAGTTTAGTAAGCGGTGGGTCCGGCGTGTGGAATTTTGCCGGGGGTATAACGGCCCCGATTTTTGAAGGGGGCAAAATTAAAGCGCAAAATAAACAGGCCCAGGCGCGCTATCAAGAAATCCTTGCGGACTACCAAAAAACCGTGCAACTGGCGTTTAAAGAGGCGTTAGATGCCCTTAACTCCAACCAAATGTACCGCCAAATTTATGATTCTTACCTATCCCAAACCCAAGATATGCGCCGCAGCTACGAGCTCACTAAAAAGCAAGAAGATGCGGGCTTAATTGGGGTAACGGATCTACTGAGCGTGGAAGAAACCTTACTAGCAGCTGAGATGAATTTATCCACTGCGCGCAATAATGAGTTGGACGCGGTGGTGGACTTAGCTAAAGCCTTAGGCGGCGGGTGGACCTCACAAGATATACAGCAAGCGCAAAAGTAAACAGAAAATGGATCACATTTAACATATTCCCCGGGTCTATGCCCGGGGAGTTTCATTTAAGTTGGTCAAAGTGTATTAATATTCTCCATCTACATAAGCCCAACCTTGGTTTTCAATACTTTTGCAAATATACCGGCCTAGGTCTGATTCTTGTGTGTAACAAGCATTTCCATTTTTTGAATCCATAACCAATGTATAGGCAAAGGAAGGTATTCGGGATATTTCTGCGACGCAAAACGTTTTGCTGCACCCTGCACCAAAATATCGAAAATGATTACTTATAAAAAATCCGCCGTCTGTTAATTCTCCTAAATTAGCTTCTATTGGGCAGTTCATGTCTTTTAAATCAACTCTTCTAGAAGAAGGAAGGCCGTTTTCCAGTTTGTATAAATCAAAACATTTTTGGATGGCATTTATGTTTTGAAGAGCTTCAGTCAACCGGCTTTTTTCCACCGCTTTTTGATACTGCGGCAATGCCACCGCGGCTAAAATGCCGATAATCAGCACCACTACTAATAGTTCAATTAGCGTAAAGCCGTGTGCTGTTCTGTCTATATTGTCATCCTGAACTTGATTCAGGATCTCCTCCTCTTTATTAAATGTTTGATTAAGGCGGAGATGCTGAAACGAGTTCAGCATGACAGTTTTTATATGGTTTGTTTTCATATTATTTTTCCTTTTGCTTTTTTCGGATTAGCACAATAAAAACGGCTACCATACTAATCTGCGAACGAGTAGATCAATATAACAGCCGTAGTCCGTTATCTTTACAGATAACAAACACTCGGCACAAAACTCATAGGGAGCTACCCCAGTAAGTTTTGTGCCTTATAACGACTATTTTTGACTCGTTCGCGTATTTTTTAATACACGCCGCACCTCAACATGCGGCTTCAAAAACAGAAAACAGCGATTGTAATTTGCGCGCCCAGTGGCGCGGGTAAATCCTCCTACCTACAAATATATTTTCATTATATATAAAAATTGGTAAAATAACATTGGCAATCCTGTGTAAAGGGAGGGAATATGGAATTAGAAAAGAAGCAGTCATTAAGTTCTTTGTGGTTATATAGTTTTATAATTCTGGGTCGCACTTGGTGGAGATTAATTGTTTTATTTTTTGTTTTTATAGTTATTGGGCAAATTTTGTCTATGATTTTGCGAGGTGGTATTTTATTTTTTGGCGGAGTTCCTATGTTGTCAGGTAATTTCGGTGGAGCTTGGAAGCTGATATTGGGATTGGGTATCCTGGCGGCTATGGTGTGGCAGTGGTTTACATGCTATGGAATGGCGATTTTAATTCAACTGTTTGATAAAGCGGCTCGCGGGGATTCGCCTTCTATATTTGAGTCTCTTTCATCGTTTAGAGCCAGTTTTTCTTTGTTTGTGGTGACCTTCTTGTCGTCCTTGCTTTTAATTCCCGGCGGGATATTGGCTCGTGGTGAGAGCAGGGCCTTAGGGGTGATATTAAATATCGTGATTTTGCTAACGGTATCTATTCGGTGGATTTATGCTCCGGGCTATGCAGTATTGCAAGAACAAGGAGGACTGGATTCCATGAGGTCTAGTTGGAATTTAACGAGTGGACGTTATGTAGATACATTGTTAGTAGGTATCATACTGGTATTATCTTGGGTTGGGTACTTATTGATTGCTTTTAGCACGGTTTATGCTTTTGCGTGGGGAAATTTTCCAACTGCACAAGCGTTAGCAGACATTGTTAATAAACCTTTTTGGGTGATCATTGCTTTTGCTTGCAGCCAGCTACTTGCCTTTGTGGTAGCAGTTTTTATTAACCGGGATTTGGTGGAAAACCCGAAACCCACACCGCAAGATACGGAAAATTGGGTTCCTCCACAGGAGGATATGGTGTCCCCACAACCGGTAATTTTTCGGCCATCTGCACATCCTAATCAAGACCAAAAACCTCCCACTATGGATAAAATTTAGTGCATTATGAACTTTGTTTCTAATTTAAGCCCGCTGGACGGGCGCTATGCTCAAAAAGTATCTACGTTAGCCGCTGTAATGGGGGAGGATGCCCTTTTGCGTGCGCGTGTACGTGCGGAAGTTACGTGGCTATCCGTTTTATGCACGCTAAATTTGCCCGGCATTAAAAAATTGTCCGCGGCCGAGCAAAAAATACTTAACACCGTGTGCAATTTATCCACGCAGGATGTGGCACTTATCCGGCAGCTGGAAACCAAGGGCTACGGCAAAATCCCGGCGACGCGCCACGATGTGAAAGCGGTGGAGTATTTCCTGCGCGTGAAACTAGCCAAAACCACGCTTAAGGACCGTTTTCCCTTTATTCATTTTGCACTGACCAGCGAAGATATTAACAGTGTTTCCTACGCCTTGCTCTTGAGTGACGGCGTAGAAAAAGCGTTGCTCCCCGCGCTTGAAAAACTACAAAAAGAACTTTTAAAACTAGCTAAGAAAGAGGCCCATTCGGTGCTGTTGGCCCGCACTCATGGTCAACCTGCTGTGCCGACGACGTTTGGTAAAGAAATCCGCGTGTTTGAGGCCCGCCTTTCGCGCCAGATTAAAGCGTTAAAAGCAATACAAATTTCTTGTAAATTTAGCGGAGCGGTGGGCAACTTTAACGCGCATGTAGTGGCGTTCCCGGCTGTCAATTGGGCGCGCGCGGCGCGCCAAGTGATTGCGGCGCTTAACAAAGGCCGCAAACTAAAACTCTTTTTAAGCCCCGTTACTACGCAAGTGGATAATCGCGACAGTTATGCCGAACTCTTTGATAATTTGCGCCGCGTAAATATAATTTTGACAGATTTAAGCCGTGACCTGTGGCACTATATTTCCGCCGGGCTTGTAACACAGCAAACGGTAAAAGGCGAGGTGGGCTCGTCCACCATGCCGCAAAAAGTAAACCCGATTGATTTTGAAAATGCTGAGGGAAATTTGCAACTTTCCAGTGCACTACTAGACTTTTTATCTAATAAACTGCCCGTTTCGCGCTTGCAGCGGGATTTGTCGGATTCTACGGTTTTGCGCAATATCCCTGTGGCGTTTGGGCACGCGCTGGTAGCGTATGAGTCACTGCTTAAAGGACTTTGCAAAATTGCGTTTAATAAAGTAGCGGCCCGTGCGGAAATTCAACAACATCCCGAAGTATTGGCCGAAGCTATTCAAACTATTTTACGCGCCTACGGGTGTGAAAACGCCTACGAACTCTTGCGCGATTTTACGCGCGGCCGCATGCTAACGGCCAGCGCATTGACCGATTTTATAGACGGGCTGGAAATCCCAGCGTCCGTTAAAATGCAGTTACATATGTTAGAGGTCGAAAAATACCTCGGCCTAGCACCTACACTTGCGGAGGAAAATTATGATTGATTTAGTATGCGGCGGACAAGCCGGCGACGAAGGAAAAGGCAAAATTGCGGCCTATTTATCCTATAAAGGAAATTATGATTATTGCGTGCGCGTGGGTGGCCCCAACGCGGGGCACACCGTTGTACAAAATGGCGTTTCCTACACGCTTAAAAATATCCCGTCCGGGTTTTTAAACCCGAAAACAAAACTGGTTTTGGGCGCGGGTGCGTACACTAAAACCGAGTGGCTTTTAGATGAAGTTAAAAAAACGGGCACGCAAGACCGCCTGATTATTGACCCGTATGCCGTGCTGATTACCGATGAGCAAACCGCGGCTGAACGCGGCGCGGCGCACTTTATGAGCAAAATTGGCAGCGTGGGTACGGGGCTAGGCCAGGCCGTCAAAGAACGCATTGAACGGCGCGATATTAAATTTGCCAAGGACGAGCCGATGCTTAAAGATTTTATCCAAGACGTGCCGGAACTTTTAAATGGATGTCTAGATAAAGGCGGGCACATCCTATTAGAAGGCACACAAGGGATTAAACTTTCTTTGCTGCACGGGGAATATCCGTTTGTTACTTCGCGCGATACCACTGCTAGCACATTTTTGGGCGAAGCCGGCTTGGGCCCCAAGTCCGTGCGGGATGTGTATGTGGTGTTTAAGCCCTACATCACACGTGTAGGCCCCGGCCCGCTCGAGAAAGAAATGTTTGATGAAAAAGAACTGGAAATTTATCACACCAAAGGGCACGAAATTGGCAGCGTGAGTAAACGCTTGCGCCGCGTGGGCGAGTTTGAATGGAAGTCTGCCGCGCGTGCTATCATGATTAACAACTGTACCAAAATTGCCATTACACATATTGATATGTTTGAAGGTAACGATTGCGTAAAAAATGTGGCTGATTTTACAGCTGAAGCCAAAGCGTTTTTGCAAGACTTGCAAAAGTTAAGCGATAAAACGTATCCGCACCCGAAAATTGCGCTTATTTCCACGGGCCCGGATATGGAAGATACCTTAGTTCTTTCGTAACGTCAATTTCTTCCTAATTTGGCGCTGGCCGTTGTTCTGGGCTTCCTTACGTACTTGCGGCCCTTACGGGCCGCCCAAGGTCGTACGCTACGTCAGCCCACGCCTAGGTCAGCACCAAATTATTTTGAAATTGCCCTACGTCATTTAGTTATACGTTTCAACTTCGTTATCCATTTGTGCTACGGGGCAACATACGGCGGCTAATCATCTCAAATTTGAAAACAGGAGCAAACTCCATTTTACTCCGCACTTTTCTATTGTGTTTTAATACCCTTTTTCTCGTCATCCCGCAGAGTTTTAATGCGGGATATAGAAAAAGGGTATTTTTCGGGCAACTATTTGCCACACCTGTCCGTCGTTGCGGTCCCTTGCCATTTGCAGTATCTAGCAGTACATCGTTGGGTAACTTACGCCGGCCTTTTATATGTGTTATGTGGAGTTAATTTACCTTTCCCGCAGTTTTTAAGGCTTCACACAATGCGTTTCCATCCATGTCTTTACCTGTGCAGGTGCCAGTCCATGAGGCATTACTTCCGGTGCGGGATATATCAAATGTAACTTTTGCGGACTCGTCATTATTGGCTATGGCAATGAAACATCCATCACTTGCACAGCAAATATCCCAGGAGGCATCCCCTGCATAGTACGTGAAGGTATCTTCATAAGTCTGCATAGAGTATGGCTCATCATTAAGAAAGGAATTCCCTACACAGCCCCCAGGCAGCATGCCATTTTCTAAAATATACATGTCTAGCGCTTTTTGATAGGCATCAATCATGGTAACCATTTTCACTGCGCGGCTTTTAGCCACCGCTTTCTGATACTGTGGCACGGCTACGGCGGCCAGTATGCCGATAATGAGTACTACCACCAAGAGTTCAATGAGTGTAAAGCCTCTTCCCCATGAGGGGGAGGATGTCCGAAGGACAGATGAGGGGGTATCCAAGAAGTTGACCTTATTGTCTTTCCCCCTCACCCGGCACTGCGTGCCACCCTCTCCCTCCAGGGCGAGGTGGCAACCTGTATTTTTCTTAATAATTACATTTCCATTCTTCATATTTATTTCCTTATTATTTCCCGGGCTCGGTACAATAAAAAACGGCTTATTATACCGAGCTTCCAAGAAGTCACCCTATATAACAGCCGTAGCTGCCGTTTTTGCAAACGGCAAACATTCAGCACAAAACAATGGGGTTATAAGGCCCATTATCTTGTGCTTGGTATGGCTATTTTTGACTTCTTGGAAAGTTGCTCTTGCAACTGACCCGCACGCTTATCATGCGGTTTCAAAAACAGTAAAAAACGATTGTAATTTGTGCGCTCGTGCGCGGGTGCTACACACCTCCTGCTAAAGATAATTTATTATACAATATAAATATGAAAACGATTGTTTTTGATTTAGGGGCCGTACTCATTGACTGGAACCCGCGCTACCTCTACCGTAAATTATTTTCTAGCAGAACGGAGATGGAGCATTTTTTAGCAACCGTTTGCCCACCGGAGTGGAATATCCAGCTGGACGCGGGGCGTCCATTTGCACAGGCATGCACTGAAAAAGCGCGCCAATTTCCGCAATATGCAGCGCAAATTAATGCTTACCACACCCGCTGGGATGAAATGATGGGGGGATCCGTGGAAGGCACGGTGCAAGTTTTGCGGGACGTAAAACAAAAGGGATACCCCGTGTATGCGCTATCCAACTGGTCGGCCGAAACGTTTCCCTTGGCGCAAAAACGGTTTGATTTTTTAAAACTCTTTGACGGGGTTGTGCTATCCGGCGTGGAAAAGTGCGTTAAACCCGACCCGAAAATTTATCACATTTTGCTCACGCGGTATCACTTGCAGGCACAGGATTGTATTTTTACCGACGATAACCCGGCTAATATAAAAGCCGCGGCGCAGCTGGGTTTTGACACGATTTTATTTACTTCACCGGAAGCGCTGCGCGCGGCTTTGGTAAAGCGCGGCATTTTATAGTACATTCCCGAAGATTGAAGTCGGGAATTTCAACCTGTTATTTATCCAAAAAACTCGTGCCCACCGGCAGGGGGGCTAAACCAAAGTAGTCGGCAATCGTTTGTGCAATATCTGCATACGTATCCCTTCCGCCAATAAATTGCGGACGAACGTTTTTACCAAACAGAATCACCGGTACGTGTTCACGCGTGTGATCCGTGCCTTTATAGGTAGGGTCACACCCGTGGTCTGCGGTAATAAATACTAAGTCGTTCTCACGCAGCTGTGCGGCTAGTTCCGGTAAGCGTGAGTCAAAATATTCCAGGCCTTGGGCGTAGCCTTTTACGTCGCGCCGATGCCCGTAGACCATATCAAAATCCACAAAGTTGGTAAATACAATGCTATTAGCAGGGGTGGACTTGGCTTCGCGCAGGGTAGCGTCCCACAGTTCCGCTAGTCCGGCAGCTTTGACAGCCTTTGTAATCCCTTGATGCGCAAAAATGTCAGCAATTTTACCGACAGATATCACCTGCCCGCCCGCCTCTTTTAGGCGGTCTAATACGGTAGGTTTTGGGGGGGTAACAGAATAGTCGTGCCGGTTTTTGGTGCGGGTAAATTGGCCTGTCTGTTCACCCACAAAGGGCCGGGCTATCACGCGGGCAATGTTGTAAGGTTTAACATGTTTAAATGCAATTTCACATACCTTATACAAACGCTCCAGCCCAAAGTGTTCCTCGTGTGCGGCAATTTGAAACACACTATCTGCCGACGTATAGCAAATGGGTTGCCCAGTTTTGATATGCTCCTCACCCAGTTCGTCCAAAATAACCGTTCCGCTGGCGGCTTTATTGCCCAAAATGCCGGGGAGCTTTGCTTCAGCACAGATTTTTTCTACTAGATCTGCCGGGAAAGAAGGGTAATTGGGCGGAAAATAGCCCCACTCAAATTCCACGGGTACACCTGCCATTTCCCAATGGCCAGATGACGTGTCCTTGCCGTGGCTAATCTCGCGCATAAAACCATATTTGGAGGGCAGTTGTATCTTCGCTTGAGGTTGCGTGTCTAGTTCCAAAACGTTCCCGGTAGAAGCTTGAGCTGCTTTTGCTAGCCCTAAGGCTACTAAATTAGGAATTTTCAGCCCATCGTTTGCATGGGCGATATGCCCTAGGGTATCGGCCCCTTGGTCGCCAAATTTAGCAGCATCCTCTGCTCCGCCAATGCCGACAGAATCCAGCATTAAAATTACAACGCGTTTGGGTGTGGTCATATATAAAAAGCTCCTTTCTTTTATTATAACCCAAAAAAAGTGTTTGCGGTTGTTGCATTAAATGCTATAGTAACTCAAAAGGAGTATTTTATGAATAAAGCCTATGAGAACATGCGTGCCTTTTGGTTGGACGCAAAGAATTTAGAAAACCGCAAAGGAATCATTGAAATTGGACCTGAAAAAATTGTGGCAGCTGGTGTGGAAATGGCCTTGGCCGACGGTAACAAGGTAAAGCATTTGCTGATTGCTACCAATTCGTTGGGGGATAGCAGCTTGTATTTTGAAAACAATAGCAAAAGTGGCCTAGGGGGCATGATCGGCGGGCACGGGAACGAACCCTTGCAAGAAGCCGCCGCACGTATGCTTGCCCATGCCAGCAAATTAACTGCGCAAATGGAAAAAATACCTGCGGAGCAAGCTGTGCCTGTGCCCAGTATGGCCGGCCAGGTAAGTTTATTTGCTGTCAGTAAAACAGACCTTTTTTACAAAGAACTACCCGAACAGGAACTACGTAACCCGGAAAGTCCGTTTTACCCTATGTTTGCCTATTCCCAGCAGGTGATTGGTTTGTTCAGAACGCAAGAACAGCAGCAGCCTCCTTCCGCACGCGCGTAAGGACAGCTACCGGGCAGAAATGATATAATATAAACACAGTATAACGACTATGCAAAAAGTTTCTTTCCGCCCTTTTATTATTTTTGCGTTGATTTCTGCCGTGATTGTAACGGCGGGGGTGGTGCTTTATTGGCAGCAAGTAACGTTACTGTTGGAAAAAGATGTTAAAGCGCAAGTAGCTGACGCAGCGCGAGAATCAGCCGCTGATTTTGACCGTTTAATTCAAACCGATCAGGAAATATTAACTACCAGTGCCTTGATATTAGAGGATTCATACCCTTGGAAAGATGAGTCTTTTGTGCCGGAAATGCTCGGCCGGCTGGATCAAAAAGACCATTTTAATTTAATTGGGGTAGCTCTTGCAACTGGGGAAACGCTGTATTCAAATGCAAGTGTGGTGCCGCTTAGCAAAGAGGGAACCAAAACAATTTTAAAATACACTTCCCAAAATAAATTTTACGTTACGGTGCGGCCGCGGGATAGTAAGTATAAATCTTCTGTAGTGATTCAAGCTGTTCCGCTAGATCCCAATGATGGGACCCCCATAGGGGCTCTTTTCTCCGTGCAGAAAGAAGGATATTATAAAGACGTCCTGGCTCTTTCTTCCATGGGTACCAATGGCCATTCTGTTATTATCAACCGTCAAGGTGAGGTGGTTTTGTCCTATGAAAAACTGCCGGCTGCTAACCTGCTTACTTGGTTAGAAAATTACACACTAGATGCCTCCGTTTCGTTGGAAACGGTTCGTCAAACCATCCAAGAGGGAAAGGAGATGTTGGTTGGATATTATAGCCAAGATGGCTTGCATCAGTTTTTGCAGTTTACGCCCTTGCACATCAATGATTGGTTTTTGGTGTCGGCAGTTCCTGCTAAGTATGTAGAAGAACAAGCAACGCAAGTGGCAAAATTATCCTTAGTTTTGTTTGGCGTTGTATTTTTTGTATTTTATTTGCTGCTATTCTTTATTTTGCGCTTGCGCGATGACAGCAATCGCCAACTTTTTACTACCGCTTTTGTAGATCCTCTTACTGGGGCTGATAACTTTAACCGCATGTGCGAACAATTTGAAAGCAAATTAGCCGGCTTAAACCGCCAGGCAGCACTGGTTATTTTTGACATTAACAAATTTAAAGTCATTAACGATTTGCATGGATATGAACGCGGAAATGACGTTTTGAAACGGATTGCCCAGGTGTTGCAAGAAAATTTAGCACCCGAAGAATGTTTTTGCCGTTTGTCGGCGGATAATTTTATTTTGTTACTCAAATTTGAAGAGGAACGCTCTTTTATTAAACGCCTTAATGCGTTAAGCACGCTGTTACGGCGTAATTGCACAGTAGAAGATTCTTGTTTGATGTTGGATATTGCCTTTGGAGTGTACAAAATTACGCAAGAAGATCTCCCGTTCTATATTATGTTAGACCGGGCTCACTTAGCCTTAGAACATGCTAAAACACGCTTGTTTGATAAGTATGAATTTTATGATGCCGCGGATCGAAACCGCATTGTGGCGGAACAACAAATAGAAAGCGTGATGGAGCATTCTTTAGAAAAGGGCGAGTTTGAACTCTATTTGCAACCAAAATGCGATTTTGAAACGGGGGAGATTTTAGGGGCTGAATCGTTGGTACGCTGGATTCATGAAGACCGTGTCATCCGCCCTGACGAGTTTATTCCGTTATTTGAACGCAACGGTTTTATTTTAAAGTTGGATATGTACATCATGGAACAAGCGGTTCGTTGTTTGGCAAAGTGGCAAAAAGAAGGAAGAAAAATTGTTCCTTTAGCGGTGAATTTTTCTCGCTTGCATTTAAGTGATTCTCGCTTTATTCCACAAATGCGTCGTTTGATGGCACAATACAATGTACCTACAAGACTATTGGAAGCCGAGATTACCGAAAGCGTCATCTTTAATAACCTGGAACGTGCACAAGAAGTAATTGCAGGGCTGCACTTGTATGGTTTCCCCGTTTCTATGGATGATTTTGGCTCTGGCTATTCGTCTTTAAATGTACTGAAAGAATTAAAATTTGACAGTATTAAGCTAGACAAAGAATTTCTATCTGGTTTTGAAGAAAACCCCCGTGCCAAGAAAGTTATAGAAGGGGCTATTGGCATGATTAAAACCTTGGATGTAAAAGTAGTAACCGAAGGAGTAGAAACACGGGAACAAGCCGAATTTTTACATACTTGTGGAGCCGATTTGGCACAAGGGTATTTCTTTTCGCGTCCGGTCACTGTAGCTACCTTTGAACAGCTGCTAAATAAAAAGACGTTAAGATAAACGCCTTGGTTGCATCTTCCCGCTAGTTATGCTATAATAACCTTGCGGGGTAGAGAAGCCCGGTATCTCGCAAGGCCCATAACCTTGAGATCGTTGGTTCAAATCCAACCCCCGCAATTTTCATACATTTTCCGCCGCCCGGTAAAGGGCGGTGTTTTTTTGGGATTTTATAGTACAATTATGTACAATAAAGGGTATGATAAAAACATTTATTTTTGTGGGTGATGCTGGTTTTGCTTTGCGGCTAGGGGCCGCGTTGGGGGCGGAGCTGACTTGGCAAGGGCAATTTGTTGCCTTGGTGGGAACTAAAATACCGGTCTACGTACAGTTGCCAGTATGGGAACTGCCTGCGAAAGTAACCAGTAAAAATGTAGCGCAAGCTTTGCAAGCCCAAGGGGTTACGCGGGTTGTTTCGCTGGCTCACCCATTGGCCTGCCAGGCTGCGGCACAAGCTAACATCCCTTTTGTATATATAGAGCCTGAAAATCATAAAGACGGTCTTTTGACCAAAACGAAAAAGGCATTACTTGCCAAGGCTAGGCGCGTGATTGTAATGGAAAACAGCCCCCAAGAGGCGCCGAACCGTATTTATCCCAAAGATACGATATGGCTGAAAAACCCCGCTTTATGGGTGGAACATGCTAATTTTCCCAAACCGGCCTGTTTTAAAAAAGATAACAATATTGTAGCCGTGGGGACATTTGATAAATTGGGCGGGTTTAAAACCTTGCTAAACGCGTGGGCACAGCTGGCGCCGTTGCATTCTTCTTGGCATCTAACCTTAGTAGAAAATGGAAAACCAAGCGCGGCCTTGAAAAAATTTATCACACAGCATCAGTTGGAAGGCAACACGGCTGTGGTAGGGCCTGAAACCGATTTATATGTGTTATTACGTAGTGCCGATATTTATGTAAATCCCGGTTCTACGCCTACTGGATTGGAAGTACTTTTAGATGCTATGGCCAGTAAACTGCCTGTTATTACCACAGAAGGACATGGCGAGTTTGTACAATCGGGTATCAATGGTCTGGTTGTTCCCGCAGAAGACGAAGCGCAACTAAATGGTGCGTTGGACCGCCTGATGGTGGATTGGGGTTACCGCGTGAGTTTAGCCTTACATGCTAGCCAATTGCGCGAAACTTATTGTTTCGCTGATTTTGCCAACCAGGTATTTCATGATTGACTGGAACAGTAATCAATCGCATTTAGCTTTGCGGGAAATTCAGTCCCATGTTCAAATATATGGGCGTGGGAGCCGTGTGGTGCGTTGGGCGTATGCATATCGGCGGCTACGCAACCGAATTTATTATGGACTGCAACAGCAGTGGGCAGGAGTGTTTGTACGCCCCAAGTTGGATAGAAGCAAATTGCAGGTGCTTCTTCATTTGCGGGGAGGCCTGGGAGATTGCGCGGCTTACTGGGTGGCGGTGCAAGCATTACGCAAACAATTATCCTATGCAGTGTTCCATTATTATACCGATTCGCCCAATGCAGCCCGATTGTTTGTAGTGCCCAATGACTTAAATGTAATTTTACCGGTTGGTAAAGTGCCCTACCACCGTGCGTATGATTTGGCGTTTGAATTATGCATTTCTTGGAAAACGGTTTATGCTAACAAAGAGCGTATCCAAAAAATAGCTCCTGCGTTTATGCCGGTGTTGGAAACTTCGTTACAGCGCCAGAAACAGCTGGGTTTTTTCTTGGAAGACAGTTATTTATTAGATGATGCCTTGGGGCGGTTTTTATACCACCAAAAAGCCAGCCGACTGGCGGCTATCCACTATTTAAGTGCGTTAGATTTTGATGAAAAGAAAACCGGCTTATTGCCGGCTGAAATTTTACAGCACGACGTGAGCCGTTTTGGGTTAAAAGCCCCTTATATTACGGTGCATAGTGGGATCAATGCAACTTTTAACATCGGGATGAAAACTCCCCTTAAATGTTGGTCACAGGAACAATGGGAACCGTTTTTAGTTCTATTTAAGCAAAAATATCCGCATATTCAAATCGTGCAAGTGGGGGGGAAAAATAGCCCTCGTTTTGCTAATGTGGATGTATGCCTGTTAGGGGAAACGGCCGTGGAAGATTTGCCTGCTATTTTGCAAGGTTCACACTTACATATTGACGGAGAGAGTGGCCTAGTGCAATTAACCCGTTGGCTGGATACCAAGGCTGTAGTGTTATTTGCCAATACCGCGCCTAGTTTGTTTGCACTAGAAAAAAATATCAATTTAACAGCGGATGCGTGCGGGCACTGTATGTGGCTGGAAGGCCCTAGTTGGCACGTGGATTGCCCGTTGGGCTACCCGGTTTGCGCTAATATGCAGGTACACACGCCCGAACAAGTGTTAGAAGCCGTTTCTCACGTACTCCAGTAAGTGTTTGCTGTCTTTACCTATCCACAAAATCCCCGCATAAATAATTACAAATACCGGGCCGCAGCCAAAAATTTGCACCCAGCACGTTTGCGGAAGTGTTTTTCCTAGCAACACAGTTGGAATCAGCGCAAGTCCGGCAAAAATTGTCATACGTATTAGTTGCCCAAAAGGGGTAAGATAGCTTAAAAATGCAAAGTGCTTTTTAAATAAAAACGCATTAATAAGAAAACCGATTAGTAATCCCGCTCCAATCAAATACGGATAAGCAAACCCACCCCAGCGGGTGATTCCCCACACAAACAAGCCGGTGGTAAGAAGTCCATTCATAAGGGCATAAGGGAAGGCTTCTTTGATTTTTAGCCCGGCCGCAATGGCGCTATTTTGTAAGTAACCGGGTACCATCACTAATAAGACCCATAGCATAGGGCGCAGAAAACGAACGGTATGCTGGGTAGCCAGCGCATCAAAGTGCCCGCGTTGCAAAAATAGTTCCACAATTTGCGGAGCAAAATAGCATGAAAATACCACCAAAGGTGCTAAAAGCACTAGTAGCACGTAAGACCCATTTAAAAATGTTTGATTGGCTTGTGTTAATTGGTTGCGCGCGGCTTGCTCAGTCATCTCAATTTTGGCCACATTCGCCAGGCGGGCGGTAAAAACTTCGGTGGTAGAATCGGTAAATTGTTTGCAGTAATTAAGCGCGCTAACAAGCCCCGCCCCCAGGCCACTCATTAAATACAGGGGCAGCCACCCGTTTATCATATCTAATACGGCCAGCGTTTGCCCGGTAAGCATATTTTGGCGGGTGCGCACCCGCAAAGGGGCCCACGCTGGGGTAAAATTCCACTGCAGTTGAGTGCGTAGCAGTGCTAGTAGCACAATAATTTGCAAGATGTTAGCTACTAAAAAACCATATAACATGCTAATAATACCCAGCTTGTTACCAAAGAGCAATAATCCGGCAAGCGGGCAGAGGGCATTTAACACACCTAGCCAGGCGGTTTTAAAAAATTTGAACATTTCGGTGACGGCGGTCAAATAATACGTTACAATTTGTAAGGCAAATACCAAGGTGGCGCAGGTTAATAGTTGCTTGTCTTGGTCTAACATAGCGCCCTGGAAACGGGATAAAAATTGCCAAATTTGCTCAGGCCAGCCTACCCCAACTACTATAATTCCTACTGCCAAAAACCCGTAGATATACAACCACATAGTGGCAAAGCGCTGTCCGGTTTGCGGGCCTTTTTCTTGCAAAAACATTGCTTCTGGTATGAGGACGGTTTGGTTTAACCGCTGCAAAAACGCCACCCCAAACCCGGTTAGCATAATGAGGTAAAAATACACGTCTGTCTGCCGGCCGGCCCCAAAATAAAGTGCTAGAAAAAGCGCGTTGACAAAGGAAATCGCTTTCCATATAAACGTGGCTCCCACAGCTAGGACCGTGCCTTTTTTATATGAGGTGGGTTTAAACAGGGTGTTCATAATTTAGTATTATATTATTTTAGGAGATCTTATATATGAGCGAATTTGAACCTGTAATTGGACTGGAAATTCACGTCCAGCTGGCTAGTAAAACTAAACTCTTTTGTGCTTGCCCCAACGGGGTAAGTGAAGATACAAAGCCAAATACCGCCATTTGCCCCGTGTGTGCAGGCCACCCGGGGGTGCTGCCGGTATTAACCGAAGGTGCCTTGGACCTTGCCGTACGGGCCGGGTTAGCTATGCACTGTAAAACGAATAGCTATTCTTCCTTTTCCCGTAAACACTATTTCTACCCGGATTTACCCAAAGGCTACCAAATTACCCAGTATGACGAGCCTATTAACGGGGCAGGGTATATTGAAATTACCTATGGGCCTAAAGACAATTTACAGAAGAAAAAAATCGGCATTCACCACGCCCATTTAGAGGAAGATGCGGCCAAATCTTCGCACGAGGCGGAATATTCGCTCGTGGATTACAACCGTGCTGGCAGTCCTTTATTAGAAATTGTGTCTATGCCCGATATGCGCTCTCCCGATGAAGCGTATGCGTACTTAACGGAAATTAAACGCCTGATGCGCTGGGTAGGGGCATCTAATTGCGATATGGAAAAAGGTGAACTGCGCGTAGATGTAAACATTTCTTTGCGTCCCAAAGGCCAAGAGCAATTTGGCACGCGTGCGGAAATTAAAAACTTAAACTCGTTTAAAGGCGTGCGCGAAGCACTGATTTATGAAATCAATCGCCAGACGGAAATTTTAAATAACGGCGGCCAGGTAAAGCAGGAAACCCGTCAATGGGATAAAGTGGAACTGGTTACAAAACCTATGCGCTCTAAAGAAGACGCATTAGATTACCGCTATTTCCCGGAGCCGGACTTGCCGCCGGTCATTTTGCAAGATGATTGGCTAAAAAAGGTGCAAGAAAGTATGCCCGAACTGCCGGACAGCAAAGAAGCGCGCTTTATGAAGGCGGGCTTGTCCGCCTACGACGCGGGTGTGCTCACTTCTTCGCGTGAAATTTCTACCTATTTTGAAGAAGTAACCAAGAGCGGGAAAGTCTCCTTAAAAACGGCCTCTAACTGGATTCAAACCGATTTGTTGGGCCTTTTACACGCCGAGAAAAAGGAGATTGAAGATTCTCCCATCCCGGCCGCTAAACTAGCCGAACTATTGGAACTTACGGAAAGCGGCAAAATCAATCGCAAACAGGCGCGCGAAGTATTTGAAGAAATCTACAAAAACGGCGGAAACCCGGCGGAAATTGTAGCTGCGCGCGGCATGGTGCAAGTGAGCGACGAAGGTCAACTGGAAGAGTGGGCCAAGGCCGCTATTGCCGCCAACCCCAAAGCGGTGGCCGATTATCAAAAAGGCAACAAAGCCGCGATTGGCGCGCTCGTGGGGGGAGTGATGAAGCAGAGCAAGGGGAAAGCCAATCCGCGGGCGATTAGCCAGTTACTCGGTAAATTATTGGGATAACAAAACTTAACGCAATTAAAACCGCCCCGATTATTCGGGGCGGTTTTGCTATTATTTAAACTCACTGGGGCAGTATTTGCCGTCACATCCTAAAGGCTGGGGTGCGGTAAAATCGTCAAGAGATGTACTAATCTCTAAGCCGCCGTCTGCAAGCTCTCCATTCTTAATACGTTTTGCATAGAGAAGATCCTGTGAGAAAAATTCCCAATCGTTAGTATGAAAACACGGTGCGGTATCTAAACATTCATCCTCTAAAAGTGGGGTTGGCGGAACATAATCTGAGTTTGTAAAAAAACGGTCTCCTACACAATTTTCAAATCCATGTTCCAATGTGCATAATTGCTGGGCTTGATCCATTTCTTTCAAAATGGTAATAGCTTCCATCACGCGGCTTTTTTCTACGGCTCTTTGGTATTGTGGCAAGGCAATTGCTGCTAAAATACCAATAATCAGTACAACTACTAATAATTCAATTAGTGTGAATCCTGCTTTTGTTTTTTTTCTCATTTTTCTCTCCTTGTTGGAAAGTGCAAAAAAGGCGACGTATTGCCTAAGCTACTCCAATAACCCGTGCAACAATCGTCGCCCGCCCACCCCATTAAGAGGTGGGCGCAAAAGCAGACGACTATTTGTGGCTTGGAGTATGCATCACGGACCGTAAGTCCGCCTTGCTTAATGCAGGCGCTCCCTGCACTTCCAACAAATAATCTAATTTTATTTTAACTACCCTTTCATTATAACAAAAATATATTGACCTTTCTTTGTCAAAGTTGCTATCATTTATATGTGGAAGTTACACAACATCTATAACGGAGAAATAAATGAAAAACTTACTTAAAGTAGTATTCGTGTTTGCTGTGGCTGCTGGTTTATCTGCCTGCCACAAAAACGTAAAAGACGATGCCAACGCCGATGGCACCGTAGTAGCCGTTTCCGAAATGGTAGTGGCTGAAGAAGGCGTGGAAATCCCCGCTCAAGAAGTTGCTTTAGGCGTAGTGCACTTTGCCTTAGACAAAGCCACCTTAACCGCTGACAACCGCAAAATTGTGGAAGCCAACGCCCAAGCTATTAAAGCCGCCGCTGCCTCTGTTTCCAACTACCAAGTAGTAGTGGAAGGGAACTGCGACGACCGCGGTACCACCGCTTACAACATTGCTTTAGGCCAAAAACGTGCTGACGAAGTAAAAGCTTACTACGTACGCTTAGGTATTCCGGCTGATAAAATCGCTACCGTTTCCTACGGTAAAGAAAAACCGGTTTGCACCGAAGCTACCGCTGCCTGCTGGGCTCAAAACCGCAGAGCTGACACGCTTTTACAAGCCAACTAATTGGTAAGTAATTTACAAGGAGCCCGCCCGTCTATGAAAAATATTTTTACACTTATTTTAATAGGAGGTGCGGGCTCTATGCTGTCCGGCTGTTTTCTCGCCAGTCAGCAAGATATGAGTTCCCTGCAAGGGCAACTCAAAGCTTTAAACGCATCCATCACCCAAATGCAGGCCAATCAAGCAGAGTTAGCTAGCAAGATGGAGGAGCTGAACCAAAATCTATCCGTTTCTAACGAGAATTTTTCCCAAAATAGCGGTCAAATTTCCGCTTTATCTGCTAAAATAGATGATATTGCTGCCGTGGTACAAGGCGGCCGGACGACGGCCCCGGTTACGGCTGAAAACGGGGAAGAAGTTCCCTCGCAACCTGCGGCCAATGCCGTCTTACCTTCTGATTTATTTGCTGAAGCTAAAAACCATTTAGATAAAGGCGCTTACGAAGCGGCCGCTACCGGTTTTAAATTATACATTGCTAAATACCCGCAGAGCGAAAATACCGAACAAGCCTATATGTATATGGGAGACGCCTACATTGCCGCAGGCCAAACCAAAAAGGGTGCTATTGCCTATGCCACCATTTTGCAAAAATTTCCAACTAGTAAACTGACGCCGGCCGCCCGATTAAAATACGCCCTTAGCATTGTTCCCTTGGGCAAAACAGATGAAGCCAAGCGTTATTTGTCTTCTGTGGCGGCGGACTTTCCAGCTTCGCCTGAAGCTACACAGGCCAAAGCAGAGCTAGCCAAACTTTCTAAATAATAATGGGGTTTTAACATGAAACGTATCTTATGGATTTCCGCCATATTGGCTTTTTTATGTAGTGCGGGGGCATTATTTGCTGCCCCTAAAACAGATGTTTACATTGGTATTACGTCTAAAGGCAAGCAACAATTGCCTACCATTGGTATGCCCGCTTTTACGGCTCAAGGGGAACAAACCCAAGAAGCTGCCACGCAAGTGCATGAAGTATTACGGGCAGACCTGCTATTTGCCCGCTATTTTGATGTGAGCGAAGAGGGACCTGCATTTAATTCATCTAAGATAAAAGACTCTCTGGCTGCCTGGGCCAAACTGCCCACCCGCCCTACTTATGTACTTACGGGTACGATTTCCTACGCGGAGCCCTATTACACCATTAAAATTTATGTCTATGATGTTGCCACGCGTACAGCGGTTTTTGCCAAAGCGTTTAAAGGTACGCAAACCAGCTTACGCCGTCTGGCGCATATTGCATCAGATCAAATTGTAGCGTCTTTATTAGGCAAGCGGGGTATTGCAGACACAAAGATTGCTTTTGCCAATAACGCTACCAAACATAAAGAAATTTATGTAGTGGATTACGACGGGCAAAATTTGCAGAAACTCACCAAAGACAATTCCATTTCGCTCTTGCCGCGTTGGAGTAAGGATGGACGTATTTTCTACACTTCTTACAAATATCGCAACCCGGATATTTTTGCCATTGACCTGCGCGCCGGCAAAATTTCCCCCATCATTATTAAGAAGGGGCTTAATTTAATTGGCGGCGTGTCCCCGGACGGAAAGGCGTTAGTATTTACCAGTACAGGCGGAGCTAACCCGAGCATTTTTATCTATAATTTGGAAACCCAGCAGAAAGTGCAAATTACCAATAAAACCACTGCCGTGGATGGATCTCCGTCCTATTCGCCGGATGGGAAATATATTACCTTTGTGTCTAACCGTGCCGGTAATCCGCAAATTTACGTGATGGAACTGGCCACCGGGCAGACTCGTCCGCTGACCAAAAACTTTAACTGGTCCGATACGCCTCAATGGTCCCCCACCGGGGAATGGATTGTATTTTCTGGTCGGGAAAGCGCGTATCACCCAATGGATATTTTCCTAGTAGATTTAACCGGTACGCAAATTAAACGCTTGACTAGCGACGCTGGCTCCAATGAGGACCCCACCTGGTCCCCGGATGGGCGGTTTATTGCGTTTACCACCACACGCAACGGCCACCGTCAGCTTTACGTGATGGATATGGACGGCAGTGCGCCGCATCTCTTAGCCAATGTAGCGGGCGATAGCTTTACCCCGCATTGGAGTATGTAAAAATAGTTGTTATTGATCTAAAAACTATTAACTAAAAAAGGGAACCAATTTTCGGTTCCCTTTTGCTCTGTACAAATCAACTTTATTTACAGGCGGGGACACCGGTGGTGGCACAGTCCCCAAAGGGGAATGCTTCACAGCATACGGTTTGCGCGCCTTTTTGTAAAAACAACGTAAATTTATCGCTGGACGCCGGATCGGTGACTACAGCACGATAACCGTCTTCAGCGTAAAAATACGTGGTACCTTGTTCGCGGATAGGGGCACTAAACGCATTGGCATTTTGTGCGTATGTTTCCAAACGCTCGGCAGCGCTTTCAGCCGCTAGTTGGGTCTGTGTCAGCTGGGCGCGTGCTGCTAACCACCCAGACGATAATAATAATACAACCCATAGCGTGCATACAAGTATCATCCAACACCAGTGCGTTTTGGTTGCGGGTAATTCTTGCCCGGGCTCAAACTCCTTTCTCACTACATAGGTTTCTACAATCATATCGTGTAGGGCCCGTTTGCGGCTGGTAAAGGCAGCCATAATAAACCCCACATACAAAAATAGGTAAGAAAGCGTCTTGCAAAAAAATCTTGCGGTGGCGCGGCCAAACCCAATTTTTTTACCATCAGCCCCTACAACTTTAATTCCTAGTAAGCGTTTTCCCCAGGTGGCTTGCTTATTGCTACTTTCTAAAATGGCAAAATATAACCAAGTTAGGATGAGGGTAACTAGTTGCCAGCTAAAAACGGTAGCCCCTAATAAACTGGCTTGCACAGCCGTTAGATTTTCGGGGCTGCCCCCTAAGCTGAAAGTCTGTAAGGCAAGCATTGGGCCAAATACAAGCGCGGCAGGGATAGATACAATGAGCATATCCAACATAAAAGCAACGGCACGTCTAAAAAAACCACTATAGGGCATATTCTCCTCCTTTTTATTTATTTATTCTACTTTATTTGTCCGCTTTTACACGGGGTTTTTTATAGCAGCGGCGGCAACGCGCTTCATACGTATCAGTCGTCCCTACTACAATGCGTTTTTTATCCTTGCTGATACGTTGCGAAAAACTAGCTGGGTTGCCACACTTGGTACAAACAGCCAAGTTTTTCGTTACAAACTCCGCCTTCGCTAGTAGGGCAGCCGTTACTTCAAAGGGTTCGGCGCGGTAGTCCGTATCCAGGCCCGCTACAATAACGCGTTTGCCGCGGCGGGCTAGTTCTTCACAGACAGCCACAATTCCTTTATCAAAAAAGTTAATTTCATCAATAGCTACTACATGGGTATTTTTTTCTACCAAGGGTAAAATTTCACTGGAATGGCGCACACACATAGCCGCTACTTTGTTTTGATTGTGACTGGTAATACTGTTAATCCCATAACGGTCATCAATGGTAGAGTTAAACAGTTGTACTTTCTGCTTAGCGATAAGTGCCGTACGCACGCGGCGGATCAGTTCCTCGGTCTTGCCCGAAAACATACATCCGCAAATGACTTCTATCCAACCTTGTTTGTGATAAATAAGTGGGTGTACCATATGTATTTCCTTTAATTACGGGTATGGGCATCATCCATCCAGGGGTACCAGTAACTTTGTGAATTTTGTTCAGCAGCTTTGGCACGGTTTCCCTGCCCGCATAAAATGTTAAATCGTACGGCGAAAGAGAGGTTATCGTTACGGTGACGTACGGTAGCCTCTATGCGGGCATCATGGAATGTGCGTGCCACGCGCAATAATTTATTAAAACTATCAAAATGACGGCGATAGAATGAAAAATCAAACCCTACATCGGCCGTCCATTTGCTATTTACGGGGCGGAACCCCCATGTGGTGGTAAACGTAAAGCGGTCGGCATCTGTTTTGTATTTTGAATCAGGGGAAGTGTAATTAGCAAAATTATTAAAACCTAGCCCCAACGAATGTTGCTTAATATTAAAGTAAGTTTGGGCAATAAAATTGATGTTTTTCTTGGTAAGATCGTATTGATCCTGTACAAACCCGTGGAAGAAACCGGTAGGGGAGGTATAGCCTGTCTCTAAAATAAGGGGTTCCACACGGTTTTTTAAATGATCCCAAGGAAGTTCTTCCAAATAACCGGTACGCAAATTAACCGTTGTATCTGACAAATTGAAACCGCTTTCAAATCGCACATAAGTGCCACTGGTGGGGCGGAAATAGTGCTTAATATATAAGTGATTGCGCTCAATCCCTTTATCCAGAGAAGTATGATCGGACGATAGCGTTGCCGTGGAGAGGCGCTTGGTAAATTCATAACCAAAGTCCGTGCTTCCCAATACAGAGCGCGTTTGTAAGTTTAAATCTCCGCCAATACGGCCTACCCACGCATCTTTGTTTTCATACTTCTCATCCGCAAAAGTAACTGTTTGATCATAAAACACCCGCGGCATTAGTGTGAAATAACGATTTAAAAATAGGGATCTTTCAGTGGTCCACTTAGCGTGAAATTGCCGCTTATAATCCCCTTCTTCCGGAATTTTATATTCATCATATTGTAACGTAGAGGTATTGGTAAATTCAGCCTCCAAGCGGCTAGCTGTTTTAAGCCAAGGGTCCGTAAGTGGGTGTAAATAAAAATTAACTTCAGGCAAGGTGCGTTGTTGCGCCATATATTTTTGCTTGCTCCAAACAAATAAGTCTTTTTGTTGGTAACTCACACGTAATGTATTATTACGCGTTTGGCGCGAAACTGAAAAGTTGGTATCCTGATCGGGCATAAAGATGTAGGGATTGCTGCGGAAAAACGAGTCATAAAAGTATGGGTCTGACACCATACGAAATTGCGTTTGAAATTGATACAGAGCCCCCGCAGGGTTGTTAAAATGATTGGAAGAATCATACAATTCCCACCAATAACCACCTTGTAATCCCCAACGGTTGGAATTATCAAACGAAAAATCCTTGTAATTTGCACGGTCATGAATATAATAAAATTCGCCTGTTCCGCGTAGTTTAGGAGAAGAAATAGCTGTTAATTCGGTCCCTATCCCAACACCGGACTTCGTGTAATAATCTAAATTTAACTTAGGCTTAAGTTGTAAAATTTCTGGGAAAGTAGTGGTGGTTAAAAGACCAAACCCGGTTTTATTGCTTTGGGTAAATTCTACATATGTAGTCCACGGTTTTTGGGAATCTAACGAACGCCAAAACACAGGTAAATATAAAACAGGAATGTTATTCAAGCGTAGTACTGCGTTAGTGCCAAATACGCGTTGTTGAGGGGAAATAGATAATTTGCCGACAGAAAGTGTGTAGTGAGGGTCAGGCTTGTCACAACAGGTAACCGTGGCTTTGCGTAAAATTCTACTTCCATCTTTGGAAGAAATTTCCTGGGCCGATAAAACGCGTAAGGGGGGATATTCTGTAGCCATATCGGTGGCTGAAAAATCCTGCGTCGTGTAATTAAGAGAAATGTTGTTCCCGGTTACTACACCGCCTTTTCCGTCTTCAATACGCACGGGGCCCTGCGTAGTGATTTTGGTATTTAATTGATCAAAGGTAATTTTTTCCCCGGTTACCGTGCGGGTGTTCCCCTCAGAGGTAAGTTGACGAAGTTGTACATTTCCGTCCAAGGTTATTTTTTTAGTTTGTGGCTCTACCTCTGCTTTGTCTGCCGTAAAATAAATGAATTGGCCTTCCGTAGGGGGGGGTAATACACGCTCTGCTGCGTATAAAGAAGCAGCCGGTAAAAAGGATAAAATCAAAAACCAGACTTGTTTCATTGGCGCGTATCTGTTTGTGTTCTATAAATCGCGTACATGGCCGCTCCTACACCGCCAATATCGGGGTTTTTAGAAACACATAATTTTAAATTTTTAAAAGGGGTTTTAATAGATTGTTGTTCTAGTACCCTTTGTAATGCAGGCATAAAATAGGGGGCCGCTCCAGAAACGCCACCGGTAAGTACCACAGTATCCAAATCTAATATGAGGGATAGGTTTGCAATCCCAATTCCCAAATAATGCCCCGTTTGTTCCCAAATCTCAAGGGCTTGGGGACAGCCCTGTTTAGCCGCTTCGGAAAGCACGGCCACTTTAAAATCTGTCAAATTATGTAGTAGCTTGGCTAAAATGGAATCGGGGTGATCAACGGCGCTTTGCATGGCACGTCGTTTTAGACCGATAGTACCTACGAAGGCTTCCAGGCAGCCACGACCTCCGCAGCCACATAACGGACCCGTAGCGGTATCGTCAATTTTCATATGGCCAATTTCTCCGGCCGTGCCATGGGACCCTTGGTAAAGCTCCTTATTTAAAATAAGCCCTCCACCGACCCCTGTGCCTAGCGTAACAATTAGCACGTTGGTGCCTTGTCGTTTGAGGTCTGTTTCATATACTCCCCATGCTGCTAACGTGGCATCATTTACTAAGTATGGACGGATATGGGTATGTTTTTCCAATTGGTCGGCTAGCGCCCATTCTTTGCCGTCGTTAAATTTTAGGTTAGGAGTATAGCGAAGTACCCCGCGTTGATAATCTACATCCCCTGGTGCACCCACGGCTACGCATACCTTTTGATCTGCAAATTCTGCTTGGATAGAGTTAATAAAATCCCCAATTTGGGCTACAAATCCTTTCACATTTTTAGCAAAATCTGTTTCCAATTTTTCTTTACGAAAAATTTCTCCATGGTCATTTATGACATATAATTTAACAAATGTTCCGCCAACATCTACACCGATACCAATCATATTTACTCCTTACTTTTGGGATGTGCTTGGTTATAAACTTGTTTGAGTTGTTCCAAGGATACATGGGTGTAAACCTGTGTAGTAGATAAGCTTTTGTGCCCTAGCATTTCTTGTAAACTGCGTAAATCACAGCCATTGCCTAATAAATGGGTAGCAAACGAATGGCGCAAACTGTGTGGGGTAACTCGTCGTGCCAAGTGGGAAGCAATAGCCGTGTTTTTAAAAATATAGGCTAGGCCATCTCCTGTTAGTGAGCGGCCGTTTTTATTTAAAAATAGAGCTTCGCCCGGTTGTGGATTACGTCGGCACGCTAAATAGGTTTTTAAGGCTTCTAAGGCTGTATGGGTAACCGGAACCAGCCGCTCTTTACGGCCCTTACCAAATACTTTAACTAGGCCGTTAAAAAAATCCACGTCTTTGATTTTTAAATTGGTTACTTCGCTGCGGCGTAGTCCGCTGGAATACATCAGTTCAAATAGTGCCGTATTTCGTGCGGCAAAGTGTTTGCTCTGTGCTGCCGTATCTAACAAACGGTCTGTTTCCGGAACAGATAAAAATTTAGGAAGTAGCCGTTCCCGTTTGGGGGAGGGGAGCAGTTTAAAAGGATTTTTATCCAGGAGGCCTTGGCGCATTAAATAAGCAGCAAAACTACGCAGCGTGGCAATTTTGCGAAGGACTGTATTGCGCGCCGGATTTTTAAGTTGCAAAGAAGCCAAAAAATTGCGTAAATTGGCAGGGGTGAGGGCTTTATCAAGGAGAATTTGCCTTGCTTGGCAAAAGGCCGTGAACTCTTCCAGGGCGACTTGATACGCCCGTATCGTTTGCTCGGAAAAGTTTTTATTTTCTAGGTATGTAATAAACGCTTTTGCCCACTCTTTCATAACTTATTTTTTAGCGTCCTTTTGTTTGTAAGTCTGCTTAATTTGCTCAATTTGTTCCGGCGTTACCGTTACAATATTGCGGCATTTGGGATACCCAGAGCAACCTAAAAATTCTCCACGTGCTGATGAACGCAATACCATGGGCTTGCCACATTTTTCACATTTTTGATCCGTGACAATGGGGCTTGCGGATTTGGATTTTTTCCCTTCCCCGTCCAGTGGTTTGGCGTTTTTGCATTTAGGATACCCGGAACAGGCTAAAAATTTTCCGTTGCGTCCCATACGCACTACCATGGGTTTACCACATTTCTCACAAACTTGGTCCGTTGGTTGCGGTTCTGTATTTTTTATCTTGTGCCCTTCCGCGTCAATGGAGTAGGTGTTTTTGCATTCCGGATACCCAGAACACGCCATAAATCGACCGCGTCTGCCGGTACGAATTACCATGGGCTTTCCGCATTTTTCGCACACCTCATCTGTTTTTTCCGGTTGTACTTTTTCACCAGTACTGGTTAAATTGATTTTCCCCTTGCAGGTACTATCACTACAGGATAAATATTCACCAAATCGGCTGCGTTTTTTTAACATCATTTTACCGCAAATGGGGCATTTTTCATCCGTTTCTTGGGCAGCGGGACGCTGCATGCCTTTATCGGCTTCATCAAGTTCTTTGCTGAAATTTCCGTAGAAATCAGCTAAAAGTTCCACCCATTTTTGGCCCCCTTCGGCCACTTGGTCTAGTTTTTCTTCTACACCGGCCGTATAGGACAAGTCCATAATTTCTTTAAAAAATCCCTTCAAACTTTCCGTAACGGTAATACCTAAGTCCGTAGCTACCAGCTTATTGGATTTAGGTTGGCGCGCAATATATTTGCGGTCCAAAATAGTTTTAATCGTAGGGGCGTAAGTGGATGGACGCCCAATGCCGTGTTTTTCTAGCGTTTTAATGAGGCTAGCTTCATTGTAGTACGGAGGAGGCGTTGTTTTGTGGCCTTTGGTTTTTAGTTCCACTAATTTTAGCGTGTCCCCTTCATTTAGCACGGGTAGTAACGCCGACGCACTTTCTTCGCCATTATTTTCTTCTTCCGGGTCTTGGTAGACTGATAAATACCCTGGAAATTTTACCGTGCGGCCCGTAGCACGCAAAACACAATCTTTTTCAGTTTTGGCAGCAATGTCAATGGAAACAGTATTAAACACTGCGTCCGCCATTTGGCTAGCTACAAAGCGCAGCCAAATAAGCTCGTAGAGCTTGTATTGGTCTGTGGTTAAAAACGGTTTCATGTTTTGTGGCGTACGGCGCACATCAGTGGGGTGGATAGCTTCGTGTGCTTCCTGGGCGCCCATTACTTTACTTTTAAAGATGTTAGGTTTGGCGGGCACGAATTGTTCCCCATATTTTTGTCCGATAAATTTTTTTGTTTGTTCTTGTAGTAGTTTAGACACGTTAAACGAGTCAGTACGCATATAGGT
The DNA here is from genome assembly GCA_045604045.1 of Elusimicrobiaceae bacterium. Classification (GTDB taxonomy): domain Bacteria; phylum Elusimicrobiota; class Elusimicrobia; order Elusimicrobiales; family Elusimicrobiaceae; genus Avelusimicrobium. The sequence goes on along the minus strand of JAZUNI010000055.1, from coordinate 20,689 downwards.
GATCAAACCAACGGTTTGGCCATCCACATCAATACCTTCGTAAAGGTGTTGCGCGGCTTGCATGGTTTTTTGAGAGGAAAACCCCAGCTTATTATAGGCATCCTGCTGCAAAGTACTGGTAATAAAGGGCGGTTTAGGGTGCTGTTTTACTTCCTTTTTTTCTACTTTAATAACCGTATTGGGCCCTTTGCGTAACAGCTCGGATACCGGGGCCAATTTTTCCGGTGCATCAAAAACGGTCGTTTTTACTTTATAATCTTCGGCAAAGAGTTTATGGGTTTTGGTTTGCTCTACATTTTTGCCGTTATACTTGGTGACACGTGCCCAAAAGGAGGGGGTGGCCCCTTCTTTTTCAAATTGCGCGCCGATTGTCCAGTATTCCTGTTCTTTAAACGCAGCAATCTCTTTGGCACGTTCGGCTAGTAAACGCACGGCTACGGATTGCACCCGTCCAGCTGATAAGCCGCGGGTAATTTTCTTCCACAATAAAGGGGATAATTTATAGCCCACAATACGGTCTAGCACGCGGCGGGCTTGCTGAGCGTTGACTAAATTTTCGTCAATTTTACGGGCATGATCAAAGGATTCTTTAATAGCGGTCGGCGTAATTTCATGAAAGAAAATACGTTGATAGCGTTCTTTAGGTAGTTTTAATAATTCAATTAAGTGCCACGCGATGGCTTCGCCCTCGCGGTCAGGGTCGGTAGCTAGGTAAATTTCGCTGGCATTTTTGGCAAGAGTGGTAAGCTCGCTAATGAGGCGTTTGGCTCGTTCTACCGGTTCATAAGTGGGGGTAAAATCATGGTCAATATCTACCCCCATATCATGTTGCGGTAAATCGCGCACGTGTCCAAACGAACTGCGCACAATAAAATCATTTCCTAAAATTTTACTAATGGTCTTCTGCTTCGTGGGAGACTCTACAATTACTAGTTTTTTACCTTTATTTACGGCCATAGTTTCACTTCCTTACAAAAATTAAAATTTGTTTTTACTATACAGCCCGTTTTCACAGGCCAAAAAACCTTTTACTTCTAAATTAAATAGTAGCTCTGCTGTTTCGGGCACGTCCGCTTCCAGGGCTAGGGCCACCTGATCCAGACTAAGCTGCCCGTCCGCTACCGCGTGCATGACTTGCTGTTCACGTGGGGATAGCGTTTCTTCGGGTTTGGCGGGTGTTTGCTCGGTATGTTCAAAGAAACGCGCATCTAAACCGAAACGTTGTTGCTGTGGTATATATTCTAGGATATCTGCGACGGATGTTACAACCCCTGCCCCTTGTGCTACGAGGGAATTGGGCCCCCCGGACTGCGGGCTATCAATTGGCCCGGGTACGGCTAAAACGTCTTTTCCTTGTTCTAAAGCCAGTTTGGCGGTGATTAACGCGCCGGATTTTACTTCTCCTTCAATCACTACCAGTGGTTGCGATAAAGCCGCAATAATACGGTTTCTGCGTGGGAAATGGAAAGCATTGGGGGGTCTATTAAATGGCAATTCACTAATGACTGCTCCGCCGTGTTCCAATAAAGCCTTTTCTAAAGCGCGGTTTTCAGGTGGATAGCAACGGCCAATCCCCGTACCGATCACGCCTACAGTGGGCTTTTTGAGCCGTACACACGCCGCATGACATTCACTATCTATGCCGCGGGCGAGTCCGCTGACAATCACCCCCCCACACTGGGCTAGTTCAGTGGCTAATTTACTGGCTACCCGACGGCCATAAGGGGTAATTTTGCGCGTACCCACTAAACCCACGCAGGCTTGGTCGTCCATAGGCAATTTACCTAATACATAAATAGCCACCGGGGCTTCTTTGCAGTTGCGCAAAGCTTGGGGATACTCATTATCTTCGGGTAGATAAATATGCCCGCCTAATTTTTCGGTATTATCCCATTCTTCCTGTGGGTTAATACTAAAAGCTTCTTTAAGTAAATTGGCCGCTGTAGAAGGGTTCAAATTGGCTTCACGCGCCAGAGTAGTAGCATCTTGCTTTAAAATTTCTTGGGCGGAGCCAAAAATGTCTAATAGCCGTTGCAACCAATCTGCCCTAAAATACAAGAATGCATTTAAGCGAATGCGGGCTAATCGTTCTTCACTGGAAATAGCGGGGTTCATAGGTCAGCCACTCCTTTGCGGTCTAAGGGGCGGTATTGCATCACCTCAATGAGGTGTTTGGTTTCAATGGTAGTTTTCCCTTCTAAATCCGCAATGGTGCGAGCGGTTTTCAAAATTTTATCCAAACTACGCGCACTCAAGCCAAATTTACGCATAGCCGCTTCTAAAATGGTGTCCGCCCCGTCTGGCAGTTTGCAAAATTCTTTAATTTCCCGGCTAGTCATAAAGGCATTGGCCGTGGTAGCGGAACCTGCAAAACGCTTTTTTTGAATGTCCCGCGCTGCTAATACGCGCTGGCGAATTTGAGCGGAAGTTTCCCCTTCGCTTTTTTGATTCCAATCGGTAAATTTGACAGGATTTAAATTCACGGTCAAATCAATACGATCCAGGAGTGGACCGGAAATGCGGCTTTTGTAGCGGTTGACTTGCATGGGGCTACAGGTACAAGGTTTTAAAGGATTCCCCAAATTGCCACAAGGGCAGGGGTTCATCGCCGCTACTAACGTAAATCGTGCCGGATAAGATACCGTTTCTTTGGCGCGAGAAATGGTTACTTGTCCGTTTTCTAGTGGTTCGCGTAATACCTCTAAAGCAGAGCGGGAAAACTCCGCAAATTCATCTAAAAATAGTACCCCATTATGCGCCAAAGAAACTTCGCCCGGGCGCGGGGTAGAACCGCCACCAATAAGGGCGACGTCAGAAATGGTATGGTGCGGGTCGCGGAAAGGGCGGTTTGTTAGCAATCGGCTTTTTCCCAATAAATTGCAAATGGAATAAATTTTGGTAATTTCTAACGCTTCTTCTTGTGTAAGAGGAGGCAAAATACCAGGGAAACGTTTGGCTAACATACTTTTACCAGTGCCGGGCAAGCCAATCATCAATACATTGTGCCCGCCGGCAGCAGCGATTTCTAGCGCACGTTTAGCAAGTGCTTGGCCTTTTACCTCACTAAAATCCAATGGACAAGCCACTTTCTCCTCCACCGGGGGAACATAGGAAAGTTGCACGGCCGAAAGAGGTAATTTGTCTTCTAAATAATCTACCAACTCCCGCAGGGTATGCGGTGTAATAAAGGGGGCGGAAGAAATTTGGCCTTCCATCGCATTAGCGGGGGGGATAACAGCGGTTTTACCTAACTTTTTGCAAGAAATTAGCATGGGTAAAATCCCGGCGCAAGGGCGCAAAGACCCATCTAATGCCAGTTCCCCTAATACTAATAGGTCTTTAAGTTTTTCCCGCGCGGGAGCAGAAAGCTGTTCATTGGCGGCCAATAAACCTAGCGCAATAGGCAGATCAAATTGCGTTCCACTCTTGCGTAGTTCTGCTGGACTTAAATTTACCGTAATGCGTTTGCGCGGGAAGTCAAATCCACTATTGCGCACGGCTGCTGTCACACGTTCTTTACTTTCTTTAACTTCTGCATCGGGTAGTCCCACTACTGCCAAATTGGGCATCCCCGGTGCGATGTCTACTTCTACCGAAATCGCAAACCCTTCAATGCCCTTAATTGTAGCAGCGGTGATGTTGGCTAGCATAGTGGTTAATTGTAACTGAGTACTACCGCATTGGGCGTAATGCTTAACACGGTAAAATAAATATTGTATTGACGAATTACTTTGGCCGTCAATTCCTCCGGGGTTGCAATATTAGCCGAAATTTCAAACTGAGCCGCCGAGTTAGCGTAGCGCACCAAGTTAAAATCTTCAATTTCCCGTAGACTGCGCAAAATATCCTGTACCTGTTTAAGGCGTTCAATCGTATTGATATTTTTAATGGTTACATTAAATACCTTGGCTGAGTTAATAGCATCATTAATGGGTTCAATAATTTGTTTAGCGGCCGATTCACACGCAGCAGAGATAGCCTTTTGTGCTGCAATGTTGTCTAACGGGTCTAGTCCGCTTTGTTGTTGAGCGCCTTCGGCTACCACGGCGTAATTATTAGTGGCGTATGTATTGATTTTAGCGCGTGCCCGATACGACTTAAAAGGGGAACTCATTCCCGGCAACGCTGTGAGTGGATGGGCCTCTACGTCAGCTATAATCACAAAACGAGCGCCTTCCGTGCGGGCTTTGTCAATGGTAGAATTGGGGCTTTCAATGTTATTTTGGCTTAAATTATCACCATTGACCAAATTGTAGGGTTGATTTTTTAAGACGCGGTAGATGGCTTGCTTACAATCTTGCGAAAGTGAAATATTGTCTTCTACTGTTTCACGGGAAGTTACTAATACAGTAGTTTTTTTCGCAAACGCCTCATTTTCAGATTGTTTAATCACATCCCCAATGTCTTTTACAAGGACCATGGCTTTGATTTTGGTATACCAATCGTCTCCCTTGCGGTAGGCTTTTTGCACGTGAGACTTACGGATAAACCCAGCTGTTTTAGAAATAATTTTATCTTCTACCAGCTGTGCCTGTTCTACCGTAGTGGCGGAAGAAATAAAGACCCCTGCCACCTTTTCTACGGCCGCCTTTTGAGCCGCTAATTCCCCCTCTTTTTTAGTTTGTTTTAGATTGTTTTCATCATATGAGACCAAAGATTCGGCCGTCACATATTCTCCTTCCCCTTTGGGACCAATGCGAAAGGAGCTGCACGCGTTTGTTAACAGTAAGAGGACTAGTATCCCCAATAATCCTTTTTTCATTATTTCTCCTGCGGGTCTAACCCGGCTTGTTGTAAGTAGGAGCGGCTAATGCGCATAATTACCGCACAGCCGCCGTCTTCCAAATATTCTGTATTAATCAGTTCCATCCGTCGCATTAAGCCTTGGGCGGAAGAATCAATAGTGCTTCCTACAGAAACCGCATCCACTATTTGTACGTGAGACTCCAAATTAGTTCCATAAATCACCTCTGTAGCGCGTTGATACGCATGGGCGATAGCCGCTTCTCGGCTTAAGATACGCCGCTGGGAATCAGAGGTGTGTTGCGGGTTTGCCGCGCCAAAGCCACGCACCCATAGATAATCATCATCTACCAGTGTGTCGTTAAAAGAGGGGGCAATTTCCCCATCTTTTACAGCTGTTTTTAGAGCGGGGCTGCAGGCACATACACACATGATACTTAACACGCATAATAGCCATTTTTTCATACTTACCTCATAAGTTCAGAAATTACTTTTACATACGTACTTGGCAGGCGGACATTTTCATAGTTAATAATACCGCAGCGGATGAGCATGATTTCTAACATATGAGTTAAAATATCATAGAAATTTTCCCGCACAGAGGGATCGCAAGACTGTGGCATAGGCCCCAAGATAACAGCCCCCTTGAGCTTCTTGTTATCGCACAAATTGGCAATTTTAAAAGCGGACGAAATAATATTTTCTGTAGCGTAGGAAGAGCGCACTACAATTTCGAAGCCACCTTCAATGCCCAGTTCTTTAGCCCGTTGTTCAAGGGCATATACCATCCAATTCATCATCTCAGAACAATTTTGCGGATAGAAAAAACCAATACGCCCCCATTCGCCGTTACCAGTCATATTTAAAGTGGTAATTTCTGTGGGATCTTTGTTAATTAACTCGCTGGTTTGGTCTTCGCCTTTTGTGGCAAGCAGTTTTTCAAAAATACCTGCTTGGGACTTTTGTTCCGCTGGGACATTGGGGAAAATCAAATTTTCAAGTACTTTCAAACGACGAATACTTCGTGTCACTGTTCCCAGCGTCATATGGGGCGCACCGAAAAATTCTTCAATTTGTTTATCATTTAGATCTACGCCATTTTCAAATAGCATTTTTTTAACAATGCGAAGATGAGTAGCCCCGGTGGCGGGTTTTAATTCGCTAATCCAACCTGAGTCTAATCTAAATTTAATAAGTTCTTCTAATTTCTCCAGACTTTCGGGTGGATATTTTGAGGTAATTACAATTTGCTTTTGTCCTTGTAAAAAGTCATTGAGTAATTTGGATACATACGCACGGTTTTGCTCGTTGATGGCCAATAAATGAATGTCATCAATAAGTAGAACGCGCACCGATTGCATGAAATTTTCAAATTTTTCAATATTTCCTTCCATGACATAGCGTTGTATCCCGCGAGAAAGACGTACCCCATTTGTCATAAAAATATGTTCTTGCCCATATTTTTGACTGAACGCATAGGCCAAAGCATTTAAGAAATGGGTTTTTCCGGTACCCGTTCCTCCATGTAATACCAGCGGATTGTACAATTTGCCGGGGTTTTCAATGACAGAAACAGCGGTAGCGTGGGCAAATCGGTTCACCGACATCACCATATTGTTGAGGGTGTAGGTTGGAATAAGCGGCACTTCCAACGGCCAATTATGTTTTTTAAGCTCGGAGGTGGGAATTTGAATAGAGTGATCAATTCCTTTTTGTTTTAACGAAGCTCCTTCCGGTGCGCGTGTGCTTTTAAGGGTGGGAGGTACCTGCCCGTTGGGAGAGGTTGGCTGTCCTTTGCGTCGTAAACGTAAAATGGTTTTGCCCGGTTGGGATGGGGTCTGTGGCGCGCTAGTCGATGACTTCTTTAAACGCAAAATAGTTTTAGTGTGAGGAACTTGTTTCTCAGCAGCGGGCTGCTTCCCTTCTTGCCGCAGGCGATTTTTTACATCCTGTTTTTTCAAAAATTCCGTATTAAAGGTAGTTTCCAAGTTAAATGTTTTTTCCAATTCTTCAGGTTTTGTGCGTACCGTGATTTCCGGCAAAGATTCCTGTTCTTGTGTAGATAAGGGGGGAAGGGTATCTGCTAAAGATTCTTCCTCCGGTAATGTTTCTGAAGACAGCGCTCCTAAAATAGGTGTGGGTTTTTGAGGAGCCGCTCCCAAGGTAAACGGGGAATTTTCCTGTTCAACCTCGCGGAATTGTGTGAGTTCCGGTTTTTCGATATCCGGTTTATTGGGTTTTTCTGGTTGGTTGTGATTCATAAAATCTGTATTTTTTTGTGTAAGTCTATCCGTAATAGTTTGAACTTCTTCTACATCAATAATATTGGTTTGATCTTTTAATTCATTTTCAAAGACGTTAAAGGTAGAGGTCCCTTCAGGTTGAACCTGGGCCATTTTTTGCTCTTTAGTTTGTTGCGTCTGTTTGACCTGCTGCGGGGGTTGATCCACATCTACAAATACATCATATCTAGTTTCTGCTGATAGAATGTCTTCCAGAGGCATTTTTTCTAGCATAGAACCTTCCATATCTTTGATGAGCATATCATTATCGCTAATAGAAATAGTGCTTGAGGTTGGATGGCCCGTAGTGGCAGGTATGGAAACATTTGGACCCTTTGAATCCGGGGGCACGGTATCCTTTAAATTGGTTTGTGCTGCAGCTTCCTTAGGAGTGGACGTGTTTTCTGATGAGGAAACGGGCTCTTGAGCCTGCGCAGCATATTGCGTTTGAGGGATATCTGGTTGTTGGGAGGCTGCGGAGGACTGAGTGGTAGCTCCTTGCGCTTGTGACGCATCAGCCGGTGTATCTGTTACTCTAAATAATCGCGTGGCGGCTCCCAAATCCACTTCCTTGGGGAGAGCTGTGTCCTGAACTTGTAAAAAGGTAGGAAATCCTCGCTGTGTTGTATTATTAAATAGTGGATCTCCTAACGTACCACCGGGCACCAATCGGTCTATTTTTTGGGATAGTAGCACCGCTTCTTCAGCCGCTGTACGAATTTTTTCTTTAGTTTGATCGTCTATGTCACTGGGTAATGCAAACGCAAACACATACGGTGCTTCTGCTACGGTTGGCTCGGCTACGTATCCTTTTAGTTTCTTGGCTACAAGGCGCGCGTCTGATACACTTCCGTCCATAACAAGCGTATGATATACTATCTTTGTAGCTGGATCAATCCGGCTGATAATTTCCCAATTATTAATCATTTTCCCTCAATGATTGTTACCCCGCTGCTAGTGCCAATACGGGTGGCCCCGGCAGCAACCATCGCGTCAAAATCGGCACGCGTGCGAATCCCGCCCGACGCTTTTACCTGCATATGCGCCGGAATGGATTTTCGCATTAATGCTACGTCTTGCGGCGTAGCGCCTCCCCCATTAAACCCTGTGGAGGTTTTTACAAAGTCTGCCCCGGCCTTGGCGGCCAGTTGGCAGGCCAATACTTTTTCCTCGTCTGTTAATTGAGAGGTTTCAATAATTACTTTTAAAATATGTCCCGCGCACGCTTCACGTACGGCGCGGATATCGGCCAGTACGGCTTGCGTGTCGCCGGATTTTAGAGCCCCCATATTGATGACCATATCAATTTCGTCCGCCCCGTTTTTAATAGCATCCGCTGCTTCAAACGCTTTAGCGGCCGACGTGGTAGCCCCTAACGCAAACCCAATGACCGTACACACTTTTACGTCCGTTGCGGCTAATTGCTTTTTGGCGAATGCCACCCAATACGGGTTTACGCACACGCTGCAAAAGCCGTAGGTACATGCCTCTTGGCACAGGGCTTTAATTTGCTCCTGTGTGGCAGCCGGTTTTAAGAGTGTATGGTCAATGAGTTTGGCTATATTCATATTTAGTTAAAGTTAATAATGCGGGCGAATTTTTCGGCAATTAAAGATTGTCCGCCTACTAAAGCGCCGTCTACATCTTCTTTAGCCATAATTTCGTCCACGTTCGTGTCTTTTACACTGCCGCCGTAGAGGATGCGCGTGACTTGGGCAAACGCGTCTCCATAGGTTTTGGCCAGTTGGGCGCGGATCGCGGCATGTACTTCTTGCGCTTGCTGCGGCGTGGCAGTTTTACCGGTGCCAATGGCCCACACGGGTTCATAAGCAATCACCAAACCGTTTAATTGCTCAGCGGTAAAGCCCTTTAAGCCGTTAGTTAGTTGGGCAGCAATAACGTCCAAGGTTTTGTTGGCTTCACGTTCTGCTAAGGTTTCGCCTACGCAGAAAATAACGGTTAAACCGTGGCGCAAAGCCGCGGCTACTTTTTTATTTAAAATTTCGTCAGTATCGCCAAACACACTGCGGCGTTCGCTATGGCCGATAATGGTGTGGGTAGCGCCGGCATCTTTGGCTTGTACGGGGGAAACTGCGCTGGTAAAGGCCCCTTTATCTTCCCAATGTACGTCTTGGGCGGCAATTTTAATTTCGCTCCCTTTGGCGGTATGGGCCGCTACGGCCAAAGCCGTGTAAGACGGAGCGATGATAATTTCAGCATTATTTTTATTACCGGCTGCTTTTAAAGCGGTTACAAGCGCGGTTGCTTCGGCGATTGTATTGTTCATTTTCCAGTTTCCGGCAATGATAGGTGTTCTAGCCATGGTATAAGTCCTCTTATATATAAAGTAGTAAGTTCCCGTTGGCGGGATACTCTCCACTATATCGTAACATAAAACAGGTTTAAAAAACAACCGCGTTGTGATTTGAGTGGTTTTTTATTATACTATAAATACAATTTATTGTTAACGGAACCGTACAGAAACGGAGTGTGTTTGGCAAACGAAACACTTTTACCAGTCCGGATAACAGCTGTATTAGGCACTAGCGAATACTTAAGATTTACTGGTGCCGAATGCCCCTTATGGGGTTACGGCTGTCATCGTAGGGTCTCTGGTAAAGCTCTGCCTATCAGCCGTTTTTGTATGGTTGATAGGAAAAATATGTCCAGCCTCCTCAAAAAGTATGTAACCAATTAGAAAAATCCTTGCAAGAGGATGCCCACTTGCGCTGTCGGTTAGAACAGATTGAGCGAATGCGCGTGCGGTTCTATTGGAATTTATCGCCGCGGGTGCAGGTACTGGCAAAGCAGTTAGAAAACGATTTACAACGTAGTTACCAAGAATTGCAAGCGCTTATGCAGGAAAATGGGAATAATTAAACGGCTACCAAGCAAATATTTAATTTATCTGCCAGTTCAATTACTTCATCCAAGTCCATAACCAGCGTTTTTTCAGCCTCAAAAGCTAAAATAGAAAACCCGGCTTTGTGTACGCTCTTAAGCGTGCCTTTTCCGACGACGGGCAAATCGTAGCGCATATCTTGGTTGGGGCGCGCGGCCTTGGCAACCACCACGCAAACGTCTTTTTCGGCCGATTTTTTGTACAGTTCCCCGGCCCGCGCAATGCAGTGGTCCGTCCCTTCCATGCCCTCTACGGCAATAACGGCTTGCTGGCTAACTACACAGGTCAGCCCAATGTCTAGCGCGGCAATCTGCTTGGCCATGCTCATGCCGTAGTCAATGGTTTTTTGTTCTTCTTCGGTGGGTTGGCGCTTTGATAGAACTCCTTTTTTAGGGAAGAAATCCTCTAAAAATAACGCAGAATTTTCAAACGCAATCCCTTCTTTAGCAAACTCTTCTATCAAGCGCGATAGAATATGTTTGGTTTGCATACTTTTTAAGGATGCCAAAAACTGGATGCCCCGTTTATCGGGCATTAAATTCATAAAAATAGAAGTGTGCTGTACGCGCCCGGCCATAACAACCGTGCTTACGCCATGCTCTTTAAAAAACTGCAATCCCGCGCCCACTTGCCCCAAGCGAAAAGGACGGAAAACCTTGCAAATTCCTTTATAGTCGCTTTCGCGCGCGTTGCCTTTAAGCCCAGTTATAAAAACTTCGTAACCGCGCTCAAAGGCTTTGCGGGCAATATAAATGGGCATTTTGCCTTCTCCGGCAATGAGCCCCAGTTTTTTGGGGTTATTCATCGTCAGACTCGTGCATAGACTTTTTAGCTTGCGCTACCCCGCGCTGGGATCCGCGGCAGAAGTCAATCATATGTTGTACTTCCGCGCAGTGGGGGGCAGCTTCCAATTCAGCCATGGCTTCCTCTAGGCGTTTACCGCTTCTAAACATTAGTTTAAAAGCGCGTTTAATTTCCAAAATTACTTTGCGGTCTAACCCGGCGCGGCGCAACCCAATAATGTTAAGTCCTACTAATTTAGCGCGTTCCCCTTGTGCAATACAATAGGGGGGAATATCTAACGGGAGCATCGCTCCGCCGGATAGCATAGCCATGGTGCCCACACGTACAAATTGATGCACGCCCACCATGCCGGACATGACCACGCGGTCCTCTACAATCACGTGGCCGGCAATCCCGGTGGAGTTGGCAATAATGCAGTTATTACCCATTTGCACGTCGTGCGCTAAATGGGAGTTGGCCATTAGTAAATTGTTATTTCCCATCGTAGTTGGCTTATCTACAAACGTAGAACGATGAATCGTTACGCACTCACGGATTTTATTGCCGTTGCCCATAACGACGCGGGTATGTTCGTCTTTATAGGATAAATCTTGCGGTTTCACCCCCACAAAGCAACTGGCAATGAGTTCATTATTGTCTCCCATAGTGGTATTTTCAATCACGCAATAGGGCCCAATGTGGTTATTTTTTCCAATTTGTACATCCGGCCCGATAATGGTGTACGGCCCAATTACAGTAGAAGGGTCAATTTTGGCACTAGGATCAATAATTGCAGTAGGGTGAATGTTAGACATGTTTTTCTCCTAAAATAAAATTGAGTGTGGCTTGGGCACACAGTTTCCCATTTACATACGCTTCGGCATAGATTTTAGAAATTCTACCTAAGCGTAGTACTTCTAGCGGCATTTCCAGGGTGTCACCCGGGCGCACGATGCCGCGGAATTTGGCTTCATCAATACTTAAGAAAAGGGGAATTCCCTCCTGTTTTCCCACCACGCGGCTCATCATGGCTCCACCAAAGGCTTGGGACATACTTTCTATGACTAATACCCCCGGCATGACCGGGCTACCCGGAAAGTGACCCTTAAAATAGTATTCATCCGCCGATACATGGCGAACCCCGACGTATTTTTTACCATCTTCAATCACGCGTACTTCATCTACCAGTAGAAAAGGATCGCGGTGCGGAATGGAATTTTTAATTTGTTCTTTAGTAACGGTTTGAATGACCGGCAAGGTTAATAATTCCCGCAAGCTATTTTTTGCGCTCATTTGTCCTCCGAATTTGCTAATAAAATCTTACCAAAAATAACATTGTGTTTGTGTCCGCCGCATTCACACGTAATGGAAAGCGGGGGTAGTTTGCGCCCGGTGAGGCTAATGTCGCCAATAAGGTCCAATAATTTATGGCGTACCGGCTCATCCGGGAAACGCCGCTGGTTAATGTAATCATCTTTGCCGATAATAACGGCATTTTCCAAGTTTCCGCCCTTGGCTAGGCCGTGAGCTTTTAAAAAGGCCAGTTCTTCTTCAAAGCCAAACGTCCGTGCGCGGGCAATTTGTTCTATGTAATTTTCTTGTGTAAATTCAAACGTATATTCACTATGCGCTAGGAGCGGATGTTTGTGACGGTACACAAAGGTAAATGTCAGTTTGTCCGCCGGTTCGGCCGAGTAAAAAATGTTGCCGCACGAATAAGTGATTTTTTGCTTAATGTTAAGTACCGGTTGCTGACTAGTTAACTCTTGGATGCCGGCTTTTAACAAGGCGTCCACATACACATCGCTAGCGCCGTCGGTAACGGGTGGTTCTGGGCCATCCATTTCTACGGCTACGTCCGTAATACCCAGTGCGTGCAAGGCAGACATAGTGTGTTCAATCGTCCATACTTCGGCCGTATCATTTTTTAAATTAGTGCCACGCATCGTAGAGCCTACGTTACTAACGTGGGCTAAAATCGGCTGCGCGTTTGGTAAATCCGTGCGCAAAAATGTGATGCCGTTTTCGGCGGGTTTAAACGTCATGGTAGCGGGTACGCCCGTATGTAGGCCAATGCCGCTTACCACGGCGGGTTGTTTAATTGTTTTTCTCATATTAAAATCCTGCTAATTTTTTAAGCTTGCCCCACCAAGATAACTTTTGTAAGGCCGCGGTTTCTTTTTGTAACTTTTGAAAGTCCTTATACATTTGTGGCAATTTACGCAAGATAGCTTGTTGTTTGAATGCTTCGCGCTGTGGCATGGCAGGGTATCCAAAATAGGTTTGCCCAGCCGGAATAGAACTAATCACTCCCGACTGTGCCCCTACTTGTACGCGGTCTCCAATTTTCATGTGGCCAGCCAGCCCTACTTGCCCGGCTAAAATAACGCCGTTACCAATATCGGTTGTGCCGGCTACACCTACTTGCGCACAACAAATGGAACTCATGCCAATGGTTACATTGTGGCCGATTTGGACCAAGTTGTCAATCTTCGTGTTATCGCCAATAATGGTACTGGCGATTTTAGCGCGGTCAATACAGCTGTTAGATTGAATTTCCACGTCGTTGCCAATAATCACGTTCCCAATTTGCGGTATTTTTTGGTGGCGTCCCTCATGAAAGGTAAATCCAAAGCCGTCGCTGCCAATTTTAGCCCCCGCTTGCAAGATGACGTAATCTTTCAGCTCGCACGCTTCCCGGATGACCACTTGCGGATAAAGGGTACAGTTTTTGCCGATTTTTACATTTTTTCCAATGTAACATTGCGGAAAAATAACCGTATTATCCCCGATGGTTACACCCTCTTCAATCACTGTGTATGCCCCCACCGATACGTTTGCCCCCAAGGTGGCTTTCTCGCTAATGACAGCGGTAGGATGAATGCCCGGGGTATATTTAAGGGTTTGGGCGTCCACATATTTCATCAAAAGGATAAAGGCCCACTCTGGGTTATCTGCATATAATAACACGCCTTTAAAAGGCAATTCTTGTCCTTTAGCAGCGGTCGGTACAAATACAGCAGAGGCGTTGAGCTGCGCCAGTAGTTCCGGTTTCTCTAAAGAGGTTACATAGCAAATGCCGCCTTCGTGCGCATTTTCCAGCGAACAAAGTGCCGTAATTTGTGCCTCACTAGTGGTACTAGCTTGCGTATGGGTAATTTGTGTAATTTGTTCAATAGACAATGGTTTCATAAACACCTCTATTTACCACGTTTGCGGTATTTTTTAGCCTTTTTCAAGCGGTTGATAAAATCTTTGGTTACGTTAACGGGTTTCTGCCCGTAGAGTACCTCGTCTTTACGCACCACGGCCCCAATGTTGCGCTTTTGGGCAAAAGACTTAATTTCTGTATAAATATCCCTTAAAATTTCTTTGACTTCTTTTTCTTCTAATTTTAAAATTTCTTCACGCGTTTGGGCTTTGTAATTATCAATAAAAAACTCACGTTCTTCAATGGTTTGCTTGTTTGCAGCGATACGGGTTTTGAGCTCTTCTAGTTGAGCGGGTGTGTTGAGTGGGCTAGCGTAAAACACATCGGTTCCGGCAAAGGTTAATCGGTTTAATATGTTGCCTAGTTCTAGTTCGTCCGCCTTTTCTAAAGGTCGGGGAGAAAGTTTGTGGGGTTCTACTACAATACGTTCATAAAACGGTTTTAATTGGCGCATTAGGCCTACTAAGCGTCTATTTTCTTCGTGCAGATGAGCAATTAACTCTTTGGCGATAGCTACTTCTTCCTCTTTAGATAAAATTTTAAGGCGGATCTGTTCCTTGACGGCTACCGTTCGTGGGTGTGCGTTAAAGGCTTCATCAATATCCACAAACGCAACGGTTAAACATTTTTTAGGGGTTTGTGTTTCTTTGTCTTCTATTTCTTCGGGATCTTGCTGGTCTAGTTCCTCTGTTACCTGCGCTTGGGCTTGAGCAGGAGCGGATAGCTGATCGGACCCCTTTCCTGCTGGTGCTTGGGCTTTAGCCAAAATAGCGGCTACGGCGGCATTTTCCTCATCTGTTAAAGCAAGCTCTTTGGGTGTATCTTGCGCCCAAAGAATGCTTGCTAAAAAGAGAACATTAATTGCCGTTAGCCACTGTTTTTTCATAAGCCTCTTACATCATGTTGGAGATATTGAAATAGAAGTGCGATCGGTCTTCTCCCGCGCGGTGATTTAGACCGTACCCCCAGTCAATGCGGATCGGTAAGGACGGAGTTGTTAAACGCAATCCCACCCCCACGCCGGCTTTAAACTGGTTCTCATCAGGTCCCATAGAAAACTCCAAATCATCAAAGTGATTCCACGAGTTCCCTAGATCAAAGAAGAAGGCAAATTGTGCCATGTTTCTACGCCCTTCACGCGCTAACGGGAAGCGTAACTCAGCGTTCATAACGTAGTACGTAGTACCTCCGTATTTAGGGCCAATTTCTCCGGCGCGTTCGTACCCGCGGATTGTATCGGCGCCTCCTAAGAAGAACTTTTCAAAAGGCGGTACTTCGTCTGTGCGGCCGTAGGGGCGTACGGAGCCAATTTTGTTAGAAAGTACAAACACAATCGGGTAATTGCCACCTACATTGAGCACCGTGTAGTTAAAGATAGAGCGAGCATTTAAATACCACAAATCCAAATCTCCACCCACCGGGCCGCCGGCCATGGCTAGACCGATGGAGTTACGCCAACCGCGGGTGGGGTCCCACATGTTATCGCGGGTATCAACAGCAAAATCGGTGCTAAGGGTAGAAAGGTTAGTTTTTCCTTTTTCAATACATTCTTCTTTACGTTTACCTGGCGTGCACTGATATTTGTGGTCAATATCATAAATATCAATATTTTCAAACGAGTAACCGAACGAAAGTTGGTAAATATCGTCGTTAAAGCGCGGCCCTACTTTCACACGTCCGCCGATACGTTTTTCGGTATAGGCCTGGTTTTCCGTGGAGAAGGAACGGTAGCGGCGCGTATTAAACGCGTCCACCCCTAACGAGGTGGGGCGGTCAAAAATCCAGGGGGTATACCAGCTGACGGTATAGTCCAAAATTTCTTTACCAAATAAGGTGCGTAAGGATAAACGTTGTGCGCGGCCAAATAAATTGAGGTGGTTAATAGAAACTTCCCCATATAAGCCGTCCATAGAGCTCATCGCTAGCCCGGCGGTAAACATACCCGGGCGGCCTTCTACTACGTTGAAATCCAGGTCTACTTTATTGGGGTCGGCGGTAGGTTGCAAGCCAATTTGTACGTCGTTAATAAAGCCCAAATTCATAATTTTAGTTTGGCTGCGTTTAATTTTAGCGTTGTCGTACAAGTCCCCCGGGTGGATGGTCAGCTCGCGGGTGAACACATATTTTTTAGTATGTTCATAGCCGGTTACATCCACATGGTCAATGTAGAAAATACGCCCTTCCGTAATATCAAACTTGATATTCAAAATACCGTTTTGAATGTCTTTTACGGGGATGACTTGCGCTTGCAAATACCCCTTATCGGCGTATTGTTCTTGAATAGCAGAAATCGTATCGTCAAAATCTTTTTGATTATAGCGTTGGCCGCTACGGAAGTAAATTTGCTTATCTAATTCTTGCTGGGTAAATACGTTATTTCCTTCAAACGTAACCGCGCCAAAATCTACTTGAGGCCCTTCGGTGAGTTGATAGGTTATGTTGGCGAGGGTTTTTTCGTCATTGTAGGTGATTTGTGGCTGGGTTAGGTTGAACTCGCTATACCCTTTGTTGCGGCCATAAAGCATCATTTTAACCCAATCTTTTTGCAGATTTTGCGGTTTAAACACTTTGCCGGGGCGGTTAGAGGCTTTTTTAATAATTTTCTGGGCGGGTAATTCCAGTGCGGCTCCATCAGTATCTAGGGTTAAATTACCCACGCGTACCCGTTCGCCTTCGTTAATCAGTAATTTAACATACACAACGCCTAATTTTTCGTTGCGTTCCAGCTCGTAGGCTACTTGCGCATTGACGTACCCTTTTTCGGCATATTTAGCCGTGATGCGGGCCAAGTCTCCTTGCAATTTAGCCTCGTTAAATGGGTCTTTTAGTTTAAGCGTCATGGCTTGGGTAATGGCCCCTTTGCCTAGGTGTTTTCTGCCTTCGTAGGTAAGGCGGTCAAAAATTGGTTTTTCTTTGACTAGATACGTAATGCGGTGGCAGGCGTAGGAAGTGCCGGTTTCTTTTTCTTTGCGGGAGCCGGGCATGGGGGAAATATCAATTTCCACCGAGTCAAAACTGCCTAGGCCCGAAATATCCTGCACATCTTCGGACACGGTCATCCGCTCATAAAGTTCGCCTTTTTTGGAGTGGGCGGCCTTGGTGACGGTTTTTTTGCGGATATTTTTTAAGCCGTCTACAGAAATGTTACAAATCATCCAGGGCCCATTTGGGTCCATTTCGCTGGCGGTTTCCTCCGCGCGCGCGTACGAAAAAAAAGAAAGGAGCGCGGCTATTATTACGCCACAAGCTCGTTTGGAAAAATTCATCAAAAACCCCTAAAACAACATAAATTAAGTATAAAAACGCTTAAAAATCAAAACGCCCGCACTAACACGTAGCACGGGCGTAAGTTTGGTACAAAAAGGGTTTATTTAGCCGGTCTGGTGGCTAAACCGCTTTTAATACAACCCGTGCAAACATAGGCGGTTTGGGTTTTGCCGTCCAAAACGATTTTTTGTTTTTGCAGGTTGGGTTTAAAGCTTCTTTTCGTCCGCATGTTGGAGTGGCTGTAAGAACCGCCGGAAACGGAGGTTTTGCCACATACTGCACATTTATAAGCCATAGTATTCCTTCCTTACTAAGATAAATTGTTTTAACTTATTATACAAAGTTTAAGGAAAAACTGTCAATTTGATAAATGACTTTCCCGGTGATGTTTCACAAACTAAAGAGCAAAATGCTTTACAATTCTCCATCTACAATTGCTAGACTGTTATCCCACTGATGTAGTGTTTGACAAGCGTAGCTACCCAAATTGGAGTTCCAGGTAAAACACATATTTTCCCACGTGTTAGTGGTTGTATCTTGGGCGATTGCTAACGCATATAACGAATCACTCATGTAATTATTTTTTTCAGTTAATCGGTATATTTCGCAATATAATCCCGAAGTAACCGCCGCGACATCACAATTGTACACGAAAAAGTTTGTTGTGTAATACCAATAGTCCCCGTCGTGTTGCCAAGTTCCGCCCCATTCTATAGCAGGTGATATATCATGCAATGTGGCGGGAGTTCCATTTTCCAGTAAGTGTAGAGCAGAAATTTTTTTGATGATGTTAATTTCGTGCACTAGTTCCGTTAATCTTGTTTTTTCCACTGCTTTTTGGTACTGCGGTAATGCTACTGCCGCTAAAATACCAACGATAAGAACGACTACTAACAGCTCTATAAGCGTAAAGGCTTTGCTGTTATATAAAGCTGTCATCCCCGATAACAACTTTTGGGAATACACTTCTTTTTTTACCAAGACTTTTTCTTTCGATTTCATAAGTTTTCTCCTTGTTTTCGTTCGGCTTATATCTTGCCTATATTCGCAATTTGCCTGCTTATGAAACCAAAGAATGGCGGCTCCTTTATTTCAAGCTTTTCAGCGCTCTTTAAATAAAACAGCCGCAGCCTATCGCAATGAGTGCGATAAACATTCGGCACAACACAAAGGGGTTATAAGGCCCTTTACGTTGTGCCTAAAATCGGCTGTTTTTGGAGCTGAAAAGCTCTGCTTGCGCAGGAGCCCGTTTCCTAAACGGTTCCAAAAACAGATCAAATTGTACGTATAGTGTAACAAAATTGAATAAAATTGTCATCCCCGATGTTGCCGTCCGCAGGACTCGGGGATATCTACCTTGTGTATTGTTAAACGTGGCGGGAATTTCCAACAATGTCCTTCGGAAAAAAGCGCACTTATAAAAAGTGCGCTTTCAGGGGGAAATTAGCCAATTGTTAATGTGCGTTTTCTTTTTTAGGCAACACTTTACCGGCCAAAATGGAAAGTATTAAAATTCCCACAATCACGCCCAAAGAGGCCAAAATCGGGATTTTAACATAGTGGGAAAGCAGCATTTTTACACCCACAAAGAACAAAATGATGGAAATTCCATATTTAAGATACGGAAATTTGCCCGCCATGCCCGATAATAAGAAATACAGCGAGCGCAAGCCGATAATGGCAAAAATGTTAGAAGAATAAACTAAAAACGTATCCTGCGTAATAGAAAGCACTGCCGGGATAGAGTCCACCGCAAAAATAAGGTCGCTCATTTCAATCACCAGCACCGCGGCAAAGAGGGGGGTGGCAAACCACTTGCCGGTCTCTTTGATAAAGAAATTTTCCCCGTGGTAATCGGTTTTTAAGGGCATAAATTTGCGCAAAATTTTAAGCGGCAGCGAATGAGACGGGTCAAAATTATCATCTTCTTTTTGAAGTAGCATCTTGGCAGCCGTAAAAATTAACAGCCCCCCAAACACATAAATCGTCCAGGAGAAAAGAGAAATAAGCTGTACGCCTACAAAAATAAACAAAAACCGCAACGCTACCGCCCCCAAAATACCCCACAGCAGGGCCTTGGGTTGCAAATCATGCGGAATAGCAAAGTAGCTAAAAATAAGGATAAAGACAAACATGTTGTCTATGGACAGCGAATATTCCAGCACGTAGCCCGTATAAAACGCCAGGGCGTGTTGCGGGCCTTCAAATAACCAAATCGCCCCGCCGAATAATAAAGCCAGTGTTATCCACGCGCCCACCATGATAGAGGCTTCTTTCATGGACACGTGTCCGTGGTGCTTGTTAAGCACGGTTAAGTCAATAAATAAGGCGGCAATGACGGTAATCCAAAAAGCCACCCACATAGCAAGAGATACAGAGGTTGATACAATTTCCATGCTAGTATTATATAAAAAAGGGCAGCAAAAAAGCTGAGGATGGAAATCCCCTACAGTAAATTTCTTTGTAAAGAGCGCGTATTTTTGCAAAGATTTTTAGTGGCAGACGCGAACGCAGCGAGTGAGCAATACTGGCGGCACGCGCGCGGAGCGCGGAGGTATGCGACACGAGCGAGGCCAAAGTATGCCGCTAAAAAGGGCAGCAAAAAAGCTGAGGATGGGAATCGAACCCACAACCTACGGTTTACAAAACCGTTGCTCTGCCAGTTGAGCTACCTCAGCGTTTCTTACTAAAAAGTTACCTATATAATAGCATTTTTGTAAGTTTGCTGCCAGGGTTCCTTTCCGAAGAGTTCGTCAATTTTATATAATAATACTGCTATGGAACCTGTATCTACGTCTGTTTCTGTCGGATTATGGCTGGCCTTTTGGGTCATCGTCATCACCGCGCTGTTTGTGGATTTAACGGTGCTGAATAAGCATCATGGACATGTGTCTATTAAAGAAGCTGGCATTATGGTGTGTGCCTGGGTGAGCTTGGCCCTGTTATTCGGGGGAGCGATTTGGCTGTTTGAAGGCGCTTCGCACGCCCTTGCTTTTTACACGGGATATATCCTTGAATATTCGCTTTCCGTGGATAATATGTTCGTGTTTATCTTAATTTTCAGCTATTTTGCCATTCCGCACGAATTGCAGCCTAAAGCGTTGTTGTGGGGAATTTTGGGGGCCGTAGCGCTGCGGTTTTTATTTATTTTTATCGGCGTACAGTTGCTTTCTTTATTCTCGTGGACTATTTATGTGTTTGGCGGCCTTTTGGTCTTTACGGCGGCTAAAATGTTGCTTCAAAAAGAGGGGGAAGAAATGGACCCTTCCAAATCCCTGCCGCTTAAAATTTTAAAGAAATTTGCGCCGTTAAAAACTGATTATCACGGAGAAAACTTTTTTGTAAAAGAAGGGGTTAAATGGTTCGCTACTCCGCTTTTTGCCGCCGTGTTGGTGATTGAAATGAGCGACCTGATTTTTGCGGTGGATTCTATCCCGGCGGTGTTGTCCATTACCCAGGATACTTTTTTGGTGTATTCGTCTAATATTTTTGCTATTATCG
>JAZUNI010000054.1:0-35901 GCA_045604045.1 Elusimicrobiaceae bacterium | reverse complement strand
GATTAGATGTTTATGCTAGCGATTACCATGAATTCTATAGCAACAAGAATGGAGGTACGGGAGAATGGAGCACAAGCTGTAGTGTCTATTACGGCGATGAGAGCCCTATTGGGTTGGAATTATGTTCTAGAATGGGGTTTTGACGCAGGCGCATTATCCCACCCACAACTAGCAAATTCGCCCCAGGCCGTAAGCCCTGGGGCGATAATGTTTGCGGTTAAAAGCACTGTTAGTACGTAATTAGCACTTATTATTTATGTGAAATTAAGTTTTCGGCAATTACGTTACTAAGTTCTGCCAACAGCTGATTATAACCCTTGGTTAAATCGTCATACGTTTTACCAATTTGAACAGTGGATGAGAATTTCTGCTGCACAAGGGCTGTTTTGTCCGCATCTTTGATCGTGTACCACGCTACTAATTCGGCATGATCCCCTAGAACGGCACTTATCTGAACCACTTCCACCGAGATTGTCCGGTCAAATTTTTCTCCGTTCGCTTTGTTGAGCTTCACTTGTGCCGCCGGAAGGAGGATGCTTAAATTATCTGTTAGGGCACGCGTAGCCAACATGGAGGGGGATTCTACCCATCTGTTAAATTCCGATATTTTAACTTGTGAAGAGTCTTTTTGCTGAGTAACTATTTGAGGCCGATCTGTATATTTAGGAAACTGCAAGCGGTTGATGCCTACCGAGCTAGCATAATCGGCTGAAATAGCGGTTGTAGCAAGGGGGGTGTGGGTATAAAATTTGGGACTTTTACTCCTGCCGAATACGCAGGCCCCTAATAATAAGCATGGAATGATAATTTTTAACAGTTTCATATTATTCTCCTTTTTTCCCTCTAATTAGCGCTTCGGGATGAGTTTCTAGATAGTCTGTAAAATTTTGTGCGGATTTAGCCGCTGCTGACATATCACTAAGCGTATTATTCATATTGGATAGGGTTTCATCGCTACTTTCAGCTACCCGTGCCAATGTTTTATCCAAATTTTTGGAACTATTTGTTAAAGCGGGTAATAAAATAGGCAACTCCTTGCCAAGTACTTCCGCAACGGTGTTAATTTTTTCAAGAGTTTCTTGAATGTTAATTCTATTTAGCCCGCGGGAGAGTTCTTCCCATTGAGAAGTAACAGTTGGGATTTGCTCAAAACGATCATTTTCCGGGTATTCAAATTTTGCTTCCGTTTCGGGTAACATGACCAGTTCAATCATGAGTTGCCCCGTGAGTAAGCTTTGAGAGGCTAGCCGCGCACGCAACCCATTGTCCACCAACCGCCCCAACACATTTTCTTTTTTCCAAAATTTTGTTAAAACGGAGCCTTCGCTCATCATATCTAACTGTTTTTTAATACGGGCATAAACAGCCACGTTAAACTTCCAATTGGTTGTATCGGCCACTAACACTACACGGGTTACCTTGCCAACTTCCACCCCCTGAAATAAAACAGAAGATCCTTCGGTTAACCCTTGGGTTGATTCATTAAAATACATGACTACCACGTCTTTTGTGTCAGCGTGTATTTTATGGAAAACTGCCTGCCCGATCAGTGCTGCAAACAAGGCAAAACCGATGACTAAAAATAGCCCGATTGCTTTTTTATTTGGTTCTTTTTTCATGATGTGCTCCTCGTGTTAAAAATTCGTAAATCTGTTGGTTGGGGGGATTTTTTAACAGTTCATTGGGGTTCCCCCGGGCTGAGATAGTTTGAATGGTTTTGTCTAGAAAAATACTGTTTTTACCAATGGCAAAAATGGACGAAAGTTCGTGGGTGACTACAATAATAGTAGTGCCGAGTGTGTGGTTAATTTCCAAAATTAAATCGTCCAAATTTTTTGAGCTAACAGGATCTAACCCCGCGGAAGGTTCGTCAAAATAGACGATTTCCGGGTCTAGCGCTAAGGCCCGGGCCAGCCCCGCCCGTTTACGCATCCCGCCGCTAATTTCAGAGGGATAATACCCCTCATAGCCGGCAAGCCCCACTACGGCTAATTTAAAGGCTACAATTTGTTGAATTTTGTCCGCCGAATAGTTGGTATATTGTTGTAGCGGTAAGGCCACATTCTCGGCTAGCGTCATAGAGCTAAACAAAGCCCCGCTTTGGTACAAGATACCGCTGTGCTTCATAATCTCAAGTTTTTCAGCCGGGCTAGCCGTTATAAATTGGGTGTTTTGAATCCAAATTTGGCCGGCCTGAGCAGGGATAAGCCCCGTTAGCGTACGTAATAACGTGCTTTTGCCACAACCCGAACCACCCATAATGATAAAAATATCCCCTTTGGCAATCTCAAAGGACAAATTCTTCATGATCAGCTTATTTTCATAGCCGATATCTAAGTTTTCTACACGAATAATTGGCTCTTGGTTCATCATATTCCTATCCATGCCAATATAGCAGTTAATAACCCGGTCATGGCAATCATCCACACAATGGCGTATACGACGGAATGGGTGGTAGCCGTGCCAACGCTATCGGCATTGCGGCCACAGGTTACCCCAAAATAACAACCACATAATGCAATAATCAGGCCGAAAAGTACACCGTGCAGTATACCTACTAAAAAGTTGGTAATATGAAAAGCGGAGGTAGAATACTTGACGTATTCCGACAACGGAATACCCCAAAAGACGACGCATACAAAGCAGCCCCCCAAAATACCCATAAAATCAGCTAGTAAGATCAAAATAGGCATGGAAAGAAGCAACGCATTCATGCGTGGTAAAACCAGAAAATCGGTACGAGCAATTCCCATGGTTTGTAAGGCGTCTAATTCTTCGTTTACTTGCATGGTACCAATAGTGGCCGCGTAAGATGCCCCGGTACGGCCAGCCATGATAACCCCTGTCATAATAGCACCCATAATACGGGTCATACCGATGGTAACAAGGCTGGCTACATAAATTTGTGCTCCAAATAACTTAAGTTGAAGAGCTCCCACAAAGGCGAGAATAAGCCCTACCATAAAGCTAATGAGGGACACGATAGAGATAGATTTGGGGCCACAATCGGCTAAAATCATCCAAAAATCTTTGCTGCGGTAAACAGCCTTCCCCTTTAATTGCCGCCCCCACGAGCGTGCGCAATCCAACAGAAATAAGCTGCCTTTTTTGACACTACGACAGAGATGTATGGCACTATCCCCAAGGCGTTCTAATAGGGCCTCTTTGCGTAGGGTATTTACTGTTTTTACAGGAGGCGTTTGCAGCGCTAGGCGCAACAGTTGCTCCATACCTTGTGGTAGCCCATCATACGTGATAGAGGTGGGGGAAACGGATTGCAACGCGTTAAAAAGGGTAATTACAAAATCGGTATTCCAGGAATCAATCTGTTCTCCAAGGATATGTACTCTCTTAGGGCCTTCCATGTAGGTGGGCAGAAGGATAGAATCTGTTTCGGAAAGGGCACCCTTTAATACGCAACAAAGGCAATCATCTTTGAGTTGAATTTCTACCATATTTATTACATTATCAATTTT
The DNA here is from genome assembly GCA_045604045.1 of Elusimicrobiaceae bacterium. Taxonomy (GTDB): domain Bacteria; phylum Elusimicrobiota; class Elusimicrobia; order Elusimicrobiales; family Elusimicrobiaceae; genus Avelusimicrobium. The sequence continues at coordinate 32,425 of JAZUNI010000054.1, read as the reverse complement.
TAATTTAAACGTAAAGAGATTTTAGAAACATAAGCTCTGCTAGCCAGCAATATCCACATCCAAAGCGATTTGAATGGAATACGCCGGATAGGCAGCCTGGATTTCTTGGGTGAGCGTTTGTAAGGCTTTTTTATGTTCTATGTCAAAGCTAAGTACTACGTCAAACTGCATAGCTTTTTTATCCGTATTAATATAAAAGCCGTGCATTTGTAGTGCCCAATCATGCGCAAGAACAATCTTTTGTATGGTATTGCGGATATGGGCGGCTTCTTGATTGCTGGTATTAAACGCATATACACCTACCCCGGTTAAAATAATGCCTGTTTGACGAAAGACGTTGTTTTCAATGGTGCGGGTTAATTCGTCTACTTGAGCTACCGTCCAGGTGTCATTTAGTTCAATGTGTAAAGAAGCATAGTTCTTATCCGGGCCGTAGTTATTAATCAGTACATCGTAGACACCGTGTACCCCGGGTTCTTGTTGAATAATTTGCTTGATTTTTTGGACAATCTTTTCGTCGGGTCGATGGCCTAAAATATCATCGAGTGTTTCTTGCAGCATATTGTAACCAGCCTTAATGATAAATAAGGAAATGACTATCCCCACGTAGGCCTCCAATGAAATATGGAAGAGTAGGTATATGATAGCCGAAGCCAACACGGAGGCGGACAAAATTGCGTCAAAGGACGCATCCGACCCGGAGGCCACCAGCGCGCTGGAATTGACCTGTTTGCCTTTGATTTTTACATAGTGTCCTAGTACAATTTTAACGATAATTGCCACCACTAATACCGCTAAAGTAAGTATCGAATAAGTAGCCACTTGCGGATGAATAATTTTTTTCACGGATTCAATTAGGGCCACAATCCCCGCGTATAACACAATTGCAGAAACAAGCATGGCGCTTAAATACTCTACCCGTCCATGGCCAAGCGGATGCTCTTTATCCGGTTGCTTACCGGCTAATTTAGCCCCAATGATTGTAATGAGAGAGGATAACGCATCGGAAAGATTATTGACAGCGTCTAACACAATAGCGATCGAATTAGCCAATAGTCCTACCGCGGCCTTAAATGCCGCCAATAGCACATTGGTAATGATGCCAATTATGCTGGTGTTGACAATAATCTGTTCGCGCTGGGCAAGTTGGTTCCTCATTGTAGTATCAGCCATCCAAGCCTCCTCGTGGTTATTGGGCCAATTTATTGCCTAGGGCAAAAGCTTGTTTTAAATCCTGTGGGAATTGCGTTTGATGTACTTGCGCTTTATGGGCGGGGTCAAACATATCCATATCGTACTTGCTATAGTCGGTTACCTGTAATGTATCGCATGAGGCGTACGTTTCCACTTGCCCGCGTAATAGGTGCTGGTATCCAGTTTCAATAGGTGTAAAGGTGGACCGCATGTTTTTTTCGTAATAATCCTGTGGGGCATTCATGGTGTAGATTAACCCGACGTTGACTCGGCGAGCCAAGGTGCTTTGGCGTGTAGCGTAGGAAAGCACGCAAAAGCCCAAGCGTTCGTATAGTGCATGGAAGTGGGCTGTTGGACCGCCCATATAAATGGGGGTGCCGATAATGACTGCGTGGGCATGCAAGATTTTATCAATGAGGGGGGACAAATCATCCGGCCAATAGCACTTATTAAGTTGGGCGCCTTTGCGTTTGCAAGCTAAGCAACTGCGACAACCGGTAAATTTAATGTCGTACAAATGGGTAAATTCCGTGGTAGCTCCAGCGGCTTCGGCCCCTTTTTGAGCCTCTTGCAAGAGTTGGGCGGTGTTCCAATTTTTGCGAGGACTAGCATTTAAAATAAGGACTTGTTTCATAGTTATTCCTATAATTTAATAATTTTTTTCTCCTCTAGGTTAATGTACCCCTCCGGGCAGTGGGTAGAACAATAAACGGTGGGATTATGTTGACAAAATTCCCGCACGCGGGTAAGTGTTTCGCGTGCTTTGTCTTTATCTTCAAAAACGACCGAAAGCTCGTTTGCATATAAAGCAGCATCCGTGTAAGTTACATCCCCATGGAACATATAATAAGTACCGTTATCTTCTAAGATACCTATGGAATTACCGTGGGTGTGCCCTTCCGCTCGTACCAGTACCAGATGATCGGTAAGACGCTGGCTATGCGGGAAATTTTTATAAGGTCCATCTGTAAATCCAACGCGTACAATGTTGCTGCCATCCAACTTCATGGCGTCCGCTTCGGTTTTTGAAATGTAAATTTGTGCGTTAGGAAACATGCGCAGTTCACCGGTGTGGTCCGGGTGTTTATGCGTAACAAAAATTTTTGTAATATCTGCTGGCTTGTAGCCGGTTTTAGCCAGGGCTTCTTCAAACGTGGCAATTTTACGGCCCATCCACAGGGGAGACCCTGCTTTGCGGGGAATATCCGGCGAATTATTGGGTAAGCCGGTATCAGACAAAATAACGTCTTTGCCGTCATCTATTAAAAAGTTTTGTAAGCTAGATGGATATAAAACAGTGGGGGCGCAGCTTTCTTTAGGGCGGGAACCGCCAAAGGCAAATGCTTGGGTCATAAATCCACCGTCATAATATTTTAAGGGAATAATTCTCATGTGATTTCTCCTAGAAAGTGTAAGCACTATTGTACATAATTGTTAGGTGGTGCGCTAGTACTTGGAACTTAAAATTATTAAAAAAGCCCCGGGGTTGCCGGGGCTAGATATTTTATTGGGCTGCATGAAAAATGTGGTTAAAGGAGAACGACACCCCCACATACACATTTTCACCGCGTGGGCCTACATATTTGCCTTGCGCCGTATAGTAGCTAATAAATGGAGCTACATATAGGTTTTTGTAAAGAGCTACATCTAAACGGGCATCTGCTGCAAATTCCCAATCTAGGTCGTTGGGTTGCCGTTCTGACTCATCTAAATAATCGCGGAACAAGGCACCGGCTTTAAAGATGACACCTTCGCGTACGGGGGCCTCTAACTCTAACGCGGTTTCCCATGCTAGTTTATTAGAATGAGGATTATAGGTTAAATCCCGTTCACCCACCACGGCTACATAGAATTTTTTGAGATATTTGCCGTCAAATAATTTCATACCAGCCGTTCCGCGCCACACACGGGTGCGGTTGGCATGATGAGGTTTAGTAAATTCGGTTTCATACCCTAACGTGGCAAAGGGTCCCATTTCAAAACCGCCTAAGAAATCGTCTATTTTCCACAAACGTTGCGTATAACCTGTTTGCAGCAAGATTTTATCCGCGTTTTCGTTTGTGATGCTATCGCCTTCTACTGGGCGAATTTTATTGCGACCATAATCCATGAGCAGTTCATTGGTCCATACAAAGTGCTGGGCGTGGTAATCAGCAATGGAATCTAGCGCACCACGCACAGAGGTTTGTGAGTCCGAAGTCAAACGCGCATCAGAAAATCCGTTATATTCTTTGGCGTGTTTCACTTCTGTGCTGGTCAAGTCAAGGGCTAATTTTTTGAGCTCTACTTGCCAACCCTGTTTGCCGTCTTGGGCTTGAGCAAAGCCTGTTACAAATAGGGCTGCAACTAAAATAATTAATTTTTTCATATGTTTCCTTAAATATGTAAAATAAAACGTCTAAACAACAGACGTTTACACATATATTGTAGCGAATTTACGGGCGTGGTTGCAATGAAAAATTCTATGTGCTAACCGTCATAAAAAATGCTAAAATATACGCAGAAGGGGCGCGAAGCTGCGCCTCTTACTTTGTGAATTAAGAAGGAAGATTGTAGACGTATGCCAAAAAATACTGACTTTTGTAAAATTGTCGCGACCATCGGTCCCGACACCTCAAATGAAAAAGCGATTGAGCAACTCGTATTAGCGGGTGTATCTGTGTTTCGCTGCAACTGCAGCCACGGTTCGTTGCCTGAATACCAAGAACGTGTAACTAACATCCGCAAAATGGAAAAGAAATATAACTGCAGCTTGGGTATTTTGTTTGACCTGCAAGGCCCAAAGTTGCGCATTGGTACCTTTAAGGATTATTATGCTACGCTAGAGACGGGAGCCAAATTTCAAGTAGATTTAAATCCAGAACCCGGCGATACTACCCGCGTATGTTTGCCGCATAAAGAAATTTTTGCTGCCATGAAGGAAGGCATGGAACTATTGGTAAATGACGGTGTAGTGCGCTTGCGTGTGGATTCCTTCACCGCCGATTCTGCCCAATGCACTGTGCTAGCCGGTGGCCAATTAAATAATAAAAAAGGGGTCAACGTTCCCGGCGTAAAATTGCCGCTTTCTGCGTTAACTGCCAAAGACCGCGAAGACCTTAAAATTGCCGAAATGTTAGGGGCGGATTTTATTGGTCTTTCCTTTGTGCAAGAACCGGAAGACATTATTGAGCTACGTAGCCTAATGAAATCCAATGCGCATATTATTGCTAAGATTGAAAAACCATCTGCCATTGAACATTTACGCGAAATTATTGATTTGTCGGATGTGATTATGGTAGCCCGTGGAGATTTGGGGGTAGAAACCAGCCCCGAACTGGTGCCGGTACTACAAAAGAAAATTATTTCCGGCTGCCGCAAAGCGGGTAAACCGGTCATTGTAGCGACCCAAATGTTGGAATCCATGATTACCAACGTGATGCCGACCCGTGCTGAAGCTTCCGACGTTGCCAACGCTGTGTACGATGGCGTAGATGCTGTGATGTTGTCTGCGGAAACAGCCCAAGGGCAACACCCGGTGGAAGCTGTTACTACCATGCGCCGCATCATTGAAACGGTAGAAAGCGATCACCGCTACCGCAAAGGGCTTTCCTTGTTGGAACGCAGAAATGATTCCACCAAAGAAGGTGCCATCACAACGGCGGCTGGCGTAGTAGCTACCAACATGGATACAGCTAACGTGATTGTGACGTTTACCGATTCCGGCTCTACTACCATTCGCGCTTCTAAACAGCGTGCTGGAGGGGTACCGATATTGGGTTTAACGCCTAACATCACTACCGCCCGTCAGCTAGCTATTGCTTGGGGTGTGACGCCGATTGTGATTGAAAACTTGCGCAACTTTGACGATATGGTCAAAGAAGCTAAGCAAGCAGTGCTGGCCCAAAAACTAGCCAAAGAAGGGGATAACGTAGTAGTAACAGCGGGTATTCCATTTGGCAAAGCAGGTACCACTAATATGCTGTATGTATTAAGCGTATAGTGTTCGTGTCATTATCTTGGTAAAAAAATGCCCTGAGATTTCTCGGGGCATTTCTATGAAGTGACACACATTACGCACGAACGGGGCTAGCGGCTCCAACCATATTTATTCTTATAGTAATAGTAATTGTTGAGCTGGCGCAGGTATTGTAAATAACCAAATGCACCGTCATTTAAATTTGTATTATTCCATACATAGCCGTCCATCCCAAAATTGAACAAATCCCGCGCAGAGTGATCGTCTCCATCGCCCGGATAAAATTTGCTAGATGCAAAAACAATTGCTTTGGAATCTAAAATACGAAAATCTTCCATCATAGCTACTCCGCCATCCGGTAACACAAGGTCCGTAATAACGATATCATAGCGTGTGCCAAATTTGACATTTTGTAGAAAACTAAATCCATCCCGAAAGGTTGTAACAGTGGCTCCTTGACCGAGATACCCATTTTTGGCCCATCCTTGAAAGTTTAGTAACGGCAACAAATCATCATTAATTACAGCTATGCGTAGTCCTGTAGGAATGTGTGCCAGTAGATTCTCTCTTTCTTGTTCGGCTAGCTGGATCATTTGCGTTTTATGTTCGCGCTCCGCTGCACGGCGTTGCGCTTGACGCAGACGAGCCTGTTGCGTGCCACTATATTGTTCTTCATCAAAATCATCGTCATCGCCTTCCAGGGATTCGCCCTGAATCATAGAATCAGATTTGGGCAAATACGGGGAGGATCCGTCCGGATTATGTAAGGCAAATTCAGATAATACAAATTCGCGGTTGTCTTGTCTAAAAATAGATATAGGTTTAGCTAACACCCCTTTTAACAACGGGTTAAACGCCCCAAACATTCGATCCCAGTATTTTTGTTGTACTAGTAAATATGGGTCTTTATTTATGGATTGTGCTAAGGATCGTATTTTAAAACGAATATTTGAAATCATGTTATTAAGTATTGAGCATTCTTCATAGGTAAAGGGGTGCCCTTCATTGCGCAAAAAGGAATAAATGACCTTAGCAGATAGATCCTGGTGGGTAGTTTCAATAAGCGCGCACAACTTTGCGTATTCTTGCTGTAAATAAGCCAGCGTGGGAGGAGGTACCTGGTGGGTTAAAAAATGGGGCAAATCCTCTAATTTAGATGGCTCTGCCTTAATCCAAATCCGACGTAATGCTTCCCACTCGTTACGCCAGCGTTCTCTTTACTAGTGGCGATAAATATTGAGCAGAGGATTGTTCTTGGGCTTGTTTACGTAACGCTGAAATATTACGATCTTCGGGACGAACAATGGCGGGCGACCCCAAAATTGTAACGGCAGAAGGAACAATAGAGTGCCGCTTGTCAGAAATTTTGCGCCCGTCAGATAATGCTACGCGCTGTATTTCAGTGGTCAAGAGAGGGGTTTGCGCTGCCTGTCGTGTAACAATTTCTTTTAAGTAGGGTGTCATATATTGCCCGGGTCCAACGTAGGTTAGTTTCCCGTGAATTGGACTGACTGTTTGTCTTTGGCGAAAGGTCGCAAGCTCTTTCAACACTTTTCCCGGTTGGGCCAAAGTGAGAGAAGGAAAAAGCCATACGAGTAAACATAAAGAAACAATAGAAAAATTATTATTCATAGATACCTCCTTATCCACAGCTTAACACAATTTATATCGTTTGAAAAGGGCCAAAAGACCTAATCAGGTTTTGGGCCTCTTAATGCGATTCTTACTGTGCGGGGATAAATAAAATTAGTACAATAACAAAGTACACCGTTTAGGAGGCAACAACACTACTTATGGACACAGTCCAACAACTTGCCGGGGCTTTTCGTGCCCTGTTTGCTGAACCGTCTTTACAGAGCCTGTACGACGTAATGAACGGCTTTAACGCCCTTATTTGGGGCCCGCCGATGATTTTTCTCTTGCTATTTTTAGGGATTTATTTTACGGTCAAATTACGCTTTATCCAAAAATATACCTGGCCGGCTATGAAGCTTTCCGTAGCTAAGGCGGAAAGCGAAGGCATGGTCAGCAGCTTTGGTTCGCTAGCCGTGATGATTGGGGCCACGGTAGGGACCGGTAGCATTATTGGGGTTACCACCGCTGTGGCCGAGGGGGGGCCTGGGGCCTTATTTTGGATGGTAGTAGCAGGATTTTTTAACTTTGCAATTAAATATTGTGAATGTATGGTGGCGTTTAAATATCGTGTACGTTTAGCCGATGGCGAATATGTCGGCGGCCCCATGTATTATTTGGCGAATATTCTCAAGTTTAAATGGTTAGGGATTGTCTTTGCCATCGGCACGCTGTTAATGGGCTTAACCGCCGGCAGTGCCTTGCAGACCAACTCCATTGCCGATGCCTTGCGCGAAGGGTACAACCTAAACCCTTGGTATGTAGCGCTTTTTGTGGCGGTGGCGGCAGCTGTCGTCATTTTAGGAGGGGTTAAACGTATTGCTTCTTATTCTGAATGGCTGGTGCCGATTATGGGTAGCTTATACCTGCTTATAGCGATGATTGTGATTGCTATGAATATTACCCACATCCCGGCTGCCTTTTTAACCGTGCTAAAGGGCGCCTTTACCGGCAAGGCCGCCGCGGGAGGAGCTATAGGTGTAGGCATTATGGGCCTTGTGCAAGCGATGCTGCCCGGGGTTACTGCCGGGGTTACCCGTGCCGTGCTGGCTACCGAAGCCGGGCTAGGTAGTGCCTCTATGGCCGCCGCCGCAGCGCGTACCAGAAGTGCTACGCAAATGGCCATTGTGTCGGCTACTTCTGTGTTTTGGGCTATTTTTATCTGTAGCTTAACCGGAATCGTGATTGTACTGGCTGGAGATTATACCAACCCCAATGTCTATGCAGCTAACCTATGCAATAGCGCGTTTAAAACGGTACCTTATATAGGTACACCGATTTTGGTGTTTTCGCTCGTGGTGTTTTCTTTTACCACGATTATTGGATGGGGGTATTATACCGAAAAGGCCCTACAGTTTTTATGCAAGGGGTCTAACATTTTGGTAAAACCTTCCCGCGTATTATTTATATTACTCGTGTTTGCGGGGGGGGTGATTGGTACCAGCTTCTCTACGGATTTATTTGTTGGGCAGTCGCTCATGCGTACGGCCGAAGCCAATATGTCCACCCGTTTTATGTGGGCCTTAGTTATTTTGACGATGACCATGATGACCATACCTAATATATGGGCGTTGTGGTGCTTCCGTAAAGTGATTAAAAAAACTACCAGTAAAAACTTGCGTGCCCTGGTAGGTAAAAAAGCATGCATAGAGCGCGCTGAAAAAGCGCGTGCTGCTAAAGCGGCCAAACGGGCAGCCCGTGCTGCCCAAAAGATAGCTGCAGAGCAAGCCGTAGCCGAAGCCCGCGCGGCTGAACGCACCATGCTGGCTGCCAAGCGGGTACGAAAAAATAAATAGTTTTTTTTGTGAAAATGAAAATATTTAAAGTAACCCTGGTAATTGGACCAGGGTTGTTTTTTCGTCGGAGAAATGCGTAATAAATGTTACATTTGTTCAAAAACGGGGATAGGATACCACTTAAAAAGTTGCGTGTCAAGCGAAATTTAAAAAACTTCTTGCACGCCCAAAATAAATTAGTTTTAATAGGGTTGTAGGGAGTATAAAACTAAACAGGAGGAGTATTCATGAAGAAACTATTAGGCGTGCTACTAGCCATGACCTTGTCTTGGCCTGTTAGCGCAACTGTGTTGCATAACGTTGAAGTGAAAGGCGAAATCCAAACCATCGCCTCTGATGTAAGAGCTAATGATCCTGCTATTTATAACAGCGGTACTAATGCTCGTGTATTAGCCGGCCTTTCTGCCGATTTGGTAGAAGATGTGACGGTGAACTTATTGTTCCAATATGCTAATGAATGGGGTACTAACGCCAATAATATGAATGGTGAAACCCTGAACTCCTATTGGAATCGGGTACACCTGGTCAATGCCAATGTGGTATTGCATAACTTATTCTGTGCGTTTGACTTGACGGTCGGCCGCCAATTCTACGGTGATGAAGATAGCGCCGTAATGTATTTTGGTCCGAACCATTATAACGCGGAAGCCAATGGCTTGACCCGCTCGTTGGATGCGGCCAAATTGACCTACGCCGATGATGTAAAGTCTTTGACTTTGATTGCCGGTCGTGTGGACAATACGTTGGGTTATTGGCCGAACGACGGCCGCGGTGATGTCTACGGTTTTGATGCCAGACTGAATCCCGCGGAAGCCATGACCTTGCAAGGGTATATGTACAATTTGCGTGATGCTCAAATCAATGGTGTACATTATGCCAATGCTGGGTTATATGGTGCCAAATTGGCCTTCAATCCTGAAGCTTTCCGCTTTGCGGCTGAATATGCCCGCAACTACGGCGGCCATGACATGAAATCCTACATGGTAAAGGCCGACATTGCTGCTGACATGAATGCGGTAACCGCCCGCGGTACCTTCCTGTATGGTAAAGAAGGCTTCTTAGCTTTTGGTAACTATACTCCCGGCTTGTTAGTAGGTCACAACTTGCCTCGTTTGGGCGAATTAGGTGTATGGGGTGGTCAAATTTTTAACTATTCTGATGAAGGCGTTCGTATGTTCAACGTTGGTTTTGATGTAAAACCGGCTGACAAATGGACCTTCTCGTTAGATGGTTATGCTTTCCAAGGCCGCCATGGTAATCATGCTGCCACGTTGGAAGCTGACTTAACCGCCAAATATGCCCACAACGAATATGTGGAACTGTTCGCCGGTGTTGGCTATGCCAAATATGGTACAACTGCTAATGCTAGAGATGGTTTTACTCTGTATAGCAGAAATGTCCTTGGCAAAGACAATGTCAAAGGTCAATTGGGCATGTTAATCAAATTCTAATTCTTCAACGTTATTAGAATGAATACGCCCCCCGCTATGGCGGGGGGTGTTTCTTATGGAATCCTAATTTCTCGAATTTTCGTTGTTCCCTTCGCCCCCTGCGGGAGAAGGTGGGCGCAGCCCGGATGAGGGGTCACTTTCTATTTATTTTATAAACCCCTCACCTGCCCTGCGGGCATCCTCTCCCGCAAGGGGCGAGGAAATGCCAAGGGGGCGGGTATAGGTCAGGGCATGTCCTGACTGTATTTTAGTCCCAGTGCAGGCGCACTCGGCCCTCTCCCTTCCAGGTAGAGGGTAAAAACAAAAGCACCTTCCCCATGAGGGGGAAGGTGTCCTGTAAGGACGGATGAGGGGGATACCTACTTAAAAATACAGATCCCGTTTACCGGCTTTAATTTTGGTCAGGTTTTCGTCAATCATTTTCTTGATGGGCGTCCCCTCGGCAAACGCTTCCTTGGCTGTACTTTCAATAAGCGCGTAGCCCTTGGCCTTGAGGGGGGCGGGGGCAAAGTCCTCCAAATACTCGGCAAAGGTAAACATGGCGTTAGGCAAGCAGTGTGTTTTAATAAGCCCCGGCTTAGCCATATCCATAAAATCTTTGCCTACACGCCCCAAGCGATAGCATCCCGTGCAGAAAGAAGGCATGTGCTTGGCGTCCACTACGGCATCAATTACTTCGGCTAAAGTGCGGTCATCGGTCAAGGTAAACTGGCTACCGTTCTCTTTATCGTACGAGTATCCACCCGGGTTTACGCGGCTGGCGGCTGAAATTTGCGATACGCCCAACTCCAAACATTGGTTGCGCAGTTCCGGTCGTTCGCGCGTACTTAAAATAATCCCCGTGTACGGCACAGCTAGGCGTAAGACGGCTACGCACTGCTTAAATTCTTCGTCAGTAAGTACATCATTGGGGTGTTGGCTAAAATCGCTCCCGTCCGCCGGCTCAATGCGCGGAATGGAAATAGTGTGCGGGCCTACGCCGTAGGTTTTGTCTAAGTGCCAGGAGTGCTCGAGCGTGGCCAAAATTTCAAATTTGTGGTCATATAAGCCCAGTAGCGGTCCAATGCCCACGTCGTTCATACCCGCTTGCAAGGCGCGGTCCATCACATCTAGTCGAAATTGATAATCCTTCTTGGCTCCGGCTAGGTGTAATTTTTCGTACGTTTCTTTGTGATACGTTTCTTGGAACACCTGGAAGGTACCAATGCCGCATTTTTTAAGTTCGGCAAATTCTTCTAGCGTTAGCGGCGCAATGTTGACGTTTACACGACGGATCGTTTGTCCGTTCCAGCTGGTTTCATAAATGGCTTTAATGCTGTCATAAACATACTGAAGTGTACCGCCGGGATACGCCTCTCCGGCTACCATCAAAATGCGCTTGTGCCCTTGCTTTAACAGTTCGGTCACCTCTTGGTGAATTTCGTCCCGGGTGCTGGCGTGGCGTTTTAAATGCGTGTTGGATTTACGAAACGCGCAATAGATACATTCGTTGGTGCAAATGTTGGAAATATAAAGCGGGGCAAACAGTACAATGCGGTTGCCGTAGATGGCTTCTTTAATGTATTTAGCGGTTTCAAAAAGTTGGTTTAAAAGGTTGGAATCGGTAATAGACAATAAAACGGCCGCTTCACCCAAAGAAATGCCTTTTAATTCGCGGGCTTTGGTTAAAATGCGGGTAACGTCCGCATCCGTATAAGATTGGCCTTTTTCAAGGGCTTTGTGTAATTTTTCATCATTAATAATCATATATATTATTTTACAACTTTTAGGGGTGCCCCGGCATTTTGCTATAATATACCTATGCCGAAGAAAGAAAACGTACTGGTAGTTTGCACCAACCGTAAAGCCTACCACGACTATTTTATTGAAGATACCTACCAAGCAGGGCTGGAACTTCTGGGGGCGGAAGTTAAATCTATCCGCCAAAAAGAGCTTAGCTTGGAGGGGAGTTTTGTGCGCGTAGAAAACGGGCAAGCGCGCGTGTATCAAATGCACGTAAAACCGTACAAATTTAATTCTTTGACTGAATTGGACCCTACCCGTCCGCGGCGTTTGTTACTTACCAAAAAAGAGCTACGCAAATTGGAATCTAAGGCGGAAATTAAGGGCTACGCCCTGGTGCCGCTAGAAGTGTATTTTAAAAATGGGTGGGCTAAGTTAAAGTTGGCTATTGCTAAAGGCAAACACACCTACGACAAGCGCGAATCTTTAAAGAAAAAAGACCTTTCGCGCGAGATGGAAAAGCAATTTAAAAACGCGATTAAGTTTTAAGTTAACAAGCCCCGCAAACTGCGGGGCTTTTCACGGGTGCATGAAATCTTAGCGTACGACTGTTATTTTTTCTGCCGCGCTGTGTGCGCCATACTGCGGTGCGTACATGCTTTGTACTTGTGCGGGTTTGGCGTGGAACTTGCCCGGCATGGTGGGGCGTAACACGTAGCGCAGTTCCACCTTGCCCGCGGGCAAGCGGTCTATAAAGAAATTGGTGTCCGCGTCGCGCACTTCCTGGTACATAGAAACGGGGTTCCATGTCCACTTGCTGTGCAAGTCTGCGCTCTCAAACCCGGCGGGTTTGGGATCGGTCAGCTGTACATATTCAAAGGCACTGTCTGCCGTAAGCGTTAGGTGTACTTCTACTTCATCGCCTACTTTTATTTCATCTCCATCTTTGACCAGGCGTAATTTCTGCACATTATTCTCTGTAAAACGGATGAAATACTTGCGTGCCACGTTTAGGACTCCATGGGGGGAGGCCTTGGCATCGGCCGACGTGTAAATCACGTTCAAGGAAGCGAAGTCCGTCGTTTTTCCTTGTTTGGTTATTTGTGTTTGATACGCTGCGCGCGTTAGCTGCGTGCCCTGCTTGACCCATTGTAAATCTTCCGTCCAATCAAACGGCGCAAAGGAGCGTTTGACCTGCGTACCTGCCCACTTAATTTGATATGTAGTGGGGGAAGAAAGCGCACCGTTAGTTTTCATCACGTCTAATAGTGCAAATATGGCTTTGGCAGCGGCGGCGGGGTTTTGCCAACTGGTTACCTGGCGGTTAAACAATAGCCATTGTACCATGGGGGCAATTTTATCACTTTGCGGGCGGACTTCCAGCAAGGTTTTAAGCGTGGCGGTTTGAGTGGTAAGTGTGTCTTGATACCACACCCAGCTTTGCGCTTCCGGCGCAAAATACGCGCCTGTTAAAGGGTTGTATTTCATGCGAGCAAGCACTTTATCCAAATACTGGGTTGCTTTTACATCGTCGCCCAAACGATGATACACGGCTGCTGCGTAAATTTGCCCCAAGGGCGTCATAAACTTGGCTTGTTGGTCGGCGTAGTCCACCCATTTTTGGATGTAGGCTTTATGGGAGGACATTTGCGGCCAATTCGCCGGAAAGGCGGAAAGCGTATACGCCGCATACAGCGCGTAGGACACCGTGCTGGCAGACCCCGTTTTATCTTCTTTTAATTGTTTATCAATTTTGGGCACAATGTAGGAAATTGCCTTTTGGGCTTGTGCTTCGGGTACTTTCGCTCCAAATTGCACCGCTTGAGAGAAGGCATCTAACGCGCGTAGCGTCAAATAGGTATCTTCCGGGCCACCTACAAACCAACTAAAGGAGCCATTGGCATTTTGAAATTTCAGCACGTTGGCACGTTCTTGTGTTAAGCGTTTAGACACCATTTCATCGTCAAATAAACTAATTACGTTAGCAGCGTGTGCGGGTTGGCCCAAAGCTGTTTGTAACCAAGGCGTTTGTTCCAGCATCGTTAAGCGCAACGGATCGCTTTCGTTCCACGGGGCTGTAACCCCGGCACGTTTAGGTAGCTTTTTGACGGCTTCTTTTAGCTCCGGATAGGTAGTATAGAAGGTGTGTACCACGGCTAACGGTACATAGCGGTTTAAGGACGAAATTAAATCCTTGTACGGTGAGGATAATACGTTTGGCATACTGTTAAGCACCGATAGGGCCAAGCTGGGGTTTATCGTCAAGGCAGCTAGTTCAGGCTTCGCGTCGCTTACATCGTTAAGTTCAGTAATAGTCAGGGTGTTTATCCCATTTTGTAAGGCCGTATGGGCAGAAGCTAATAAGCGTGATAAACTGGGGAAAATGGGGAGCACTTTTTGTTCGCCGTCGCTGGCGGTTGCGGTGCGGGCGGACGCTGTTACTTGGTATAATCCAGGAGCCGTGGGGGCGGTTATCTCCCACGATGCGTACGCAGTAGCATTGGCTCCCACTGTTACGGTTTGGCTAGACGTCTTAATACCAAAGACCAAAGCTTTGTCCTTCCCGTTTTGTGTGATAGACAATGTTACAGGTACAGTAATTTTGCGGTTAGTTAGGTTCTGTACAGACACTTGCAGTATTCCCTTATCTTGTTCGCGGTAGAAGCGCGGCAGACGAAGCTGTACCATAAAGTCTTTACGGGTAATGGTGGAAGCGGTAAAATCGCCAAATTCCGCATTTTTGGTAAGGGCAAAGCCCAAAATATTCCATGTGGTCACACTTTGCGGGAAGGTAAACTTGATTCGTGCTTGGCCGTTTGTAATAGGAAGAAGCGAGTTGAAATACGCGGTTTCTGCAAAGTTTGTACGGATGTCGGCAAGGGAGACTGCTGATTGGAGTAAGGCATTGTCAGTACCCGCATCGGCACTTTTAGCACTTTCTACCGATCCTAGGTCGTAGGCCATACTTTCTTCTAAGGCAACGTTATTAGCTGTTTTTGCCATCATCATGGGAGCGGCTGCTGTCAACATACCGCGGGTTCCACGGAAATTTTTGTAATACATACGTTGCATAACTAAATTAAGTGTGGGTAATTGCGGCGGTTCTTGCCAAGTATAGGGATCTTTCCCCTTAAATACGGATAACTGATTGGCCACCAAGTGGCTAAAGTTGAGTTCCCATGAACGTGCCGTTTGGGCAAATAAAGAGCCTAAGGAAAACGGATTTTGCGGGCGGGCATAATAATCAAGCGATTTATCATATACCGTAACGCTGGCTTGGCCGTTAACCGGCTGTTGCTGAGAGTTTTTGGCTAGTAATTTCCAAGATACCGTTTTCCCGGGTTTTACCTCTTCGGGCGTTTCTAACGTTACCGATAAGGCCTGATTATCAAAGGGAACGGTAAATGAGGTACTACCTTGATGGAAGGTATAATTGCTTGCCCCAAACCAACCCACGGTAATACCGCCGCGATCTTGCTCTACAACGGGGTAGGTATAAATGCTCACGCCACCGGGCAGCAGTTCTGCTGTGCTTAAAAATTGTCCTTTACGGTACACTTCTACACGTTTAGAACCCGTGAGACGGCGACTACCTAGCAAAATACGGGCTGTTTCACCGGGGTAATAGGTCTTATATTGGGCTAAGGTAACATCTGGCAGATTTAAGCTAGATTGTTTGCCGGTGACTACAAAGATGAGAGCCTGAGCTTCGGCTTGCTTGGAAATAAGTGTTAAACGATAAATTCCCTCCGGTACCGCTGGCAGTTGCACCGTTTGTGTCCCCGGGGTACTAAAAGAAAGTGTTTTAGTAAAGATAAGTTCTTTGTCTTTGGCAGCTTGATACCATGCGTCCAATGAATTCCTTTCATCCGTTTGCGGGGTATCTTGCACGCGGCTGACGCGGGATACTACCGTGCCGGAAATGGGTTGGCCGTCAGCATTCGTGAGTGTAATGTCAGCCAATGCCGTAGCGGTATTTTCATCGTAAAATCCTTGTGTAAAGTCTACCTTAAATAAGTGTGGATAGGTGCTGACCCGGTATGTGCGGGAGGTTTCAATCGCCCGACCAGACTCGTCTAGCACTTCTGCATGAACAGTGTATTGGGTGGAAGTCTCGTCCTTTAATTTGGGCTCCGGCTTCCAGACAATTGTAAACTCACCTTTGTCGTTGGTCGTAGTTTCCCCTTGAGCGATTTGTTCCGCAGCGGTGGGCCGCCAGCTGCGCCACCAATAGAAGGGGGGAATGTATTCTTGGCGGGTAATGGTGTAGTTTACCTTGGCGTCTGCTAGCGGCATTCCCGTATAGTAAGACGCTTTTCCGGTTACACGACTCAGTTGCAGGTAGGCAAGCGGGGCAACTGGATCATTAAGTGTAATTTCATAATCTGGGCGTTTATATTCTTCTATCTCAAATCCGTGGTAAGCGTAGAAATGCTCGCCATTTAATTGGGCCGATACTTGTACGGAAAAATGACCTAGCAAAAGTTCTTTTCCTTCAGGCAGGGTAAAATCAGTTTGGGCCGTGCCAAATTCGTTGAGTGTGGCTGAAGTTTGAAACACTTGTTTCCCAGTTTGAGAGCCGGTTACTTTAACAGACACTTTCTTGCCAGCAAGCACTTGCATCCCGCGCGGGGTAGACTCAAACCCTTGGACGGACAAATAAACCTGCTGCCCGGGACGGTAAATAGCACGGTCAGTTTGTGCAAACAATCTTACGGGTTCATTGGGATAGAAATAAAAATACGTACTGCGGGGGGAGAGGGCCACACTTTCCTCTTTTTCGGCCCACACGTTTATAAAATGGGAATTGTTGGTGCGTTTTCCTACTTCAATAGCACGAGATAGAGAAAGGATTCCTTCTTGCGTAGTAGTGTTTTTGATGTGCGTGTCTTTCCAGTCAGTCAGGATATCAAGCGGTACGGACGGCAGGGGTTGCCCAGTTTTTAAATTGAAAGTATATAAGCGAAATACCTCCGGACGATAGGTGACAGGTTGGGTCGTAAGTGTGCGGACGTATTTTTCCGGGTTATCCGCTATGCCAGTTGTTATAAAAAGGGCGAGGTCGGTAATGTTAATGACGGTGGCAGCGACGGTATGTTCTTGAGGGTTAAAATTTGCATCTTCGCTAGCCATTACTACATAAAATCCCTTTTCTAAACTGGGGAGTTTAAGCGTTAGCTGTGTTTGAAAATAGGGTTTTTCATAGGTAGGTTCTTGTGAAAGTGATTGATAGGGTTTAGTAGAGGATAATAATTCTGTAATATTTTTTTCATACAGTCTGGTTAAGTCGTCCCACTCATGGAGCATAGTACGCGGGTGATTGGCTCGGTAAAATTGCTCTAATTCACTTTTTGTAACCGGGTAAATGCGCGCGTAAACCTGGGGAATATTGCGTGCCATCATTTTTACCTGTGGCTTTTCCGGTTGCAGCGCTGGCGGTAGAGAATCAAATGCAATTTCGTGTTGTGTAATACGTTTAGTCAGTTCTTGGCATTGGTGGGTATAGTAGGAACTTGTCAGCGATTTTTCCGCATATTGGCAAATAGCCAAGGCTTGCGCGCGCTCGTCGTTATTAAACAAAAGTTGGGCTGTTTGATAGGCGGCGTATGATTGCCCATAGTCGGTATCGCCTTTGCGTACAAGTCCTTTTAATTTATCCCAAAAGCTATGGGAAGCAGTGTAGCCGCTTAACTTATTTAATTGTTGGGTTGCTTTGGTAAGGGCGGCTGATTTATCTTTGATGTCAAACCAAGCGGATTGTTCAAACGGTAGCAAGATAAAATCCGTTTGCCAAAATATACGTGCATTTTGGCGGTTGGCTCCTTCTAATGAAGCGGCTGTTTGCAAGAGGGTGGCTATTTGGTTAGCGCGGTTTTTGTGGGTAGCGACCGGAGTGGCCGTTTCATCCAAATATGTGCGGGTCCCTTGAGAGAGTAGTGTGAGGTCTGCATGTTGTAGCCATTGAGTCCATTGTTCCACCACAAAATCAAATAGGGTAGGGATGCGTGTTGTATCGGTATCTTTGAGATTTAAAATAAGTGTCTCTTGGGTGATGGGGGCATGGATGAGGCGCTCCCGTAATTTCCAAAGGGCTTCATAATCTTGCTGGATGTGGTGTTGCCACTCTTGGCGGGTCCATTTTTCCGGGTCTGTGTTGTTTTCAATTTCGCGTTTTTCCAAAATGCGGCTATACATAGAAGCGTTTTGTTGGGCTAGTTGGATACGGTAAAGCAAAAAGCGGGCTTTCCACAGGGGATCCTGCGGAAGGGGGTAGCTCAGTATTGTTTTGACAGCTGTTAGATATTCCCCATTCGCATACTGGCAGGCAGCCAGGCGAAGCTGCGCCTGAAAAAGATTATTGCCTGTAAGCGTGGGTAGCAGTGCGCTGTACTCCTTTTGGGCGGAAGCGAAATCGCCCTCTTGGTAGAGCTTTTCGGCTTGGTCCATGGTTTGTGCCATGGCAGATACGGTACAATATAATACAAAAATACTCATTAAAATTTTTTTCATAAATTTTCCTGTATATAATCTCTTTCTATTATAAAAAATTAGAAGAAGAAAAAAGAATGTAATTTTTTAAATTTGCTATACTATACGTACAATTTGATCTGTTTTTGGAACCGTATGTGGAATACGGAAGCGCTTTTGTAAAAAAGTACTCGTTCTCTCCAAAACAGCCTTATACAGCATAAGACAAACGGATTAATTACCCGTATGTTTTGTGTTGAATGTTTATCGTTTTGCGATAAGCTACGGCTGTTTGGTGTAGGTGCTGAGAACGAGTCCTATGCTAGTCGGCCGTGTTTATATGTGTGCATTCTAAACAGACAATTGAAATTCAACTGTAAAGGAGACTCAAAATGAAAAACCAAAAAGAAATAGAAGAGAACAGACCACATAGTTCTAGTCAAAAATTATGTACACAAACGCAAAAAGAAAATGAGATGAGAATCAATTCTTTTAGTCGAATTCTCAAAGGAATTTTTGTGACGTTGATCATTTGTTTGAGTTGGGGGAATATTCAAGCACAAACAGACAAATATGATGCGATAAGGGAATATCTTAATCCACAGCCTGGTTTTTATAATCCTTCGCACCACCGTATGGAAGCGTGGTTTAATGTTATGGATTTTATAGTAAACACCAGGGACAATTCTATGGAAGCTAAGTTTATTCAAAATTTTGGAGTAAACCAAACGATTCCTGCGTATAGTCTTTATTTTGATCAATATTCTGGTTGGAAGCACAATTCAATAGAATTAGATACTATTTTGTATTCGTCATTGGTGAAACATCCTACCCATTGGCTGTGGGACAGCTATTTACCTAAGTTGGTGCGGGCGTTACTCACCACCTACAAAGCAAATCCGAATATAGGGGCTTATTTGGCTGATAAAACAGGGAATCAACCGGCGGAACTAATAGACACTCCTCTAGGTTATGCTGCAGGGCAGGGGATGATAAAAGAAGCGGAACAGTTGTTGCGTGCAGGGGCTGAGCCAAATTACAGATGGGATAAACGTTATGATATTACTTGGGAGTGGATTCAAGAGCTACGGCCCAAAAATATAAGTAGCGATACAAGTGGATGGTTCGCATTAAAAAAAGTAGTAACAAGTAATTCAGAGAAGTATATGCCTGATCAACGTGTTCAGATGATTAACCTGTTAGCAAAGTATGGAGCCGATATGAACGCCTTGGATAATTGTGGAAAGACAGCCTTGACGAACGTAGTCCAATGTGTGGTCCATTTCTCTTCTTCTTCGTGTCCTTCAAGATTTAATAATGCAGATTATCAAAAATTAGTACAGGTATTGATGCAGACAGGGGCCAATCCTAAAGCGAAGGGGAGGGCTAACAATTTGTGCTCAGAGATAGGAAACGTCTCGGCCTTAGATGTTTTAAAAGAGTTCGGTTCTCGTCCGCAACGTGATCAATGGGAACCCATTTTGAAAGGAAAGTAATTTTGGCCTAATGGGCAAAAAGTATACCTAATACCGTCTCAAAAATAATATTAAATCATTTCTGAGACGGTATTGCCAAAAAAAATTCTATTAGACCCAAATTTTGAAAAGCCCCCGCCTATAAGCGGGGGCAAATTCTTACAGCGTGGTTTTGGAACTTTATTACATCTTTTCCGGGGCGTTTACACCAATAAACTCTAGCCCTTTACGGATCCGTTCTGCAACCCGCTGGCAAATAAACAAGCGGCTAGCAGTAAGTTCAGGGTTAGCATCATCTAGCACGCGGCAATTGTCGTAAAACGCGTGGAAAAGCCCAGCTAGTTCCACTAAATAGGTGGTCAAGTGGTGGGGGCTTAAATCCGCAATACAGTTTTGTAAGACCGATTTAAACCACACCAGTTTTAAAAGCAGCGCCCGTTCTTGCGGCTGTAGGGGCGTTTTAGCCGTCATGGCTTCTTTAATTCCTTTTTCTTTGGCAGCCTCAAAAATGGAGCAAATACGGGCATGCACGTATTGCACGTAGAAAACGGGGTTTTCGTTTGTGCGCTTTTTGGCTAAATCCATATCAAAAAGCATGTGGGCGTTGGGAGTACGGCTGGCAAAAAAGAACCGGCACACATCTGTGCCCACGTCATCCATTAACTCGCGTAGCGTAATAAAGTGACCGGCGCGCTTGGACATTTTGACTTGTTCACCGTGTTCGGTTAAGTGTACCAGTTGGTGGATAATCGGTACAAAGGTGCTTTCCTCGTGGCCCAGGGCGTGTACGGCGGCTTTCATACGCGGTACGTAGCCGTGGTGATCTGCGCCTAAAATGTCTATTAGAGTCGTGTAGCCGCGGTCATACTTGCTTTTGTGGTAGGCAATATCGGCCATAAAATACGTCGGACGGCCATCCTTGCGCACTAGTACGCGGTCCTTATCGTCTTGCGCTTCCTCGTCTTGAGTGGATCCAAACCAGACGGCTCCTTCTTTTTCGTAGGTGTATCCCTTTTCAGTTAAGAAGGCTACGGCCTTTTTGGGGGCGTCCTCTTTATGTAAATCCGATTCGCGGAACCAGCGCGTAAAATCCACATGAAAGTCTTTCATGTCTTGTTGTTGGGTTTTAAGCAGTTCTTCCATGGCCCAACGCCCGTATTGTTCTTCGGGTAAGTCAGCCGGCACGCGCTTTGCTAAATCTACTAGATACGAACCATGATATCCGTTTTCCGGCGGTTCTTTCCCTTCTTTGCGGGCTTTTAAAGATACGGCTAGCAGTTCTGCCTGGTTGCCAGCGTCATTAACGTAATATTCGCTATCACAGGCGTAGCCTAAGGCACGATGAATTTTAACTAAACTATCACCTAGGCTTGCCCCGCGGCCACTTGCTACGTGTAAAGGCCCTGTGGGGTTAGCTGATACAAACTCAATTAAAATTTTCTGTTTGTTTTGTTCGTTAGCGCGGTCTTTGATGCGGCGGTCCGCAGCAGTATCAATAATAAATTTATCGTCTAACGTAAGGTTAATAAACCCGGGCGCAATAGCGGTGGCCGTGGAAATCCCGGTTACTTCACTAAGCACTTTGCAGGCTTCTTGCGCAATAGCTAGCGGGTTTTTATGCAATTTTTTGGCCGCTGTCATAGCCCATACTAATGAAATATCGGCCCCGGTATGTGCCGGGGCGGGGGAAAATTCCACCGTTGGTAAATCTTGGCCTTTAAAATATTCGGCATTGGCCAGTTTGAGGGTAATATCTTGTTTTAGTTTTTCAAGCATGGTTATTTCTTCTTTGTCGTTTTGGTAGATTTTTTAGCGGTCGTTTTTCTCGGGGCGGTTTTCTTTATTGTCTTTTTAGTAGTATTTTTTTGGACCGGTTTTTTAACTGTTGTCTTTTTAGAAGTAGATTTTTTAGTTGCTCCTTGTTGGGTGGACGCCTTTTTGACGGGTTTTGTAAAATCAATTTCCGTGCCAAAGCTAAAAATTTTGTCTAGGGAGTAGAAATCACGGGCTTCTTGGGTCATGATGTGTACTAAAAAAGCACCGTAATCACTCACGCGCCATTGTAAACTATCGGCTCCGTCGCGGTTGGTTTTATAGTAACCAATTTCTTTTAATTTTTTGCTGATTTCTTCTTCTACGGCTTCTAAATGGGGTTTGGAGGTAGCCGTCATAATAAGAACATAGTCACACAAGGACGAAAGGCCTCCTAAATCAATAACTTTAATATTTTCGGCCTTTTTATCATCGGCTAGCCGGGCAGCCAAACATACGAGTTCTTTTGTATTCATAATTTCCTCTCCTATATCCTAGCATTTTTTAGAAGTAAGCTAAAGAGGCATTTTAAAGTCTTTTCCTAGGACAATGCGGGTATCACAAATAGCGGTATTTGATTTTTCGGAGCGAATTTCCCCTGTAATTCCCAGCGCGTGGCTGGCCTGTGTTACTTGCACAAGTTTACCACTATAATCCACCACAAAAGAAGTGTCTTGTGGGGTGGGATAATTGTCATATTGTAATACATCAATGCGTAGCAAGCCTTTGGCATTTTGTTCACGTAGATATTGCGTGACGGCAAGGGCAAGCCCTTTTTTGCCGGAAGCATTTAGTACTTCCACTACCAAAGGCTTTGTGTCGCTCGTTGTATTGGGGAGACTAACTTCAGGCTTTTCTAACATTGCTTCTTCCGGTGCAGTAGTTTGTTTTGTGGCCCCTTTTTTCTTGGCAGAAGGGTAAGAAACGGCGAAATCTGTACTAGTTAGTTCAATGAGCTCCTTGGATAACAAAATAAATTCACTCGGCCGGAGGTTAGTCCGTTTTTGCACAAGCGCATTTACGTACGCCCGAAAATAGTCCCCTGCTATCCAGGGAGTAAAACGCCACTGGGTTAAATTTTCTTTAAATTGCGTCCAATACGTGTTTTGTATATTTTCTTGTGGAATAAAAAAACGGTCGTAGGGTGTACTAAAGCATGATTCTTGTTTATCCACAGCGCATTTTTTATTGCTTAAAAGTACTTGCACTTTGTGCGTATCGGGGTGATACGTAAATAGCATAGCGGGTTTGGTAAATACTGCTAAACGAATAGGGGTGCGTTCACGCGTGGATAAGCGCCGTGCCATAGCTGAGTGATAATGTGCCCAAAAGGCCCCAGCCAACAAGATTAGCGCTAATAGGGTGAGTATTCGCCCTATTATTTTTCTTGCTTGATGAGATGATTCCATAGGTCGATTCCCAGTGGGCAAAGCCATTTTTGTGAATCAATGGTAAATAATAGCTTACGGTTAGCCGCATAGCGTAGGGCTTTGTCTAAATCTTGCAAAGCTAAGGTGCGGATGACAAAGGCATCTTTGTATTTGCGATCTTTAGAAGAAATATCCGCCACAAAAAGCATTTTAGAAAGCGTACTCATGTGTAGGCTGCCTAGTGTGTGCTCGGCAATGGCGTCTAAAATTTCTTTATCATGAATATCAAATAAATTTTTAGCTAACCAGCGGGACGCATAGCTATGCAACAGTTGTGGTTCCATCCGGCAAATATCCTCAAAAAAAGGGATTTTAATATGGTGTTCTTTACAGAATTTTATGAGTGTATCTCCGTCCATCCCTTTAGCCGCATCATGCAAAATTCCCGCTTTAACGGCTGATTCCACATTGATATCGTAAATATCGCTAAACGCAGCGGCCATTTCTGCTACGTTTTTGGAATGCAAATAGCGCTTAGGTTTTAAGTGCGATTTTAGCCAATCATGTACGGCTAGCCCATAGAGTTTGTTTTTGTGAATGGTCGGGGCAATAGAAGAAGGGACGGTATCCGGTATATCTCCGCACGCTAAAATATGAGCACGTACGCGACTGGAGGATAATTTAGGGAAAAAACCCGGTAAAAAAATATGCGGAAATGTCGCTGGATTCTCGTCATAACCTTTGCGTTTACCAGCCACTACGACGGCGTTTTCAAAAATATAGGAGGGATTTTTCCAATTATGCAAATCATTTAAGCAATCTGTGCCTACTAATAAGAAAATTTCCGGGTTTTTATAGCGTTTTTTTAAATATTGAACCAGTTGATAGGTATAGGTTTTACCACCTTGTTTTAATTCATAATCATCAAACACAATGTTTTTGCCGGCTCCCTTAAAGGCTTGTTTAAGCATCGCCATACGCAAACGAAACGGCGTGGGAGATTTGGCCTTAAAAGGGGAATGGTAAGCAGGAACAATATGCGCCACATCAGGCGCTACTACCTTCATAGCGCGTTTGAATAGGGCCACATGCCCTTTATGAACGGGGTCGAAGCTGCCCCCAAACACTAGGATTTTCATATGAATATTATACCAGTTTTACCAAGTGGTGGGCCAGTTCGTCTGCTTCTACAATAGAGCGTTCCATAAAACTGTATTCCCAACGGCCATACCGTCCCGCACAGTAACAGTGTTGTTGGGCTAGTTCATTTAACAAAAAGGGAACAACCTTGGCTCGTGTTGTGTTAAATATGACGTAGGCGTTAGGAATGGATTGCCAGGCTGAAAATAATTTTACATCTTCTATATTTACAATGCCTTTTTGATGTAACCCTTGCCAAATGTGGGTTTCATTGGCTGGGGTTTGAGGTGCTAACCCCGGAAGCTCTACATAGAATAGGGATATGTTTGAATCCGGTACTGAGTCAGGTGCAAAGCTGCTTTGCAGGCCAACCCGATAAAAAGGTTGGGCTTCATCGGGGCAGTAAATCCAGCTAAAAGGGGAAACGCTGCGGGCAATAGCCAAATGGTAGATGGTAATTGGCTGGGCTTCTAATTGGGTAGCTGCCTTTTTAAGGGGCTCATTTTTGTCTAATAAGTTTACAAATGTGGGCAGTGCAATGGTATTTACCAATTGCTCAAAATGGATGGGGGAGTCGTTAATCCACGCGGTTTTTGTTGTAAAGTTAACACGGGTGACTGCTGCATGAGTTTGCACGTTGGGAACGCGACTAGCTAAGGCATTGATTAAAGCTCCTATTCCGCCTGTTTTTGGGTAATAAAACGTAGCATTATATCCTTGGGGGCGTGTGGGAGCTTGTTGCGCGCTTTGTTTCATTTCCTGCAGTTGTGGCGTAGGTACTAATCCGCACCAGTCACAGGTCATTTGCGTTAAGGGACGGCCCCATAGTTTTTTATTATAAGGGCGGAAAAAGGCTTCGTATAGTACCGTACCAAAGGATTGAAGGCACCAATCCTCAAAATTTATGGGTGCTGCTTGTGCGGGCGTAAACCGCTCTAATTCAAGCAAACACAAGTCTCGTAGTTCGGGATGCATGGCCCATAAATTGTGCTGAAACGGGTAGGGTACACGCATGCCATGGGTATAAATAAAGGCGTTGCGTTTGTGCTTTTGTAGATTGTTTGCTAACAGTTGATGAATAAATTTCTTTCCAAAGGCTGTATGCAAGTGCAGTAGATGACCGCCATAGTCAAAGCTATAGCCATTTAGGTGGGTGGTGGCACACAGACCGCCTAGCCTCTCTTTGGCTTCTACCACTAGATAATCGTGATGTCCTCTTTTTTCCAGCGCATAAGCCGTGCTAAGCCCGGTAATTCCACCGCCAACAATTAGCGTGTGGACGTGTCGAGTATTTGTAGTAACCATACAATAACCAGTCCTCCGGCTAATAGGGATAATACGCATAAGGCTTGCGTATGGGGGGGAGTTAGTTGGGTAACTAAATAGGCTAGCCCACTACAGGCGGCAGCTGTCAGCGCAAAAAGCAGCAAAACAGAGAGAGGGGAAAAGTGTTTTTGTCGTGTTAGGCGTAACGCCAAGTGGTCTGCACTTCCACGTAAGGGATTTTTTCCTTGCAACAACCGTGCCATAGACACATAGACGGTATCAGCTAGCGGTACCGCCGCAATAAACAACGGGGCCGCATATCCGTACGGATTTTGCTGGGAATATTGAGTCCCCATAGAGAGTGCAGCAATCATAAACCCTAAAAAAGTGGCCCCACTATCCCCCAAAAAAATTTTGGGTTTTATGTGATTATGTGGCCAAAAAGCTAGGCATGCGCCTAATAAAGCAACAGCCGCAAAATTGACATACCATAGTTCGCCAGGTAGGGCAATCAGTAATAACCCTCCGGCGCAAATCAGTGCCTGGCTTACACAGAGCCCGTCGGCAATATCCAGTAAATTAAAGGCATTGGTTAGCCCCAGTAGCCATAAAAAAGAAAGAAGGTAATTAAGCCACGCTTGCGGAAAAATTTGCACATAAATGCCATAAAACACAAGCAGGGCTGCGGCGAGGGCTTGTACCGTTAAGCGTAGCCAAATGGGCAGTCCCTTCGGTTTACGGATATCATCGAGTAACCCTAGTGCAAAAATGAGTGTTCCCGCTCCTAAAATACCACGTAAACTGTGCAAGGTTCCCGTTGGAAAATTGGTAATAAAGCGAATGAACAGCAAACTAGTGAGTACCCCTGCAAAAATAACACAACCGCCCAGCATGGGAACAGCTGTTACATGTTGTTTAAGCCCTCCGGGTGTATCGGTTAATAAATTGCCTAAAAAACGCCGGGCTACTGGCAAGCACCCCGTTGTAACAGTTGCCGCACAGATAAAAGTAATTAAATAAAGGACGTGTAGCTCCATAAACAGTATAATATCAAAAAGGAGATTTTATGTTTAAACAAATTTTAACATTTTCTTGCGCGCTCTTGTTGTGCGCGTGTGCGGGAATGCGTGTAAAGCCCTACGAGTCTGGTATACATGATTTAAAAAAAGTAGATTTTTTTGCAGAGGGGAAACAACAAGCTGCTTTTAAAGTAACCGGCATTATGGACGGTATGCAAATGGACGGCGTAGTAACAGCCAAAAAAATTGGTGAGGAAGATGTGGAAGTCACCTTGTTGACGGGGGGACTTTATCGTGTGTTGCACGCCATTGTCAGCCCGGAGGGGATTGCTTACCGCTATCTATTTAAAGAGGTAGATAACACCGTAGTGCGGGGACGTATTACCCAACTATTAGATTTGTTGTTTTCTAACCCTGGTGCTTTTTCCAGTGTGTCTACTAAAAAGGGTCTAACCATCCTTACCTATAAAGGACCCCGTGCCAAAGAAACATTTACTTATCAGGCGGATAATCTATATCCGTCATCTGCCCGCACCATTACCACACTTAATAAAGCGGATTTAACGTATGGGGAGTACATGCCCCTATCGGCCGATGGGGAAGTGCAAGTACCGCACGAGCTTGTATATAAGGACGGGAAAATTATACTGGAGCTGCAACTAATTAGCCTACGGTAGTGTGATTTATTATTCCGCTTGTCGTTCCAACCTTTTTTTATTATACTGTAAATACAATTTGATTCTGTTTTTGGAACCGTATGTAGAATACGGATTCCTGCTAGTAAACTAGCAGGTTCTTAACCTCCAGAAATAGCCTGTTATCAGGCACAACATAACCCAGCTGATCCCTTGGTTGTGTTGTGCCGAATGTTTGCCATCTATTTGGCAGCTACGGCTATTTGTTGTTTGGGTAAGGTTAAGAACTCGGCAATGGAGAGCCGTTTTTTGTGGTTTCATAAGCGGACAAATTGAATATAACTGTAAAGGAGACCATAAAATGAAGTTACAAAAGAAAAGAGGGGGTGCCCTCTATTGTTACCCTGAACTCGCTTCAGGATTTCGTCGTTCTATGAAAGGTTTTACTTTAATAGAACTACTAGTCGTAGTGTTAATCATTGGTATTTTGGCGGCGGTAGCTTTGCCACAATACCAAAAAGCAGTAGAAAAAAGTCGTGTGGCTGAAGCTATGGTAACGATGGATACAGTGTTAAAGAATGTGGAGTTATTTATATTAGAAAATGGTGCAAATTTGGAAGGCAAAGCTCTTTGGACAGAACATGAAAATTGGGTAACCGACTTAAGTGGCGGCTCATGGAGCGAAGATGGGGCAAACTATGTTACTAAAAATTTTGTCTATCAGGTAGATGATGGAAGTGGGGTCAGTGCAATTAGATGTAATAGCACCTGTACTGGCGATTTAGACACAGATATGCAGAGTTCTCCCTATGAATTGTTTCAAGAACATCGCTCCATTGTTCCAACTCCAGGTAAATGG
Organism: Elusimicrobiaceae bacterium; assembly: GCA_045604045.1. GTDB lineage: Bacteria > Elusimicrobiota > Elusimicrobia > Elusimicrobiales > Elusimicrobiaceae > Avelusimicrobium. The sequence goes on along the minus strand of JAZUNI010000054.1, from coordinate 4,628 downwards.
TGTACGGGAAATACAATTGTCGGTAAGTCTATTTGTCAGTCACTAGTAGCCCAAGGGTGGAAAGATAATAGTGCCTATGAAGAAGAGGAGTAAGTTTTCCTCTTTACCCTTTGCAATAAAAGCCACCCCCTGCCAGCTGGACAGGGGGTGTTTACTACTAATTCGGAGTTTCAAATTATCTTGCGATAATTATTTCGCCTCGGTGGCCGGGGCAGCTTCGGCAGTTTCTGCGGCGCCGTCGGTCGGTTTTTTAAGTTCTTGCAAGCGGGCAGCTTTGCCGGAGAGCTTGGTCAAGTAGTTTAGTTTAGCACGGCGTACTTTACCAATTTTTAAGACTTCAATGCTGTCCACGCGGGGGGAGTGAATCGGGAAAATGCGTTCCACGCCTACCCCAAAGGAAATTTTGCGTACGGTAAAGGTTTCGCCGATGCCGCTTCCTTTACGGGCGATGACTACGCCGTCAAAGGCTTGCAAGCGTTCGTTATCGCCTTCTACTACTTTTACTTTCACACGGACCGTATCGCCCGCTTTAAAAACCGGGATATTGGTTTTTAGGTTGTGTTTAATTTCGTTAATGTTCATAAATTTTACTTCCTCCGAATAACTTTTTTCTTCGCCCGGCCGGCTGCTTTGGGTTGAGAGGCGTTTTCAAGCAAATCAGGCCGAAACTGTTTTGTAATCTGCACAGATTGTTCGTGTTTCCACGCTTCAATTTCTTTATGGTTGCCGTTTAATAACACTTGCGGAACCCGTCTGCCGCGCCATACTTCCGGGCGGGTATATTGAGGGGCTTCCAACAAATGTCCTTCAAACGACTCGGACGATGTTACATCATCCTTCTTAAAAGTTCCCTTTTGAAGACGCGTAATGGTATCAATCATCACGCACGCGGCTAATTCCCCGCCGGTTAGGATAAAGTCTCCTAAAGATACTTCTAAATCCACCTCCGGGTAAATCCGGGCATCAATTCCTTCATAGTGTCCGCACACAAAAATGAGGTGTCTTTTTTTAGCCAATTTTTTAGCCAATTCTTGGTTAAACACTTGGCCGCGCGGACTGGTTAAAATCACATACGATGACTTTTTGCGCAGTTTGTTAATGGCTTGGTAGAGTGGTTCTGCCTTCATTAACATTCCGGGCCCGCCGCCGTAAGGGCGGTCATCAATCGTTTTGTGTTTGTCCGTGGTAAACTCCCGCGGACTTAAGGCGCCCAGTTTAATTATCCCTGCTTGGCGTGCCCGCCCCACAATACTCTGCGAGAGCGTTTGGTCTACCATATCGCCAAAGGCAGTGATAACGTCAATTTTCATTTGTCTTCCAGCTTTAAAGTAACTTTTTTATCTTGGTTGGTGGCTGCGGCAGTCAGCACAGTACGTACTGCTTTAATAATGCAACCATCTTTGCCAATTACTTTGCCTTTGTCAGCTGCGTCTACTTGCGTAGACAAGAAAACCCGATTCTCTTCTACTGTTTCGTTTACTACCACGTTATCAGGCGTGGAAGAAAGAGACTTTAAGAGCAGGGTGGCTAATTCTTTCATAGCACACCTCTAGGTTATTTGGCGCTGGCTTTTTTAATTAAGCTGGCTACTGTTTGAGAGGGTTTTGCGCCTACTTTCATCCAGTATTCTACACGCGGCATATTTAGTTTAATTTGCTGCGCTGCTTCCGGGTTGCAGGGGTGATATTGGCCAAGCACTTCTTTGGCTTCACTACCCACGGCGGATTTTTTTTCAATCGCCACAACTCTGTATTGCGGCTGGGCTTTTTTGCCAACCCGTTGTAATCTAATTACTACTGCCATTGTATGACTCTCCTTATATTTGCTTTTACTTGGTAAAAGCGTTTAAATTGCCGGGCTTGCCTGTTTAATTTGCTTGAGGGCCAATTCAGGATCCGCGGACGAAAAAATTGCATGGCCAGCTACCAATGCATCTGCCCCGGCCTTTATAGCAAGGGGGGCGGTTTGGGCATTGATGCCGCCGTCAACTTCCAGCCAAATTTTTTTGCCAGAAGCGTTGATAATGTTGCGTACTTGTTTAATTTGGGCAGGGGCATTTGCTAAAAATGCTTGTCCGCCAAAACCGGGGTACACACTCATTACTAATACTAAATCGATATAATCCGTTAGAGGGGCCAGCACAGCAGGATCGGTATTTGGTTTAATAGATACCCCCGTTTTTACGCCTAGTGCTTGGATGGCTTTTAACGTAGCAATCGTATCATCTTGCGATTCTACATGTACGGTTAGTAAATCCGCCCCTGCTTTGGCAAACGGCTCCACAAAGCACAAGGGATTTGTAACCATCAAATGAACATCTAACGGTAAATTAGCTGTTTGTTTCAAAGAACGCACTACGGCGGGGCCGAAACTTAAATTCGGCACAAAATGCCCGTCCATAATATCCACATGCAACCAATCTGCCCCGGCCTTTTCCACGCGGGAAACTTCGTCCCCTAGGCGGCACAAATCCGCAGACAGGATAGATGGCGCAATAGATATTCTACCATTTACGGCAGGCATTTTGGAAGTTTTTTTCATTTTACTTCCCGTTCCCGTACCAGTACACCGTCTACAAATACCCGTACGGTGGCGTAACTGGTGTAGGGAATTTCTAAATCAATTTTAGACCCGGGCTGCTTGGTTTCGTTCAGCACATTGCTTAAACCTGTCACATCTTCCACGGTAATGCGTACCAAGCTGTCTTTTTTGCCTTGCGGAAGTTCATAATGTAAATGATAGGCTTTTTCATCATCTGCTGCAGCGCGTCGGCTGACAACAACTTGCACATTAGAGTGCGGTGAAACCTGGTTGTCTGCTTGAGGGGATTGCTCCGCAATCACGCCGTTTGGAAAGACGGAGTTTGGGTCTTCCTTAATAATTAAATTGATATCTTGGTTGCTGGCCCACAGGGTAGCCTCGGCCAATTTTTTTCCTTTAAAATTGGGTACCAGTACTACGCTAGCCGGCGGTGCTCCATTGGAAGAAATCAGTGTTACACCGGTGCCTTTTTGTACCATGCTGTCTGGCTTAGGGGTTTGGGAGATAATTATGCCTTTTTCATAGGTGAGCGAGTAAGCATTCTCTACCGCGGTGATATTTAAACCGGCTTTGCGGATAGCCAATTGGCCGTCTCTAAGTGTAGTTCCCACGGTATTAGGCACAAAAACCATTTCATCGCCCTGGCTAAGCCATAACCGGATGACGCGCCCTTCCCGCACGGTAGAGCCGGCCGATGGAATTTGACGTAGTACAGAACCAGGAGGCACGTCCTGGGCAAATTCTACCCCGGCTTGTTTAGCGGCCAAATTTTGTTGGGCCAGTAAATCAAGGGCTTGAGAAACCGGCTTTTTGGTTAAATCGGGCACGGTTACTTCTTTGCGGGTATGAATTAGCGCTCCTAGCACCCAATCCGCTGATACAGCGATTAGGGCGATAAAAAATACACAAATAAGCGCAATAATAATCCACTTGGTATGGGGGGATTTTTTGCGGTTTAAAAACTCGTCAAAATTTTCTTCATTATTGGGCATATTCTATAAACACTATTTTACTTGGTTTAAACTCGCGCCCGTTGGCAAAGGCCATTGCGGGCATTGGTTTCTTGCCAGCGGGTTGTACTTCTATTAACCACACTGCACCTTCTCTACATTTTACTAAAATACCGTTTTCACGTTCAATAGCCAGGATCGTTCCGGGCGCCGCTTTGTCATCCGTTTGGGTTGGAAGGGCGCGCAAGACTTGCACCCATTCGGTTTTTCCTTTATATATAAATGGAACTTTGGGTTTAGGGCCACAGGCAAGGCCACGCACGCGGTTGGTGAGTTGCGTGGCAGTTAAATCGGCGGGGCGCAACAGAGCGTCCTCTTTTTGTAACATGGGGGCGGTGGTGGGCTCTCCGGTTTGCGGAGTTTGCACCATTTCGCCATGTTGCAGGCGCGCGAGGACTTCTTTTAGGCCTTCCAACCCTAGAGGAATTAATTTTTCAAACAAGGTTTGGGCGTTATCTTGCGGTAGAATATCTATTTCTTTTTGCAAAAACAGCGGGCCGTCATCCATGCCGGGGCGAATCCAAAACACGGAAATGCCGGTTTTGGTGTAGCCTTGGATGAGTGCCTGTTGCACAGGGGCTGCCCCGCGTAGTTTAGGAAGTAGCGAAAAGTGGACGTTTAAAATCCCCAGTTTGGGCAACGCCAAAAAATCCGGGCGAAAAATTTTTCCATACGCTACTGCAATTCCAAGGTCAAACGGAGTAGCGGCAATTTTGTCAAAGTCGTCTTTTAGTTTTTCGGGGGATAAGACAGGCACCCCCAGCTCCAGCGCGCGCGCTTTAACGGGGCAGGCGGATACTTCCATGCCGCGGCCACGCGGTTTATCGGCTTGTGTAACGGCAAGTTGCAAATCGGTGCACTGTTTAACAAGTTCTAAATACGGCACGGCCAGTTGCGGCGTACCAAAAAAAATAGTTTTGAGCATATACTTATTTTATCAAAAAAGAATTGCTTTTTGAGGAGTCGTTTTTAATAGGTCTTGACGCGTTTTTTTTTTTTTGATAGGCTAGGCTTTGTCCTGTGGGTGTACCCCGGTACCAGTCGAGGGTTGCGGCCGGTGGTCATAGCTAATAGGGC
>JAZUNI010000053.1:0-5457 GCA_045604045.1 Elusimicrobiaceae bacterium | reverse complement strand
AAATACGCGCCGGAAAGCACGCAACTGCAAACGGTAAGCACAGAGCAGTTGGAAGTGTTTGCAACTATTTTAGGGCAGATTAAGGCTCTTGAGGACAAAATAGCACCCACGCGTGAGGCCATTAAAGAAGAAATGGAAAGCCGGGGAATTTTGAACTTAAAAATCGGGGAAGTGAGTGTTACCTATGTGGCCCCTTCCACCCGGAAAACCTTTGACAGCACGCGCTTTAAAGCGGACCACGCGGATTTATTTAATGCGTACCAAAAGGAAAGCGCAGTCAAGTCAAGCATACGGATTAAAGTGAATTAGGAGGCATTATGGCAAATAATGAATGTTTAGCAAAGTTAGGAGCGTTAAAGGTTTCGCACGTAACCGGGACTACGCAAGCGGGGAAAGATTTTGATTTTTACTCCGTGGACCGTTCCTACAAAAACGAACAAACCGGGAAATGGGAAAGCCAAAGCATTACGCTTAAGCCGACCGAATTATTGGCGGTGGCAAGTTTATTACAAGTAGCCGGGGAACGGTTAGCCAAACAACAGGCATATAACTTTAACAACCCGGAAAAACCTGTAGAAATTGACGGAGTGCCGTTCTAATGAAAGAGTACACCATTAGCGTAGCCCGGCAGATTGTTCCCTTGTATGTGGATATTAAAAACGCCATAGAAAAGGGGCGCGTGGTTAAAGTATCTGTTAAGAGCGTTGCTACAAAAACACGCAAACAACTGGGATATTATTACGCGGTGGTGCTTCCGGCTATCCAACAGTATTTTAGGGAACAGGGAAACGAAATGAGTTTAGCAGAAATTAACCAAATGCTTAATGAAATGTTTTTCTATTCCGTTAAAACAGTTAGTTGGATAGGAAAAAACGGCACGCAGTATGTGCATCAGTTAAAGAAATCACGGTCTAAAAGTGGGGCAACAAAAGACGAATTTGCCTATTTTTTGGATCAAGTTATCCGGTGGGCGCAAACGGAGTTGGGGATAGAAATACCGCCGCCGAATACTCTGCAAATGGCAAGCTGACTAGGAGCTTGCTTATCAAGGGGCGGGCCATCCCCTACCTCCACCCGCCCCAAATATGGAGGTAAAGGATGAGTTTAATAGCAGTAGCAGTAACAGTAGCCGGATTTGCAGTAGGTTTTATGGCGGGCCGTTCCTATGAGCGAAAACGCTTTAAATGGGTCGGAAAGCCGATAAAAACGCAAGAAGTATTAGGGGTTTTTAAGAAATGATACGGCACGATGAAGAAAACTTCCAAGTAGGAGTAGTGCGGTTTTTGCGTATGGCAGGGCATTATGTGTTTGCCGTTCCCAATGGCGGAAACCGAAACTTACGCGAGGCGGCCCGGTTAAAACAACAGGGCGTAACTGCCGGGGTAAGTGATTTAATACTGCTCCTGCCCGGTAAAGTGTACTTCATAGAGCTTAAAAACCCCAATGGGAAAGGACGCCAAAGCCCATCACAACGCGAGTTTGAAGATACGGTGCGGGCTTACGGGCACAAGTACCTATTATGGGATAAATGGTCGCAAGTGGAGCAGTTTGTAAATGACCATAGAAATGAAATAGGGAATTTTATGGAAGTTGGAGGTAGTAACTAATGAAAGTGCCGTACATAAAGATATATACTGCGGACCTACTCGCAAAAACGCGCCGATTAACTGCGGAGCAGATAGGTCAAGCGGTGATAGGTGTCTGTGAACAGGCATTTGAAAACCAAACGCAGTATGAGCCTAAAAACGAAGCTGAAAGGGCGTTCTATGAAATGCTTTTATGTTGGAAAAATGAAAGTATTTCGGCTCTAAAACAGAAGAAACTTGCCGGAAAAAATGGTGCTAAAAAGCGATGGCAAGAACAACAACTTTCAGACGGTAGCACCGCCATTTCTACCGCTAATAGCACAAGGGTATGGCAGACAGAAACAGAAACAGATACAGAGACAGATATAAACATACTTACTGCGGACAAGCCGCAGCGTCTCTTGGAACCGAAACCGAAACCGAAAAAGGAATTGAACGACTTACAGAAATTCGCTAATGCCGTGGCTGAGAGGTTTGAAGACCCGATGAACAAAGTGCAGTTGGGGATTTGGTACAAGCGTAACTGCCGTTGTTTGACGGATATACTTAACTTTTGCGGTAAAGATATACCGCTAGGGTTAGAAACCATCAGCGTATGCGTTAGGCGGCTTGAAAAGGCCGGACTAACGGGCGGATATGAGGCGGTGTTACGCAACATCCCGGAATATCACGCCCAAGCAAAAAAGCAGTTGGAGGTAGCAAATGCGGGAAACTAAACGAAAGACGGAAAACGGCGAAGAAAACACAACCATTCTGCCGTTTGAAGAAGGTTGGTCTTGCCGAGCCTGTTGGAATAAAGAGCTTACGGCGGACCGGGGGCCATTAGCACCCAGGGCGCACGGAATAGCGGTCAGCTTGCCTGTGCATTTAACCGGGCTTGACGGCAAAGTAACACTAGTGTGCTATGTAGCCCGGTGCGCTGAGTGCGGGTTTATTAAACGCTACGGAGCTATGCCGGGGATTTACAAGCTAAACGGTATGCGGGCCGATTTTGGAGTGGCCTATTGGCCCGAAATCAAACAAAACCGTATTGACCCGGATAAGTTTATCCAAGCCGTGTTAGACTCGCCGAAAGGGCCGGTGTGGGTAGATGCCAAAGCTGTGCAGTATGAAAGCCGGGAACGTGCGCCGTTTTACGAGCCAACGCGGAGGGCCTATGCAGTATGAAGAACCGCAGCTTGTAGGAAAAATCTGCCAAATGTGCGGAAAGCTGGATATGATGAACCCGCGTGGGTTATTTTGCAAGGAGTGCAAGAAAAAAAGATATAACAAGCGATGCCTTGAACATTATTGGAAACACCGGGAAGAAATACTTGCAAAAAATCATAGCCGTAAAAATGAAAAACAGAAAACTTACGCACAGCACGAGAAGCCGCGTTCCTTCCCGGTAGTGTTTAACTGCAAAGAGGGGTTTTATAATTGGGAAGTGCGTTTTAAAAGCCCTATCACGGGTCAATTAGTAGTGTGGCAGAGCGACGGTAATTTTAAAACGATAATGGATGCTAAAAAAGACTTTAGCAAAGCCTGTGGGAGGTAAAAATGGATCCGTATTTAGCAAACAAAATCATTAAAGCGGTGCAACACGCCAAAGCTAAACACCCTTTCTTTTGCGAGAATTTACCCCACGCGGTGTGTCTTGCAACAGAGGAGCTAGGGGAGTTAGCCAAAGCTGTAAATGACGGGAAACAAGACCGAAATAAAAGCAGAGGCACTAGATACCATAGCGGTATTAGTGCGGATAATTGAATTAGTGGGGGAATTATGAAAGACAGAACAGTTTACATCCGTCAGTATAAGCCGAGTGAAAGCGTGGAAGGCTTTAATGTGAAAGAGTGCGAGTGGGACGGTACGCGAACCGCCGCTATTGAAAAAATATCAACAGTATTTAAGCGGCACGGTATAGGCGGCAAAATACCGAACGTAGCGGCAGAATTAGCCATTGATGCGCTGTTAGGAATAGAGGATTAGTATGTTTGACTATCACTCGCCGGAATGTTACTTCTGCCAAAACTTAGTGACAGAAGAAGATAATGCGTATTGTCTGTATGACGAATGTCCGTATGAAAAAAAGGGGGAATAGTATGACGGAACTTGAAAAACAAATCAAAGTATTGGAAGTAAAGGTAGAAAACAGCAGAAATCGTATTGCACAAGCAAAAAAGCAATATCAAAACGCGCTTGCAAAATTAGAAAAGCAAAAGCAAGCGGTAGAAACGGCACGGATTGATATTGACCGCGTTAAAATCAATGTAGCCCAGCGTTTAGCGCAGTTACAAAGCTACAAAGAAACCTTAAAACGCAAGCAGGATTTGGAAATATCGGATAATCCTGCAAGTTTAGGAACGGATGCACAAACCTATTGCTTTAATGTGAAATTTGAAAGCCCGGTAAACACATCGGAAGTATTGGCAAATATAGCGGGGAAATAATATGCCATTTAAGGACCCTGAAAAAGAAAGAGCGTGGCGTAAAGCGTATTGGGCTGCGCGCCCGCAACAGCGTAAAGCAATAGTGGATAGATACCGCGTAAAACACCGCGAAAAGATACTTGCTTACGCCAAAGAGTACTCTCATCGGCCTGCGGTGATAGAACGGCGCAAAGAGTATTATTTGGAAAACAGAGAAGAACGTTTAAAAAACAATAAATTAAATTATCTGCTGAAGAAATATGAGCATGCCAAACAATCCGTTTTTAAACGTCGTAAATATAGCAGAGAATATGCGCGGCGCAAAAGATGCGGCATTGAAATTGAAAGGAATGAAAACGGGTATTTTTGGAAGGCAGGTAAAATAGGTAACGGCCCTTTTGTTTACCGAAAAGAAGCGATAAAAGACGCGGAATGTGCGTTCTTGTTGTGAGGATAATTTATGATGCCTACAAAAGAGCAGATAGAGTTGTTGCAGAAAAACTTAGGAAAGAAAAAATGCGTAATTTTCGGCACGTGCTGGCTAGAAGTAATCGTTAGCGAATGGGAAAAAATAAGAGGAGAATGATATGAAAACAGAAAAAGAAATTAAGTCTATGCTTGAAGCAATTAAAGCAGAAAAAAACTGAAGGGATGTTGCAGTGTGAGTTGGGTGCCCATGCTAGGGCTATCTGGGCGTTGGAATGGGTGCTAAAGGATTGGGAGGACTAGGACTATGGCAGAGTTAAAACCGTGTCCGTTTTGTGGTAATAATCGTTTGAAAGCATACGGAACTTGTGTTCAATGTACAATTTGTGGGGCCAAAATTGAAAGGCCTTATGTCGGTAGTGCCATAGACGCTTGGAACAAAAGGAGTTAGGATATGTACTTTTTTGAAATAATACAACACAATGTGCGAGTTGCAAGTGGCTATTGCCCTGATTTAACAACCGCTACCGAAGAAGTAGCACATTATATCAGCCAATATGGAGAAGATGGACCTATTGATATGATTTTGATAAAAGACGAAGATTGGAGAAAACGGAACAAAAGGAGTTAGTATGAAAAAAGATATTTGTCCACATTGTTTTAGCGATGATATTGATATGCTATGTCCAGGATGGGCCCCAGAATGGATGATTTGCCATAATTGCGTCCATAAATTCAAAAATCATTAAAAATAAAAGGAGTTAGTATGTTAGAAAACAAATGTCCTACTTGTGGTAGAAATTTAGGCTCCGGATATAAGTGTCCGGTATGTAGTGTGTATGTCCCACATAGACAAGATATAAAACCGACAAAAGAGCAGATTGAAAAAGTTGCCTTTGAATTATTTAATTCTGACTTTGGCTTGCAGATGGTACAACAAGATTGGGAGTGGTGGAATAATAAAATAAAAGATTACTACCGTCATAAAGCGACAGTTGCAATTTTAGAGTGGGAAAAGATAAGAAACAGCCCTAAAT
>JAZUNI010000052.1:0-2373 GCA_045604045.1 Elusimicrobiaceae bacterium | reverse complement strand
TAGCGGGCACCATGGTTTCACTCCTCGCCGTCATGCTGAACTTGTTTCAGCATCTAGTCGTTATGATAACAACAAGACCCTGAAACCGTTTAATCAGACCCCGTATTACAACTTTACGGGGCGCGGCCAAATGGTAAAGGCCGCGGTTCAGGGTGACGGCAAAATCAGCACAGGTGCTCCAACGTGGCCAATGGTTGCCCGGAAAGCAACAAACCCTAAAACAAATTGTTTTAGGGTTTGTGCGTTAAAGACGAAACTTCACCGAGAAGTTGTTTTTATTTCACTTTTTTACCGGCTTCCAGTTGTAAGGTCACCGTCGTAATATCTGTCACTACGGCCGGGCCAAAGAACTGAATCGGGCCAGGAAATACAAACTGGTCCTCGGTCGCCCATACCGTGCGCACCTTGGAGAGGTAAGCAAACGGTTTGCCTTTGAGCTCTACTAAAGCTTTTTTGATGACCGGTTTTTCTTTTCCCTTGCGGCGTTCAATATTCATCATCATCGTTAGCGGCACCCCACCGCATACCCAGTCTTGGGCCTTTTTGGTAAGGTTTTTAACGGAAGATAAATAGCCTGTGCATTTGTTAAGAGCCAGCACCGCGGCGTTGTAGCCTAGCGCATAGGTGTAGTTGGCATCAAAGGTGGACGGAACCCCGCAGCGGCCTTCGTAGCCAAAGAAGTGGGTGATGGTAGCAAATTTACCGTTATACTTACCGGCTTTTTTAAGTTCAGCCAGGCGGGTTTTAATCATTTCCACCAGTAGTTTTTCCGTCTCAATTAAAGACACTTGCACGTTGCCGTGCGGATCGCGGTCCAACATCAGTTGGCTGGCAATCCCAGCGGGTAAAGACTTCATAAGATCCGCTAATTTTTTGGGAAGTTTACCCAAGATAAATTCCTTTTTCTCAGCAAGCGTAGCACATTTCGCCAGGGCGGCTTCGTGGTCAGCCAGTGCGTCATTTAGGGCGCTGATGAGCTCTTTCATTTCCGGGATGAACTCAATAAGTCCTTCCGGTACGAGTACAATCCCATAATTTTTACCGGCTTTAGCGCGTTTAGCAATCAGGTCAGCTAGTTGGTTTACCACTTGCCCTAGCGTCATTTTTTTAGCAAGGACTTCTTCGCCGATAAGTACTGCGTTAGGATGTGTTTTAAACGCCACTTCTAACGTGATGTGGCTAGCACTGCGGCCCATTAAACGCACAAAGTGCCAGTATTTGCGGGCGGAGTTCATATCGCGCTCAATATTACCGACGAGTTCCGCATAAATTTTGGTAGCGGTATCAAACCCAAACGAGGTTTCAATATGTTCGTTTTTAAGGTCTCCGTCAATGGTTTTCGGTACGCCGATGACGGAAATATCCACGCCTTGTTGTTTCAAGTATTCGGCAATCACACACGCGTTGGTGTTGGAGTCATCCCCCCCCACTACAACCAGTGCATCCATTTTGTTTTTAAGTAAATTGTTTTTGGCGGCGGCCAATTGTTCGTCCGTTTCAATTTTGGTGCGGCCGGATTGGATTAAATCAAATCCGCCGGTGTTGCGGTAGTCTTTCATGAGGGCCGGCGTAATTTCTACAAATTTGTTATCTACAATGCCGCTGGGGCCACCTAAAAAGCCAAAAAGTTTATTTTTGGAGTTAGCTTTTTTTAAGCCGTCTAATAAACCGCCAATGACGTTATGCCCGCCTGGGGCTTGCCCGCCGGAAAGTACCACACCTACGCGTACGGGCTTTTTGCACACGGCCGCATTAGAACCTTTTACAAAGGTAACGGCTGGGAGTCCGTACGTGTTAGGGAAGATTTTTTTGACGGTGGCCTGGTCCGCTACGGATTTAGTAGCCTTGCCGAATTTCGGTTTAACAAAGGCCGGGCCTTTTTTAAGAATGTTAGGAAGAACGGGTTGAAATTTACCGCGTTCTTGTTGAAGTTCAGAACAAGCACATTTGGGCATGAGCACCCCTCCTAATAGAATAAAACTTCTTCTTAATTATTATACAAAAATTAGACATATATTGATGAAGGAATGTAAGATAAATAAATTCCTAGTTTCTTTGCAAAACACGTCCAAGTTTAGTAAAATAATTTTGTTGCCCCCATAGCTCAATGGATAGAGCACCTGCCTTCTAAGCAGGGGATTACAGTTCGATTCTGTATGGGGGTATATTTTTTTAGGTCTAATTGCCAAAAAAGTTGGTATACTGGGGCAATTTGTTATTTGTCCCCCTTGTGGGGAAAATGTCGCGTAAGCGACAAAAGGGGGTTGTAAAATAAGCAAATTCCCTTGGATAACCCCCCATCCCGGCTACGCCGTACTTCCCCCACACGGGGGGAAGCAAACGACCTGGAATGTGTTCAAATCATTTGTCAGA
>JAZUNI010000051.1:0-12679 GCA_045604045.1 Elusimicrobiaceae bacterium | reverse complement strand
AAAAAAAAAAAAAATGTGGGGTAACACAAGACCCCCGGGGTAAGGCGGGGAAGTTTTGTTTGTAGACAGGTTGAGCTAGCGTTCGTCCGAAATTTCCCAGCCTTTTTTGCCTAGATCCAAACAGATATATTCCCCCAAGCTAGAGAAATAATCACATTCCCGTGTCCAAGTGCCAGTAGAAGAACGATTGTCCTTTAGTTGGTACGGTTCTTGCCCGGAACTGAAGGGATATATCTCCTCCTGCGCACAAGTATTAGAAGTTTGGCAGGAAAATGTCCCTACATAATGGTAAGTCAATGAAGGGAGTTCTATATCCAATTTAGAAAAATCAAGTTGTTCTCCGACTTCTTCTTCACTAATACCGTTACGCATGATGTAGAGATCAACGGCTTTTTCCAGCGTGTTTAGGTACAGCAATGCTTCCGTTAGACGGCTTTTGGCTACCGCCCGCTGGTATTGTGGCAGCGCAACGGCCGCCAAAATACCGATAATTAAAACAACTACTAATAATTCCAACAATGTAAAACCTTTTTTCATAAGAAGGTCTCCTTTAACTAGTTGGCGTTGGGCCCATAAAAAACGGCTGTTATAGCCCGGGCCCAACGCAGGAACCCAAAACTATAACAGCCGTGGTTCCCCGCCCGAGGGCGGGAAACACTCGGAAATAAACCGGGTGGTCACCCAGTCTATTTCCTATTATCGGCCATTTTGGATTGCGTTGGTGACTTTGAAATGATTCAAAGTTCCCTGTAATAATACAGCTCTAAAAGGATATTATAATGTGTGTTTGAGGGGCTATTCTTCCTGTAAAAAAGATAAATTATTGTAACAAATTTTTTATTGTTTTCCGATCATCTTTAAAAATTCGTCTTCTGTCATGACCGGGATGCCCAGCTCTTGCGCTTTGCGCAGTTTGGTGCCGGCGTTTTCCCCCACGACTACAAAAGATGTTTTTTTAGATACACTGCCGCTGGCATAGCCGCCGTATTGCTTGGCGAGTTGTTCGGCTTCGGTGCGTTTTAACGTTTGCAGTTCACCGGTGAAAACAATGGTTTTGCCGTCCAGTATGTTGCCGGAAAGTTCCTTTTTAGGTTGCGTAAAATTAAGCCCTTCCTGGCGCAAGCGTTCTAACTGGTTACACACTTTAGGGTCACGGAAAAAATCGTACACGCTTTGCGAAACAATTTCCCCAATTTCCCGAATGGATTGCAGTTCTTCTAAACTGGCCTGTTGTAAAGCGTCCAATGTGCCAAAGCGATCGGCCAAAATTTCGGCCGTTTTGGCGCCTACAAAACCAATGCCCAGCGCAAACAACAGTTTAGATAGCGGGCGGTGTTTGCTGGCCTCAATAGAGTCTAATAGATTTTGGGCTTTTTTATCTTTGAAATTTTCTAGATTTAAGACGTGGAAAAAATTAAGTTTATAAATATCGGCAAAGTCCGCCACAAATTGGCGCGCTAGTAGTTGGTCCATAATTACGTCGCCTAGGCCTTCAATATCCATGGCATCGCGTGATACAAAATGAAGGAGCCGTGCACGCAATTGTGCCGGGCAGGAGGGATTAACGCAATAGTAACCCACTTCGTCCGCTTCTTTATATACTTTGCCGCCGCACGCCGGACAGGTGGCGGGAGGCAGAATATCTTGCGTGCCTTTTTGTTCTACCACTTTGACAATTTTGGGGATAACTTCCCCGGCGCGCTCTACAATTACGCTGTCACCTATGCGCACGTGTAAGCGCTTAATTTCGTCAAAATTGTGTAACGTGGCGTTAGAAATAGTGACCCCGCCAATGGCAACGGGTTCCAACTCCGCTACCGGCGTAATAATGCCCGAGCGGCCCACGGAAAAAATTACATTATTTAAGCGCGTAGTGGCTTGCGGCGCGGGGTATTTAAAAGCAATAGCCCAGCGCGGACTTTTGGCTGTAGCGCCCAAAATTTTTTGCGCTTGAAACGAATTAACTTTGACTACCAGGCCGTCTACATCAAAAGGCAATTGATGACGCGAGGTGCTAAACTGGTTATAAAAACGGATGATTTCTTCAATATCGGTTGTTTGCATACGCACCGGGCCAATGGAAAAGCCCCAGTTTTTGCACAAATCTATAAACCCGCTAAAACTGGCGGCGTGAATGTCGCCCGCGCCAAAAGAGTGGGCAAAAAATTGGAGTGGACGTGCGGCCACAATTTCTACATTTTTATGACGTAAAAAACCGGCAGCGGCATTGCGCGTATTGGCAAAGGTGTTTTCGTTTTTTTCTTGCTGAATTTTGTTTAAAGCTTCTAAATCCTTTTTGGTTACATACACTTCGCCACGGATTTCTAATAGTCCGGACGGGGCATCTTGTAATGTGTGCGGAATATTTTTGATAGTGCGCACATTGGCGGTAATGTCTTCGCCGACTTTGCCGTCCCCACGGCTGGCCGCACGCACTAATTGGCCGTTTTCATACGTAAGCGAGCAAGAGACACCGTCAATTTTAGCCTCTAATACCATTTCAAATTGATGCGTTTGCAACATTTTGGCGGCACGTTCGTGCCACGCGCGGATATCGTCTGCGTTGTACGAGTTATCTAGCGACATCATGGGTACGGTGTGTGTGGTTTGGGCAAACGCTTTGCTGGCCTTGCCGCCTACCCGTTGGGTGGGCGAATTTTTGGTGCGGTATTGCGGATAGGCGTTTTCAAGCGCTTGCAGGCGTTTGTAAAGCTCGTCGTACTGTGTGTCCGACAGGACGGGATTATCCAAATTGTAATACAGATTATTGTGGTAATTTATGAGCTTTTTGAGCTCGTCAATCTCGTCCTTTGGGTGCATAAAAACCCCTTATTTTTGGGTACGTTCTTTTTTGAGCTGGTCTAACAACCCGTTAATGAATTTGCCGGAATTGTCTGTAGAGAATTTTTTGGCTAGTTCAATGGCTTCGTCAATAATAGCCGGGATGGGGGTTTTTTCTTGGCTAAATACAATTTCGTAGGTGGCCATGCGCAAAATGGAACGGTCGACAGCAGACATGCGGGAAACAGTCCAGTTTTTAGCATACGCGGAGACCAGCTTGTCTATTTCTGCTAAATGTGCAAAGGTGCCGTGCACTAGGTCTTCACAGAAGGGGAAACATTCGGCCAGTTCCCCTTTAAATTGGGCCAAGTAGGCGGCGGTTACGTCCGCGGCCAGGCTGGCACTATCGGCATAGTAAAGCGACTGTAAGGCACATTCGCGCGCTTGTCTGCGGTTACTCATAAAACCCTCAATGCAATAAAGAAGTTACTTCTATTTTACCAAATTTTAGGGGACGGCGCACGGGGGACAAGCGTAAAATATGAACTAGGAAACGCGTTTAATTTGTTTTAGAAGGAATCGTCCAAAGAACCTGTTTAGTAGGGGCCATACACAGACTTATAAACTTACTACACGTGGGATACCATGATCTGTAATTTCTAAATATTGTAATTTACGGTGCATGCCTACATCCGAAGCAATCATGTTTAGCATGCGGTCTATGACCATTGTTTCTACTGGGGTATGACCAAACACTTGCCAAATAGGGCTGCCCTGCGGGTAAGAAGCAATTAAATCTTCTAGGTCCTCCCAAAAAATACCCCCGAAATGGTCAGGCCCTTTGCGGCTGATACTAATGTTAAAAATAGGGTGTTTAAAAAACGAGTGTTTAATGGATTCCTTAAAAATGAGGTTGATTAAGATGGCTATATTGGCTGCAGAAGGGTCATCGAGTTGTAGTTTAAAAATGCGAAATAGTTTGCGCGTTACCCCCGCGTGTGTAAACAGAAAGCCTTTGTAGGCATAGGCGGCCTTTAAATCCCCGGCTAGTACTTGACCCAACATATGTTTACGGATTTGTATGGCTTGTTCGCGCTGGAATTCGGTCATGAGGTAATTTTCCATCATGAGTTCCAACTCGTGATTACCTACTAAACGGATCACTTCTCCGCCAGCCGCTGCTGCTTCTAGCTGCAAACGCTCTAACAGCGCATCTACTTTTAACGAAAAGGGGCCGCGGTCCAGGATATCCCCCATTTGTATAAGACGATTATATCCGCCAGACCAGTGTTGCTGATCATCAATGAGCTTAGCATGACGCAAAATTTGGACAAGGCCTTCAAATTGGCCATGTACGTCCCCTACGGCGATTAACTTGCGGGTAGATTTTTGCATGTGAAATACCTATACAATTACTATAATAATAGTATAGCAAACTAGATTATGAAACTCACTCCGGTTGTACTTAAACAATTGCGTCACTTGGTAGGCTCGGCAAACGTGCTTACCGATGAGTTGTCCCTTTCCTTATACGCCTATGATTGTTCTGTTTCGCGTACGCGGCCGGATGGGGTGGTAGTCATTACGGAGGCGGCCCAAGTGGCCCCTGTTTTACGGGTGCTGCATCAATTTCACATTCCGTTTGTGCCGCGCGGCAGTGCCACTAATCACGCGGGCAGTTGCGTAGCTCTACAGGGGGGCATCATTTTAAGTTTAACGGCACTTAACCGTATTTTAGAAATTAATACACAGGAAAAATTTGCTGTGGTTGAACCTGGTGTGATTACGGGAGATTTACAACAAAAGTTATCTTCTTTAGGATACTTTTATGCGCCCGATCCTGCCAGTGCGCGGGTGTGTACGATCGGGGGTAATTTGGCACAAAACGCGAGCGGTGCCCGTTGCTTAAAATATGGAGGAACGATTGATCACGTGTTGGAGGCTTGCGTGGTGCTTGCTGACGGAACTGAAATTTCTGTTTCACGGGCAGATTTGGGGCCAGACTGGATCGGCCTGTTGGCGGGAAGCGAAGGAACGCTAGGGGTGATTACGCGGCTTAAAGTGAAAATTTTACCGCTAGCTAAACATGTGAAAACGTACCTAGTGTCTTTTCCGTCTTTGCAAGCCAGTGTGCAAACGGTTTGTGATTTAGCCGCCCACGGAGTTATTCCACGCTGCGTAGAAGCAATGGATCAATTAACGGTGTGTGCGATAGAAGAATTTGCGCAGGCGGGATATCCTACCCAAGCGCAGGCGTTACTCATTTTAGAATTGGACGGCTCGGTAGCGCAAATTAATAAAGAAGCAAAAATTTTGGAAGAAATTTGTCGCGCCCATCAGGCCCAATCCTTTGTGCCTGCCGCGACAGAAGAGCAACGTGCACGACTCTGGCGCGGCCGGCGCAGTGCCTTTGCGGCTATGGCGCGTTTATCCCCTAACGTGATGGTAGGGGATGGTACCGTGCCACGCAGCCGTTTGCCACAAGCACTTGCGCGGGTGCAGCAACTTTTAAAGCAACATCATATGCAGGCGGGGCTTTTATTTCACGCGGGAGATGGAAATTTTCATCCGCACTTATTATTTGATGAACGTAATAAATTGCAAACAGCAAACACGGCACGGGTGTTGCGGGAAATTTTAAGAATTTGTGTAGCAGAACAAGGCACCGTGTCTGGCGAACATGGTATTGGTGTAGAAAAACGCGCCGTTATGGCGTGGCAGTATGACGTAGGCACCTTAAACTTAATGGCTTGCTTAAAAAATGCTTTAGACCCGGCCCACCTGGCTAATCCGCTTAAAATTTTGCCACACGCCTTTGCCGAAAAAGCACGCCCGGCTTTGCCTTTATTGCCGGAAGTAAAACGCTTACAAGAGAAATTGCTTAGCGACGAACAGACGCAACCTCCCTTTGTAATGGTGGGACAAAATACTCATTTAAAGACGAAACAGAAACGGGTATTGTCCTCTAAAACATTGCAAAAAATTCTCGACATTGATACGGCTAATTACACGGTGACTGCGCAAGCTGGGGTTTCGCTTACAACATTAGTAGAAGCGTTGCAAAAAAAGGGGGTTGGATGCTTGTTGCCCGCTAAAAAAGGTACGTTGGGAGGCGCTTTTTGCAGTGGACAATACCCTGATTTTTATACGCAAGTAATTGGAGTGGAAGCGTTATTGCCCGATGGAACATACGTGCGTTACGGCGGGAAGTTAATGAAAAATGCCGGGGGCTATCCGCTTACGCGATTGTTTGCAGGGAGCCAAGGGCTTTTCGGTTTAGTGACCCAACTGACGTTTAAAGTATATGCAAATGTTCCTAAAACGTTGACTCCGCGCCGTTTTGAGCGCGTAACATTGACCGAATTAGCTAAGCGGGTGCAGCACGCCCTTAATCCTCAAGGACGTATTGCAAACCCGGAGGGAATCCATGCGTAAGTATGCGCCTATGTTACACACACAGTTAGGAGTGCGGTCTTTATATGATTCTGTAAGTTTTTGTAACCGGTGCGGATTGTGTGCCAGTGTATGTCCGTCCTATGCACAAACGCCGCAGGAGCCCTTTTCTCCACGGGGACGCAACCAAACTTTGCGCTTAGTGTTGGAAGGAAAAATTAAAATGTTCCGCGTAAAAAAACAATTGCAAGACATCCTCAATTCATGCTCTTTGTGTGGACGTTGTGCCCGTCAATGTCCCGGAGCAGTGCCGACTGCAGAACATGTGCTGGAACTACGGCGGAGGCTAAAATACAAGCCCCTTGCGCAAACATTACTGCAATTTTTGCGCCTGCGGCAAACCTCCCCGCGTTTGTTTCGGGCCTTGGTTTACACGGGACTTATGTTACGTAAAACTGGGATGTTGCACGCACTGGCGTGGGTAGAAGATGTTGCATGGTTGAAACACGCGCTGTCCATTTTACCTAAAACAACAACAACTCGCGTTACGGTAGAAAAATTTAAAACGCCTAACCTCATTTATATTCCTTCTCTAGAAGCTGAGTTTTTATTACCGGATTTATTTAACAAAACGTATCAGTTGGCTGCCCAAAAATATCATCCGACAGTGTGGAAAAATGTGCCCAGTGGGTTAGCGGAATATGTGTATGGGGACGTGCGCCAAGCGCGTAAACTGGTGCGTAAACTAATTTATCAACATAGCCAATTAAACCGGGGGCGATTGCCGGTGCTAACAGATAGTTTAGAAGTTTATTATTTTTGGCGACGGACGGAGCAGCTATTTGAGGGGTATCCCTCCATGCAAGCCAAAGCGCGACGGTTTGCCCAAAAAGTTTGCTTTGTGACGCAGCTATTTCCAAAACGGTTTAAAAAGCCGGTTTTCACCGGGCCGGTGCAATTGTGGTTTGCGGGAAACTTTGCCGGGGAGGATGCCCCCCGTCAAGCGGCTGCCCAAATTTTACAGACACTTTTTAAGAAAAATTTTGTACAGTGTGAGTATGAGGACGTATCTGTAGCTTTTGCGGGCTACGGTTTTGTGAAACACACCCATGCACCGGCTTACATGAAACAAGCGGTGCAGGCGATGGCCGCTCATCAAACGCAAACTGTGTTTGTATCCAGCGGCTTGGCCGAACTGGAGTTGGCGTTTTACTTACGCAAGTTGTATCCAACCGCCCAGGCGTGCCATATAGTGCAACTAAACGGATAGACTATGCAGTATTTTCATCCTAGCAACAAATTAACTGCCGAGCAAAAATTAAAACTCTTGGTAGAGTTTGGGGCACGTACGTCCGGTGAAATCCGTTTGGATAAACTTTTAGATATTATTGCCGAACAAATATCAGCCATGCTGGATGTGGGCCGCTGCACAATTTATTTAAAAGATGTAGAAAAAAGTGAATTGTGGTCTAAAATTGCACATGGCCGTGGCCTAGAACATACCGAAATCCGTTTACCCCTTAACGGGAACAATGCTGTCTCTATCGTAGCGCGTACGGGGGATATTATTAATTTACCCAATGCCTACGAGGATCCGCGGTTTTCCCGAGATATTGATATGGTGACCGATTTCCGCACACACACCATGCTGGCAGTTCCGTTAAAAAATAATTCCGGTAAAGTGTTGGGCGTTTTTCAGGTAGCCAATAAAGCAGATGGGGCTATTTTTGATAAAAATGATGAAGGAATTTTAACGTTGTTAGCTACGCTGGCGGGTAGTTCTATTGAAATTGCCAAACTCTATCAAGATGTGCACGTAGCCCAGCTGGAAACGATTTACCGGCTAGCCGTTACGGCAGAATATCGTGATCAGCAAGATACCCGGGCGCATTTAAAAAACATTAGCATTATTTCTTATTTGTTGGCACGGGCGCTGGGGATGGGAACGAAGGATTCCGAGCTTATTAAAAACGCCAGCCCGTTGCACGATATTGGGAAAGTGGCGCTAGCGGATACCATTTTATTAAAACCGGGTAAACTAACGCCGGAAGAATTTGAAATTATGAAATCCCATACTGTCTACGGAGGACGCATTTTGGAAGGGGCACACTCCAAGGTGCTAAAAATTGCCCATAAAATGAGTTTGTATCACCATGAAAAATGGAATGGGAAGGGATACCCCCAAGGGCTCAAGGGAGAAGAAATTCCGTTAGAAGCCCGCATTGTAACGGTGGCGGATGTGTTTGATGCGTTGTGCCAGTTCCGTGTGTACAAGCAAGCGTGGAAAACAGAAGAGGCCTACGAATATATTTTAAGCGAGTCGGGTAAAGCGTTTGACCCACGCATTGTGGCTGCATTTAAAAAAATCTATCCGTCTATTCGCAAGCTTTACGCGCACATTTCTGTCAACCAAACTAGCGTGCAAGATTCGGCCCAAGCCGGAGCGCACGAAACGCAATCGGCGTTCCAAGCGGCTGATACTACGTCTACAGATGCCACGTTTCGCCACATGATTGAAAACGATAAATAGATAGGGGCGCGTAAGAGCCCTCAAATAAGCTACAATACTATAGTCCTTTTGGCTTTCAACCTTAAGTACAAATTTACACAACCGAGGTTTTGATGGAAAAAGAGACCGTTCTAGTCGGCCTGTCGGGCGGCGTAGATTCCGCGGCGACGGCTGTCATTCTAAAAGAGCAAGGCTACCACGTGATTGGGGCCACTATGCTCATCTGGGATCCTTCCCTCCCCGTCCCCAAAGGCGGGCATCAAAAAAACGCATGCTTAGCACCGGAAAAAGAAGATTTGTCCGAAGTGCATCAAATTGTTAAAACACTGGGCATTGAATTTTTAACCGTGGATTGCCGCGAGGAATATCGCCATACGGTATTGCATAATTTCCGCTTAGAATATGCTTGTGGGCGCACTCCTAACCCGTGTGTGCTGTGCAACAGTTTAATTAAGTTTGGCGTACTGCCTAGCGCGGCGGCGAAGCAGGGAATTAAGTTTGATAAATTTGCCACGGGTCACTACGCGCGCGTAGAGAAAGATGAAAAAACCGGCAAGTATCTGTTAAAAAAAGCGTTGGATTTATCACGCGATCAAAGTTATTTTTTACACCGCTTAAAACAGGAACAATTATCGCATGTGTTGTTTCCGTTGGGGGATAAGCATAAACCGGAAATCCGCGAAAAAGCGCGCCAGGCCGGACTGGTGGTTGCCGATAAAGAAGACAGTATGGACTTTTATTGCGGCGATTATAACGATTTATTAAACTTTCCTAATAAGCCAGGGGATATGGTTACGCTGGACGGCAAAGTGATTGGAACACACAATGGGATTTGGAATTATACCATCGGCAAACGCAAGGGCTTAGGGCTTAGCGGCTTTGCCGAGCCTATGTATGTGGTCAAAATTGATGCCGAGAAAAATCAAGTGATTATTGGGCCCAAAAGCGCACTATATGCTAATACGCTACGAGCGTGTAACGTAAGCTGGATTGCGGGTGAACCGCCGGCTGCTGAATTTGATTGCGAAATTAAAATCCGCAACTTACATAACCCTGCCCAAGCGCACGTGCGGGTGGAAGAGAACGGGCATTTTACAGCCGTGTTTAATGCACCGCAACTGTCCATTACTGCCGGGCAGAGCGCGGTGCTATATGATGCAGACGTGGTGCTGGGGGGCGGGATGATTGAGTAAATAAAAACGCTTGCCGGCTTGTATTTTATTTGGTATTATAAAACTATGCAGATGATGTCTATTTCCATGAAACATATTTATTCCTTGAACCTAATTAATTGGCTAGAGGAATTTTGTGTTGGGTGGGAATAGCGTTTGAGAATTTGATTTGTAAGTTTTAAAACCCCGCCTAACTGAAAAAGTAGGCGGGGTTTTTATGGATTTATCTTGCACAAGTAAGGTAATAAATAAAACGGGTACAACAAACAAAGAAGGTTTGCCACGCAATTGCGTGCGCAGACCTTCTGGTAGGAAAGCATTTTGTAGTTAGATTAGGAGATAAAAAACATGAAAAAAATAATACTTACGGTGGTAACGACCTTATTCGTTGCAGGGGCTGCACAAGCCCAATCCCCCCGGGTGGAAGTAATGATGACCAGCCCGGCATTGAATGGAACCGGGACCAGACAAAGCCGCCCGGCTGCCCGTCCACAAGCAAACGTACAACAGCAACAAAACCAGGTGCTTCGCGCAGTGTTGCAGCAAGTAGTAGCAAAAGCGAAACAACAAAACCAACCCGTCAACGCAGCTGACAGCACCAAACCGACTGCCAAAAAAGCTGCTAAAAAGGCCGTTGCTCCAACCAAAACACAAGAAGGTAGTGTGGAACAATGGTTAAAAGCCATTTTTTGGGGAGGAAGATTCCCGGGGGAATCAACCCAACAGTATCACGACCGAATGGTAGCACAAAGCCAACCGGCTGCGTTACCGTTTAAGTAATAAAGCTTGCCAAACTAAAAACCCCCGGTGAGTGACCGGGGGTAAATTTTTGCCTTTATCCTAAAACGTCAGTTCGTAGAACGTTTCTTGCGGTGTTTTATCCATGTCCGCTACCACGTAGGGTACGGTATCAAAATCAATCTTGGAGAGATCAATTTTGCGGATGGCCGAATTGTACATGGTGCGGTAGTAGAACGTGGGGTGGGTTACATCACTCACTGCCGTCCACTGTGTAGCACTGGGCATAGCCGGGATTTTTTCGCCCGGGGCATATTCGGCCCCAATGGGCAAATCAAAGTTATTTAAGATGTGAAAAGCCTGGGTTACTGCCTCGTACGTATTAGCCGGAACAGGGGCACTTTGCGTATAGAAAAAAGCCCGCACTAAGCGCGAGGGAGGTGTTAAATCCCCGGGCAGGCCGGTTAAATTGGTGCCACCGCCAAAGGAATAAAGGGTTACCTCTCCCACCGTTTTATCGGGCGTTTCCCCGCCGGAAAGGTGGATGTAATTATTCAAATTGGCTTGATGCCACGGGAAAGAAGGCGAGTTGGTAAACACGCGCAAATTATTTTCATATACGTGGCGTTGCCCGCGGTCGGTAATTTCTAATACCACGCTGCGTCCGGTAGCGTCACTAATGCGCCAGTGGCCGGTAGCGTAGTGGCCGTTTTTATCCGGCTTACCAATGGGGATAATTTCAATTTTTTCTAGCCCTTTTAAGGCTTCCTCTACGGTAGCAAAGTTGGTCAGCATATAGCGTACCAGTTCGCCATCACTAACGGATTTTTTGGCGCGTTTGGGGTTAAACGGCGTTAAACTGCCCACATTGGCAAAGTAAAAAATCCCTACGTTAAGCCCTTTTTCATTGACGCCTTCCGTTACGAACGCAGGTTCTACCGTGCTAGCACCCACGGCCCCGTATTTATTGACCCACGTGTGTCCATTTTGGCCGGTGGGCGTAAGCGCGGTGTTTTTCATGCCGCGCGGCAAGACAACTAGTTTGCTGTTTAAATTGCCGCCTTTCCATTCAATGGTGCGAGCTAAAAGCTTGGTGCCGTCGGCAGCGTTAATGGCAATACCCGTGCAGGCATTACCGGGGAAACTTACGGCGGCTACCAGCAGGGTGGCCAGCGTAAGTGAAAGTAATTTTTTCATCCCAATCTCCTTTTGTTAAGATACCCCATTAAACTAAACTTGCACGCAAATTGCACGCAGAAAAAAGGGTTAGATGTTTGACACGTTACGCCGATAAACGCTATGCTATACGTATGAAACAAGTGTTTAACGTAACCGGGATGAGCTGCGCGGCTTGCCAAATGCATGTGGAAAAAGCCGTGCGTGCGTTGCCGGGTGTAATACAGGTGGACGTTAATTTATTGCAGAACCGAATGTCCGTTGTCTATGATGAGAAAACGGTTTCTGTGGCGCAAATCATATCGGCCGTGGAAAAGGCCGGCTATGGGGCGCAAGTAGCTAGCAAACAGGACGCGTTGCAATCTACCCATCATACGACAGAAGCGGACGCACTCAAACGTCGGTTTTTTTATTCGCTTTGTTTGTTAATTCCCTTAATGATACTGGCCATGGCACACGTGCCTGGTTTAGCGTGGGCACAAGTGCTGCTGACGCTCCCTATTTTGTGGCTCAACCGTCTTTTCTTTACGCGGGGGTTTGCACAACTTATCAAACGCACGCCTACCATGGATAGCTTAGTAGCTCTAGGTGCGGGGGCGGCGCTTTTGCAAAGTGTGTGGGCCTTGGTGGCCCGTCAACATGGGCTATATTTTGAATCGGCCGCCATGATTGTAACGTTAGTTACTTTGGGCAAATGGTTAGAGGCGCGCGCTAAAGCAAAAACAACAAACGCCATTTCGGCTTTGGTAAAATTGTTACCTAGCCAAGTGTCCGTGCGGCGCGGCGGGCAAGAAGTGTTGCTGGCGGTAAGCGAAATACAAACGGGGGATGTGTTACTCGTGCGGGCGGGGCAACGGTTGGTGGCAGATGGTGTAATTTTAGCCGGCGCAGGGGCGGTGGATGAATCGGC
>JAZUNI010000050.1:0-22488 GCA_045604045.1 Elusimicrobiaceae bacterium | reverse complement strand
AGCTTCCGCTTGTTCATCACTCGCTTCGCACCACGTCGTGTCCGGGAAGTTTGTGCTGTGCTTTTGATACACCACATACCGCGCATTGGGAATACTTGCATTAGCTGTACGCACAAAACTCAAGTCTGCCTCATTACTATACATGAGCACACTCGTTCCGTCCGGGTAATTTCCTTGGCCTTGCACGGTCAATTCTTGCGGATTTTCTGCGTAATTGCCATGTTCTAAATAATACACTTCGTTACTCTCGGCCAGTGCTTTGGCTAGCGGCATTAGTGCACTAAACCGACTTTTTAGCACTGCTTTTTGATATTGCGGCAACGCGATTGCTGCCAAAACACCAATGATTAAAACAACTACCAACAGTTCAATGAGGGTAAACCCGCGCGGGGCCGCCCCTATATCCCGCATAGAAACACTGCGGGATGACGAGGGGCGTAGGGTAAAACCCATTAAATTAGGTGTCATCCCCGAGTGTCTCTGTCGGGGATCTCCACCGCTTAAAAATTGTTTAGTTAGGTTGGTGCTTTCCGGCTTACTTGCGGCTAAGAGCTCAATGAGGGTAAAACCTTTGCGTCCGCCGCTATTACATAAAGACGTCATGCCAAACTTGATTTGGCATCTTCCACGCACGTTGCTTATTAAATGCAACAGCAAACGTTGAAGATCCTGAATCAAGTTCAGGATGACCTGTTTTTTTACAACTACATTTTCATTTTTCATTTGTTTTCTCCTTTTCTGCTCGGCCCTAGGAGAAACGCAAAACGGCTCATTTGCTTTATGAGCAGTCAAACACATAAAACAAACAGCCGTAGTTTGCCCCCTCACGAGGGCAAACGTTCGGCACAACCCACCGGGCTCATGACTTCCCGTTAGGTTATGCCTATTATATTGGCTGTTTTTAGGTTTGACTGCTGTTTGCTTACGCAAACTGCTCCTTGCGGATTTCCTAAAAACCGAAACAAATTTTTCTACTACTTCTTCATTGTAACATATTTTCCAATTGGACTATACAAGCCTAAATTGTTATCATAAACTAAAGGAGAATTTTATGGAACTTTTACTCGCATTTTTAGCCGGAGCCGCCATAGCAGGCGTGCTCGCCTTTTGGAAAATTAACCAACTTAAACTAGAAACCGTCCGCTTGCAGGAACGCGAAAATGCCCTCGGGCAAAAACAAGCCGAGCAGGAAAAATTTTTTAACACGCTCCAGCAACAAGCCAAAGATTCCTTTAAACAATTAGCTACAGAATCTTTAAAGGAACAAAAAGCTGAACTAGTTAGCCAAAATAAAGATATGGTTTCCCCCCTCAAAGAAGCCATGGATAAATTTACCAAACAAGTGGGCGAACTACGCACGGAAAGCTCCACCCGCCACGGAGTCCTTCAAAAAACAATTGAGCGCACCTTGCAACTAAACGAAAATCTATCCCAAGAAGCCCAAAATTTAACCGAAGCTTTAAAAAGCCCCAAACGCCAGGGCACGTGGGGCGAAATTATTTTGGAAGACGTCCTCACCGCAGCCGGCCTACGCAAAGGTATAGAGTTTGACACGCAAGTGTCTTTCTCCACGGGAAACCGTGAGCGCAAACAACCCGATTTCATCGTCCACCTTCCCGGCCAGCGGGACTTAATTATAGACTCCAAAATGTCCCTTACTGCTTATCTGGAATGGCAGGCCGCCACCGACGAAGCCGAAAAACAAAAATATCTCAAAGAGCACGTCCAATCCATTGAAAAACACATCAAAGAACTAGCTGCGCAGGATTACACGGCTCTCTTGCCCCACGAAAAACTAGACTTTACGTTTATGTTTATCCCCATTGAATATGCCTATTTTATTGCAGTTCAGGCCAAACCGGAGCTAAACGAACTGGCCCGCCAGCACCGCATTGCCATTGTTACGGCCTCCAACTTGTTTTCCGTCTTACAAATTGCCGATAATTTGTGGCGCATGGAACGCGGCAGCCAAGCCATTGACAAAATATTTAAAACCGCGCAAGAGATGTTGGAACGCACCGGACGCTTTACCGAGCGCATGGAAGACATCCACACCCGCCTAACGCAACTGGCTAAATCTTACGACGATGCCGACAAAGCCCTGCGTGGCAAACAAGGCATTGTGTCATCGGCCAAACAGCTGGAGCAACTGCGTATTAAATCGGCCCGCAAACTGCCGGAACTAGTAGAAGAAATTCCCTCCTTGGGTGCAGACAATAACGCCTAGAAAAAGGTAGAATATAGGTAATTATGATTTGGTTTAATTGTGATTATAGCGAAGGGGCCCACCCCCGCATTTTAGAAAAACTAGCCCAAACTAATTTGGAGCAAACCGCCGGCTATGGCAATGACCCCTATTGCCGCCAAGCTGCGGAACTTATAAAGGAGCAGTGCCGCGCCCCGCACGCGGAAGTACATTTTTTGTGCGGTGGCACCCAAGCCAATTTAACCGTACTGGCGGCCTGTTCCCGCCCCTATCAAAGTATCATTTCGGCCGAATCGGGCCATATTAATGTACACGAGGCCGGCGCGATTGAAGCCACCGGGCACCGCATTGAAGCATTGCCGGAAACTTTCGGCAAAATTACGGCCGCCCAAATTAACCGCCTATGCAAGGCCCATTGGGAAGACGACAACCCGGAATTTTCCCCCCAACCGCGCACCGTATATCTCTCTTTTCCAACAGAATATGGAACACTCTATACCCTACAAGAATTAAAAGAAATTCGCCGCGCGTGTGATGAAAATCATTTATTTTTATTTGTGGATGGCGCCCGCCTAGGCTACGGATTAACTGCTAGCGGAAATGATGTAACCTTGCCGGATTTAGCCTCCCTAGCCGATATTTTTTATATCGGCGGCACTAAAATTGGCGCTTTATTTGGCGAGGCGGTAGTTATCACCAACCCCAAACTACAAAAAGATTTCCGTTATTTTATGAAGCAAAAAGGCGGCATTTTAGCCAAAGGGCGCCTACTAGGCTTGCAATTTTTAACGTTATTTGAAGACGGTCTATATGCACAACTAGCCCGCCACGCCAACGAAATGGCGGCCCTTATTAAAACCGCGTGCAAACAAGCCGGCTTTCCTTTTTTGTACGATTCTCCCACCAATCAGCAATTCCCCATTTTGCCTAATGATGTGCTGGCCACCCTGGAGCAAACATACGTTTTTGCCCACACCAAACGCGTGGATAGCAAGCACTCGGCTATCCGCATTTGTACCAGTTGGGCCACCCGCCAAGAAGATGTACTGCAATTAACGGCTGACTTATTAAAATACACGGGGAAATAACATGCTGCATATTGGATGTCATTTATCTAGTTCTGGCGGATTTGAAGCGATGGGAAAAACGGCCCTATCTATTGGGGCCGATACTTTCCAGTTTTTTACGCGCAACCCGCGGGGCGGCCGAGCCAAAGAGATTGACCCGCAAGATGCCATGCGGCTCATGGCGTTGATGAAAGAGCATCATTTTGCGCCGATTATCGCCCACGCGCCCTACACGTTAAACCCCGCCAGTGCCGAGGCCAAAACGCGCGATTTTGCACTTATGACGTTTGCCGACGACTTAAAACGCATGGAATATGTACCCGGGAACTTATATAATTTTCATCCCGGCTCTCACGTCGGGCAAGGCATTGAGAAAGGCATTGAGCTCATCATCCATACACTTAACGAAATTTTAGACCCCAAGCAGCACACCACGGTGTTACTAGAAACCATGTCCGGCAAAGGCAGTGAGATTGGCAGCCGGTTTGATGAACTTAAACGCATTATGGATGGCGTAAAACACAGCCATTTGTTAGGTGTCTGCCTGGATACGTGCCACGTAAATGATGCTGGATATTCTCTAATAAAACTAGATGAAACGCTTTCGCAATTTGATCAGCAAGTGGGTCTTAAACTATTAAAAGCCGTACATATTAACGACAGTTTAAATCCGCTCGGCGCCCATAAAGACCGCCACGCCCCCATTGGCGAAGGGAGTATCGGCACTAAAACGTTAGTAGGTGTCATCAATCATCCAGCCTTAAAACACTTGCCGTTTTGTTTAGAAACACCCAACGATTTAGCCGGCTACGCGCGCGAAATTAAACTTTTGCGTAGCTTGTACAAAGAGTAACCCCCCCAAGACTGGTTTATATTATGACCAGTAGACCTTGTTAGGCCCGCTTGATAGTCCTGTCTCTTGAGCGTTCACGCCACCTGTTAGCCAAAGTAAAACCTCGCTTTCGCGAGGTTGAAATGGTGGACCTGACGGGACCCAACTTGCGACCCTGGCCACTGGGCGTTGCCTAGCGCCTGCGGTCCACAAAAAAGCCCCGCTTGTGCGGAGCTTTCAAATGGTGGACCTGACAAGGATCGAACTTGCGACCTCCTGCATGCCATGCAGGCGCTCTCCCAGCTGAGCTACAGGCCCCTTACATGTATAGTATATCAATTTTGTGCCAAAAATGCAAATTTATTCCTACAGCCCGTACGCTAGGCCGTCAATTAAAAAGGAAGGAAGGTGTTGCGCGCGCATCTTTTCTTGCGTAAGCGCCAGGTCATATTCGGTACGCAAAAAAGTAAAAGTATGTTTTTGAGTATCCCACAAACCACAAGCAGCATGCGGATTATGGTCACGCGGTTTACCTACTGCGCCTGGGTTAATCACATAGCGGCACTGCTCATGCAATGCAATGGTATGCTCTTCTTTTTGATTGAGATACATGTGGCACGTAGTGGGGGATCCCTTGATATAGAATTGCAAATGCGTATGCCCTACAAATAGCACCTGCCCTTGCCACATTTTATAATATTGGTTGAATTGCTCTAACCCGTGAAAATACTCTTTGATAGGGTCTAGTGGTGTGCCGTGCAACGCTGTAAAATGCTCTCCCTGTGCCAACGCCGGCAGCGTACGCAAATAATCCGCGCAGGCACTAGACAATTGGGGAATACTGTTCTCTAGCGCCACCTTTGCTTCAAAATTAAATAATCTACCAATCGTTGGGAACGCCACAATCGCATCGTGATTACCCATCACACTGGCTAGTAGCGGTAATTTGGATATTTCACGCACACAAGCTTCAGCATCGGGGCCATACCCAATGATATCTCCGCATGAAATATATTGTTTGGCTCCTTCTTGCTCAAGGCGTTTTAAACAGGCTTGCAAGGCTTCTAAATTACCGTGAATGTCCGACAGAACCCCAACCAGCATTACGCCTCCACCATGGCTTCCAATTCTTCTTTTTTCTTATTTTCTTCGGCGTTATTACGGTCAGCTAAATTGACCGACATCACTTTAGAAACACCACTTTCTTCCATGGTAATACCGTAGAGCATACGGGCCGCTTCCATCGTGCGCTTGTTATGGGTAACCACAATAAACTGTGTAGACTGTGAAAACTCTTTAATGAGGTTTACATATCGCTCCACATTGGCTTCATCTAACGCCGCATCCGCTTCGTCCATAATACAGAACGGAGACGGGTGATGCGTAAAGAACGCAAACAAGAGGGACATGGCGGTAAGTGTCTTTTCACCGCCGGACATAGAGCTAATATTTAGTAGTTTCTTACCAGACGGCTGGGCGTAAATTTCAATCCCCGTTTCCAAGAGGTTATCCGGCTGCGTAAGTACCAAATCACACTCTCCGCCACGGAAAAGCGACTGGAAAATATTTTTAAAGTGGGTGCGCACTTGTTCAAACGTGTATTTGAAATTCTCACGCGTCGTTTGATTAATTTTGTTAATGGCAGATTTTAAGTCTTTCTTGGCACTATCTAGGTCCGCCATTTGGGTTTTCAAAAATTCATTGCGTTCGTTAAGCGCGTCATATTCTTCCGGCGCGGTCATATTGACAGCCCCCATATTTTCAATGCGTTTACGCATCATTTTTACGCGTTCATAATCTACTTCTTTAGTGCCGTAATTCATCTCAGCTTCTTCAGGCGTAATATTCCAGCTTTCAAAAAGGCTGTTAGCCACCGTGGTATGTTGGCGCCGTGCGTTAGCCAGGGCATTTTCTATATTATTTTTTTGGAGCGTTAAATCGGACGATTGTTTTTTACACGCATTAAGGGCCGAAATTTTTTCGTCGTAATCCTTTTTGAGGGCTTCCAAATCGGCACGCATTTTATGTTCATCAATTTCCAGTTTCGCCAGGGTATCGCGCTCGGTAGACAGTTTGGCTTGTGTGGACAATTTTTGGTCAGCTAAACTTTTTAAGCGCAAATTAGAAGAGGCAATTTGTTCATTTCGTTTGCCTTCATTTTCCGTTAGGCTGTTAAATTCAAACTCGGTGGATTTTAAGTCTAGCTCCACGTTGTTTTGTTTCATACGCACTTCATACAGAGCCGCACTGGAAGTATGGATGGCATTTTTCAGCTCTTCCGCCTTGGCACGCAAATTTTGTTGACGCACTTGCACTTCTGCCAATTTCTTTTCGCAATCGGTGTGCCGGGTTTGAATTTCCGTCCCCTGGGCTTTAAGGGCCTCAATTTGTTTTTTGCGGTTGTCTACGCGCAGGGTGATTTCCTGCTTGCGCGCCGCCGCACGAGCCAGCGCCTCTTGCACTGTTTTAAGTTCGCGCTCTTTATTGGCACGTTCATTTTGTACCGAGTTCAACGCTACCACCGCTTCCTGCGCTTGGGTACGTAATGTTTTTAATTGCGCGTCCGCCTGGTTTAAATTTTCCAAATTTTTAGCCAGTGCTGCCGTCAATTTTTCTTCTTCGGCGTTTTGGGTTGCAATCTGCTCTTTCACAGTGCCTTCTTCCCCCCAGTACGCTTCGGGCGCACGCACGGAATCATCTCCACCGCTTACAAAAAAACCACCATCCACCGTGCCGTTTTGGTACGAATAATTGCCAATAATAGAACTAATTAAGTCCTCTAATTCGGCTTTATAAGTCAGCTGTTTTTGTAGCGTACCCGTTTGCGTAGCAGCCGTTTTTGGCACACTTTCTAGCACAATAAATTTAGCCCGCGCTTTCCCTTTTTGGCGCAATAATGCGGCCGCTTTTTCCACGGTAGCGCGCGTATCACATAAAATGGCGTCCAAATATTTTCCAAACGCTTCTTCCACGGCAACTTGCAACTCTTGGGGATACTTAAGTGCTTTACGTAACGTGCCTTGCACACCGGGTAATCCCGCGTCGGTCACCGTTTTTACACCTACCCAATACGGGTCGTTTTTCCCTTGCGTCTGGATGAGTTCCAACTTGGCCGTTAGTCCCGCACGGCTAGACCGTACGGCCGATAATTTCTCGTTTAG
This sequence comes from Elusimicrobiaceae bacterium, assembly GCA_045604045.1. GTDB lineage: Bacteria > Elusimicrobiota > Elusimicrobia > Elusimicrobiales > Elusimicrobiaceae > Avelusimicrobium. The sequence goes on along the minus strand of JAZUNI010000050.1, from coordinate 15,222 downwards.
CGCACTGCGTTCTTGTTGCAAATTACGTAGGGCGGTTTCCGCTTCGGAAATCGCCGTTTTAGAGCGGTCTGCTTCCGTTTGCTTGCTTTGCACACGCAAGGTAACTTCTTGCAAACTTTCCTGCAACTCCGTTAAGCCTTCTGTCTGCGCTTGGCTGGTTTTTTCCGCGGCAATTAAATCTTCCTCTTCACGCTGAATGGACGATTCTTCTAAGGCTACCCGGTTGGCCACTTCCATCTGTTTTTGCACTAAACTCATCCGCTCGTTGGAAGCGCGTTGCAAGTCCGCCTCAGCTGTACGCAAATCTCGTTCCAGTTGTTGGGCTTGCGCAGTTTGCGTGTTATACTTTTCTTGCAACGGAGCCAGTTCTGTGTTAATAGCAGCCAGCTGTTCTTTTAATTTAGCTAACGCGGGGACTAATTCAGCCAGGCGGTTTTGTCCACGCTGCGCTTCCGCGCCGGAGGAAGCCACCTGGGCCGTCAGTTCCGCGGTTAAATTGTCACAGTTTTTAATTTCCCCTTCCAATAAACCCACTTGATATTTCGTGGAAGAAATTTTTTCGTTAAACGCCGCCGCCTCTTTTTGTTTATGAGTTAAATTTAAATCAAGTGCGGCGGTGGCTCCTTCCTGGGCGGAAATGCGGTTTTCCAAATCAGCTAATTGCTGCACAAGGGGCTGTAGTTCGCCGGAGTGTTTGGCAATTAACGCGCTGGATTCTGTTAATGAATGCAAAGAAATAGCAATTTCGCTTTCTTTTAGTTCTTCCCGGTATTTTTGATATAAGCGCGCTTTTTTAGCTTCGCTATCTAGTTTTTTAATTTGCTCAGTAATAAGGGCAACAGTGTCGGACAAGCGAGCTAAGTCCATATCCACGCGCTCTAAACGGCGGATACATTCTTCACGTTTGGCCTTATATTTGGATACACCGGCCACTTCTTCAAACATCTCACGGCGCTGTTCCGGCGAGGCCGATAGCACGCTTTCCACACCGCCCTGGTCAATAATAGCGTATCCACCACCGCCGATACCGGTATCTAAAAACAGATCACGGATATCGCGCAAGCGGCACTGTACTTTATTCAAATAGTATTCACTTTCGCCGGAGCGGAAAATTTTGCGTGTGACGGTAATTTCATTAAAATCTAAGGGAAGTTGGCGCGAGGCATTGTCAAAAATCATGCTGACTTGCGCCATGTTCAAGGGGGCGCGCTTGGCAGTACCATTAAAAATAATGTCTACCATAGAGCCGGAACGCAATGCCTTCCAACTCATTTCCCCAATCGTCCAACGTACCGAATCAATCACGTTGGATTTTCCACACCCGTTGGGCCCCACTACGCAGGTAATGCCGGGCTCAAAGTCCAGGCGGGATTTGTCAGCAAACGACTTAAAACCAATAATTTCAATAGCTTTTAAATACATAAGTTTCCCTTAGATAGATATGGTTATTATAGCATTTTACGTACCTTTATATGGGGCAAAACCCCTTATAATATAATATACGCGTTCGAAGACAAAACAGCCCGAGGGAATCCCGCCTAAAAAAAATGCTTGCAAAAAAATATTTTTTTTATTACACTAGTTGAGTACGACGTTTGTACGTTAATATTAACGACGATCCTTTAAGGAGGAGTTTAAAATGGCTGAAAAAGTACTCAAAGTAGGCATGGACCGCGAAGACGGTTTCTTGTACTACATCGACAAAGACGGTGATATCGCTCGTGTGCAAATGGCCCGCGGTGGCAAAAAAGGTGGTAAACCGAAAAAAGTAGAAAAAACCGGTATCAAAAAAGAAAAAGGATACTTGTATTTCTTAGACAAAAAAGGCGATATTTCCCGCGCCAAAATGGTAAACGCCAAATAAGTTTACTAGTAGTTAAAACCCCCGCAGAAATGCGGGGGTTTTTGTTTTAAGAAAAAGAACAGGTAAATACTTACTACACAAAATTACCGATAGCCACAAGAACAATATTCTGTGTGACAGTCACAATTGTTTCCCGTTTCTTTTTTGCAAAGTTTATAGGCAAGATTATTTGCATCATCGGTATAGACCAAACAGACTATGGGCTTTCCCGTATCACGCTTGACGTATAAACAAGTGCGCGAATTAAATATATTCTTACAACATCTTATTTTGTTGTAATCCGGGGAAAGATCATCTTGGTCCCAAATTTGACACGAAACTTCACTCGAGATATCTTTTGTTACCTCGGCAGTTGCGGCACCGTATGTGCCATGGGACAAGTAATATAGTTGAGCAAATTCGGCCACGTATTTCGTAACACTTTTTAAGGTGGAAAATTGCGCACGGCCCACCGCCAATTGATATTGTGGCAGGGCCACAGACGCCAATATGCCAATGATGAGTACCACAACTAATAGTTCAATAAGGGTAAAGCCTTTATTTGATAAAGCCGACGTCCTGAGGAGTGGTTGCTCAGGACCTACCACGCAACTATTATTTGTGATAAGACTTTCCTTATTGTCAGGCAGTGCCTGACCTACATTTATACAACGGCATGCGTTGTAGGCCCTGAACAGAGACTCTTTCAGGGCGTCATTTTGTTTTATTTTTTTATTCTTCATTTTCTTTTCTCCTTATCTGTTTAAGGAGCCAACAAAAAAACGGCTCCTCGCTACCAAGACGAATCACCCCCTTAGCAACAAACAGCCGTAGCCTGCCATTTAAAAATAGCAAACATTCAGCACCCACAAACCGGGTAATTAGTCCGTTTTATGGGTGCTTCAATTATCGGCTGTTTTTAGAGTGATTCGAGTCGGTTTCCCGACGGTACCCATTCTTATAATAGGTATCCAAAAACAGAATCAAATTTTCTTACTACACGCTTATTGTAGCATAATTTTGTTCCCCCTTGATTTTTTTAAAATCATGCTTATACTATCCGTATCAGCAGTACGGGGAGGGAGTATCAAAGAATTCTAATGGGTAGATTTTCCGCCGCTTACACCGTTTTATGGCAAGTGTTATGGGCTTGGGTGTAAGGGGCGGATTTTTGATGGTTTCCGTACGCGCGAGCGTGCGCGTATAAAAATAGTGGTTGACACATCTGTCCGCTTAATGGTTTAATAAGAGTACGGGGGTTTATCTCGTACCTAACTCTTGGAGGAATTATGGATATTAAAATTACAGCCAAAAACATTAAACTTACACCGGCTATTAAAGAATTTATCAATACGCGCGTGAGCAAGGTAGAAAACTTTTTTGACAATATTGTCTCTGCCCAGGTGCTCATTTCCGTAGAGAAAAAAATCAACCAACGCGCCGAAATCGTCCTACACACCGGCGCTAAAACCACCATTAACGCTAGCGCGGTAGAAAGCAACCTCTACAAAGCGATTGACGCCGCCGCAGTAAAAGCCGAAGCGCAAGCTAAAAAATTAAAAAACAAAGCCAAATCCCGCAAAACGGCCAAAAAATCCGTCAAAACCATGGATATAGACCCATTTGCCGAAGTGATGCTACCGCAAAATGACGTAAAATTCTCCGTCATTAAGCAAGTAGAAGTCTCCCCGATGAACCCGGAAGATGCCGCCTACGAAATGGAACGCTTAGGCTACTCCTTCTGGATGTTTTTAGATGAAGGCTCTAAACAAATTAACCTCATCTTCAAACGCTTAGACGGCACCTACGGTTTAATTAAACCGATTAAAAAGAAATAAGCCACGCGGAGTAAACCTTGGAATTTAGAAAGTCCATTACCGTCAAAGAACTGCTCCAGGTGAAAACCCTTCACCTGGAGCTGGTTTGCGGTAAACGCTACATCGGGCGCGAAATTACCGAGCCGCGCGTTAACCGCCCGGGCCTAGCCCTAGCCGGGCATTTAGAAAATTTCAAAGCCAACTCCGTCCAAGTCTTTGGCCGCAGCGAATTTGCCTTCTGCCAAAAAGAAAACAAAACCCGCCTACGCGCCAACATTACCAAAATGTTAAGCGAGGGCGACGTGCCGTGCCTAATTATGACGGCCGGCCTGGACCCGCACCAAGCTATCCGCAAAGGCAGTTTAAGCGCGGACGTAGCAGTACTAAAAACCGAGATGGACTCGTCAGCTTTCATGGCGGCTTTTTCCCGTTTTTTAGACGAAAAACTCTCCCCCGTCACCCACGTACACGGGGTACTGGTAGACGTAAGTGGCATGGGGGTGCTCCTCCGTGGGGATGCCGGCATTGGCAAAAGCGAATGCGCCTTAGAGCTTATCAAGCGCGGACACATTTTAGTGGCGGATGACGTCATTGAAGTGCAACGCCGCGGCCGCTATTTAATGGGTTCCTGCCCGGCCATGCTCAAACACTATATGGAAGTGCGCGGGCTAGGGGTGCTGGATGTACCGCTGCTCTTTGGCGTAGGGGCCACGTTAGATGAAACCAAAATTGACATGGAAGTGGTACTCACTTCCCCAAATAAATCCCCGATTGACCGCCTAGGCGTAGAACAAAAAACAAGCGATTTACTAGGTGTGGAAGTGCCTTCTTTGATACTCCCGGTAACGCCGGGGCGCAACCTAGCCGTACTCATAGAAGTAGCGGCCCTTAACCAACAATTAAAAAGCCAAGGCATTTTTTCCGCCAAAGAATTTAGTCAAAAAATTTTAGATAAAATGAAACAGGGCAAACCAAATGAAAAAAAATAAGCGTCGTATTTTTATCATTTCCGGCATGAGCGGAGCGGGCAAATCCCAAGCACTGAAAATTTTTGGGGATTTTGGTTTTTATTGCGTAGACAATCTGCCCTTAGCGCTTTTTAAAAATTTTATTGATTACCTGCAAGAAAGTACCGAACACGAAAATATTGCCCTAGGCATTGATATGCGCGCCGGAGATCGCCTAAAAGACTTACCGGGTTTAGTCCAAGCCATCAAAGACCAAGCCTTTGACATTCACGTGATTTTTTTGGATGCTTCCGACGAATGTTTAATCCGTCGTTTTTCGGAAACCAAACACCGCCACCCCATTCACAAAAAATTAGCCGTTGCCATTACACACGAACGTGAAGCCCTGCGCGGCATCCGCACCATGGCCGATAAAGTCATTGATACAAGCGACTTAAAACTGGGGGAACTGAAAGAAAAACTTTCTATGTTGCTCAATTCCAAACGCACAGATGAAATGCAAATTTCCGTCGTTTCCTTTGGGTTTAAACACGGCATTTTAAAAGATTGTGACATTGTGATGGACGTGCGCTTTTTGCCAAACCCCTATTACGTACCGGCCCTTAAAAATAAAACCGGGCTGGACAAACCCGTCCAAGAATACATTTCCTCGTTTAAAGAAACGCAAGAATTTGCCACTAAATTTACTAGTTTGGTTAAATATCTAATCCCTAAATACATCAAAGAGGGTAAAAGCTATTTAACCATCGCCATAGGGTGTACCGGTGGCAGACACCGCAGCGTATTTATGGCACACGAACTAGCTAAACGCTTAAACGAAGCCGGGCTAACCGCCTCGGAATTTCACAGAGATATAGGATTATAATTATGGTAAAAATTATTTTAGTAACACACGGGCAACTCGCCCACGAAATGTTAGCTACCGCCGGGCTGATTATCGGCAAACCGGCTGATGATGGCTTTGCCACGTTTGCGGTAACCACCGCGGCTTCTGTAGAAAAAGAAGCCGCCAAGTTAAAGGCCCTGCTGGAAACTTGCCAGGACGGGGCCGTGGTACTTACCGATATTTTCGGCGGTAGTGCTACCAACATTTCGCTCACAGCCAGCAAAGATTTACCTAACTGCCACGTGATCACCGGGCTCAATTTAAGTATGCTCTTAACCGCCATCAATAGCCGCAAAAAATTAACCGCTAAAGAACTGGCGGAAAAAATTGAATCCGACGGCAAACGTGCCGTTATTAACGCTACCGAGTTACTGATTAAGGGGTTATAATGCCGGTTATATTCGCACGGGTAGACGATCGGCTCATCCACGGACAAGTGGTCCAAGCCTGGCTACCTGAACTAAACGTAGATGAAGTAGTCATTCCCTGCGCCAAGCACCGGGAGAGGCTACTGAATCAATATTTACTACGCTTAAGTCTGCCCTACGAATATGGACTGACTATTTTAGATTCCCACAAAACGGTACAATACGCACGCAACTCTAAAAAAAGAATCTTTCTCTTGATGAGTTCATTGCAAGAAATGGCCGACCTTATTGAAGATGGCCTTCAACTCAAATCCATCAACATTGGCGGCATGCATTTTAAAGATCATGCGCAAAAATTAGCTGAAAATGTTTTCTTGGATGAGCAAGACAAGCACTTTCTAAAAGTAATCAGCGGGCTAGGTATTCGCATTGAAACACGGGCCGTACCCAACGCCACGTCTATTTCCGTAACGGAGGCCTTACAATGACCCTTGTCTTGTGGATTTGTATTGTGGGGACTTTGCTAGAATTAGATACCACCTACGCGTTCCAACTGACCTTTTCCCGCGGGATCATTGCCGGCCCCCTTTTGTCCTTAATCACGGGCGATTTAATGACCGGGCTACAAGTCGGTATTTTTACAGAATTACTTTTTATTGACATTAATCCTTTGGGCGGACTGCTACCCCCTAGCGCGGCGGTGTGTTGCACCCTTAGCATGGCCTTATGCGCTATGGGAATTCCCGTTTACTTTGCTTTCTTTTTCGGCGTCGTTGGAGCGATCCTATTTTCTGTCTGTGAAGTAGCGGTTCGCAAACATCGGGCCATCTGGCTGGTACGGCAGGAACAGCTTATTTTGCAAAAGCCTTTCCGGGTGACTGGGGTAGTCATCAAAGCCCTCTTACTTTCTTTTACGATGACCCTTGCTTTTGTGTTATTTTATAGTGCCTGTGTAGGCGGATGTTTTGTCCGGATTCTTCCTTTCCTACCGGAAAAACTCCACCTTGCCAGCAAATTTGCTTACATGGCCGTTCCGTGGATTGGGCTAGCCACCCTAGTTTCTACGTTTCGGCTAAAAACGAGGTAGCTTATGACCACTTGGATGCAATGTAAGTTATTTTTTCGCTCTTTCTTCCTGCAAACCGGTTGGAATTTTTCTAAATACCAAAACCTTGGGCTAGCTTTTATCATGGAACCATTTTTAAAGCACGTGTACCAAAAAGACCCGGATGTCCTCCCGTCGGTATTGGAACGATACCTTGAAAATTTTAATACGCAACCCATGATGGCCTCCTTTTGTATTGGCGCACTCGCCAAGCAGGAAGAACGCCTGGCTGAGGCCAAATCATTGGCAATATATCGGGAACGCCTGAGCGAATGGAACAGCCTAAAACGCAGTTTATCCATTACCACGGCCTCGTTAGGGGACCGGTTATTTTGGGGGACATTAAAGCCTTTTACCCTACTATTAGCGCTTTGCATTTGGCTGTTACTAAATATCAATTTTTTTGAAATCGCCCCCAATCAAACCATTATTGCAGCAGATGTATTTGGTGCTTGCCTAGTCGCTTTTTTTGCTTTTAATGCCGTCGCGCTATATGTTAAATATAGGGGGATAGATTTGAGCTACTATGCCCCCAATAACGGCTGCTTTGGCCTTACGCAATACGACTGGAATCGTACCATCTATAACGCCAAGCGTTTTGGTATGTTGCTCGCGGTTGTTTTATTACTATGGGGCGTATACTATGTGGTGCACGATTTTCAAACCATGCGAGGCTTGCAATTTATCGTACGTGCTTTAATTATTCTATTTTTTGTAAGCATTAGTTTTATGACCCGCAATTTACGTATACCCAACATGTACTTATACATTGCGGCGATGTTAATATTCAATTTGGTATATTTATTTTAGCGTATGATTCAAAAAGATTTAACTATTTTAAACCGCCTGGGCTTGCACGCCCGTCCCGCTGCGCAAATTGCACAAACCGCCGCAGGGTTCTCGTGTGACATAGAACTCACGAAGGACCATGTCACCATCAATGCTAAAAGCATTATGGGGGTCATGATGTTGGCAGCTGAATTTGGCTCCACGGTACGTGTTACCACGCGCGGAAATGACGAAACCCAAGCCATGTACGCGTTAGAACAGCTGTTTAATAATAAATTTAATGAGGAATTTTAATAGACGCCTATGTTAGTACTCAAAGGTATCCCTGCTAGCCCCGGTATTGCCATTGGTCCAGCCGTATTACTTCCGGGTGAAAATTTAACACTTACCAAGCATTATATTACCCTAAACGCTGTTCCCATGGAGCTGCGTAAATTTGAGCATGCCTTGCAAAAAACCATGGAAGAGTTGGATGAATGTGCCCAAAAGGTACGCGGCACACTCGGCCAAGAATACGCCGGGCTTATGGATACCCACAAACTCATCTTACAAGACCCTGCTTTAAAAGACGCGGTTATCCAAAAAATTCGCACCGAATTTCTAGCTGCTCGCTCTGCTATCTCCATTACGCTAGCGGAACTAGCGGCCAATTTTGATAAAATTGAAGACCCCTTTTTTAAGGAACGCCGCAACGATATTTTTGACGCCGGCAAACGTTTACTCACCAATCTAGAAGGCAACAAAAAGGATTTTTTAACTTCTATAAAACGTCCTTCGCTCTTGGTAGCGCACGATTTGTTCCCTTCCGATACCATTAGCCTACCCGAAAAACAAATCCTAGGCTTTTGTACCGATCTAGGCGGCAAAACCAGTCACACGGCTCTTTTAGCGCAAAGTCTCAATATTCCGGCCGTCGTCGGGCTATCTACCGCATCTAAAGACGTAGCCAATGGGGATATGCTCATCATTGACGGAGAAAATGGGCTCTTGGTCATCAACCCGGATAAATACACCCTGGCTAATTACCGCCAAATCAAGCGTGAACTTAAAAAGACAGAGTCTCTTTTAAAAACGATTAATCACTTGCCGGTGGTCACTCAGGATGGGCGGCGCGTACACCTCTACGTAAATTACGACCCGCGCACCGATAATAAATACAATAAAACACTCATTACCGACGGGCTGGGCCTCTTACGTACGGAATTTTTGTTTATGAACACGCCTGTTCCCCCGTCGGAAGAAGCCCAATACAAAATGTATTTGGCGGTAGCCAAACGCTTTGACATGCGTCCGGCCACCATTCGCCTGGCAGACCTGGGCGCAGACAAAATGCCCGATTTTCCGCTGGATGAACTAGACGATGACGACAATCCCTTTATGGGCTGCCGCGGGGTTCGTTTACTGCTTAAAAACCCGGAGCTACTAGATAGCCAACTGCGCGCCATTGTGCGGACCGCGTGCGAAGTGCCGGCGCAAATTAAAATTATGATTCCTATGGTTTCCTCGGTAGAGGAAGTGCGCCACGTACGTAGTGCCTTTGATAAAGTGCTGCAAGACTTTGCTTCCCAAGGCCAAAAACCGCTTAATAAAATTGCGCTAGGCGCGATGATTGAAGTCCCCGCCGCCGCCATTGCGTTAGACGGAATGATTAACGAGCTGGACTTCATTTCCATCGGCACGAACGATTTAATTCAATATTTAGTCGCGGTAGATCGCGTCAATCCGGAGGTGGCCCACATGTATGACCCCTGCCACCCGGCGGTCGGCCGCACGATACACAGTATTATCCAAACCGCGCACAAACGCAATCGCCCGGTTTCTATCTGTGGGGAAATTGCTTCCGATTCCAAAATGTTGCCGCTTCTTTTAGGCTGGCAAGTAGACGGTTTATCCGTTACCCCGCGGATGTATTTACGCGTCAAAAACAATATCCGCAATTTAAATTTTGAGCAATGTTGTGATATGGCCCAAGCTGCTCTACTCATGGGCAGCTCGGCCGAAATTAGAAATTTAGTAGAAGATAACAGTCATGAAAATTCGTAACTTTTCCATCGTGGCCCACATTGACCACGGTAAAACCACCCTTTCCGATCGCATTTTAGAAGATACCGGCACCGTCCCCAAACGCAAAATGCAAGCCCAGCTTTTAGACGGTATGGACTTAGAGCGCGAACGCGGCATTACCATTAAAGCCAAGGCCGTACGCATCCAATACAAAGATTACATTTTAAATCTCATTGACACGCCCGGCCACGTGGACTTTTCGTACGAAGTAGCCCGTTCGTTGCGCGCGTGTGAAGGCGTACTGTTACTGGTAGATGCTTCGCAAGGCGTAGAGGCGCAAACGGTCGCCCACGCCCACCTGGCGCAAAGTTTGGGCCTTACTATTATCCCTGTCATGAACAAGGTGGACTTGTCCCAATCCGACGCGGACGCGTCTGAGGAGCAACTCTGGGATATTTTGCGCGAGCCCATTGAAGCCGAACGTGTGAGTGCCAAAACCGGCATGGGTATTGAACACTTATTAGACCGTATCATTGCCGATATCCCCGCCCCGTCCGGCTCGGTAGACAAACCTTTGCGCGCGCTTATTTTTGACTCGTATTATGACGCTTTCCGCGGGGTCATTATGTACATTCGCATTGTAGACGGCAGCTTAAAGCCGGGGCAAAGCATCCAGTTTATGTCTTCGGGTGCTTCTTACAAAGCCGAAGAAATTGGCTTTATGACGCCCAAACAATTACACAAGTGTGATACCCTTTCCGCCGGCGAAGTAGGTTATTTGGCCGCCGGGATTAAAGACATCCACCAAGTAAAAGTGGGCGATACCCTTACGCTAGCCGAAAACCCTGCCCAAGAGCCCCTGCCCGGTTACGAGGACGCCAAACCGGTAGTATTTGCCAGTATCTTCCCCGTGGAAACGACCGATTTTCCCCTCCTTAGAAAAGCGCTGGAAAAACTCCACCTTTCGGATAGTTCTTTCCAATACCAAAGTGAAACTTCTAAGGCATTGGGCTTTGGGTTTCGCTTGGGGTTTATGGGCATTTTGCACATTGAAATTGTCAAAGAACGCCTAGAGCGCGAGTTTAATTTGTCCTTAATTGCCACGTCGCCCAACGTGGTGTATCACGTAAAGTTCACCCCGCGCAAATCCCACTCGCAGGAACTGGCCGCCCTGCCGGAAGCGCCGGATGACCCCGGTTATAAAATCATTGATAACCCAGCCAACTTTCCACCCTACGGGGACATTATTGATATTAAAGAGCCCGTCATTCACATCACGATTGTAACGCCTGTAGAATTTATGGACGGCGTGATGACGCTACTGAAAGAAAAGCGCGGCACGTTTATGAATATGGACCACCTGTCCAATCAGCGCGTTATTATCAAGTACGAAATGCCCATGGGCGAAATGGTCATAGATTTCTACAACAAACTAAAATCCGTTTCCAAAGGCTACGCGTCCTTTGATTATGAGGTGGCCGGTTTCCGTAGCTCCAACGTGGTACTCATGGAAATTTTACTACACGGCACTCCCGTAGATGCGCTTTCCACCGTGGTACATAAAGATAAAGCCCAAACCATTGGCCGCGCTTTGTGTGCCAAATTAAAGGAGCTCATTGGCCGCCAACAGTTTGAAGTAGCCGTGCAAGCGGCTATTAACGGCAAAGTGATTGCGCGCGAAACCATCCCCGCCTACCGCAAGGACGTTATTGCCAAATGTTACGGGGGTGACATCACGCGTAAACGCAAACTGTTAGAAAAGCAGAAAGAAGGCAAAAAGCGCATGAAAAGCATTGGCAGTTTGAACATTCCGCAAGAGGCCTTCGTGGCCATGCTCAAGATTGATGAGGAATAATTTACAGCCGCTTGAATTTTCAAGCGGCTGTAAGACAAAATAAAGATTTAATCACATCCGTGTACGTCTGAACCGTAGTATGATTTTAAGGTATCACAAATAAGTTTACCATAAGTTTTTCCACTTGGATATACATTCAAAAATTTCCTCCCGTCTTGGTAAAATTTTGCCTCTACATTTAGTTGATCCTTATCAGTGCGATAAGTGTCTATATAAACACAGATGCCGCCATCGTAACAATCTCCTGTTTCCTCATCGGCTGCACAGTCCTTTATGCGATACTCAAAGTTTGAGGTTAAGTAGTCATTTGTGTCCCATGTCCCACCAGTAAATGCTTCAAAATTTTTGCATACATTACTGTTTCCGGGGGGAGGGATAATAGTTTCTTCCAGAAAGGCTAATTTTACATCGCGTTCTATTGCATTTATGACCGTTATCCATTGTGTCCATTTGGCTTTTTCTACTGCTTTTTGGTACTGCGGCAATGCTACCGCCGCCAATATACCAATGATTAACACGACAACTAATACTTCTATGAGGGTAAACCCTTGTTTATTTGATACCTTCATAATACATCTCCTTTTAGTTTGATTTACAATCTACCTGTCAGGAGCCCGTAAAAAACGGCTAATCGTCCGAGCGCGAATCAGTCACCCAAAACCAATAGCCGTAGCCTACCAAAATGGCAAACATTTGGCACAAAATAACGGGATTATAAGTTCCGCCATTTTGCGCCCTTGAACAGCTATTTTTGGACTGATTCGTGGCCGCGAGTCACCTAGCGGCTATCCGTATTCCACATACGGTTCCAAAAACAGATAAAAATTGTACTCTCATTATAATAAAATAACCTTTATCCCGGCAAGACGCGATATTTGCTAGAATATAGCTATGATTTTAGAAGGTAAAACACTCGCCGCCCACATTCGTGAACCCTTAGCCAACAGGGCCAAGTCCGTGCGCCAAAAAATCGGCCGTGCTATTTCGCTAGCGGCCATTGGCTCTACGGAAGATTACGGTGCATATGTATACCTTCAAAAGGAAGTAGCCGCCGCGCAAAAAATAGGACTCTCTACGCAAATTTTTGAAGTAAACAACCAAACCCAGGCGGATGATTTTATATCCCTTGTAAAACGCTTATCGCAAGATACAAGCGTGGACGCAATCCTAATTCCGCGCCCCTTGCCTGCCCACTTAGCGGCTACGGATTATGCCTCCTATTTAGCCCCGCAAAAAGACGTAGACGGTATGTCCAACGTCAATATGGGTAACCTTTTTTTGTGCAAAACCTGGGCAGAAATAGAAGCTTTACCCGGCTTTGTACCGTGCACCGCAGCGGCCGTTATAAAATTATTAGAATTTCACCACATTACGCTGACTGGGCAAGAAGTAGCCGTCATCGGACGCTCCTCTACCGTCGGCCGACCACTGGCGCACCTTTTAACGTGCCAAAATGCTACCGTAAAAATTTGTCACCGCCACACGGATTTACCACGCGCCGTAAAAGACGCCTATATTATTTGTTCCGCTGCGGGCTCTGCGGGGCTCTTACAGGCAGATTGGCTTAAACCTGGTGCCGTAGTAATAGACATTTCTACCAACTGGCACAACAACCAATTAACGGGGGATGCCGACCCGGCCGCCCTAACTAAACGCGGCGTGTCTTATTCGCCGGTGCCCGGCGGCGTAGGCCCGGTAACGCTTGCGGTACTCCTAGAAAATATGGTACTTTCAAAAGAGAGGTTATTATGAAGAAATTAATTTTTGCATTACCCGTGTTTGCCTTGGCGGGGTTATTAGCGGCTTGCACTTCTCAACCCAAACAAGAGCCCAGTGAACGCTATGCTAAAAAAATCTATTTGACTAAAGAAGACTATTTAGAAGATTTAGGCAACACGGCCAATCTAGAACGCCGCGAACTGGCCCCCAACGTAGAGTCGGAATATATTTTTAATGTTGTCCCGCCTACGCCGGAAAACACAAATATTTATTTCTTTGATAAACGTCAACAACCTAAAGTCCCTGGCGAGTACACAGCCAAAGACTATAAAAATGAAAAGCGCTTGTGGAAGAAACCCCGCCGATATACCCCCGAAGAATATTACGGAATGCAAGGCGATAACAATTCTTCGGAAGAAAATTCAGCTTATTAAAAACCCCCGCTTAGGCGGGGTTTTTTACGGCTTAAAAATGGTAACATCATCGGTAAAAATACCGTCTACGCCTTGCTGTGCCAGTTGCCGGGCCAAGGCCACGTCGTTGACAGTATAACAATACACGTTTAGCCCATGCGCGTGGCATACACGGACAATTTCCGGCACAAACCGAATATGGTTGATATGGACACTTTCTGCTCCCAACGATAAGGCCTGCTGCACGTCAAATTGGCGTGTGAGTAAACCCAGGCGTACTTGCGGTGCTAGGGCCCGCAGTCGCGCTAACGTGTCATAATCAAAGCTAGAAAATAATAGATTGGGCCACAAATTTTTTGGTAACAACGCTAAGAGTTTTTCCTCTAATCCCGGATAAATATTCCCGTCATTTTTAAGTTCTATATTAAGTAGCTGCAAGCCAGGCGTGATAATCGGCAACACGTGCACAAGTAGCGGCACATAGGCGGGCTTGTCCGTAAACGGATTTTTAAGCGGATAGTTCTGCAAATCAGCGGCTGTTAGGTTTTTTAGTTGTACATCCACCCCTGCCGTATTTACTAGGGAATAATCGTGATGCACCGCCAGCATTCCATCTTTCAACAGGTGTACGTCCAGTTCATAATGGGTCGCTCCCTGCGCGTGTGCTAGGGCAAACGCCTCCACTGTATTTTGAACCCGTTTTGTATTGGCCCCGCGATGTGCAAAATAGATCATAGCTATAGTGTAAAAAATAATCAGCGCGTTGGCAAATAGATGCGCCGCCACAATAACAATCACCCGGCGTAGCCGGGGGTTTTGCACATTGGGGCCCTGCCCCTCATTACTAGCTGCTAATGGAATTAGCTTCAACTACCTGTCGCTTGCGTATCCTCTACTTCTTCTTATCCCATGGGGTCTTGTCAAATGGTAGTTGCGCTCCCAGTTGATCCTCTCGTAACTGGTTTTTGATATACTCTGCTATCTTTACCTTGTTCTTCCCTACCGTGTCCACATAGTACCCTCTACACCAAAACTCTCGGTTCTTGTACTTGTACTGCATATTTTTCCATTGCTCATATATTAACAAACTACTCTTCCCCTTGATGTATCCCATTACGTGCGCCACACTAAACTTGGGCGGTATACTTAACAACATATGTATGTGGTCCGGGCATACTTCCGCTTCCTCTATGACCACTCCTTTCCACTCACATAACTTGCGTAAGATTTGTCCTATCTCCACCCGCTTTTGTTTGTAAAATACTTGCCTGCGGTATTTCGGTGCCCACACCACGTGGTACTTGCAGTTCCAACTTGTATGTGATAACTTATTTATGTCCTTATCCATGTTAAGGACCTCCTTGTGATTAAATTACCTGCTAGCACAGGTAATTTAATTGTATCACAAGGAGTTTTTGTTGTCTTGCGGAACGGTATAACCAAGATTGAACCCCC
>JAZUNI010000049.1:0-44320 GCA_045604045.1 Elusimicrobiaceae bacterium | reverse complement strand
TATTTTAAAATTTAAATTTTATATTAAAATTTATTAATAATTTAATAGAAACATTTTCCCCTCTTTTAGTTCCTTAGGTTGTAAATTTTTATTTTTATCGCCGATACACCGTCGTAGAAGTAACCTGCTAGCTTAGAGGATTTTGGCAAAAATTCTTTTTTGACCCTTTTTTGAAAGGATTTTAGTGGTAAAATTTCACTAAAAATACCCGATTTTCGTCAAAATTCCCCTTATTTCGCGTTTTTGGCTGTGGGTCGCCTTCCAAGGATAGGGGAAATAGCTATTTTCACCTTATTTCCTGGGCCGCGTCACCTGGCGCAGCCCAGATTTGGCAAACCAGCCGTAAGGTCTATTTGCTTTCCGTAATATCTGCCACAAAGCAAGTAATGTTGCCTGCCGTAACCGTGCCGGTTACCGTGTAGTACACCCGCAAGTAGCGTTTCATCCCAACCGGGATTCCCAGGGCAAATAGGTTCTTTTCCGTATCAGCTAATTGGGTTCCAGATAGCGTTATACTACCTAGTGTAGCCGCATCCGAAAAGTCCGCTTTGCTGGCCGTTTGCAGGGCTACTACCACTTGCGTAGCACCTGCAAACGCAGTATCTGCGTGCGCAATCACCACCAGGCGGCCCGGGGCGGCATCTCCTGCGGCCATTAAATCTACCACGTTTGTGCTAGCTCCTGTGGCGCGCAAGGCTTGGGCATCAGAAAATACTAAGTTTTGGTCTAATAACATATTTTTCTCCTGTTCAAGGTTTAGGCTACCACGTTTTCATCATCACGGATAGCGTCACAGATATGCACGGGGATTTCGTTAAACGTCATGAGCGGGCGAGACGTAATTTGATCCGGCGTATATTGAATATTGCTGCGGTTAGTAGTCAATTTGCGCAAGGCGGCTTTGACAGTGCGGTTCATGTACCACACGGGTTTGCCCATAGACAAGCTTTGGATGCGTTCTTCCAGGTCGCACATGTTGTCAATAAGCGTAGAAGGCACATTAGTTACATCAATGTTGCAAATGCGCCCCGCAAAGCGCCAATCCTGCACGGCAAGGCCTAGTTTCCATTCAAAGTATTCTTTGTAGGCAGGGAACTCGTTTCCTCCAGCATCTACGTGATTAACCAGACCATAGTCCACGCGTTGGATACCGGCTTTAGACCCTTTGGGGAAGAAAGTAAATACTTTATCGGTGTCCCATACCACCAAGTAAATAGACGAGTTTTGCCCATCGGTACTACCCCCCGCGTCAATGACGTTGCGGGAAGATTCCGCCCCGGAAAGTTGATTATAGCGTGCTGCTAACCCGGTAAAGCGTTCGGGGGTGGCTCCTGCGTTTCCGTAGATTAAGTTGGATGCCATAGAAGAGGACATCCCCGCAATAATCGCGCGGGATTGGCCCGTGCGCACCGCCTCGGTATGGCCGCCTTTTTCAGCGACAAGTTTATCTACTACCGAGTAGGCCGACAACGTGCCATAGCTTTCTACTACCACCTTGGTAGTGGCTTTAGCGGGTTCAATGCCTTGATAAGCGCGGCGCCACGTTCCTTCGGGAATGCCGGTGCGAACGGCATATTCATGCCCGGAATCGAGCGAACTTTCCGTTACGACGGCATCATTAATAAGTTCGTTGGACTGACTAAGCACTTCAGCGATGGCGAGCTCTTGACCCGACGGGTCAAACTGTTTAGCATAGTCCACCAGCGTGTAATGTTTATCTGCAATAATTGCCATTTTATTTCTCCTTTAAAAGTAAGTTTAGTTGGTTCCGTATAAGGCCTGCGTGAAGGTTTTATCCGCTGGGGCAGAAGTACTGGCACCCAAACTGATATCTTCGCGCATCCGTTTAGCTACCTCGGCAAACGTACGGACGATAGCCGGGTGATTTCCAAGTCCCGTTTCTTCTAATAACTGGCGTAGTTCCGTGCCGCCAAATATGTCGGCAGCGTGGACCGCCTGGGAAACTTCTTCCTGCCAATGTATCCCCAAATTTTCCCGCGTTTTGGCTGCCCATTGGGCTTGTTGAGCGCGGGTCTGCTGGGCGTGTTTTTCGGCCGCACGTGTTAAACGGTTTTCTTCTAAAGAAACCCATTTGGCTAGCGCGTCCGCCGGCAGGTTGACCGAGGAAGCGGCTTGCTTTAAAGCTGCAAAATCTTCCTCAGTAAGTTGAGAATTTTCCGCCCGTATAATTGTTGCGTACGGGTCTTGGATGGGAAGCGTCTGCGTCGGTTTTTCTTCGCTAGACGTTTGTAAACTGGTAGTTGGTTGGTTAGACATTTTCATCCTCCTGTTCTGTTAATTTTTGTTGTGCCACGGTTACTTCGGCTTGATATTCACTGCGCATTTGTTGGTAAGCACCGCTGTGAGCTTGTTCTATTGCATCCAGTAAAAATAGGCCAATACTACGCTGCCCGCAGTGAAACGCCGTGGCGTACGCGTCGCCGGGTACAAAGCCATGTTGACGCACTTGTGCGGCTTGTAAAATGCGCCACAGCGCGCGGCGGCCTTGCGGTAGTTTTAAGATCGTTTGCAAATCACAAATAGAACGATTTTTAAGCGGGGATGACTTCATGATTTTCCTCCACTTCAGGGCGTAAGAGCACGTTGTCTACACCCAAATTTTCAAATCCTTCTTCTAGAGCACGGGTATAATCTACCCGACCTTGCACAGATGGATCTGCTTGCGCTAAACGCGCGGCATATTCAATCCCTTGCACGAGCGGCTCTACCGCACTAGCACGTTGCGCCTGGGCAATCGTAGAAATATACGTTACGTGCATTTCCAACCCATAGAGTGCTTCCGGTGCGGGCGGTATAGCCCCTTGGCGCAGCAAAATATAATAGGTGCGCTCAATCAGCGGGTCTAATAATTCCGTCTTAAGCCGCTGCAATACCGGGCCCAATAAAAGCATTTTTTCTTGACGGCGCTCGGCCACTTCCGTGGCGGTCATATTTGGCAAATCTTGCGCCGAAAGCATCACAAATACATCCGCAAAAAAATGGGAACGAATGATTTGCCGCACCGATTCTAACGCATTTTCCAACGAGGCTAAATCTGCCTGGACTTGATAAGCCGGCTTGACGGCGGCGTCGGTTAAACTATTACAGCGCGTAATGCCGCCGGGGAGCAAATTTACTTCGCCCTGCACGCTCGCGGATACCATCACGGGCGGGTTAGTATTTTTGTCTAGTGCAACCAATTTTGCTTTCTGCATTTTTTGCAGCATTTTCACGTCGCCTAGTACCTTCCACCCCGGCCCGCGGCCGTAACTATCGGCAGTGTTTTTGGTTTCCCAGCGCGCACACACGACGGGAAATTCGTGATATCCCCCCCGGCGCAGCAGCGTGCCGTTTTCTAATAAGTAAACAGACTCAAACGCAAAATGATGATTATCCAACTGTTCGGGATCATAGTGTGGATTAGGCATAATTAAGTGAATCACGCCATAGGAAGTTCCCGCCTGTTCATGGGTGGCCTCTTGCGCTAATGCAGGCGGTAAAGCCCCCACCCCAAAGGCAGCCGCCAACTGTTTAGCTGTCATGCGACATTCACGCCCAAAGGTATTGACTCGGCCTTGTTCATCTACATCCAGCACATATTCTCCCACGGTAAACGGCCGACATTGAATGCCGCCTTTCGGATCTTCCTCCACCAGAAACGCCGCCGTGCCAAACACAGCTAATTCCTCATACATTTGTTGAAGCACACTGTAAACGTTGCTTTTGGCAAGGGCAATTTCTAACGCTTTTTTTACGTCTAAAAGCCACGCACTGGCGCCGGGTAATTTTTTAAACGCGGCCGGTTGTAAGGTTACATCAAACCAACTGCGTGAGGGACTGGTGAGTCCGCTCATCATCCCAGCCCCCAGCACGCTAACCGCCAACGACGCCGAGCTATCCAGCAACGTCTGGTGGTCAATGCGCCGGCCGGAGTTAGGCGTGTCCCCGTCAAAAAATCCACGCGTAGGAGCTAGATACGTACTAAGTTCCTTCCAAGTATTCATCCAGGGGCCCCGCGCCTGTTTGAGCGCTTGATAGCGGGCCCGATACGATTGTAATTTTTCTATTGTCATATATTTTCCTTTATGCACAAGGGTGCAAAATTTACTATCATATCCACACGGAGGCGAATATGGGATTATTTTTTATTTTTTTATTTGTAATATTACTGGCCGTACCGGGGTTTTACGTAATTACGCGGGCGATATTTCCCCAGCGCAGCAAACGCACGGCGCGGCTAACGGCATACTTACTTACAGCCTTGTTAGTAATAATTATGGCGATTGGCCTACTAGCCAAGCTATAAATAAAACATTATCTTTTATTATTTCCCGTTATTTACGACGGGAATTTTTGTTTGATAGTAACTAACGTCGATTAAGTGCTTTAAGGTGAGAGACGTTTATTTAAATGTTACTACATTTATAAGTTAGCAAATTTTGCTAATTTTGTCAAGTATTAATTAGTCCTATTTTGGGCCCAGTTTTATTTTCCTTTCAAACACTCCTACAAATAATTTATAATGTGGAGGTAGTATCAAAACCAAATAGATTATTTGTTGGAAGCGTAGAGAAAGTCTGCGCAGAGCCAGGTGCACCCTGTGGTGCATAAGGCATCTTCCAGTCCTCAAATAATCGTCTGCTTTTGCGCCCTCCCCGAAAGGGGTGGGCGGGCGACGGTTATTGCACAGGTTACTGGAAGAGCTTAGGCAATAAAGCGTCGTCTTTTTTATGCTTTCAACTGGGAGAAATTATGAACCAAAAAGCAAAAGTACGCCTCACCAAACCTGTCATGCTCAATTCGTTTCAGCATCTTTACCTGAATAATCCTTTATCAAAAGAGGAAGAAATCCCGAGTCAAAGCCAGGATAACAATGTCACTAAAACTACCCGCGGTTTTACCTTGATTGAGCTACTAGTCGTTGTGCTTATTATCGGCATCCTCGCCGCGGTGGCACTGCCACAATACCAAAAAGCCGTATGGAAAGCCCGCCTAGCCGGCCCCGTTGCCTTTGCACACAACATAGAAAAAGCCTTTGCACTATACTGCTGGAACATGGGTTTCCCTCTCCTACAGGAGACAATAAAGGTTATAGCCCATTAGGTTCTGCGCCAGATATTAGCCTAGACATAAATTTGCCTCTTCCTAATTGCGGTTCATCCGGGCCCTGCGAAGATGATTATTTTATTTACGAAGCCTCATTGGAAGATCAAGGATACTATGAATGGACCATTGGGCTACAAGAAGACCCTGTTGATTCTGTTTTCTACTGTGAAACTTATGCAGATGGACACCAGGAATGTACCTGCAACTACGATGAATCAGTTCCGCATGGGAAATTAACCTGCGATCTCATCAAGCAACTCTTGCCACGAAATTGGAATTAAATTGCCCATTCGCCCGCTTTACAGCGGGCGATATCATAAAACCTCATACTCACTCTGTGCAAACTCGGCAGCGTGACAACGTAAGTTACGCGCTTGCACGGGGGCGGCAAACGTAAGGGCCAAGGCATCTGCCAGGTCCGGGCTTTTGCCTGTGCGCGCTTTAAGTTTTTCTTTACTCTCTAGACGCAGCTTTCCCGCGGCATCATAATCATAGCACACGTGACACAAGTCCTCTTTTAAAGCTACGTCCGGCGGCAGCACGCCCACTGTTTTAATCCATTGGGCCATCTCACCCCACATTTCAGCACGTTTGTTTGCATACTGCCCCGATTTAATAGCAGTGCCCCCAAATGCCACTTCTATAATTTGTGTGTAGCCTAGTTGGCGTAACCGATCAATCACTCCTCCCCCACAACCGGCATCTACAAATACCCCATCGGGGTGGAAGCGCTCTATTTCTTGCGCAATGCGCGCGGCAAACGTCATATTATCCATTCCTTTAAAGGCTAGCGGCGCATAGGCTTTGACCCCTTGGCGGCAACAAATCACACTACGGTCCGTGCCAAAACGTGCCGGATCTACCCCCATCATTTTAGGCGAAAAGCGCAACTCCTCCACGGCGGCAACACGTTGACAGGCGCGCTCCACAGCATCAATGGGAATTAAAATATCATCCGCACTGGCCGTAAAATCACACAAATATTCCTGACGAAAAATAACTTCCGGCGTTTCTTGCTGCAACCGCATCAGTTCGGCCGGCGCAATTACGCCCGATTCCCCGGCCCGATACACACCCACCCACCAGGTTTGCGGATCTTGCTGGGCCGCACGTTGCGCGCGGTTAAATAAATCATAAAATGCATTTTGCCCTTTGGGTGTGCCCATAAACACCGCCCAGCCTTCGCGCGATAATAACATGGGGCGAACTATTTCGCTAAACACGTCCGGTTTTATTTGGGCATATTCATCCAGTACCACGCCGTCGGCATACGTACCACGCAGGGCATCTGGATTATCGACCCCACACACCCAAATGCGCGCATCATTGGGCAAGCACACACAAAGTTCGCTTTCCAACAGTTGCACCTTTGGCAAGGGGCAAGCATACCGTTTTAAATAATCCCACGCGATTAACTTGGCTTGTTTTAAGAATGGAGCCACGTAAAAATAACGCGCAGAGGGACGTTTGTTTTGTAAGGCCATTTTAATTAAATGATTGACAGCACAAACCGTTTTACCCAGTTGCCGGTGCGTAACCAGCACACAAAAACGATGCGTCTGCAGCGCTGCGTGAATTTCACGCTGCACAGGGCGCGGCCGATAGGGAATTTGAATTTTGTTACTCGTTGTCATTGGTTTCTCTCCATTGGATAACTAGTGGTTCTTCAGGCGTGGAAGCAGTTGGTTTCCCGTCTTTCCACCCCAGTAAATTCTTGGCAGTAAACACTGCAAACGAAGAGGCGTAATTGCCGCGTAAACTATTTTGCAACAGGATATTTCCTTGGCGGTCCCTAGCTTGCTCACACGCATAAGCAAAGGCAGGGTGTGCCTTTTCCCACGCGCGCAATTCCTCGCACGTAACGCCAATTTTTTTGGCGAAGGCGGCAAAGGTGGGTAGCTCTGCTGCGGTTTCCAACAAGCTAATACTGCCGTCGCGCTTTTGTACTTCGGTTACGCTAAAAGCAGGCCCGTCAAAAAAATGAAGCAGTTCCTCGCAGTATTCGGGCTGATAGTAATTTTTTTGTGTTGGTGAATTCATACTTTCTCCTAAAATAAAAACTCCGTAAAAGTGAAGGCCAGTACCGGGGTATGTGATACAGACCCCGCACAAATTTGTTTAAATTGTTCAAACGCATCCAGTGGGTTTTCTAGCGCAGCATATTGAGAAAAATTTTCCCGGTAAAAATACGCATTGTACACTTTTAATAATGCTTGCAAGCAGGCATCTTTCGACCATGAAACAAGTTTTCCTTGGCAGCTATGCACCGCCGTTTGAAGTACAGCAGCACGCGCAAAAATATTGTTTTCTAACGCTAATTTAGATGACAAGTTCATCACTCCCCCCTTAGAGTTTGTGTATAAAATGGTTGCAGCACGTACGCGTGTATGTACCGCATAAAATTTTTTTAGCAGGTATCCACCGGTTAATTTACAGACAGTGAGAGAAAATCTTTTTATACTTTTTAAGTAACAAACATTTTAGCCGCATGTTAAAACATACGAACTGCAAGCATTCTCTCATACAACATATCCAAATTACTTGTGGCGCCACAAGTGTTGTGCACCAAACGCTGAGTTGTAACGAGGTATGTAGGCCGGAGCTCTTTGAATAGCGAGACGGAACCTTACCTTTCCAACATTACTAACCTTTTTTGCGTTTTTTATGCTATAATAGTGTGGTAATAAGCCGGGCGGCTTATTACCACACACGTAACAGGGCACTAGGCACCCGCAAGATGCCAGGGTTTAGAAATAAACCTCCTGTTACTAGGTAGGATACGCAATACCCGTGGGGAAGTCCCCCCACAAGCTAGAAGGAGTATTTTTCTCCTTGTGTATAGTAAGTATAGCAAGTATTGCGAGGTTTGTCAAGCAGTTTAAGGGCCCAAAAAGGACCTATTTTTAAATAACGAGGAATGTATGAATAAATTTGAAAAAGCACTTGCTGCCTGGAATGATGGCATCTTACGTGGGGCGCAAGCGAAGCTAGCAAAAGCACTGCGGGTTTCCACCGCCACCGTGGCCTTATGGGCCACCGGCAAACGAAACCCTTCCAAGGGGTATATAGCCGATATGGCCCGGCTCTTTGGTATGACCGAAGACCGGGTAGTACGCTTGTTTATGTCTTCCTCTTACCCAGAAAACACCCCCCGGGTGTCTGCCTTTTGCGAAACGTCCGACGGGATTTACAACGCTGACAAAGAGACAGAACTACTAGCCCCCCAAAGTAATAGCGTATCCTTGCCTTATTTGGCCAGCGTGCCGGCCGGATACCCGGAGTTTAATGATGCCGACGTGATTGAATGGTGGACGTTACCCCGGCGATATGCCAAAGGCGCTAAATATTTAGTGCGCTGTTGCGGGGACAGTATGCAAGGCAGCGTGGAATATGATGATTTGTGCCTGATTAAACCAACCACTGAATTTTTAGATGGTAAGGTAATGCTAGTTCGTGTAGCGGATGGATATTTAATTAAGCGCATCCGTAAAGAAAATGGTAAAATTGTGCTCTATTCCGACAACGATAAAAAATACAAAGCGTTTACCCCCCAGCAAGTGCAGCCCATGGGGTTAGTGGTACGGAAAATCACGGATGTACAATAAAAATAGGTCTTGAAAACAATTGCTTTTCTTGTATACTATTAGTACGTCAGACAGAAAAATGTCCTTAGGCCAAGTAGGTGACTGAGGAACCGGCTGTTGTGTTGGTTGCGTCTGCCAGGCAGGCACAAGTAGGGCAACGGTTGGAAGTTGAGTAGCGACATGCGGGTAAAGTGGATGTTTGATGCACCGCCGCACGAGCCTGGAGCTTCCTGCCTGCGGGCAGGGAGGGTTCTCCCGGGAGATGGGGCCGGCAAACGTTACTTTGCTTGGGTGCGTAGCATACTTAACTGTCAAGCGGTATACGTATGAAAAAAGCGATTAGTTGAACCTCTTGTGTTGAAAAACATGAGGGGTTTTTACTTGGAAAGTTGGCCAGACTATCGCAAGCTGCTATCTTGCTTTTTGCGGAAGATTTCCGTTACGCGCTCAAAAATACCGTTGCACCACGCAATCGTCAAGCCGTAATTGCTCACGGGAACGCCCGCGTTTTTTAATATTTCCAAACGGCGTAAAATTTGTGTACGCGTGGCCATACACCCCCCGCACTGAATAGCCAGCTTGTATGGCGTTAAATTGGCCGGCAGTGGGTCCAAGTTACTAATGGTTGTAAATGTCAATTTTTTACCTGTAAATTTTTGCAACCAATGAGGGATTTTTACCCGTCCAATGTCGTCACATTTATTTACCGTATGGGAACAAGATTCCAACACCAATATTTGGTCCCCGTCTTGCAATTTGTTAATTTGTGGGGTCCCCTGTAAAAAGGCCTCAAAATCGCCCTTCAGGCGCGAAAACAAAATACTAAAACTGGTGAGTGGAATGTACGCCGGCACAACGGAGCTAACGTATTGAAACGCTTGGGAATCGGTCACTACCAGTTTAGGTGTATGTTTTTCCAAACAAGCGCACAATTCGGTATCTTTTACGCAAATGGCGGTAGCCCCAATATCTAGCAAATTACGGATCGTTTGTACTTGTGGCAAGATAAGCCGTCCCTGTGGGGCCGACGCATCCATAGGCATCACCAGGATGACCTCATCCCCAGCGGAAATATAATCATCTAAAATCACGTCCGGCGCATAAGAACTTTTTGGCAAGTGCGTGGCAACGGCATTTAATAAACGTGGCACATTGGGGTTTTTACATGTAAAAGGTACCACTTCCACCCCTTTAATTTCTACATTGGTGGTAGATAAGTCCGTCTTGTTTTGCACAAAGAAAAACGGAATCTTGCGTGCTATGCACGTTTCCATAAGGCCCTGATCATAGGCATCAAAATTTCCGGCAAATACTAATATCGCTAGGTCCACCTGATCTAACGCTTCGTGCGTACGACTGACACGCTGGCCCCCCAGCACACTTTGATCATCTACGCCGGCTGTATCAATCAATTCCACGGGGCCAATGCCAACTAGTTCTATTACTTTTTTAACAGGATCTGTAGTAGTCCCGGGCTGTTCGGCCACGAGGGAAACCTGCTGGCCGGTTAGTGCATTAATTAGGGAACTTTTCCCCACATTCATTTTTCCAAAAATTCCAATACGCGGTCTATTTAGCTTTACCATAGCTTTATTATACAAAAAGCGTGGTAGCAGGAAAATTTTGTTATAATAAGTGAGTAGTAACAAAAAGTCGATCTGTTTTGAAACTGTTTTTTGTTGGCATTTTCACAACAGAGCGTAAACGCACCATAAGGAGGTTGTTATGAAGAAGCAAGCAAATACCAGACGGGGATTTACACTTATTGAACTGTTAGTGGTCGTGCTCATCATCGGCATATTAGCTGCCGTAGCACTACCGCAATATCAAAAGGCAGTAAAAAAAGCACGCGGAAGAGAAGTAATTGTGACGATCAATGCACTAGATAAAGCATTGGCACTTTATGCACTTGAACACGGAGAAGCATGTGCCAAAGTTGACGCAGGACATTGCATCTCCCCTTCCTTAGATTTGGAAATTCCCAACACAAACTATTTTGTGCGTGACGGAGTAGGCGTAGTTACGGCAACATCAAGTGCTAATCCCGTGGCTACTTTTACAACTCCGGACGGAAATACCGTAGTTGAAGTTGAATGGGATAATGTTACGGGGAAACGAACGAGTACGCTGTGTTCGGGAAACGATTGCGACGCCTATTTTAGTTGTAATTCGACAATCAAACGATGTAATAAGCAAGAGTGGGAAGAATCGTGTCCCTCTCATTACGTTACGGAAGACTGCGTCCTCTCGTTTTAATATTGCCTTCTAAATCCTTAATTAGTCCAACTATACGCGTAATCCCCTAGAATAAGGTATAATGAACGTATATCCTATTCTAGGGGTTTTTATGAATAATTTTGAAACATATCAAAAAGAGCGCATTAAATTAGTAGAGAAGAATTTAACCAAGTATATTGCTAAAATTAAAAATTCACCCAAAATTTTAACCGACTCTATGCACTACTCCTTGCAAGCAGGGGGCAAACGCGTACGGCCCATTTTACTCATGGCTACCGCCGAAGCGTTTGGGAAAAAAGCGAGCGACGTTCTCCCCGCTGCGTGCGCTGTAGAAATGTTGCATACGTACTCTTTAATCCATGATGACTTACCCTGTATGGATAACGATAATTTACGCCGCGGCAAACCCACCAACCATAAAGTGTTTGGCGAGGACCTAGCCCTGCTGGCCGGCGATGCCCTTTTAACTTACGTATTTGAAGTATTTGCTCAAAATGGGGCTGTAAAAAATATCGGCGCGGAAAACACGCTAAAGGCTTTACAAAATTTTGCCAATTGCGCCGGAGCTAGCGGTATGGTGGGCGGTCAAACGGCCGACGTATATGCCGAAGGTATGGGAGCAGATGATGCCACAAGTTTCCGCGCGGATAAACTACGCAAAACGTCCAAAACGCTAGCCGATAAATCATTACGCTATTTTATGCTCCCCCCCACCACGGCTGAAACCACGCCCGAAACCATTTTGCGCTACATTCACGCCAACAAAACAGGGGCGCTCATCCGCGGCAGCGTGGAAACGGGCGCGCTCTTAGCGGGTGCCAAAGGGGCCGATTTAAAACACATTAAAACCTATGCCAACTGCATTGGTCTAGTGTTCCAGATTGTGGACGACATTTTGGATGTTACGGCCACCGCCAAACAGTTGGGCAAGTCCAACAGCGACAAGGAAAATGGCAAGCTGACTTTCGTCAGCCTGTTTGGGTTAGAAGGAAGCCGCAAACATGCTCAGCTTCTAATTGCCAACGCGCAAAAAGCGCTCGGCAAGCTTAAAAACGTGAAGAAAAAACAACTTTGGCCACTCTATGAAATGGCCGAGTTTTTCAAAACCCGTACGTATTAAGGAGGGCCTATGAAAGTACTGCCCAGTATCAATAGTCCCAAAGATTTGAGGCTTATCAAAAAAGAACTGCTCCCTACGCTCTGCCAAGAATTGCGCCAACAAATTATTGAAACGGCTAGCAAAAATGGCGGGCACTTAGGGTCTAGTTTAGGGGCCGTAGAAATCATTACCGCGCTACACTACGTGTATAATACGCCTGACGATAAAATTGTGTTTGATACCGGGCACCAGGCTTATGCGCACAAACTGTTAACGGGCCGTCAAAATGAATTTAAGACTATCCGCACCAAAGGAGGTTTATCCGGATTTCCCAAACGAAGCGAAAGTGAGTATGATGTATTTGGCGCCGGACACGCTTCCACAGCGGTTTCTGCCGCGTTGGGGCTGGCTATTGCGCGTGACCAACAACACCAAAATCACCGTGTGATTGCCGTAGTGGGCGACGGTTGTTTAACCGGTGGTATGGCCTATGAGGCCATGCAAAATGCGGGGCTACTTCGCACCGATATGCTGGTAATTTTAAACGACAACCAAATGTTTATTTCGCAGCGGGTGGGTGCCCTGGGTACGGCTCTAACCAAACTACTTACTAAAAAATACGTGCAACTAGCCGAAGAAAAAGCTACTAATTTCTTAAAACGTTTTGATGAACTGGGCAATAACGCCGCTAAACTAGCTAAACGGGCGCGCTCTATTTTATTCCCGGGTACGTTGTTTGAAGAAATGGGATTTCGCTATTTTGGCCCGGTGGATGGCAATGATATTAACGCACTTTTAGAAGTATTGGAAACACTCAAAACTGTCAAAGGCCCCGTCATGCTCCACGTAGTTACCAAAAAAGGTAAAGGCTACGAACCCGCCGAAAAAAATCCCACCAAATTCCACGGGGTAGGAATTTTTGATGTCGAAACAGGTGACAGCTTGGGTAAATCCGGTGCGGTTACTTTTACCAAAGCATTTTCTCAAGCCTTGGTGAAGCTAGCTAAAGAAGATGAAAAAATTTGCGCTATTACCGCTGCTATGCCCGAAGGAACGGGGCTAGATGCGTTTCGGGATACGTTTCCTTCGCGCTATTTTGACGTAGGCATTGCCGAGGAACACGCCGCCACGTTTGCAGCCGGCTTAGCGGCCGGCGGACAAAAGCCCGTAGTGGCGCTTTATTCCACCTTTGCACAACGTTGTTATGACCAGATTTTGCATGATATTTGTTTGCAAAAGCTACCCGTTATTTTGGCATTGGACCGCGCGGGACTTGTCGGCGAAGACGGCCCCACACACCACGGCGTATTTGACATTAGCTTTTTGCGCAGTATCCCCCATTTAATTATGGCCGCCCCGGCGGACGAAAACGAGCTACAACACTTGCTCAAAACCGCAGTAACAGCGAATGCACCGTTTGTCTTGCGTTACCCGCGCGGAGCCGGTTTTGGCGTAAATTTGGATAAAGAATTAAAGCCGCTAGATATTGGCAAAGGCACGTGGCTTACCAAAGGCAAAGATGTTACCATTTTAGCCATTGGCAACCGCGTACACCCCGCCTTAAAAGCCGCTGAAATGTTGCGTGATAAAGGCGTAGATGCGGGCGTTATCAATATGCGTTTTATTAAGCCGTTAGATACAAAAATTATTGACGAAGCCTTGAAACGTACTAAAAAATTAGTTACGGTAGAAGATAATATGCTGGCCGGCGGGTTTGGCTCAGCCGTGGCCGAGTATTTAGCGGACCACAACAAAGAGGCACACCTATTGCGCCTAGGCATTGGGGACGAATTTGCCCCACACGGCAAATCGGCACTACTTTATGACCAAATTGGTATTAGCCAGAGTGCCATCGTCAAACACATTTTGCAGTGGAAAATTAAGTGAGGCATTTATGAAAAAAATAAACAACCAAACCAAACATACTTCGTCTTACATTAAGGCGTATGAAGATGTAGAATTACTAAAGCATGATGACCTGCGCCCCGTACGCATGGAACTGGAAACCTTAAAGCCGGAAATTTATTTCCGCAACAAAGGCGTAACGGATACCATTATTTGTTTTGGAAGTGCCCGCATCGCTGAACCCGCTACTGCCAAAAAAAATTTACAGCAGGCCCAAAAAGAATTAGCTAAAAAACCAAAAGACAAGGTCTTACAACAAAAAGTAAAAACGGCCCGGGGGCTCCTCTCGTTAAGCAAATATTACGATGAAGCGCGCAAGTTTGCAAAATTGGTAGTAGAAACAGCCGGGGATCGGTTTTCCATTGTTACGGGCGGCGGCCCCGGTATTATGGAGGCAGCCAACCGCGGCGCGTATGAAAACGGCGGACGCAGCATTGGGCTTAATATTACCCTGCCGCATGAACAAAAACCCAACCCGTATATTACTCAAAACTTGGCCTTTTTGTTCCATTATTTTGCTATCCGCAAAATTCACTTTGTGATGCGTGCCCAGGCGTGTATAGTGTTCCCCGGCGGGTTTGGTACGTTTGACGAACTGTTTGAGATTTTAACGCTTATTCAAACCGCTAAAAAAAGACACATCCCGGTAGTGCTGGTGGGCAAAGAGTTTTGGTCTACGGTAATTAACGTAGAGGCGCTTGCCAAATACGGTGTAATTGCCCCGGAAGATACGCACCTATGCCCCATTGTAGAAACTGCCCAAGAAGCGTGGGATATTGTGGCTAAATTCCATAAAATAAAAAAATAAGGAAATGCCCCTTTATAAAAGCCCGGCATACCGCCGGGCTTTTTTGTTATAATGAAGAGGAAGTAAAATTAAAAATTTGATCTGTTTTTGGAACCGTTAAGAGCGGTCCGTTGCCTTGGCAACAGCTAGAACCCAAAAACAGCCGATACAAGGACACGGACGGGCGGCCACCCGGACGTGTTTAATGTTTCCCGTTATAAAACGGGAAACTACGGCTGTAGTGCATTTGGGTGGGTTCTAGCTATCCAAGCCTATTGGCCGTTTTATTACGTCCTCCGGGAACAGATTACAACACAGGAGGAAGTAATATGTACCTTAAAAATACCCGGCGGGGTAATACGCAAACAATAAACAAAGCCGTTATAAAACATAGAGTCATTCCAAACTTGATTTGGAATCTTCAACGTCTGTCGTTTCCTATATGCTTGCATAAAAACATGCGTGGAAGATCCCGTATCAAGTACGGGATGACATCCTTATATAAGGATGGGGCCCTGAACAAAGACGATTTCAGGGCTACGCTTCGCTCCGGGTTTACCCTCATTGAGCTACTGGTTGTTGTGCTTATTATTGGCATTTTAGCTGCCGTGGCACTACCACAGTATCAATTCGCTGTAAAAAAAGCTCAATATACAGAACTGTTACAATTCGCACGGGCTATGCAACAAGCTCAACAAATTTATTTTTTAGAGCATGGCAGCTATTCTAAGAACATCAATGAATTGCCCATTCATCTTGCACATATTGTCAATAAATATCAAAGAGACTTTAAGATTGTGTACACTGGGCATGCCATGGATATTCTTCCAACTAGCACAGCCAAGGGCCCTGGATTGCGCGTATACTACCCAATTGATAGCACAAATTTAGGGAATGCGAATGTGGACAATCGACCATTAGCTGGAAGAATAGCTTGTATGGCTTCAAGCAATATGCATCACAAAGTCTGTCAAAAACTCGGTGGATTGCCGGCCGCCACAGGATCTAACTTGTACTTCTTAAATTAACCTAGAAGTGTACAAACAATGGGAACGTCACGTATCCTCTGATTAATCTAGAGGATACGTCCTAAATAGTAAATTTTACGTATAGCTTTCCAAGTACGTGTGAAGCTTTTCGGCCTTGGCTTGTTTTACGCCGGCTTCGTACAATTCTTCAGCTTCGTCCGTGCGACCTAAGGCGTACAACACTTGCGCGAGGGAAAGTTTCGTTAAAATCTGCCCGCGTTTTTCGTCGGAGTTATCAAACAAAACGCGTGCCTCTTGCAAGTCTTTGAGTGCCAGTTCTAATTTGTTTTTCCGACGCAGTACGTCGGCACGGCCCCACTTTACAAAGCCCAGGTCCACCTGATCGCCAATTTGGCTATAGAGTTTGTCAGCCATGTTGTAGCGGCGCAAGGCTTCGTCGTACTTGCCTTGTTGGCGTAGCCCGTTGGCCATCCCGCAGTTGGTATAGGCTTTGCCAAACACGTCTTCACTGTTTTTGAAAATCTTATCAGCCAACTTGTAGTTTTTTACGCACGCATCAATTTTTCCGCAGATGCGGCTAATACCGGCTAGGCCGCAATAGCCATAGGCTTCGTTAATTTTGTCATGCACTTTTTTGGCAAACGTAATGGATTTTTTAAACTGGGCAATGCCTTCTTCAAACTGACCCTGAAGGCGGAAAATCCCCCCCTTGGCCCAGTGAATAAAACTTTGCCCGGCATAGTCTTTGAGCTGCACATAAGCGGCCAGTACCGCATCTAAAAGTTCCAAAGATTCGTCCAACTTTCCCCACGCACGCAGAGACATCCCCATCTCTTGCATGGCACGTATTTCGTACTCGTCCATTTCCAGTTCTTTGGCCATTTCCAAGGTTTCCAGGGCCAGTTCATAGGCAGGCGCCGCGTGCCCTAACGTGCGATAGCAAGCCGACATAGCCAAAAGAATATCCATGCGCTCTTCAGCCACGTCAGCCTTTGCCAAGGCCTTAGCATACGTTTTAAGGGCCAGTTCAAAACTGCCCAGTTGGCGGTGTGCTTCCCCTTCTAAAAATAAAACTTGCGCGTCTTTGGTACGCACTTTTTTAAGTAGCACCAGCGCTTGTGCAGGCTGGTTCATTTCTAATTGTTCTAGTACGTCGCAGCTATCAAATGCCATAGGAACCTCCTAGATTTTTAAAATTTTCTTAATTTCCGCTAATGTAGCCGGCAAATCATACGGCTTGGGAATAAAATAATCCGCTCCGGCTTCCGTAGCGCGCTGGCGGGACTCTTCATCCGTCAGCGTGGACATAATAACAATGGGGATACGCCACGTAGCGTTATCGGTTTTTAACAATTTACACACGTCAAAGCCGCTTAATTTGGGCAGCATCAAATCCAGCAAAATCAAATCCGGCTTTTGCTGTTTGGCCAGTGCCACCCCCAACACGCCGTTTTCGGCCCAGTATGCCTCTATGCCTTCCACTTTGAGCGCCCCTACCAAGGCGGTGCCTAATACTTTGGAATCTTCAATTAAAACGATTTTTTTCATAACTTTTGTAATTGTTTTTTATAGATGGGGACGGCTTTTGCATATTCGCGTGCGTTTTGTAAAATGCCGTTTACTTCGTCTTCTTCCAGTTGCCGTACTACTTTGCCGGGAACCCCCATCACAAGCGACCCCGCCGGGATGCTTTTCCCCGCCGGCACCACCGCGCCCGCACCAATAATACAATTGGGGCCAATCTCGGTCTCCATCACGACAGCGTTCATACCGATAATCACGTTATCGCCAATTTTACTACCGTGCACCACCGCCCCATGCCCGATACTTACGCCCGCACCAATTTGGCAAGGCGCACCGTAATTGACGTGTAGGCAGGCGTTATCTTGCACGTTGGAATTATCCCCAATTGTAATGGCGGCGATATCCCCCCGCAACACCGCACACGGGAAAACAGATACATTTTCCCCCAGGGTTACCTGGCCAATAACAGAGGCCGTTTGATGCACAAAACAACTAGCGGGCACAACCGGAGTTAAGTGGTCTAATTTTTCAATCATGCGCGGGCTCCTTTCCGTTTGCGTTTTGGATCCGCCGCCGGAGAAGAAAGCTGCAGCCCCCAATAAATAAAAATACTAATAATCCCCGGAATCACATAATAGACCACGCGGTAAATCAGCGTAGCCATCAGTGCCGCATCCCAATCAACGCCCATTTGATTAAATACGGCGGTCATGGCAAGTTCCATGGCCCCTAGACCACTGGGCAAAATGGGGATAAGTGTCATAGCCATGCCTACGGCAAACCCGGCTACCAATACACCCGCCGATATATATACGCCCACTGCCCGAAAGGCAAAATACAATACCAAAATGGTAAAAAACCAGTCGGCACACACGTACACAATGGCACTTGTTAATTTGCGTTTTTTCTGGTGGATGAGGTCAATTCCCTCATCTAATTGCGCGGCAAAATCGGTATAGCGGTCTTTAGGAATAAGGGCACGGAACACGTGAAATGAAACCTTATTTAACAATCTAAAAGACTTGCGCAACCATTTGGAGCGCCACTCGTCATTAAATAAGAATGCCGTAATCAGCGCGCACACAATACACATCCCTAAAATAAGTGCAAAATTTTCTGCCAGTTGCAAGGTGGTAGCGGACGAGTTAAATAGCATCAAAATAGAGCCTTGCAAAATGATAATGGCCAGTACAAAATATAAAAGCACCGTAATTACAATACTGGCTGTAACACACATGCCAAAGGGAATGCGGCGGCGGTTTAACAAATGGGCACGCAACGCAAACCCACTGGCCCCCAGGGAAGAAATTAAATAGTTTACAGTGGTTGATACTAGGGCAATGCCAATAGCGGCACTTTTACTAATGCGTTTACCCATAATACGCAGCATTTCATACAAACTCATCCCCATGGCTACGTAAATAAGCACGGAAGATAACAACGATAAAAACAGGTATTTGGTTCGTACACCCTGCCAAATTTTAATAAAGCTGTCCTTGGCGTGATAAATCATCACGGCCAAAATGCCTACAGACAAAATCATTCCGACAGCATAGAGGAGGTATTTAAGCGGTTTTTTCACGCGAGTTTCTCCAAGGGTAAAATATATAAAAATTATATAATATTTAGTAGCTTGCGGGGCAAGCTACCCCGACACAAATTTGAGGAGTTGTATGAAAAGCATTAAGGTCATTGGCGCAAAAGGCCACAATTTAAAAAATATTTCGGTAGAAATTCCAAAAGACAAAATGGTAGTGGTTACCGGGCTTTCCGGCTCCGGCAAAAGCTCACTAGCATTTGATACCATTTACGCCGAGGGGCAACGCCGCTACGTGGAAAGTATGTCCGCCTATGCGCGTCAATTTTTGGAACTCATGGAAAAGCCGGATGTAGAGCATATTGAAGGGCTTTCCCCCGCTATTTCTATTGAGCAACGCAATCCTTCTAAAAATCCGCGCTCTACCGTGGCCACGGTTACAGAAATTTATGATTATTTGCGCTTGTTATTTGCCCGCATTGGACGGCGCTATTGTCCGCAGTGCGGGCGCGAAGTGCAGGCCTGGAGTGTTCAAGGCATCGCGCAGGATATTTTAAGCAAATTTAATGAAACGACCGTGTATGTATTGTCCCCCGTCATCCGCGGCCGCCAAGGCACATACGAAGAACTGTTCAAAAAATTTAAGAAGGAAGGCTATATTAAAGCCCGTGTGAACGGCACCATTATCAACTTGGATAATGTTCCCACTTTGGAACGCTATAAAAAGCACACCATTGAGCTTGTGTGTGATGAAATTTTTGTAGAAGAATTTGACCGCGAACGCTTGGTAGAAAGTTTGGAAAATGCACTACGCTACGCTAAAGGGCTGGTACACATTGTAGAAACCGAAGGAAAAACGCCGCGCGAATTTACCTATAGCGAAGCCAACGCCTGTGCCCACTGCGGGATCGGTTTTAGCGAGCTAGAGCCGCGTTTATTTTCGTTTAATTCCCCGTACGGGGCCTGCCCGGAATGTAACGGACTGGGCGTAAAAATTGAGGTAGATGAGGCGCTTGTAGTGCCCAATCCTACCCTAGCAATTAACGAAGGGGCCATTGACGCATGGGAAAACCCAGTTACTACCCGCACCCACCGGTGGAAAAGCTCCTGGAGCGGGTATTATTACGACATTTTAAAACAGGTCTGCCGCCAAAACCACATCAGTATGACAACCCCGTGGAACAAACTGCCTAAAGCCCAACGCGACTTGCTACTTTACGGGACGGGTGGAGCGACCTATACGTCTATTATTTCCGGCGGAGAGCAGGAATTTGAAGGAGTCATCACCAACTTAAAACGCCGCGTGGCCGAAAGTGAAAGTGACTTTGTTAAAGAAGAAGTTACCCAACGCTTTATGCGCGAGGTAGAGTGTCCCGTCTGCCAAGGCAAACGCCTAAAACCCGAAGCATTAGCCGTTAAAATTAATGGAAAAAACATTTATGAAATTGCTGCCATGCAGGTCTCTGCCGCTAAAGATTTTTTTGCACATTTGGAGTTAACCAACAAAGAAAAAATCATCGCTAAAGACGTGCTAAAAGAAATTAACGCGCGTCTAAATTTTTTAAATAGCGTGGGTCTTTCCTACCTAACCTTAAACCGCAAAAGCCAAACATTGTCCGGCGGAGAGGCACAGCGCATTCACCTAGCCACGCAGATTGGCTCTGGCTTAACAGGTGTACTTTACGTACTAGATGAACCTACCATCGGGCTCCACTCGCGCGACAATGACCGGCTCATAGAAACGCTCAAAAACTTGCGCGATTTAGACAACACCCTTATTATCGTAGAGCACGATAAAGACACGATTTTAGCCTCCGATTATGTAGTAGAATTAGGCCCCGCCGCCGGTGAAAACGGTGGGCAAATTGTAGCCAGCGAACCTACAAAATACTTTTTAAAAGATAAAAATTCGCTCACGGCTTCGTACTTAAATGGGCAGAAGATGATTTTACCCCGCGCCGAACTACGCAAAGGAAATGGCAAATTTTTGACCATTCACGGGGCGCGCCAGTTTAACTTAAAAAATATTGATGTCAAAATTCCGCTGGGCAAATTTGTATGCGTGACGGGTGTTTCCGGCTCCGGCAAGAGTACGCTGATTTACAACATTTTGTATAAGGCCCTCGCTCGCAAATTTTACGGAGCTAAAGACGTCCCCGGCGAGCACGATATTATCAAAGGCCTAGACAATATTGACAAAGTGATTATTGTGGATCAAAGCCCTATCGGCAAAACGCCGCGCAGTAACCCGGCCACCTATACGGGCGTATTTTCACACATCCGCGATTTATTTGCCCAAATGCCCGAGGCCAAACGCCGCGGCTACAAGCCGGGCCGATTTTCGTTTAACGTAAAAGGCGGGCGCTGTGAAAAATGCCAAGGAGACGGCATTTTAAAAATCCAAATGCAATTTCTGCCGGATATTTATGTCAAGTGCGAAGAATGTAACGGAAATCGTTTTAATGAAGACACCTTAGAAGTAAAATTTAAAGGCAAAAACATTGCCGAAGTGCTGGATTTAAGCGTGTCACAGGCTTTAGAATTTTTTAGTGCCATCCCTAAAATTAAACGTTATTTACAAACGCTTAACGACGTGGGGCTGGGATACATTAAACTCGGCCAGGCAGCCACAACCTTATCCGGTGGCGAAGCACAGCGCGTAAAACTAGCCGACGAACTTTCCCGCAAAGGTACGGGGAATACGCTCTATATTTTAGACGAGCCCACCACCGGTTTACACTTTGCCGATATTGATAAATTGTTGCACGTATTACACGGCCTAGCTGACCGCGGCAACACGGTGCTGATTATTGAGCACAATTTGGACGTTATTAAAACAGCTGATTGGCTCATTGACCTGGGACCCGAAGGCGGAGACAAAGGCGGGCAAATTGTGTGCGAAGGAACTCCGCGCCAAGTAGCCGCTTGCAAAGGTTCTTATACGGGGAAATACTTAAAACCCGAACTGGACGCTGTGGACGCGTATATCAAAGCACATCCGGAGGAAGTGTTGCACGCCCCGGTGGAAAAATCCAAAAAATCCTCCATTACTAAAAAGAAAAAATGAACGAACCCACGTTGAAATTTACTGACAACGAACTTCCCACTTCCAGCTTTTCCTGCGGGCCGGGGCAAGGCCTTGCGACGGTGCGTAATGCGCATTTGTACGAAACACGATTTGAACGCAGCCACCGCGCGGCGGACATTAGCTTTGACGGCCTTTACAAAAAATGCACTGAGAATTTGCGCACCCTGTTAGAAATTCCGCCAGATTATACGGTATTATTTTTCCCCGGCGGAGCCACGGCCGCCATGGACGCCGTGCTATGGAGTTTAGCTCAAGACACTCTTTCCGGCGTGGACATGGGAGCGTTTAGCCACTTATGGTGCGAGGACTTAGCCATCCGCGTTCCCGACGTAAAACGTACGCTAGTAACGGCTGATAAAAATTTCCTGCCAAACGGACTACCGGATACTTCGGCCAGTTTAATTTTACTCACCCCCAACGAAACTTCCACGGGTGTCCAACTGCCCAATGATTATTTGCAAAGGGTGTGGGACAAACGCGGCCCAAATACATTGGTCGCGTGGGATACCACCTCGTGTGCGGGAGGCCGCCAACTGCCTAACGCGTATGATATTCAGCTTTTTGGCTTGCAAAAATGTTTAGGCGCGGGCGGCGGCACGTGCTGTATGGTGCTTAGTCCGCGGGCCGTAACGCGCGCCCAACAAAACACGCGCCCAACGCCGTATTTTTTAGATATAAAAAACGCGCTAGCGTATACAGACAAATTCCAAACGCTCAACACGCCTTCTACCATGAACATCTGGATGGCGAACGAGGCCTGCAAATGGATGCTTACCCACGGCGGTTTACCTGCCATGGATAAACTATGCCGTCAACACGCCAATTATTTAGTAGATTGGGCGCAAACATCCACTTGGATTAAACCGCTTATTACTGATGAGAATTATCGTTCTTTTACCACGCTAACATTAGCAATTACGAACCCTAACATTTCCGGCGAGAAAATAGCGGAAGCGTTGCGCGCCACCCACAAACAAAACCTCATGGACGGACTAAAAAAATACCGCACCATTGCGCAAAATTCGCTGCGTATCGCGTGTTTCCCGTTTGTGGATACCGAGGGTGTGGAACAATATAAAAAACTAACCGCCGTACTTGGTAAAATTGCCCAGCGGTTAGTATAAATTACGTTGTTATACGCTTATATATTTTATGGCAAAAAACATGTATTAGACCCACAAAATTTTTTGCACCATTGGGAATTCCCTGCATCGACACACTTGAGTTTCCAGTCATCTTCTGCATCCATATAGATATCATAGTAATTACTCCAACTGTTATCTAGCAAACGCTGTGCCATAAAACCTCTAGTGTCTTCGCCGGTACCAGAAGTACTCAGACACATGGTATCTGAACATTTGTTCCACAGACCTGAAACAGGGTAGTACTTATCTGGATAATATATACATGGCGTATATGAATCAGTATCATCTCCAGTGGCCACACATAAATCATACGCTTTTTTGAGAGAATACAACCCCTGTATAGCCTCAGATAATCGCGTTTTTTCTACCGCCTTTTGGTATTGCGGCACCGCCACGGCGGCTAAAATACCAATAATGAGCACAACAACCAGTAGTTCAATAAGCGTGAAACCCATTGAAGCCGCCCTCTTTATAGGTTGGGTGCTAACCCAACATTGATGAAGATGTCCTTTGCAGGACATTGTCAGGTTCACACCTGACCTATATTTTTTTTCTTGCGTATTACCCCGCCGGGTGTTTAATTGTTTCATTGTTTTTTCCTTTTCTCTTAGGATGGCCGGGCCCACTATAAATAAAAACGGCTTGTCACACTGAGCCTTCAAAGGGTAGCCCAATACAACAGCCGTAGTTTGCCGCCGTAGCGGCAAACATTCGGTACAATAAATCGGTTTTCGACGCCGTTTCTTTGTACCTAATTGGCTGTTTTGGCCCTTTGAAATACTACTTACGTAGCATACACTGTATCTCACATACAGTTCCAAAAACAGTTTAAATTGCGTATATAGGCGCAGTGAGCGCGAAAAATTACCTCCTACGGCCGGAACTCTTTTTGAATATACCCAAACTGCTCCAGTAGTGCGGAATTATTGCGCCAATCCGGCGACACTACCACATTCAGTTCCACCCGATATTTACGTCCTAAAAATTCTTCAATACGTTTTTGGCTGCACTCGCGTAGTTTAGCAATCATGCTGCCGCCTTTACCGATAATAATGGGCTTTTGGCTTTCGCGCTCTACGTGGATATTGGCGCGGATAAAGTTTTTATCGCCTAAATTTTCGGTAAATTTTTCCACTTCCACGTATGTGCTATAAGGGATTTCCTGCTGGTAAAGTAAAAAGATCTGCTCACGGATAAATTCCGCCGCATAAAATCGTTCCCAACGGTCTGTCCATTGCCCCTTCGGGAAATAGGCCGGGCTCGTGGGCAAAGCGTCTACTACGGCATTTTTAAGTGCTTCCACACCTGTTCCGTGCGCAGCTGAAATATGAAATACGTGAGCAACCGGCAAATGTTCTTTAACACATTTTTCCAGCGACGCTACCGCGGCCATATCTTTTACTAAATCAATTTTATTGAGGACGAGGAAAATCGGGCAAAAGACGGTTTTTAATTTTTCCACCAAAGCCTCATTACGTGCATAATCAGCCGTTGCATCTACCAAAAACAGCACCACATCCGCATCTTCACGCACGGCGCGGTCCACACAATCGGCCATGGTTTGCTGCAACTTATATTGCGGACGCAAAAAACCGGGCGTGTCCACAAATACTACCTGATAATTTTCCCCCTGCGCTATTGCCAAAATATTTTGGCGCGTCGTTTGGGGCTTGTGCGTTACGGCAGACAGCAACCCGCCGGCAATGTGATTTAGTAGCGTGGACTTACCCGCATTGGGCAGCCCGGCCAGCACGGCAAAACCGCTTTTAAAATGTTTCTCGTCCATATCTTTATTATATAATAAAAGTATGAAACGCGCGCTTTTCTTACTTCTATGGGCCTTACCCGTGGCCGCCGGACCGCTGGAGGATGCCGGGCTGGTGGACGTGCAAACCGTGGCGGATTTGCCCGTGTTTGTCGGCCTGCGCTATGCAACCACAAATAATTTTACAGGTAAAAAAATCTATTCGTCCTCCAAGTGCTATTTGCATAAAGACGCCGTGGAAGGGCTCAAAAAAGCCGTCGCCCTCGCCGCGCAGGAAAAGGAGCCGTTTACGTTTTGTTTGTGGGATTGCTACCGTCCACAGGACGAACACAAAAAACTATGGCAGGCTTTTCCGAATCCCAGTTATGTAGCGATGCCCAAGCGCGGTTCGCGCCACAGCCGCGGGATGGCGGTGGATTTAACACTCTGCGATTTGAACGGGAACCCCTTAAAAATGCCGACAGATTTTGATAATTTTACCCCCCGCGCGCACATGGACTATCAAAAACTGCCCCCCGATGTGCTGGCCCGGCGCGAAACGCTCAAACGGATTATGACGGCGGCCGGTTTTACCTACACGCGCACAGAGTGGTGGCATTTTGACAAAACCGGGTGGAAAAACAAACCACTCCTCAATATCGCAATTCTTTAACGACGACAAAACACTCCCTGAATTTATTTCGGGAATTATTTTTATGTTACAATAATGAGGTAGTAAAAGACAATTTGATCCTGTTTTTGGAACCGTTTAGGAAACGGACTGCTTTTAGCCAAGCTGAGAGCTACTATGAAGCCAAAGACAACTGTTAAAGGTGCAAAATAACAGGCCTTATAACCCTGCTATATTGTACTGAACGTTTATCGTTTTATGATGGCTACGGCCGTTGTTTATTGGGTTGTTCATAGAGCTCAACAATAACGGCCGTTTTCTATGTTCCCCAAAACAGACAAATTGAACATTAAACACAGGAGAACTCTATGGAAAATAGAAATGTAGTTGTAAAAAAAGTCTGTCATTCCCGAAAGTTTTTATCGGGAATCTTCCACGTACTAATCTGCTACGTGCATAAAGGAAAATCATTGTTTATTAACAACCAATGCGTTGAAGATCCCCGATTACAGGCCTCGGGGATGACGCCTTTATTTAATAACGGCGCCTTCACGCTTATTGAGCTGCTGGTCGTGGTCCTCATCATTGGAATATTGGCTGCAGTAGCACTGCCGCAGTATCAAAAGGCAGTGGTAAAAAGCCGAATTGCCAGTTATTGGCCCGCACTAAAGGCAATTGCACAAGCAAGCCAAGCGTGTGAATTACGAAAAGGGGCTGAATGTTCCACAGAAGAATTGGATATAGAAGTGCCTCAATGCCAGCCGTTACCTGGGAATACTATTTGCACATTTTCCAGCCAAGATAACATCACCTACACGAAAACCTATGCCTCTGTCCAAATTGACAATATTGGAATGTTGTTGGGTATAGATGAGCATGGGCGTTATTGCCAGGCAGGTGGAAGTTTGTGCGAGAAAATAAATTTACAAAGTGATAACTCTGTTTATGTAGGTGGAGGTGCGTATCGCTATTATTTAGATTAAATAACATAGCAAAACCCCCGCTTACAAGGCGGGGGTTTCTTGCGTAGCAGCGCAATTTACATCTTAATTCTTCTTGTGACGGTTTCCTTCTTGAAACATTCAATCAGGTCGCCTTCCTGCACGCCCTTAAAGCCTTCAATTAAGATACCACACTCGTAGCCCTTTTCCACTTCTTTGACATCATCTTTGAAGCGTTTTAGGCCCCCAATTTTGCCGCGGCCTACTTCTTCGCCGTTACGTTTAATGCGCACTTCATAGTTGCGCACCATGGTGCCTGACTCCACCAAAGAGCCCGAAATTAAGCCACTGCTTAACTTCATTACTTTCTTAATGGTAGCCGTACCCACCACGGTTTCCACCACATCGGGCTCTAATAAACCCTCCATAGCGGCTTTGATATCTTCCAAGAGTTCAAAGATAATGGTGTAGTTGCGGATTTCAATGCCCTCGCGCTCCGCTTCAGCCTGGGCTTTGTGTTCGGTTGCCACGTGGAAACCAATCACAACCGCATTACTGGCTTTAGCCAATAGAATATCACTTTCGTTAATATTCCCCGGCGCGGAAAGCACAATATCCAGTTCCACTTCATCCGACGGAATACGCAACAGGGCATCTTTAATGGCCTCAATAGAGCCCTGCACGTCGGCTTTTAAAATTAAGCCAAGTTTCTTGACTTTGTTGCCTTCTTCGTCAGCTTTGCCTAACGCCATTAAGGACATTTGCTTGCGGTGTGCTTGTGAATCTTCTTTTTGTGCCAGTTTGCGTTTTTCAGCGGCGTAGCGGGCTTCTTTTTCACTCTCCATAATATAGAGCGTATCGCCCACTTGTGGTGGTTCGCCGTTAATCCCTAAAATTTCCGCCGGAACGCTGGGGCCGATTTTTTGGTACCGTTGCGAATTTTCGTCAATAAGTGCGCGGATACGCCCGTAGTTCGTTCCTACCAAAAACGGATCCCCCACCTTCATGGTACCCTTTTGCACGAGGACGGTGGCAACCACACCGCGTTTATTATCACGTTTACTTTCCAAAATGACACCTACGCCCAAGCGGTTGGGGTTAGCCTTTAATTCCATCATTTCGGCTTGCAAAGCAATCATTTCCAGAAGCTTATCAATATTGATATGTTTTTTAGCGGAAATATCTACAAAGATGGTATTTCCCTGCCATTCTTCGGGCACTAGGCCGCGGGAGGCCAAATCTTGGCGCACACGGTCCGGATTAGCACCGGGCAAGTCAATTTTATTGACGGCCACAATAATCGGCGCGCCGGCCGCTTTGGCATGTTCCATAGCTTCAATGGTCTGCGGCATAATCCCGTCTGTAGCAGACACCACCAACACAACAATATCCGTCGCTTGCGCTCCACGGGCACGCATGGCTGTAAAAGCTTCGTGGCCAGGCGTATCCAAAAAGGTCAGTTGTCCGCGCGGAGTTTTGACGCGATACGCGCCAATGTGCTGTGTAATAGCCCCCGCTTCGCCCGCCACCACGTTGGATTTACGAATGGCGTCCAAGAGGCTGGTCTTCCCATGGTCCACGTGCCCCATAATGGTAATAACCGGGCTACGCGGTTGCAAATCTTCGGGCTTGTCTTCTGCCTGTATGACGGCGGCGGCTTCTTTTAAATCTTCTTCTACCATTTCCGCCACAAAACCGCATTCATCCACAATAAGCTCAATCATGTCTTTTTCCAAGCGCTGGTTAATGGTGGCAAAAATCCCCATCATCATGAGCTTCTTGATAAAGTCATTGATTTTAAAATTCATCTTTTCCGCCAATTCTTTAACAGTTGGCGTGCCCACAATGCGCACCGTTTTTCCGGCCAGTTTAGCGGGTGCTGGTTGCGCGGCTGGTTGCGGTTTAGCCGCAGGGGCCGGTTGCAGTTTAGGTTGTTGCACGGCCGGCTTTACCACGTGGGACGCGGGTTGCGGTTTAGGTTGAGCCACAGCCGGGCGCACGGGCTGAGCCGGGCGCGGTTGTTGCGGCGCTTGCGGCTTAGGTTGCGGGGCCGATACGTGCGGTTTGGCGGGTTCCGCGCTGGGTTTAGCCAC
Source organism: Elusimicrobiaceae bacterium (assembly GCA_045604045.1). GTDB lineage: Bacteria > Elusimicrobiota > Elusimicrobia > Elusimicrobiales > Elusimicrobiaceae > Avelusimicrobium. The sequence continues at coordinate 15,909 of JAZUNI010000049.1, read as the reverse complement.
TACTTGTGCAGCCGGTTTTGGCGTCACCGGTTTGGGGGGCACAGGTGCTTGCGCTTTATACTCAGCATGAGGCTCGGCTAATTTGGTAGCCGGTTTTGCGGATGGAACTGCTTTCTCTCCCCGTTTAGTATCTTTTTCGGCAACGGTTTTTTTGACCGTTTTACGAGCCGTCGTTTTTTTAGCAACCGTTTTAGCGGCTGTTTCTTTTTTGGCAGTCGTTTTTTTGACGGCTACTTTTTTGGTTGCCGTTTCCTTTTTAGTCGCTGTCTTTTTAGCGGTTGTTTTGGAAGCCGTCGCCTTTTTGGCAGCCGGTTTCTTTTTCGCGGTTTCCCCTTCTTTAGTTGTTTTCTTGCTGGTTGTCATCGGCTTCCTCCTCAGCAGGGGTATGCTCCGCTATATATTTTTTGGCCCCTTCAATAATTTTAGAGGCGGTTTTGTCTCCAATCCCTTGCACCGTGCACAAGTGTTCCACTTCTACATTGGCCAATTTTTCTACGGTAGTAAAACCGGCTTTTTGTAAAAATTCAGCCGTTTTGGGGCCCACACCTTCAATGCTAGCCAAAATTGTTTGGATAGATTCGGTAATTTGTTTACTTTCAGCCGCTTTTTGGCTTTCACTTTTTACGTCCAATTCCCACCCCGTTAGGCGAGAGGCCAAGCGAATATTCTGCCAATCCTTGCCGATAGCAATAGCCAATTGATCATCCGGCACGATGACTAACGCGGTTCTTTCTTTAACGCTTGTAATTTGCACATAGCTGGCTTTAGCGGGGGCTACTGAATTCATAATAAGCGTATTCAAATCGGGCGAATAGGTAATTAGGTCAATACGTTCGCCGGAAAGCTCATTTTGAATGGCGCGAATGCGGATGCCGCGCATCCCCACACAGGTACCGATGGGATCAATTTTGCTATCCGTGCTATTGACAACTACTTTAGAACGGAACCCGGCGTCACGTTCCATGCGTTTAATTTCCACAATCCCTTCGCCGATTTCGGGCACTTCCACTTTTAATAATTCTTCTAAAAAGCGGTTGTTGGCACGGGACAAAAACACATAGGGCCCACGTTGGCCTTTATCCATACGCATGGCGGCTGATTTATAGCGGGCCAGGATGGGGTCGTCATTAGTAATAGCGGCAATTTCTTCGGGGGTCATAACGCGGGTAATCACCGCTTTGACGCGCGAACCGTTGGTATAACGTTCTTTGCGGATTTGTTCGCAGTAAGGCAAAATAGCTTCTACTTTACCCAAATCTACGATCATATCCCGGTCCGACAAGCGGCGCACAGAACCCATCACCACTTCACCTTCACGCGGTTTAAATTCTTTATAGATGTTGTCACGTTCAATGCCGCGTACTTTTTGAATGAGCACTTGCTTTGCAATTTGCGCTGCAATGCGGGAAAAGTCGTTTACTTCTAGCGCGCGGGAAAGCACATCCCCTACTTTAATGGATTTCTTTTCTTTTTGGGCAGCTGCTAGTTCAATTTCAATTTCCGGGTTGGTTACCACATCCACTACATTTAACAATTGCACAGCATTTACCGTGCCGGTGTTTACATCAATTTTAGCGGACACTTGAGCCATCTTACCCAAATTTTTGCGCAACGCAGAAACAAGGGAGTCCTCAATCGTTTTTAAAATATCATCACGTTTGATGTTTTTTTCTCTTTCTAAGCCTTCTAAAGCAGCTACTAATTCTTTTACATTGGTTTCCATGGGGTTTATATCTCCTTAATTAAAATTCAAGCACCGGGTCCAAATTTGCTTTTTTGATATTGGTATAAGCAAAACGGAACTGGTTGGTACCATCGTCTAATACAAAAGCGTCGTCATCGGCCGAGGCGATAACTCCGGTAAAGGCACCGCGGCCTTCCAGCGGTACTTTTAAAACAATTTTCACACGCTGCTGCACAAAACGTTTAAAGTGCTCCGGTTTTTTTAGCACGCGTTGCACACCTGGGGAGGAAACCTCCAACACATACGCGCCATCTATCAAATTTTCCATTTCCAAAATGGAGTCAATTTTATCGGTTAACTCGCCGCAATCATCCAACGTTACACCGCCAACCTTATCTACAAAAAATTGCAGCACGGCTTTGCGCCCTTGGTGTTGGATGATTAGGTCCACCAGTTCCACCCCTTGGGTAGCCAAAGCCTTGGCAACGGTTTCTTCTATAATTTTAGGATCTTTCATACAAATCCTCCTATTGTACAAAGAGCGACTTGGAATCCAAGCCGCTCTTATCTAAGAACATATATATTGTAACAAGTCTTAGGGTGGTTGTCAAATATGCTGCTAGGGCATTTTTGAGGAATTAAAATACTTATGAAAAAAGGTTTTACGTTAATTGAGTTACTCGTAGTAGTACTCATTATCGGTATCTTGGCCGCAGTAGCCCTGCCCCAATATACCAAGGCTGTTGAACGCTCCCGCATGGCGGAAGCAGTGCAAGTATTAGGTGACTTAGCCACCGCACAAAGCATCCACTATATGCAACGCAATGCTTTTGCTACTAGCTTAACCAACCTTAATACAAATGGTGATATCCAAATCAATGATGCCGGCGATGCTTGGGAAGCTGTGACATTTGGAACAGTTACTGATGCTACTGAAGGGACCGGAGAATCCATGGTCTTAGAGCGTGCAAATGGTATGTATGATGGCGGACAATTGCAGATTATTGTCTTCCCTAGCGGCGCAATTAGGAAAGGCTGCAATCTGAACGGATCGACTGGTTTTTGTGATGTGGCCGATTCTATGGGATACACTACTGCTCAATATAGTGCTCCTACCGCTCATACCTAATTGTGATGATGGAATTTCTCGAGTACAAACTCGAGAAATTTCATTTATATAGAAATCGAAAGGAGATAAATATTATGAATAAAGGTTTTACATTAATTGAGTTACTCGTAGTAGTACTTATCATCGGTATCTTGGCCGCAGTAGCCTTGCCCCAATATACTAAGGCTGTTGAACGCTCCCGCATGACAGAAGCTGTACAGCGGTTAGGTGATTTGGCCACAGCCCAAAGCATTTGGTATATGCAACATGGTACATTTGCCAGTAGCACTGACATTGCTGATGGAGATATTACCTTTGGTGATACCAATGAAAGTTTTACTTTCCCAGCGTTTTCTGCTACAACGGCGGGCAGTGATTCCATTACTATGACAGCACAACGCAGTGGTGGTATGTATGGCCAGGAAGGAGAAGGAAATCGGGGAATTTTGAGTTTAACGGTGGCCCCCAGCGGAGCTATCTGCAAATCTTGCGCCGGTCCGACGGAATTCTGCGGAATGGCAGCTACTGCTGGTTACAACCAAACCTGTAACTAGAAGTTGAATTACTATTCGTTGTTTTACCCCCGGGCTGTGGTTCAGCCCGGGGTTTTTTATGGCAATTTTTTTACCTGACCGATATAAAAAATTCCCCAGGCTGAACCACAGCCCGGGGGAAAGCATTCGATACTGAATATCGTATACAGTCTAAGGCTTAATAGCCGGCAGCTGCCGCTAACTTACAGAAGTCACCGCCAGCTGGAGTACAACTTTTGCCAATGCTACCATCTTGACTTACAGTGAGCGTTAACGTACCGGCGCCAGTACCGTCAGCAGCTGGTCCATACATACCATCTTTGCGTGCTGCAGTAAGAGTGGCTGTCGTATCAGTGCCAGCTACCGAAATATTAAAGCTATTCGCTCCGGAATACGAAGTAGTCTGAGAGTCTCCTTCTCCAGACGTTACTGTCGGGAAAGTTATATCGCCCGTATTAAGCGTAGCAATGCTATTGGCAAACGTATCATGTTGCATATAATAAATGCTTTGAGCCGTAGCCAAGTCACCTAACGCTTGTACAGCTTCCGAAATACGGGAGCGTTCAACAGCCTTAGTATATTGGGGCAAGGCGACTGCGGCCAAGATACCGATAATGAGTACTACCACTAATAATTCAATTAAGGTAAAACCTTTATTCATATGTTATCTCCTGTGGATTCTATCTTGAATCAATTAATACTCCAGAGAAGTATCTTTCGTAGTGTAGCCAGCGGCTTCCACTAGTCCACAAAATCCTGCGGTTGTGGCTTCTTTACACTTCTTTTCTATAGCTCCGGATTTATCAACTTTAATTTGCAAAATAGCGCCGTTATACATTCCACCATTACGTTGCGCTTTCATGATACCACCGTTGGTGCCATTGCTTGTAGAGTCCACTTTGATATTAAAGCTCTTGCTTAATGTGGTTGGGAACGTAATATCGCCATCATTTAAGTTACGAGCGGGATTAGATGTGCTCCCAGTTATGGCATCAGCGAAGTTACCATGTTGCATATAATAGATGCTTTGCGCTGTCGCCAAGTCACCTAATGCTTGCACAGCTTCCGAGGTGCGGGAGCGTTCAACAGCCTTGGTATATTGGGGCAGGGCTACTGCGGCCAAGATACCGATAATGAGTACTACTACGAGTAACTCAATTAACGTAAAACCTTTTTTCAGTAGTTGTTGGGAAGAAAAAATTATAGGCGGCTGCGGCCACGGGTAAGCTCGAGGTGAAAATCCCACAGCGTTTCGCCTCCGCGCGGGAAAGCTCGCAGCAATGGGGATTTAGACCGCCAGGGCCAAGCGTTAATACCACGCTTTGTGCTAAAATCCATCAAAAATCCTGCTTTAAAAACATGAGGACGGACGTGTTTATCAAAGGCGCCTGCTCCAAACGGATAACAAAAGCAACGGACTGACCGCTCCAAATTCATCTCAATTATTTTTTTACTTTGTGTAATTTCTTTAATAATTTCTGCTTCAGGCAGATCCCGTAACCTTCGGTGAGAACATGTATGTGAACCAAATTCTACTAGCCCGCTTGCTTGCATGTGTCGCATTTGTTCCCACGTCATATAACCAGGCTTTCCTACAAAATCGGCAATAATAAAAATAACAGCGGGAACCTGATATTTTTGTAACAACGGAAACAACGTTGTATAATGATCCGTGGTAGCATCATCAAACGTCAACATCACAGGTTTACGAATGGAAGTGTGCCCCGTTTGATGAGCTTGCCATAAATTTTCTACAGAAATGGGAGTATAGCCGTGCTCGCGCAGAAAATGGAGCTGTTTTTCAAAGTTAGCCGCACTGATCGTAAACGCAAACTGGCTCGGTTCCGGCACTTGACCTATGTAGTGATACATTAACACTGGCAAGCCTTTGCGGGGAGGTAAAAACCAGGCTTTGCGCAAGTTGGGATATTTCCAAAAAAAATAAATACAGCTTAAAAGGAAAAGTAAAATACAAATCGTCATTATTTATCACTTTGCTCTAGTTGCCACAACTTTGTGTATTTAACATACACGTAATAGGTAGAAAAAGACGCCCACAATAGCCCGCGCATGCCATCTAAAAACCCTAGCTTTAACAGATAGCGCTTGGCAAACTCAAACGGTAACGTGCAGAGCACTTTTATTAAGCAAAAACGCTTGCCATTGGCGTGCATTTGTCGGGCGGCTAACGTGGTATATTTATTAAATTTGGTGAAATAGTTTTCAATCGTGTCATAGGAAAAATGATTGATTGGCGCGCGTAATGTTTCCAAACGTCCCTTTACTTCCAATCCCTCATGCACCAAACCACCCACATACTTAGCTTGTTGGGTGCGCACTAAGCGCAGATGTTTTTCTTTATTTAAACCACTAAAACGCATTTTTTTACCCAAGAAATAATTACAAAAGGGTAAATAATAGCCCGCTACATTCGGCTGCCGTACGGCCCGCACAATTTCTTCTTTAAGTTGCGGGCTCAATGTTTCATCAGCGTCTAAATTAAGGGCCCATTCTCCGGATACTTTTGATAAGGCAAAATTCTTTTGGCTGGCGAACCCATCAAATTCACGCTGGTACACTTGCGCACCCAAGTCCCGGCAAACCAGCGCTGTTTTGTCGGTAGAGTTTGAATCTACTACCACAATTTCGGACACAATATCCCGCGCACTTAAAATACACGCTGCAATGCGGTGTGCTTCGTTTTTGGCAATAATAAATAGGGTAATGCGTGGCTGATTTTTCATATGTTTATTATAGCATTTTGCCTAGAAGATGCACCTGTATAAAAGGGGTAACCGCTGTAGCAGGGTTTGGGACTACAGCGGTTTGGGATGAAATTCAAATTGTTTTTTGTTACACTTATACTATAGTAATTCGATAGATACAAAAACAGGGCCTTTAGACCCATTTTTTTTGAAAAGAGTACCTAGGCCCGTCTAGGTCCAATGTGCTATAATGAGAATAAGACTGGAGGATTTTATGAAGAAAATAGTTTGGATGGGATGCCTGTTGCTCGCTGCCTGTACTACGCTAAAAACATCCAGTGAGTATATTGCGCGCGGGAACGGATACCTAAAAGATGGTAAAAAGCAAGAAGCGTTGGCTAGTTTTAATAAGGCAGTTTCTTTAAACCCTAATAATCTAGATGCCTATGAAGCCCGGGGCGCAGCTCATTTTTATAATGGACAGTATAACCTAGCTTTACAAGATTTTGACCATGTAATTGAGCAAAACCCCTATCGTGTGTCTGTATACACGGCGTATGCTAGCGTTTTAGCCGCGCAAGGTCGGTTTAAAGACGCGCTAGGTGTACTAAATATTGTAGAACAATTGCAGGCTGCTGAGCCGGAAACCTACTTTGCACGAGCGGGGGTTTACTATATGTTAGGTCGGTATGATTTGGCGGTGGCCGACTATACGCGTGTATTGCAAACACGTCCGTGTGCGGATGCCTTTAATGCACGCGGCAGCGCGTATGCCCAATGGGGCAAAGCAGAACAGGCCCGGCAAGACTTTCAAGCGGCCAAACGGGATAACATTCCGCAGCACTTAAATGCCTATAGTGATTTAAAGTAGCATGAAACATAAAAAAGGACGAGCGCGCTCGTCCTTTAAAAGTGTCACCGGGTGGGCTCGAACCACCGACCTATTCCTTATGAGAGAATCGCTCTAACCAGCTGAGCTACGGTGACGTAAATGTTGTATATTTATTATAGCAAAACTTTTTTTGGGGTGCAAGAAATTTATAAAAACCGTGCAAAACTGCTTTAAATGTACTATGATAAAAAACGGAGCCACTATGAAAAAACTCTTCTTTTTAGGAATTTTTTGTTGTTTTTCTTTTCCCTTGATGGGGCAATCTACGTGTCAAACACGGGTAGATGCCCATCAAGATGCTACCACTAAACAGCGCGTAGCCTATTGCTTAACACCCGAATACACAGCGCCCGAGCATACCCATGATGGGTTGGTGTTTTCTACAGTTAGCACTCCGGCAACTCCCACTTCAGCTAAACCTAGTCAAAGGCCTACTTCTAAACCCGGTGTATTTAAAGCGCAAGATTACACAGTGACGCAAGAATATGTAACTTCTACTCAATTTCCTCAAGTACCACAAGGGCAAGCCGCTGCGTTAATTATGCCCACACAGCCAGCACGGAACGCGGTATATGTGTCTTCTGCTCAACTAGAAATGACTCCAGCGGAGGTGGCAACCACTGCTGCCTCTGTGAATACCCCGCAACCCGTTGATTCTACAGTGCTGATGGGGGATGAATTTGCGTATGTGCCTGCGCCGTCTACGCCACTTGGCCGCTCTACGGTACTATTTGAACAACCTAAACAGGCTGTAACGTCACAGTCTAACTTGATAACCCGCGGGCCACAAGAACATTCTATGGCAGATGAAGTAGATACGAACGGTAATTTAAAAACCCATAATGTGGAAACTAAAGCCGGCTTACAAGTGCGCCAACGCAAGGCAGGCCGCCAGTTAATAAAAGCAGCGGCCCCAGAACCTGCCACCCCGGCGGTACAAATTCCTGCGCAAGACCCGGCCTATACGTATCACGAAGATTTAAGCCAGCCTTATCAGCCGCAAGCAGAAATCCCGGCGGGTACGGCTACTTACGCACCGGCTGCGCCGGCGGAAACAACAGCTGATACAATTCCGGCAGGTACGGCTACTTACGCGCCGGCCGCACCGTTAGATACAACGTATGAGGAAATCCCGGCGGGTACAGCCACCTATGCACCGGCCACTGATAAGTAAGGGGAAAAGAATATGCAAAAATTAAAAATTTATTTTTTACAACCGTATGAAGAAAAAGGGTTTATCCGCGCTACGTTGGATTTTGTAATGCGCGCACTTACCGCCGTAGTGTGGGTGTACCTAATGTATATTTTGGCGCACTTATTGCTGGACGCCCTGGTGCGCAATTATGACCCGGCCCAAAAACTATGGTGGACGTCTTACTGTTTTATTGTAGGTTTTGGGGCTACGTGGTTAGCGTACATTTTGCTGTTTGTGCGCGACTATTACGGCAGCGAAGAGTAAAACAAGTTGATAATTGATTATACGAACCACCCCCGTAAGCACGTTACGAGGGTGGTTTTTTAGAGAATCGGAAGTACCTGGCAGATATTACGAGCAATATTCAGAACCATGATGTCCGCTGCCATCCCAACACTCTCCGGTGTAAATACCGTTTGCATCTCCGGCCGGCGTACCCGTAGGGCAGTGCCCGCCCGCACAGTAAGAACCGCTTGCATAGGTAGTGTACAAGCAAGAATTGGTTGAGTTAGCATTACAAACCGAGTTGTTGGTAAAATTGATTCCGCGGCAGGAATATTCTCCATTCCCATTACAAATAGACCTGTCATTGAATGTAACGCGCTCACTATCGCTGGGTGCAGCACCTGCAATCGTCGTACCCGTGCCCCCCAAATAAGCACCACACGTATAGGCCCCTGCGTTACATATGGAATGGTTAAAACCTCTTATTCGCGTGCAACTATAGTATCCAATTCCGTTACACTCAGAGTCCGTAAACGTTGCAAATTGACAACTTGCCCCCCCTTTCCCATTACACGTAGATTCTGAAGTAAAAGAAGCTGTCTTGCTGTGTGAGCTACACGACATGGCCCCTTCTCCCTTGCAAGTAGAATTTGAAAAAACACCCTCCTGACAACTTTGCTTAACTGAAGCGTTACACGTAGAATCAGTAAAATTCCCATATTGGCAAGAAAGTCGACCTTTACCCTCACATGCGGAATTATGAGTAAACATATTTGGACGGTTTTGATCCGAACCTGAACATGAATATTGAGCTCCAGCTTCTGCAATACAGCTAGAACCATTATCAAAAGAAGATTGATAGCTACACCCACTTTCCCCCGATTGTGCCAAACAGACTCCTCCATCTGTGGCTACTGTCGATGAACAGCCAGCATCCGTAGTAGCTATACATTTATCGCCATCACTTACCTGCTTATTGTTTTCATTTGTGTATGTAGTGCCATAATGGCCATCTTCGGCACCGCCTTGCAAAATATACATTTTGTACCCATCTTCTATGCTGCCTACTGTCGGTGTACCGTTGAATCCTTTTTCACATAACCACTCCGCTTGTGTATTTCCTTTGAGTGCCGCACAGTGGATGTTATTGGGGAATTGTTCACTATGCTTTTGATACACAATGTATTTATTGTTGGGCGTGTTGGTATTTTCCGCCATCACGTACGTAAAGTCGTTCGCTACGTGCAGCGTAATTTTCCCACCGTCCGGGTAAGTACCTTGCCCGGCAATGTCCAGGTTGGCCGGATTATTGGAATAGACCCCGTGTTCCATATAGTACGCTTCGTTGCCGCTAGCAATATTTTAGCTATCGGCATTAAACTGCTATAGCGGCTCTTTAGGCCTGCTTTTTGGAATTGTGGCAATGCTACCGCTGCCAAAATACCAATGATAAGTACGACGACTAACAACTCAATGAGGGTGAACCCCCCGAAGAATTTTATAGGTTGGGTGCTAACCCAACATTTATAAGGATGTCCTTGGCAGGCCATTGTCAGGTTAACACCTGACCTATATATTGTTGATTCATTTGCTACTTTTTTCATTTTCTTTCCCCTTTTTTTATAGCCGGGCCCCGCAAGTACAAAAAAAACGACCGCTCTTGCGGGGCCATCGGAACTGAACCACAAACAAGACAGTCGCGGCTTACCGCCTTTCGGCGGCAAACACTCGACCTAAAAACTCGGGTTTCGAAGCCGAGCTGCTAGGTCTCTAACGACTATTCCTGGAGTTCCGATGTGCTGAATGTTTCTTTCAGCCCATTGTATTCTTCATACAATCCAAAAACAGATATAAATTGTGTTTATGGCGCGTGTGCGCGCTAACAACCCTCCTACTAAATTTAGTTTATTATACTAAATTGCACTTGCCAAAAACGCGGCGGCCGTTTGTTTGTCCTGGGCCAGTTGCGCTTTTAGCGCGTCTAAACTATCAAACTTCATTTCCTCGCGTAGTTTGCCGTAAAACCAAATGGTAATTTTACGGCCGTAAATACTTTGCTTGAAATTAAAAATATGCACTTCTACCAGTGGCAAAACCGTAGTAAGCGTGTTCACCGTGGGGCGAAAACCAATATTGCAAAATCCGTCGTAGAGTTTGGTTCCCGCGCGCACTTTAACCGCAAACACACCTAGCGGTAAAATTTTATAAATTCCCGTATCTAAATTAGCGGTGGGATAGCCTAATTTGCGGCCTAGTTTGTGCCCGGTAATTACGGTGCCGGTTAATTCATACGGGCGGCCCAAAAGCGCGCTAGCGCGGGGGATGTCCCCTTGGGCCAGTACTTTGCGAATAAGGGAAGACGAAATTTTTTCACATCCTTCCTTATAAAAGCCGGCCACTTCAAAAGGGATATTTTTTTGGCTACACGCTTCACGCAAAAACACGGCGGAACCTTCCCGGTTCTTACCAAAGGCAAAATCTGCCCCAATTAACAAACCTCCGCAATCATAGTGATTCATAAGGCGGTTAAAAAATTGCTGGGGCGATAAAGAACGCAGTTTCATAAAGTCCAAGGTTTCTGCGGACAGCCCCATTTTTTTAAAGAGTTGTTTTTTTTCTTCGGGCAAGGTAAGCACTGTCATTTCCGGGTGTGTGCTTTGCAAGGTTTTGGGCGGCAACGGAAAATATAAGGCCAAAGGCTTTGTCTGGTGCAGCACGGCGCGGGCCTCCAACAAATTAAATAAATGTTGGTGGCCGCGGTGTATGCCGTCAAATGTACCAATGGTGATAAAATTTTTCATACCGGTTGTACCCAGTTATATAAGGTATCAGTTTCGCAGGCTTTAAGCAAATTTCCGTCAAACGCTTTTTCTACTGAATAGGAACCGATCGCCACACGGCGCAGCTTACTTAAATATCCGGCTGTTCCCAATTTTTTAGCTAGCATGTATCCTAGGGAGCGCACATATGTACCGCATGAACCAGTTAGCGTAAAGGAAATTTCATCGGCGGCCAGTAAGCGCACCTCTTTCCAAGAAACAGTAACTTCATTGAAACGTGGTTCTATGGCTACCCCTTTACGGGCCAGGTCATACATTTTTTCGCCCTTGATTTTCTTGGCACTAAACGGGGGCACTTGTTGTAGTAGACGGCCACTTAACGCTTGGGTAGCAGCTTGCACCTGCGCTAACGTAAGAGTAGGCACGGCGCATGTGTTTACCACGTCGCCGTAGCGGTCCCACGTGTCTGTTTCTGTGCCTAGTTTTAAAACGGCTTGATAAGTTTTAGATAATTGTAAAAATTGCGGTTGCAATTTGGTGGCTTCGCGCCCGACGAGTAAAATTAACAGGCCAGTAGCCATTGGGTCCAACGTACCGCTGTGGCCAATGCGTTTAGTTTTTAAAATGCGGCGGGTAATGGCAATGATATCATGCGAAGAAAAATCCGCCGGTTTATCTATCAGTAAAAGTCCGCTTTTTTGCGGTTTAGGCAAGTTTTTTAAGGACATCGGATATCACGTTGGCTAGTTCGCTGGCTACTTGCTGCACAGGTTTGCCAGTTACCTTAAAGCCGGAAGCACGCGCGTGACCGCCGCCGCCAAAGGTATGGGCGATTTGGCTTACGTCCACGGCACCGCGGGAGCGTAAATTAACCGATACTTTATCGGGCTCTCCTTTAATCAGCGCCGATACCGCTACCCCTGGGATCATGGTCGGTAAACTGACAATACCTTGCGTGTGGGAAGGAAGGGCTTTTAGTTCGTTAAAATCTTGCGCGGTAAGCACAATTTCGCTATATCGGTTTTCAAAATGCAGCGTCATTTTTTCTAGCGCGCGGCCTTGCACTTTTAGTTCCACATACGGCTTTGTAAAATAAATGGCTTGATTGACGGTATTTACATCCGCCCCCAACGCTGCCAGTGCCGCAGCCACGCGCAACGCTTCCGCGGTGGTGTTGGAGTGAACAAAGCGCCCCGTATCCGTAGCTACACCGGTGTATAAGCAGGTGGCTTCCTCGGGTGTGGGCAAAAAGGCGCCGTCGCTTTCTTCAAACAGTTGAAAAATAATTTCTGCCGTGCTGGATGCGCCCGCATCAATGTGATTCACCGTGCCATACGTATCACTCACTAAATGGTGGTCTATATTTATAAGGGTATGGGCGGAGTTCAAAATGGCGTCCAAATCACCGCCGCGTTTGCGGTCGGAACATTCTAATAATAGTACGGTATCAAAATCTAGTTGCGTGGGTAACTGGTCCACATGAATGGCTTGGAAACCCGGCAGAAATTTTAAATCTTCACCGATAGAAGGCGCCGCGTAGGCGTACACGGTTTTGCCCATGCGCTCTAGGAGCGATGTCATCGCCAGCGTGCAGCCAATGGAATCACCGTCCGGGTTTAAGTGCCCCGCTACAAAAAAACGCTTCCCGGCGTGCAGAGCCTTCCATACAGCTTGCAAACTTGCGGCTCTATTTTCCATCCGTTTTTTCCTTTTCAATAATTTGGAAAATAGACTCCACCCGCGCGGCTTTTTCCGGCGTGTCATCATACTCAAAGCTAAAAGAGGGGATACGTTTTAGGTGCAGCCGTCCGCGGAGGCGGGCCCCAATTTCCTTGCGCAGTAAAGACAACGCTTCCTGCGTTTTTTTGCGGTCTTCCGGGCCACCAAAGACGGAAAAGAAAACTTTGGCGGTGGCTAAATCTTTAGCTACGTGTACGGCGGTAATGGTTACAATACCTCCAAAATCGCCGTTGGCGGCCATTTTGGTAATAAGGGTGTTAATTTCCTCTAAAAAAAGTGCTTCTAAACGTTTTACTCTATCAATCATACATATATTATAGCATTTATGTGGGGCCAGCCAAGAAAACAAATGGGCGCCTGTTGTCAAGGCCTAAATTGTGAATGGAACTTGTTTTTAGACGGAAAAGGTATAAACTATTACTGAAAGCTAACAACTTTCTATTTTAACTAGTAGTAAATAGGAGAAATCTTATGAATAACAAAGGCTTCACATTGATTGAGTTACTGGTCGTAGTACTCATCATTGGTATTTTGGCGGCGGTAGCATTGCCCCAATATACCAGAGCAGTAGAACGCTCCCGCATGGCGGAGGCCGTGCAGAAGTTAGGTGACTTGGCCATTGCCGAAAGCATCTATTACATGGAGCAAGGTTCGTTTGCAGATGGTGACGCTATTTTAAATGGCGATATCACGTTTGCAGCATTGGATACGGAAAGCTATACCGTTACTGTAGATGCTACACAAACTGGCCATGTGGACATTGTAGCCGCCCGCAAAAACGGGATGTTTACCAGTGGAGACACGAAAGGCAGCATTGGGCTACGTGTACTATCCAGCGGTGCCATTGAAAAGAAATGTACGAAGAACCAAAACGGGTTCTGTACAGTGGCACAAGGGATGGGATATGGTAATGGCACGGAACAAGCCTTATCTTCTCAGTAAAGTAGTTTGTTGAAGTGCAACCCCGCCTATTTCATGTAGGCGGGGTTTTTGATGGGCTTACAAATAAGATTATGCCGTCATCCCCGAGGGCCAATAAAATCACTTGTCATGCTGAGAAGTTTCTACTCAGTATCTCTACCGCATAAAAATGAAATACCAAGATTCCCGATTACAGCCTTCGGGAATGACAATTTTATTTATGATAAAAACCTTCCCCGAAAAAAATTTTTAAAAAAAGGCCTTGCAATTTTTAAAAAATATGCTAAACTATGTTTGTGGAAAGGCTAACCACCTTTTCATAAAATTGTAGGATAATAAAAGGAGATTAACTTATGAAAAAAGGTTTTACGTTAATTGAGTTACTCGTAGTAGTACTCATTATCGGTATCTTGGCCGCAGTAGCCCTGCCCCAATATACCAGGGCTGTTGAACGCTCCCGCATGGCTGAAGCCGTGCAAGTATTGGGTGATTTAGCCACCGCACAAAGCATTCACTATATGCAACGCAATGCTTTTGCTACTAGCTTAACCGACCTTAATACAAATGGTGATATCCAAATCAATGATGCCGGCGATGCTTGGGAAGCAGTTGCATTTGGAACGGCTACCGTCGGCACTGAGACTGGGGAGTCCATGATTTTGGAACGTGCCAACGGTATGTATGATGGTGGGCAGTTGCAAATCATTGTTTTGCCCAGCGGCCGAATTGTCAAAGCCTGTCCGACTGTTACGGGTGTAGACGCAGGTTTCTGTACTATGGCTAACAACATGGGGTATAGCGACACGGCTGTAACCGCAACAGCCCACTCCACTACGACGACTCCTTAAACATTGGAGCAAATGCTTAATATCCCTCGGGCTGTGGTTCAGCCCGGGGATATTTTTTTATATAGGTCAGGTAAAAAAATTGCCACAAAAAACCCCGGGCTGAACCACACCCCGGGGGTTTGTTACGAACCAATCTTTATTTCTTTAGTTCCAGCACCGCATCAATTAAACCATATTCCTTGGCTTCTTGGGCAGACATATAATAGTTGCGTTCACTATCGCGGCGGATTTTTTCTTTATCTTGCCCGGTATGATGCGCCAAAATATCCAACAAGTGTTCCTTATTTTTGTGGAGCTCTTGCGCTTCAATTTCAATATCGGTTACTTGACCGGAGATTCCTCCCCCCCAAATTAACGGTTGGTGAATCATAATGCGCGCATGCGGCAGCGCATAGCGTTTACCTTTAGAGCCAGCGGCTAGCAGCACGGCTCCAAAGCTCATCGCTTGGCCCATACAAATGGTGGTAATGGGGGCTTTAATAAACTGCATCGTATCATAAATAGCTAGCCCAGCCGTCACCATGCCGCCGGGGGAGTTAATATACAGGTTAATTTCCCGGTTTGGGTCGTCCGCATCCAAGTATAATAATTGGGCGATAATCATGTTAGCGCTGGCGGTATCCACCTCACCTTCGCGGCCGCCCACAAAAATAATACGGTCTTTTAACAGGCGGGAAAAAATATCATAACCGACGTTCTTTTCAATAATAGTAGGTATAATCATGGTTATATTATAGCATACTTCTTCCAAAAGGGTCCCACACGGTTCTAGGTCTAAAGACCGTTGTTTCGGTTGTTACAGTTAGTTACAATAATGATATGAAATGGTTTTTTCTGTTATTATGCATAGCCTTGTCCGCCCCGGTGTGGGCCGAACCCACCACGATAGACGAACCGCTCCTGTCCGTTTACTCTACGAACAGAGCCGAAAATTCCCGTCGGGCCGTACGGCTGGGATACCAAAATTTCCGTATTCGCTTCAATACCCCGGATGCGACTTTCACCGATATCCAAATTGCCAGCTTAATTACAACGGGCTTTCAAGCGTTTTTTGATAAACTAAACAAATTAGAAGCCTCATCCGACGACAAGAAAATAACATTAACCCCGCAATTAAATGACGAATTTCAAAACTTAATCGTTAAGCTGGCTAAATTGCTGTTAAAAAACCAAGTACGCTACACTAATCCGCTTTTTTTGGATGACGAGTCTGCGGTACAAGAAACCATCGCCATTGTGCAAGAAGCCGTTGCACGCGGCAGATTTTAAGGCCAAAGG
>JAZUNI010000048.1:0-5514 GCA_045604045.1 Elusimicrobiaceae bacterium | reverse complement strand
TACGCAAATAATATTTGGGGCAAACAAATGGTTTTCTTCCCCCCTGGAGGGGGAAGATGTCCGCAGGACAAAAGAGGGGGCACGGAATAAATCAGGTTGTATACCCCCTCACCCGGCCTTTGGCCACCCTCTCCCTCAAGGGGCGAGGATGACCTCTCACGGCTTTACCGCCCGCTCCGTCATCGCGCAGTGTTTTCATGCGGGATATAGCGGGCGAAAAGGGTTCACGCTTATTGAACTACTGGTAGTAGTCTTAATCATTGGTATTTTGGCGGCGGTGGCGTTGCCACAATACCAAAAAGCAGTAGCTAAAGCGCGTTTGAGTGAAACACTGATCACCATAAAAGCGTTGCAACAAGCCATTGACGTCTATGTTTTAGAACATGGCATACAAGATGTATTGTTTGTGGGAAATCAGGCTGTTCCTCTTGATATAGATATATCGTTCCCGCCAGTCACAGATTCCATTTCTGCTTCAACGGAAGATTACTCTCTTATCTATGAAAATGTAGGCTGTTTCCCTGAAAAAAATATGTGTTATATGCACATTGACCAAACATTTGGAAGCTTGGGGGAGGTATATTTAGACGCTTACTTAACAAACGGAAAATGGGAAAATTATTGTTCGCCATTAGGAACTAAGATGGGAAAAATCATTTGTGATTCCTTAAAATTACAAGGATGGAACTATAATTAATTCAAGCAAATAAGCCAGTTCCCCGGCAACAAGCCGGGGACATTTCATCTTCCAAACAATTTGCCAATCTGTTTAATATCCAGTTGCGCTAGCACTGGGCGGCCATGCGGGCAATGCATGCCGTCCTTACATTTTTTCATATTTTCTAGGAGTGCCTCGGCTTCCGGCGCGGTAATAGCGTCGTGTGCTTTAATAGCGCGCTTACAGGCCAGCATAGCAATCATGTTGCGTTTTAAGGTATCGGTAGATTTGGCGGGGTCTCCCACCACGTCCGCTAATGACACGATAAACGCCTGCATATCGTCTTCTTTAAAACGCACCACATGCGGCATGGTTTTCACTAGCACCGTACGGGCGGAAAAGGGTTCTACTTCAAACCCGGCTTTTTGCAGCCACTCCTTCCAAGATAACAGACTCTCCACATGAGAAGGCGGCAAATCCACATGCACGGGAAATAACAATTTTTGTACCTGTACGGCATTTTTTTCAAATAGGTCTAAATAATGCTCAAATAGCACGCGCTCCTGCGCGGCGTGTTGGTCAATCAGCACCAAGCCTTGCGGGTTTTCAAATAGTAAATAGCTACGTTGCAATTGCCCAATATAATGATACGGGCCTTGATACCACTGGGGCGCGTGGGTGGGCAACTCTTTCTGCACGGGGGCAGGCTCGGGCTTATCCTCAGGTGCGGGAGTGGCGGTATAGGGCACCGGGTCTTCCGTTTCGCGCAGTTTAACAGCTGGCTTTGGAAATAATTCCTGCGCGGTAGCTGTAGATTTTAGCGTAAAAGCGGTTGGCGCTACGGCCGGCTTTGACGTTTTTGCCGCAAAGGTTTCTAGGGGGCTAGGGGCCGTAAAAAGCTGCTTGGCAGCCGGTTGGGCCGCTGGCGGCAAATCCAAAGAAACGGGCTTAGCCGGCACGGCTACTTCTATGGGGCGTGCATTCCCAAAAATAGTCTCCCCCGCACAACGTAGTAGCGTGCCAAATACGGCGTGTTCATCTTCAAAGCGCACGTCCCGCTTTTGCGGGTGGATATTGACATCAAACGAGGACGGCGGGAGCGTCATATATACTAAAAAAGCCGGGTACGTGCTGGGCGGACGCGCGTTTTGATACGCTTTATAAATAGCTTGCTGGATGGTTTTGGAATCAATTGGGCGGCGGTTTACAAAAATGTATTGCAAGTCACGCACGCGCACCAATTTGTCTGCCGGCGTAATAAATAGATGTAGGCCTAGTTCCTCAAATGCTTGATAGGCTAGGCCGTCGGTCACTTCCGGGCCGATAATCTGCCGTGCCCGGGCACGCACACTCGCTTCAAAATCGCCTTCACACGCCGGCAAGTGATACACTTCCCGCCCGTTGACCGTTACATGATAGCCCACTTGCAAATTGGCCAGCGCACTTTCTTCAATGACTTTGAGCAGACAAGCGCGTTCGTACGAATCGCTCTTTAAAAATTTAAGACGCGCCGGCACATTGTAAAACAAATCGCGGATTTCCACCGTAGTACCTTGCACTGCCGGGGCCGGGCTCTGCGCCATCACTTTTCCGCCGTGTACTTCCAGGCGGTTTCCGTTTCCGCCCGCCGGGCAACTGGTAAGCGTCATTTTAGAAACGGCCGCTACCGAATAAAGGGCCTCCCCACGGAAACCAAACGTATGCAAAGAAGCTAAATCGTCAAACGCTGTAATTTTGCTAGTGGCATGGCGCAGGACACTTAACTGTAAATCTTTTTCATCCATTCCACGGCCGTTGTCATTGACGCGAATGAGCGCGCGGCCCGCGCCTTCAATATCAATGTGTACGGCAGTCGCACCGGCGTCTACGGCATTTTCTAACAGCTCTTTTAATACACCGGCAGGGCGTTCAATTACTTCGCCCGCGGCGATTTGTCCGGCTGTTTTTTCGTCTAGTACGTGTATATTACTCATTGATACGTTTCTTCCATTCGCAAATTAACTGCAAGGCCTCTAACGGGGTCAGTTTGTCTGGGTCGGCCAGTTTAATTTCT
This sequence comes from Elusimicrobiaceae bacterium, assembly GCA_045604045.1. Lineage (GTDB taxonomy): Bacteria > Elusimicrobiota > Elusimicrobia > Elusimicrobiales > Elusimicrobiaceae > Avelusimicrobium. Next base: position 2,803 of record JAZUNI010000048.1, on the reverse strand, counting down.
TCCACAATCGGGGAAGAAAATAAGTCTTTAACCATATCCTGCTCTTTGACGGAAATCTTAGCCCCTTTCTTGGCTTCTAAATCTTTTAACACCTTTTTAGCACGCAAGGTACACGCCGCCGGCAAGCCGGCTAGTTCCGCCACGTGAATCCCGTATGACTGGTCCGCCGCCCCGGGACGAATTTGATACAAGAAAGCCAGTTTACTTTCGCCTGCTGCATTTTTATATTCTTGCGCTTCTACGTGAAAGTTTTTCACGCGCGTGTATTTATTTTCTAAATCAGTGAGCTCAAAATAGTGCGTAGCAAAAATAACTTTTGCTCCGCCTTTGGGTTTGTACAAATACTCCACAATCGCCCACGCGATGGAAATGCCGTCAAAGGTGGAAGTACCGCGGCCTACTTCGTCTAATAAAATTAAACTGCGCGGCGTCATAGACGCTAGAATGTGCGCGGTTTCGTTCATCTCCACCATAAAGGTAGAGTTACCGCGGCTTAACGCGTCATGCGCACCGATACGCGTCATAATGCGGTCCACAATCCCGATACGGGCGTTTTGGGCCGGCACAAAACTGCCTAGCTGCGCCAAAATCACAATAATGGCGGTTTGTTTTAAATACACACTCTTACCGCCCATATTAGGCCCGGTAATGAGCATAATTTGGTTTTCCGGCGTACCCAAGTGTAAACCATTCGGCACAAAGTTGCCTGCGGGCAAGGTTTGTTCCACCAGTGGGTGGCGGCCTTGTTCGTAGTACAGTTCGGTACTGTTATCTACCACCGGCCTAGTGTAACCGCCCTTTAACGCGCACAGGGCCAATGCTTCATACACATCTAATTGCGAAATGAGCTGGGCAAATTGTTTAAACGCGTCAATATGCTGCGCGAGCGTTTTGCGTAAGGTGTCAAATAAGTGTGATTCCAAACGCAAAATTTTCTGCTCGGCGTGTGTGATTTTATCTTCCAGCTGTTTGAGTTCCTCGGTAATAAAGCGCTCGGCATTGACCAAGGTTTGTTTGCGCACATAACCATACGGCACTTTGGCTAGGTGCGATTTAGTAACCTCAAAATAATAACCATACACGGAATTAACGCCCACTTTTAAGGTAGTAATCCCTGTTTTTTCCCGCTCACGCACGCAAATTTCTTCCAAAGTTTGGTTGGAATTGGTTTTAAGCGAGCGCAGTTCATCTAGCTCGGCATTATAGCCGGCACGGATTACATCCCCGTCAGAAATATGTAGGGGAGGCGTTTCGTTAATGGCTTCATAAAGTAGCGTAGCCATTTCTTTTAGCGTGGGCAAAATTTGCTCAAATTGATTTTTTAAATGCGGGGCCACCGCCGGATAATGGCTAAACCATTGCGCTAGCGCATCCACGTTTAGCAAAGAGCGGCGCAAACCGGACACATCCCGCGGAGAAGCCGTACCGGTAGCGGTGCGCGTCATGATGCGCTCCACATCGGAAATGGTTTCTAGTAGCGCACTTAAATCAGCAATGGCGGACTGATTTTGTGTAAACGCTTCCACACAATTTTGGCGCAAGCTAATTTCCGCCGGATCTAAGAGCGGGTGCAAAATCCATTCTTTTAATTTGCGGCTACCTATTGCCGTTTTGGTTTTATCTAACAAGGCCCACAAGCTGCCTGCACGGCCGCCTTCTTGGCCTTTGATAAGCTCTAAAGACGCCACGGCATTTTCATCAATTTGCAAACATTCTTTGAGCTCGCGGTAAGACGGGATGAGCGTAGACTGCACGCTAGGGTCAGTGGCGTTAATATATTTAATAACTTGCAACGCACACGCCAACGCCCGTTTGTGTTCCGCCCACGCACCTAAAGCCGGCCAGTTAGCGGGCAAATTGTAATTTCCATCAAAAGGGGCTACCGACGTAAGGGTGAGCGAGGCTGGAATAACTACTTTTTGACGTAGCGTAGCTAACGCCTCTTTCGTACCGATAATTTCCGACGGATTTACCGCCGCTAAGGCAGCGGCCAAATTCGTTAAAGAAGGGTCTTTAGGTTGTTCATTCACCCAAAATTCCCCCGTGGATACTTCTACACATGCTACAGCCCACCCGGTAGGAGTAATGTCCAGTGCTAATAGGTAATTGGCCTGGTTAGCATCTAATAAACTGTCTTCCACCAGCGTACCGGGTGTAATCACGCGGATGACTTTGCGTTCAAAGAGTTTGGTTTCTTTGTCCATGACCGCGCTAGTTTGTTCACAAATGCCAATTTTTTTGCCCGCTGCCAACAGACGCGTAATATAAGTATTGGCCGCGTGGTAGGGGATCCCGCACATAGCCGTGCCATTGCGCGAAGTAAGCGTCAGGCCCAGTAGCGCACTAATTTCACGCGCTTGGTCGTCAAACATTTCATAAAAATCGCCTAAGCGGAAAAAAAGCACAATGCCGGGGTTTTGCTCCCGGATGGCAAAATATTGTTTCATTAAAGGGGTCTGTGCGGATGGATGCTTCATAATATTATTGTAACATTTTAGATAAAAAAATTTACCCCGCTCGTAGCGAAGTTTTCAAATTTTGGTAGGAATAGACTTGATTCGGTCACAAGTCGGCTCGTTGACCCTCGCCGCTCGCGACCCCGCCTCGCCATGCTCGCCTTTCGTTCTCGCCTCTATGGCTCGCACTCAAACTCGCATAAGGCTCCGGCTTTCGAATCCCAACGTGACACCAAGCAGTTGGTGTCACTTTCCTCTAAAATTTAAAAACCCCACGTTTGTGGGGTTCTCAAATTTTGGTAGGAATAGACTTGATTCGGTCACAAGTCGGCTCGTTGACCCTCGCC
>JAZUNI010000047.1:0-9451 GCA_045604045.1 Elusimicrobiaceae bacterium | reverse complement strand
TATTTAACCTTTCATTGGAAAAAATGACCTTATTAGGAAGGGGATTACTTAAATTGTTAGAAAAAAGCGAGGATTACGCGGAATTTATGGAAAAACAAATGGAATTGAATACCACAATTTTCATGAAAAAAGGAATTGAATTTGGTAGTAAACAACTAGAAAACAAATTGGAATTAATAGATGAAATTTGTGAATTAATGAATAAAACAAGGATTCATAAATATTGGTCCACCAAAGGCGCAGAATCAAAAGAAGTGCTATTAGATGAATACGTAGATATTTGGCATATGGCTTTTAATATCGGTAACGATTTAGAAATACCAGGTGGACATTACGGAATAGAGATCAAGAAAGACCTTTTAAACCAGTTTGACACGTTGTTTTTTGCGGCACGGACAACATACAACCCAATTGGGTGGCATTGTTTTATAAGTCAATTAAAAGGATTAGGCTTACTTCTTAACTTTACGTCTGAAGAAGTAATAGAAGCCTTTAAACATAAATGGAGCGTGAACATGCAAAGACAGAAAGAAGGGTATTAAGTGGCCGAGAATGAGGGGGTAGAAGCCGTTTTTAATGCTTACGATATATTTGAGGGTGAAAAATTAAGAGCCTTAACCGCCTTTTATGCTGAAGCGGATGAAAGAGAAGAAACAAACCCGCTACAACTTCAAGAAAAAATGACCATATACGGCAACATACTTGAAATTATGGGTGATCTTGAAGCGGAAGCAACCGGAATGGAGAAGTTAGCGTATGCATACCGCCAAGAAATGAATGCTAATAGATTTCTGAATAGTCGGACGGATAACCAGGGGAACAAATTAACAGGGGATGAACGGAAAGCCGTAGCGGAAATAGCGGTAAAAAGTTTTCGCCGCAAGGAAGCAAAATTCGCGGGTGCTTCTAAGAAGTGGAGAAATCGAAAAGAATCCGTATTAGAACAAATAAACATTATGAAACGCCGCCAAGATCTATTCACAGACGAATGGAACAAAGCTAACTTTATTAACGGATACTAGTTAAGAAGTACCGAGGGGAGCGGGCGGCGTGGATATCATAGTTTTATTAATTGGGATCCTTATTTTATTGTCATGCTATGAAAATTAAGAGAGAAGGCGGAATAAATGAATATAGAAGTAGTTAAAAAAATGATAGACGTAACAAGAAAACATTCTCCAAACTGTTTTATCAGTCCACTATTTGAATTGATAGTGGAACCAAGGAATAATATTTATTTCAGATTGGAAGACGTAGAAACAGATTTGGATATGAAATGTAAGGTTTTGGCGTGGTTATCCCGGCCAAGTTGCAAAGAGGTAGGGGAGCAATGTCAAAAGAAAATGCGGGCTATTTTTAACGAGTATCTAGGGACAGACTTTTCAGTTGAACAAATTGAACAAATTTACACGTATTTAGGGAATGATTGCAACCGGGAAAAAACCATAAAATTTATCGAATCACATTATGATTTTAATGTGTTAACGGAAACAGTACGTTACGGAAGTTAAGACCAAAACGGTGCGGTAAGGGAGGAATAAATAGTGAGTGAATTTGCATTAGTGGAACCAACAGGGAAATATTTTGTAAACCCATCTTATACAAAATGGTCGTTTACACCTAACGAAAGTGAAGCTACTAAATTTAATACATTAGCAGAAGCTAATGAAATGAAAGAGATTATTCAAAGAGCTATAGGTGGCACATATTGGGATTATGATGATATTATCCCTTTTCCGAAAATAAAAGAGATAGAAAGTTAGAATTAACACACAGTCCGTAAAAATTGAGAATCAGAAAGAGCCGTGTATATAAGCGCGGCTTTTGTTGTTAATTGGCGATAAAAAACAGGAATTATTTTACTCTTATATATTGACCTAAGTAAACTAGTAATTTATAATAATATACAAGATAGTAAATTATTGGTTGATAGATTTGATTTACTATTAGAATGGTAAAAGGAAAGGAATGATAAAGGATGAATCAAATGGTAACAGTTGATCCAAACCAGGATATCATAGCCAGTCTTTTGGAAGAAATGAAAGTTTTTAAAATGAATGATTGTGACAACGTGGCGGCGCTGAATGGGGAAACGGCTAAAAGATTTTATGAAAAAGAAACAGGTTTTACTTTGGAAGAAATAGAAGAAGAATTCCAAGGGGAAATAAATAAGCACACAAACAGAATGTACTATTTCAGTAACGATTTAACGGAAGAAGAAATAAAACAATTTAAGCCGGTTTTAACGTGGGCTTCCCTAAACGTTGTCGCGGTCCCATATGATTGGGCCATTAAGAAAAACCATAAGATTTATCCTTATATCATTTCAACAACCGAACAATGAAAGGGGAAAAACAGAATGAAATTAGATGCTACAAAAATCAATATTGATTATCGTTTTCACTTTTTAAAAACAGTGGAACCATATTTTACAGAGGTTGCATTTGGAAATAAAAACTTTGAAGTTAGAAAGAATGACAGGGATTATCAAATGGGGGACCATGTAGAGCTTCAAGCCTATGATCCTATTCTTAAAGAAAAAACAGGGGAATCCATTATAAAAAGAATCGTTTACATTATGGATGATCCTAATTATGTAAAAGAAGGTTATGTCATTTTAGGACTTAGTGATCCGGCCCCTACCTTTGCGTATACAACCAAGTTAGATATAAAAGGAGCCATAGAATGACAATTAAAAACGTAAGTGTTAAGAAAATGAACCCGGCCCCATATAACCCCCGCGAGCAATTGCAACCGGGGGACAAAGATTATGAAAGCCTAAAGAAAAGTATCAAAAAATACGGCTTTGTACAACCAATAGTGTGGAATGAACGGACCGGGAATATAGTAGGCGGCCACCAAAGGTACTATATAGCTTTAGACCTTGGCTATAAGAGCGTATCAACTAAAATTGTGGACCTGGGCGAATCGGAAGAAAAGCAATTGAATTTAGGACTAAACAAGATTGGCGGCCAATGGAATGAAGAAAAACTAAGTGATCTATTGAATGAATTAAAAGGCTTTGACGGCCTGGATATGGATTTAACCGGCTTTGATACATCGGAAATAGATGAATTAACCATAGCATTCAATGACATAGACATAGATTTGCCTGATATGCCTGATTTAGACGAACCGGAAGACATGGAAGAACCGGCGGAAGATCCTTTCGAAGATCCAGGGGAAGATAATAACCAGGCGGGACCGCTCCAATACATTATCAACTATGATGATGAACACCAAAAGGTGGTATGGAATGCCTTTTTAAGAGAGTTAAAAGAAAACTATGATAACGACGCATTTCCTACCCATTCAAGCCGTATACATGCCTTTTTAGTAAAGGAGGTATTTAACGATGGAGAAGAATAGAAAATATTTTATTAGCTTTATCTATTCAGTTGGTGGCGAACAAGTACACGGAAACGGAATAAACACAGAATCTCCAAAACTCGATAGCATGGAGAGCATTCGTGAAATAGAAGAAGAAATAAGATTGAAAATTTTGGAAAACCAAAATGTAAAAGTAGGTTTCGTGGTTATTACGAATTTCATTGAATTAGAAAGGCAAGCAAACACGGGGGATTGATAACATGTTAGAAAATAGAAGATCATTTGGAATTCATACATTGACGGAAAAACAAATAAAAACCGCCGTAAAAAATGGATTGAATGAAGGCGCTTTGCATGTAAGGTTATGCGTCCCACCTTATTGGACGGTTGAAAAAGCCATAAATACACCCATAAAAAAAGTAAAGCGGCTAGAGGTAACATGGACAGATGAAGATATAAAAGAAGCTGAAAAGAATGGAATTGAACATGAATTATTTAAGAGACGGATAAGGATTGGATTTACCGTAGAAGACGCGAAAAACCAACCCTATAGAACAAAGAAAAGGGGGCAAAATAAAAGTGGTTAAAGAGTACGTTTACTATATAACCGATGAACATTATGAAAGAGCGGCGGCACATGGAATAGACCGCGACGCATTGAATAGACGGGTTAGGTATCTTGGTTGGGATATAGAAAGAGCTATGACAGAACCTAAAATTAAACGGACCTATAAATTGGACAAAGGATTAGTAAAAAGAGCGGCGGAAAACGGTATTAGTCGATGCGCTTTATATTACCGCCTAAAGGAAAAAGGCATGGACCCGGAAGAAGCCGTAACAATGCCGCCGTTATCGCCTGAAGAAATAGGGAAGCTTGGCAACGAATCACGAAGGAAATATAGTCCTGAAATAATCAAACTTGCTGAAAGTAATGGAATTTCATACAAAACATTCAAACAACGCGTTAACAGGGGAATGAGTTGGGATGAAGCCGCTACAAAGCCGATCATGACAAAGCAGGAAATCGCAAGGGAAAACCGGAGAAAGGGGAAGATTAATTTTGGGTAAAGAGTATGTTTGGTACATCACGCCAGAACAATACGAAAAAGCAGAAAAAAACGGCATAGATCGAAATACGTTGAGTAGCCGTGTAAGGTTGCGAGGATGGGATATTGATAGAGCCATGACAGAACCTAAAAAGAAATTAACCCCATTTGTAGTGGATGAAGAAATACTCAAAAAGGCGAAAGAAAACGGGATTAGCAGAAACGCTTTATATTGCCGCATAAAAAGGACAGGCAGGCCCCCGGAAGAAGCGGCCACCATGCCAATGGTAAAAACATTGGAAGCGAGAAGGGAACTAAACGCGAAAAGAAGAAAGTATAGTCCTGAAATCATAGCGCTTGCCGAAAGTAACGGTATATCATACGCGAATTTTAAACAACGTGTACGGTTTGGGATGCCAATAATGGAAGCGGCGACAAAACCAGTCATGACTAAAGCGGAAGCCGGGAGCATGAAAAAGCGATCAAAAAGGAGCGGATAACATGAGGGCGGAAATGAGTATAAAATTCAAATGCGGGAAAGTAGCAAAAGTTTATTTTGTGACAATGAAGCATGAAACAGCGGAAGCGACAGAAATATATTTAAGGGCTTCATTGGATGATTTCTCTTTTTTGGGAAAAACCGATGTTTTTAATCACAATGAATTAATACGTGTTTCTGATTTAACAAGATCCGTTTACGAAGGTTTATCTAAAGTGACCCTTGCAGAGTTTAAAGGGAACATTATACAAGTAGGGGTAAAGGATGACCCTAGAATAAAATTCGGAATATAGGAAGGGTGGCAACATGGCAAAAGAAACATTACATGGATCTTGGCAAAGAAAAGGGGATCCCGCTGATTACATTGTAGTAGATCGTGTCTATAAGGCGGGACATGTGGCGGGATTCCAATATTACAAGCGGAATGGACAAGAACTTATAGACGTAACCCCGCTAAGGATAAGCCAGAAAGAACTATTGGGAAAATACGAACGCCGCTCTTAAAAATAAACGTGAATGAGGTGGAAGAATGACAAGGGGGATTATTACCGCAATTGCTATGGTTTTGGGAGCCGGTGGACTAGCCTTTATAAAAGCGTCTTATGACATTTTTAGAAGGGGGAAGCAGGATGATAAAGAAGAAGGCGGTAAATGATTCCGGGGAAGTAGCAAAGATTATTAGGAACCGGGGGACGCTTAGCCAAATGGAATTCAATTCAATAGTGGCCGTGGTTAAGATTGTGTTACGTGCCTATGATGAATACACGGAATATAATACCCCGATAATTGACCGTAAAGAACTAGAAGGGCATGTTATAGACAAGCTAATGGTCAAAGATCAAGTTTTCGGCGTGACCCATGAATTATTAGGAAAGATCAATCTTTATTCCACTGAATTCGAATTAAAAAAAAGGGGACTTTTAAAAAAAGACAACTAGATATATACAATCTTATCCCTAGAAAGGGCAAATGGAATATGGCTTATATAATCACGGTTGTTTTCATTGTGGCCGCGGCGGTTGAATTGAACGTATGGCAACATAAGCGGCAAGAAAAGAAAAGGGGGAAGGAATCGAATGGAAATTCCTAAAAGCGTTAAAATTGGCGGCATGGTTTACAGGGTGGAAGATAACAATGGATTGGCAACAAATGAAGGATTAATAGGCCGTATATTGTACCATTCAGGATTAATTGAATTAGATAGCACGGTAAGCAAGGAACGCAAAGAGCAAGTTTTTGTTCATGAATTATTGCACGGGGTATTTTATGAAGCGGGATATGAAGGGCAGGACGAACAAATGGAAGAAATGGTAGACCGTTTAGGAAAGGTATTACACCAAGTATTAAAAGATAACACTCTATCATTTAACCTGCCTTTAGTTGAACCTAATCCAGTCTTTTATAACCCGCCTATTTTACCAACAAAAACAAATATTTTTAACGCCACGGGTCCTATAGAGATGAACAATACGGATATAGTTAGATACAGTCCTATAGGGGATATAAAAAACCAGGGGGAAGGGTTGAAATTCCCTAAATTAGTAATAGACCCAATTACCAAAGAGCCTATTGACCATGAATGAAATCAATTCAGGGGACCAATTAGAATTTGATTATGTAAATTGGAAAGGCGTTAAAGCTAAACGACGGATAAAGTCAGGGAAACTTTACTATGGATCTACTAAATATCATATTGAGCCGCAATGGATATTAAGAGCCTTTGATACAAGGAAATTGGAATTTAGAGATTTTGCTATGAAGGACATGTCCAATGTAAAAATAATAAAAGGGGATGGGAAATCAAATGTCTAAAATCGAATTAACTGGAAATGTACAAGCCGCTCATTTGTTTTTAATGGACACGGGTGTAGATAAAGAGTTAAGGGGAGTATGGTTCCCGCAAGTAGAAGGTAAAACGGAAGCAAAGCCAAAAGGGGAAATGGTTTATATACAGGACCCTAATACATCTTCAAGATTAATGGAAGCGGAAACCAAGGAAGAAGCGATAGAAAAGGCTAAAAAGTGGCTAAGAGAAGTACAAAACATAAAACCTTTGCAATCGCATTAAGTGGCAACCCGCTACAACGTCAATAAATGGCCCGTAGCGGGGTTTTAACAAAATAACCTATAAAGGGGTAATGGGGATATGATTAACGATATGATAGGCAATATTAGGGGAGCAATTGGCCGAATGGAAGGATTAAGATACTCATTGGTAAAATTGCCTAAGAGTGCAAGAAAGAACATGCTAATGGATGCTATGGACGATTACTTGGCGGAATTGAATAACACGTTAAGCAACATGGACCAAAGTAACAAAGTGGTAGCGGCGAACCTATTGAATGATTTCCAGAATAACGAAGCGGAGCGGCAAAGGGTGAGGGAAGATAAAAAAAGATATTGGGGGAGCTATTTAAATAATAAGGAGCTATATAGTAGGTGGGATATGGCAAGTGATTGGCTTACTATGACAAACAGTTTATTTTTTGAAAAGTACGGATTTAATTGGATCCCTACAATTGAGTTAGAACAAGACGTTAAGGACTTTATGAATAAATACGGGAATATAACGGAAGACGATTTAAAAAAGCCATACGGGGCAACCGGAAGGAATAAGACCCCGGCATTGGAAAAGGTTATGAAATCTATTATAGAATCAGGGACCTATTCGGATATAATCGGGTTAAGTTGTCCGACAAAACCACTAGGCCAGGAAACAATAAATAAATTCACGAAGGATGATATAGTTTTCGCCAAAAGAGCGGCGCAAGATTTAACCCAAAACCAACTAAATACACTAGGCGGACTAAACACGCCTAACTACAACCTGTACAGATAATGTACACTTTGAACGAATACCCCATTAAACCGTTACTTTATGCGGCCTAATGGGGTATAATTTTTATAGGGAAATAACCCCAATTGTGGCAAAAACTAAGCATATAGACAAATAATTGGGCGGGAATTGTACGTTTGACCAATATTGAACGGCAATTGTCCGAAAAAAATGAGTAGAAAGGGGGCATAATTGGACATGGTTAAAAAGGTAAAGGAAGAAAAATTACACCATAAGGAAGCATTTGAACTCTTTTATGTATTACCGCCGGAAAAAAGAAGTATACGGGAAGTGGCCAGGCAATTAAAGAAAGCGCCGTCCACTGTCCAAACCTGGGCGGATTCATTCAACTGGAAAGAACGGGTGGAGATTAAGGACGCGCAATTGGAACATCAATTCCGAGAGATCCAAAAAGAAAATAATGATAGCTTATTAGAAATAAAAGCAACTTTTCATAAAATGCTGAAGGCCATTATTGGGACGGCTATTAAGGATATTAGGGACGGCGAATTAAAAGTCTACAACATTAACGAATTATTAAAAGTAATGGAAATGGACATGGCTTTACTAGGGGAAACAGATCGACAAGCCGGGAACCAAATGGACGCATTAACGGAAGCCATGAAACAATCCGCGGCGCTATTTGGAAAGGAAGCAAATACAGAATGGGTGTATGACGGTAAAGATAGAATAGAAGGTGGAGAAGATGGGAGCGATCAATAAGCAGGATCCTAAAATTAAGGACATGCCTATAAAACCCTTTTCACCTAATCAATTAAGGGCCTTAGCATTGAGTACGGCCCCTTTTAATTTATGGGATGGATCTATTAGGAGCGGTAAAACATTCTTGTCTATCTTATGGCTAATTAACGTAAATAAAGAATGCCCGCCGGGGGATGGGATGATAATAGGACAGACCCCGGAAACCATAGAACGGAACTTCCTGAATAGTTTAATGTCTGTATTGGGGGAAGGCAATTACCATTATAGGACAGGCAAAAGTATAGATTTATTTACCTGGAAAGGCAATGAACGAATAAGCCGCCGTTATTACATTGTAGGAGCGCGGGACGTTGGGGCTTTAAAACGTATCCGTGGATCCACCTTAGAGATAGCTTACGTGGACGAAGGAACCTTAGTACCTAAAATAGTATTTGAAGAATTAGTGGGACGTTTATCAAGTGCAACCGCTAAATGTTTAGTAACAACTAACCCGGATAGTCCTAACCATTGGTTACTAAAAGAATACGTGGAAAACGATATAGCCCGCGAGGATTGGCGGCGCTTCCGTTTCCTGTTAGAAGATAACATAAGCTTAGATGATGCCTATATAAACCGGATTAAGCGACAATATGCAGGATTACCCGCAAGATATAAGCGCATGATATTGGGTCAATGGGTGATATCTGAAGGATTGATCTATCAAAAGTTTAATCCTAAAAAGCATGTGATTAGTAAAGGCGAAGTACCAAAGAGCGGCTTACGTCGTTTATTCATTGGTTCGGATTACGGGGTAGGGAATCCAACAACGTATTTACTAATTGGAGAGTACTATTTGAATGGTAAATATATTTACTATGTCCTTAAAGAATACTATTATAGTGGTAGAGAATCAGGAATAAATAAAACCACGCGGGAATTTGGGACAGACTTTATTAACTTTGCTAAGGGGTTAAGGGTAGATGAAGTAATATTGGATCCAGGCGCCGCCGCTCTTATCACTGAATTAGAGACTGAAAG
>JAZUNI010000046.1:0-3230 GCA_045604045.1 Elusimicrobiaceae bacterium | reverse complement strand
CAGGCCACTTCCTCCGCAAGGGAGGAAGTAAAACAGCATGGAGCGGCTTCACGCTCATTGAGCTCTTAGTCGTGGTCCTCATCATTGGCATTCTAGCAGCCGTGGCGCTGCCGCAGTATCAGTTAACCGTAACAAAAAGTCGCCTTGCGGCCGTTATCCCGTCATTAACAGCTGTCAAAAAAGCTTCCGAATTGTATTACCTTCAAAACGGGATATATGCTAGCCGACCCGATCGGCTAGACATGGATGTTTGCAATGCCACCACCTCCATGTTTAAATGTGATAAATATTTTTATATTGACCTAATCGCTAATGGAACAACCACCGTTAATAACAATATCCGGGCTTTTTACTGTCCCCATAACCTGGATAATTGGAGCCAATGTACAAACAAAGCAGATTTCGTGTATACATTGTGGCTTAACCATTCCACTTATCCCAACAAAATAGAGTGTACCCCCAAGACTACGTTAGGACAGAAAATTTGTAATATGCTATAAGGCTAGCGGAACTAATCCCACTGCGGTCTTAGTTTTTTGATGGCTTTTTTGACTTCGGGCTTTAATTTGGGGTCTACTAGGTCCACAAACAATTTGCCGTCTAGGTGATCCACTTCATGTTGAAAAGCCTTGGCCAAAAGACCGCGGGCACGTTTTACTTGCTCCACACCATTTTCATCTGTGTATTTAATCGTAATATCTGTTGCGCGCTTGACGTTCGCCCACAAACCAGGGATGGACAGACACCCTTCTTCATCCACTTTTTCCCCACGCATGGACAAAATTTTTGGGTTAATAATTACGTAGCGCGTCGGCGGAGCGTCCTCGTCATCCGGGTTGGGCAATAAAATAACAGCCAGGCGCAAGTCCAGCCCAATTTGATTGGCAGCTAATCCTACCCCGTGCACCGCCAAACAAGTTTCTTCCATGTCAGCCAGTAATTTGGGCAACCTGGGGGCGATGTCCGCGTAGTTCACAGGTTTTAATTTTTGGCGTAAAATGTCTTCGCCATATTTTGTAATACGTAATACTGCCATATATGTATTGTAGCAAATATCACAAAAAAGCTAAAATATAAAAGATGACTGATTTAGAACTTTCCAAACTATTGGATACCTTTTCCGCGGGGCGCACCCCTGATAAACAAGATTTTAACGCTAGCCGTATGTTCACCCTTTTAGAGGATCCCTTCTCTATTTGGTGTAATTTCCACGCGCCGGAAAGTGAAGCCGTTCCCGAAACCAACCGTTATGAAAATTTGAAAATCCGCACGGACCGCTCTGCGCGTGATGAGTGGATTAAAGAGCACTTTCCTGCTGTGCATTTTGTAAGCGCCCAAAATGAAACGGAACGCTTTCAAAATACGTTAGCAGCCATGGCACGCGGAGAAAGCGCTATTGCCAATGCTTCGTTGTGGAATTTACCGCTGCATACTTACGGAAGTGTAAATTTACTCGTGCGTGTAGACGGTGAAAAAAGCCGCTTTGGCAATTATCACTATATGATTTTTCAATTCAAACGCGCACACGATTTAAAAGAACACTACGCCTTGCAGGTGTGTTTACTCAATCAGTTGCTAGGACAAATTCAACAATTTTCCCCCGCTAAAGCACGGGTACTTTTAAAAGGGCATAGCGTAGATGTATTGCAGGCAGATCATCAGCAAAGGCTTCAAAGCGAGCTGGCGTTTTGGAATAACATCCGCCTGGGCCTAGCCAAGCCGGAAGCGCACAAGCCCCCCAAGGGCGCGGCCGCCCCGTGGCGCGTATATGCCAACAAACTCATGGCACAAACTAAAGATTTAGTCATGCTGCCGCACCTGAATACCGAAATGCGCCAATGCCTCAAAATTAACGGCCTGTTTACTACCGACGACGTAGCCCATGCTTCTTTGGAAACACTGCAGGGAATTTTAGAAGAGCCCTACGCTACCGAAACATATTATAACGCGCGCGCGTTTATGTACAATAAACCCATTTGGCGTAGCAAAGGAAAATTTCCTCCCCCGGATAAAAAATACAATTTGTATTTTGATTTTGAAGCTACGGAAACCTTTACCAAAGACAATAAATCATTTGTTTATTTAATTGGTCTATGGGATAAAGAACAAGATAAATACGTATCTTTTGTGGCCAAAACGCCTGAAGAAGAAATTAATATATTTGAAGAATTTTATAACTACATTATAGACTTTAAGCAGACCGTTTTATATCACTGGACGGAATATGAAGTGCGCAAAATGCGCAAATTAGCGGCTGCGCAACCGGAACACGCCGCACATTTACAAGCGTTATGTGATATCTGCCACGACTTAAAAGTGTCTGTAAACGACAGCTTTTATTTGCCGGCACCCAGTTTTTCATTAAAAGCAGCCGCCCCTATTTTTGGTTTTAATTGGAGGCAGGATGATTGCGGCGCCATGGACAGTATGGTCTATTTTACAAGTTGGTTAAAAACAGGAAACTCGGAACTTATCAACAAAATTTTGATGTACAACGAAGATGACTGCAAAGCCATGCTGGTAGTGGTAGAGGCTCTTAAAAAAGCAGACATCCTGGAACCGCAAGGGTTATAGTATAATAGTAAGAAAGGGTTTTATATGGCTATTTCTATCGTCAAGCAATATAGTGTTTTTTTAGTCAACGAGCCAGGTGCTTTAAAAAGTTTTACCGAGCTTTTTGTGCGCGAAAATGTAGACATTATCGCCATGGCGCAGGATGTACGCTATGATGCGGCCGTCGTACGATTGGCCGTTTTGCATGATAAAGGCATCAGCCACGTGCTTACCAAAGCCGGTTTTACCAGCGTAAAAACAGATGCGATTTGCTTGGATATGCCCAACCGTGTAGGCATTTTGCGTGACATTGGCACCGTGTTAGCGAATCATGGCATCAATATTACCACCTTTTATGGCACGGCAGATACCGCCGGCATTACGCGCTGGATTATTGTAGTAAATGACATTACTAAAGCCCTCAACGCGCTAGAAAACAGTGGTTTATTTGAATAATTTAGTAAATATGTGAAAGTGAAAAAACCCGGGGTATTGCCCCGGGTTTTTATTGTGTAATGAAAACCCCCTGCTAGGCTGGGGGTTCAATCTTGGTTATACCGTTCCGCAAGACAACAAAAACTCCTTGTGATACAATTAAATTACCTGTGCTAGCAGGTAATTTAATCACAAGGAGGTCCTTAACATGGATAAGGACATAAATAAGTTATCACATACAA
>JAZUNI010000045.1:0-15057 GCA_045604045.1 Elusimicrobiaceae bacterium | reverse complement strand
ATTTGACAAGACCCCATGGGATAAGAAGAAGTAGAGGATACGCAAGCGACAGGTAGTTGAAGCTAATTCCATTAGCAGCTAGTAATGAGGGGCAGGGCCCCAATGTGAAAAACCCCCGGCTACGCCGGGGGATTGTTATTTTGCTCTCTCGTCGGTGTTTTTTGAGCAAAATGAGCAAAATGAACAAAATCTTGTATATTGTTAGTGGACCCTGTATGCTACACAGTTAATGCCCGTATCTTTTATTATTCCTCGTCGACAAAATGTTCCTTATACTAGCCAAAATCGCTTTTACTATTTGTGACACTTAAATCCTCGGAAAATTCACTTCATATATAATTATACTCGCTCGACGATGGAAGTATAAGAAGCATCAAAAAATTCTCAAAAACTATGAAACGAGTGGTCACAATTTGGACACTATAATGGCACAGTTTTTCCCCTCCCGAAAGGGAATTCCTGCGCCTTTTATAGTGACCATTTTATATACTTTTGGACACAATAACACACCCTCATATTTCTGCAATGGGTTCTATTTAACAGAGGACTATTTTTCCCGGTGCTTGGTATGCGCTCAGAGTACTGAAGCCCCATGCGTCAAATTTTACCCGCTTCAGCCCAAAATTTGATACACTGCAAGAAGAACTTTTGTAGATAGGAGAAAACTCTTTTGATGCAATCCACCCTAAACTCAGAAATCAAAACAACTTTCCCTAGACCAACCAAAACCAAAAGGATTATCAATTTGATTCTGGGGATGGTCGGCACCGTTTCTTTTGGACCTATAATCTTAGGGGCTGGGATTGGAACCTTATTTGCGGATTGCCCTTCTTGTGATGCCCGTATTCCTCTTTTAATTCTCATTTTAGCGGGGTTTGGAATGATATTTTCAATAATACTAACTATCTTGAGTTCCTCAAAAGATATGCCCTACAGAGTGGACTCTCTATTTTTGCTACCCGCTTTTATGTTAGGGAGTATAATGTTTCTTGAAATAACAGGTTCCTTCTCTAGTTCCCTTAATATGGATCAATATATAAAGTTTGCTTTATATTCTGCCGGTATTGCTTTTGTATTGGAAATAGGTTTTATAATTTGGATAGGTATGAAATTTTTCAGCAAAAAAATTAAAAATTTAGCGCTTTCAACTACTACGCAACGTGTTTCCTCCACTCCACCTATTCCGCAAACTCTTCCTATTTCTCACACAATTACTCCGGTATTAGAATCTATCCTCAGTAACGACCCCGCCCTTGTTCGTACGGCTCTGCAAGACCACCCCAAAGAATTAAACACCGCGTACTCTCAAAACGGCAATACGCCCTTGCATGTGGCCGCCCTAAATGGCTACACCGATATTGTACGTATCTTGTTAGAACAGCCCGGTATTGACACCTCCCGCACCAATAACGACGGGAAAACCGCCTTGGACCTGGCCCAAGCAAAGAAATTTACGGAAATTGCCCAGTTGTTAGAAAAATAATTTTCCCCGCACCAACTCTGCGTGCCACCCTCTCCATCTAGGTAGAGGGTGATAAAATAAGATGCTTGGTATCGGTACGCAAAGCGGAACAGTAAATAAGAAAAAGACATTAAACACCCTCCAGAAATCGACCCACAAAGGGGATATCCAGAATTCAATATAACTTGACTTCTCCCCCCATAAGAAGCGTGAATATGCTACGTGCACGGCAAGAATAGGAGATTACTCATGTTATTTTCCTGGAAAGATATAATATAATAAAGGAGTAAGGTAATAATATGGACAAAGACCCCTTCAAAGAGTATCTTGAACAGCCTGAACCAAGCAAACGAGATAAAGGTTATGCTTGGTATACAGCTATTGGTTTACAAAATGTAGACGGTTTAAAACCGTCCTCTTACCTATTGGATACCGCCAAACGAAACATTGAAGGTGAAATTACCATTGACCAAGCACAGGCCTTACTCAATAGTCATTACCGGGAAAATCCCGTCCAATCTACACAAGATAGAACGGAAGAAGCCGACAAAGTATCCGCCCGTATTGCAAAACTCTTATCTGAACAAGCATTTAGTTTTACAACAAATGAATATATCTCCATACATAAACAACTTTTTACCAATATCTACGCGCATGCCGGACAAATCCGTACTTACAATATCACAAAAAAAGAATGGATATTAAACGGGGATACGGTCGTGTATGGAACAGCGTCTGAACTTAAAGATACGATTACTTACGATTTAACCGAAGAAAAGAAGTTCTCCTATCGGGGCTTATCGGCCAGTGAGATTGTACATCATCTAGCCGTATTTGTGGCCGGGTTATGGCAAATACATGCTTTTGCCGAAGGTAATACGCGCACTACGGCTGTATTTTTTATCAAGTATTTAAGAACATTGGGCTATGATGTTACCAATGATATTTTTGCCAAGCACGCTTGGTACTTTAGAAACGCGCTTGTTCGTGCAAACTACAACAATTTGAAAAATGGCATACACGCCACCACAGCGTTTTTGGAATTATTTTTAAGGAATTTATTGCTAAAGGAACAAAACCGACTTTCTAACCGGATGATGCATATTAGCCATGCATTTGAAAAAGTAGACATTGACTCTTCAAAAGTAGATATTCACGCCCCCAAAGTAGACATTGAACAGCTTATCAAAGAAAAATTACCCAAAATAAGTACCAAAACCAGGACACATATCGCTAAACTCTACGCGGCTTATAAAACGGCTCCTTATTTCGGGCGAACAGATGTTTCTATCGTATTAGATCTCAAACCTGCGATGGCCTCTCGCTTACTAAAAATGATGTTGGTAAGCCACCTGCTAGAACCTGTCAAAGGAAAGGGCAAAGGCAAGTACCGCTTTGCTCAATTCTAAACCCCCTCATTAAGCAACACATGCTACTTGACTTCTCCCCCCTAGAAGACTGGACACTAGAACACTAAAAAGTGCTAGTGCTAACATACTATCGAACCGCACTTTTTATAGTGCCCATTTTACATACTTTGGGGCACAGTATAGTGTAAAGAAAACCGCCCCTTGCGGTTAAACAAGGGGCGACAGTATCTAATAGGCAGATAATTAAAATGCGGAACGAGTGGGAAATTTACTCATTTTTACAGGGGCTTGGTAGGTAAAATCGCCTCCGGCCTGGGTTTGGTAGGCCTGGAAATAAACGGCATATACAGAAGCAAATACAAATGGAGGAACCACCTTTACATATAAACGCTTTTTCCACAGGGCATTACCTTGGGCATCTACTTTGTAAATATATTGGGACGTTACATCCGCAATTACAGAGTCATCTTGGTTACGATACCATTGTTTGTATCCGGGCCAGGAGTTGCACAAGAAATACCTGGCATCACTGGAGGAAGGGGCAGATATATGTTCCGTTGGCTTACCGGGGTGGCCGGGAAACTTTTTGATTAGTACAGGGGCCGCATAAGAAGTACCTTGCCCTTTACTTGAAAACTGGTACGCTTTTGTTTGCCCGTTTTCTTGGGTTTGTGCGTAAAAACGGTATTGCCAAATGGCTTTATATCCGTCCCATTTACTGAGCCAGCGTTCTACTTCTACATCTAGCACTTTGAAAGACGGGTTTTGCTCCACTTTATTCATTACCCATTCTTGGCAGGTAGGCCATTCTGTGCACATCTGTCTTACGCGCTCGTTGGCGAAAGGCATAACTTGCGCGGCAACGGCCCGCTCAATGGCATTAGAAAGTTCGGGCAGGTCTTTGGCTTGTACCAGGGTGGTAAGTAACATAGCACTTAGTGTCATCAGCAGGTATTTTTTCATTATGGTATTCCTCTTAATAAAATATATCTTCATTATAACATATTGTCCCAATTACAATGTTACGGATTCCAAAACCGCCCCTTGAGGTTAAAACAAGAGGCGGTTACTATCTAACGTTTTACTAACAGTTAAAACTTCGAGCGATAAGGGAACTTTATTTTACAATGCTATTGAAATCTAAATTTACCCTACGCCCGCTTGTATACGGGTATTCCTTGAAATAACGGTCGACGTATTTCCCACTTATCGTAAACTTATATACCCAAACAAAGCCACAGTCTGGATATTGATTGACGTAATAGTATCCCCTGTCTTCAAATACACTTTGTATCTCATAGCCACGAATATGCTTGTAATTCCAAGGCAAATTCTTATTTATGTTAGCTACTACATCATAATCCTGTGCTCTTAGTCTGGCTTCTTTTTCGGCCTTCTCGCGTACTTGGTTGACAGCGTACCTTTGTTCCATGCTTGCGATTTGAGCTTTCAGCGCAGCTACTTCATCCGCTTTGGCTTTAGCGGCAGCTTCATCTGCTTTAGCCTTAGCGGCTTCCTCCGCTTTAGCTCTCGCAATTTCGGCGGCTTCGGCAGCTTTAGCTTTAGCAGCTTTCTCTGCGGCGGCTTTCTTTTTAGCCTCGGCTTTAGCTCTAATAACTTGAGCTTGCAAGGCAGTATTTACTCTATTTAATGAATCTCCTATTGCTTTGTTTCGTTCGTTTTGAGCTTGTAAGGACGCATATTGAGCTTGTAAGGACACATATTGCTGATTTACCATTTCTAACTTGACCTTGAGTTCAGCGTTAACTCCCACAAGGCTATCGGCACGGTGTTCCACCCGTTCTAGTTTTCTTTGGTTTTGCGCATTTTCCGCTTCCAAAGCAATAACTTTTCCTTCCAAGTGGGCTATTCTTTCGCTTTTAGATTGTGCAAACGCACTAGTTGCACCTAAACAGACGATTCCTACAAATACGGTTATGGTTATTTTTTTCATTGTGTCACCTCGTTATATATCTTTTTTCGGGAAATGATAACTAATAATTTGCCAACTCCTTGACAATAGAGGGTTGGGTTAATAAATACTTTGCTTTGTGATATATTTGTTTTTCTGCCCAGTTAAAACTTATTTTTTTAGAGTGTTTTTGCATGAACGGTTCAAATACAAGGGCTAAATTACGCTGAAGAATACCCAAATGCGCCAAAGTATATTCATTTCGGGCAGAAGGTCTTTTGCACATTGCTTCAAAAGCGTTAAGCACCCGGCTCGCTTCTTCCAAATTCTCTATATCCATTCCGCCCATAATAGCATTTAACACGAGCAGGTGGTCTTTGTTTACCTTTTGATAGTTGGATAAAGGAGTGGAATCGTATTTTTCCAAGTAGAGCAGTTTATCTAGCATTTTTTTGATAGCTAGGTACAATTCCGTATTTTTATAATTGGGATACGCCTTATACCCGGGCCCTACTTTGTCGATTTCGGTATATGGGACAGCATGCGCTGCCAAGCGATTATATGCCAAGAATAATAAATCCTGTGCGTTTGGTTGTGCAGGTAACTTATCGCTATTGAAACGTAAAGCCAAGAGTTTATCCGCGGCGATATGTTCGGTTTCGGTAAGGATAAAGGGCGTATAATCTCCGGCATTATTAAACACCCCCATTTCTTTGGGGTTAGAAAGCATTAAATAATTATCAATTAGTTCTGCTTTGTCGGCTTCAAATGCTCTCAAAGGAAACCCAAATTCATCTAGGTAAATGTACTTAGGGAATCCGGAGAGATTTCTATAAATGCGCTCGGCCTCATTAGAGAAACGTTCATAAAGCTCTACGTAGCTAACAGGTGTAATGGCAGGATCTTTTAATCTTTTTAGAAATTGAAAATTAGGCAGCTCTTTTACCTGTTCCAACGAAACCCCTTTATAGGATTGGGCCTTTAAATAACGGGACATTCCTAAAAAACAACTAGGAACTTCTTCTTGCCAGTTAGTACATTTTGGGTTGGCGAGCCGCCACATATAAAATGCTTGTGCCAGGTCAGCTGGGGCTAAATTTAAGAAGTCTGTAAAATTTTGTGACACTTTTTCTGCATCAAAAGGATTAAAAATAGGTGAGGTTTGTATAAGACGAGCTTGTATGTGTTTGGTATTGGGGACTGCGAACGGAGTAACGGGATCCAATTGGGAAGGGGTCGCAACGGAATGCACGTACCAACCGAGAGCGGGATGATGCGCGATAGTTTGCTGAGATAACTGTCTTTCTAGTTGTGTCTCCAATGCAGTCTGGGCCACTTGACGCTCCACTTGTGCACTTACGGTGGATGTTGCTTTGGAAGAAAATGCTTCCGTTAATCCTTTAACTAGGTTTTTTTGAGCATAGACAGACGGTGCAGTCAAGCACGCAGTTCCTACCAGTACGGCTAGTGCTAGTTTTTGCATTGTATTACTCCTTGCAACAGAATGTACTCTCATTTTAACTTATGGGCCGTTAATAGCACCATAGGCCAAAAGTCCCACGTCTGTATAGGCCACAAGTCCCAAGCGTAGTAAAACTCGCCAAAATAAGGCCCAAAAATCGGCCTACAAATGGGAATTTTAAAACTCGAATTTGTCAGAAGAGAACACAGATTTAAAAGAGTGGCAAAATGTACACCAAAAGAATGGGACACTATAATGGCACAGTTTTTTCCGTCACAAAAAGGAATTTTTGAGATTTTTATAGTGACCATTCTACATACTTTTGGACACTATAAAAATCGAAGAAAATAAAAGATAGATATAGTATTAGGGCCAAGGGCCTATCTTAAATTAGGTCTTTGGGCCCTGTTTTTTGGCAGCAACTATACTAAAATAAAAGTAGGTATACTTGAAATTTTTCCAAATATTCATTACACTATTGACAAATACTTAACGAGGACAAATTATATGAAAAAAATTATTGGTGCGTTTATGGGAGTATCTTTACTATTTGTAGGAATAAGTGCTAGAGGAACTCAGCTTGAATCGGCACTACATGCCGCCGTTTCAACGGCTGTACAAAAGGCGGCTACTCCCGAACTCAGCATTTACAATTTTAAGAACATCTTTTCTTCTTCGGAATATATGGCTTTTTTGGAAAAACAGACCCTAAAAATCATCCAAGATGAGGATGGCATCTCTTTGGATAAGGTTAAGAAAAATGGCTTAGGTGGAGTTCAATGGGGAAAATTGTCTGCTAAAGAACAAGAGAGAATAACAAATATAGCAAATAAAAGTGGTTATTTAAGAGAAGTAGACGTAATGGTAATCTTGGTTTTGTTAGATGCCCAATTAGAGGTGAATCCGGAGACAGAAAAACCTGCCTTTCATATGGATGCAAAATTTTCCAGTAGTGAGTATAGCGGACTAGTAGAAGCATATCCGGAAGAGTTAAAAGGTTTAACTCATAAGTTGCTCCCTTTAACACGCAGTCAAGCACGCGAAGAAGCCAGACAAAAGCAAATAAAAGAACAGGCATTAAAAAATTTCTACCAAAAGAGTCAAAATATTAAGTGGATTAACGCAGATGGTACAATAAACAAATCCGAATTGGATAAATTATTGGAATTAAGCATGTCCACACAGGGTGTTGGTGGGGACGGATTTGAAACAGTTATAAAAGACCATGTAAAGTCAAAGAAGCAAGACCGTGGTGGTGGTAACACTTATATCTTTGATGACGGTACTATACTATACTATAACACTATGTACGATAAATACCATTACTGTCCAACATATCCGCACTTCCATTGATAAAGTAAAATCAGTAGAGAGAAGATTGTATGAAATTAGCAAAAGTAGGTTTTTTAGTAGCTTTGATGGCAGGGGTTGTTTTGCCATCTTATGCCCAAAGAATCAAGCCATAAATGTATTGCCGGCAATGTCCAGTGAGTTTACTTCTGGTAACCAGGTTTGGGCGGGCGCATTTCAATTAGCGTGGGATGAGGCCAAGGAAGAGTTAGGGAACCTCACCAATATAACAAAGGAAGCCAGACAAACCGTGGAAGGATTGAACGAAGGAGATGCTTTTTCAGCAGATGATCTATCCGGCGGCTATTATCAAAAACATGGAATTAATGATGAATCTTTAAGGCAAGAAATTGAAAATGGTATTGCCAAACTTGGAGAAAGAAGTCAGATATTAGATGACATGAATTGGGATGCTTCAGGTATGTTATTTTATGCCATGTTAAAAAAAGATCTCAAATTTACAAAACCATTTAAAGATATGGGGGAAGATTCATTCGGCACGAAGGAGGAAAAGGTGAAATATTTTGGGGCAAGCCAATTTGGAAAGGATAGAGAGAGTGTTTATGTGCTTTTCTATAATTCCGAAAATGACTTTGCGGTTCGATTGTCGTCTAAACGAAATGATGAAATTTATCTGTATCGTACCGATGATAAAGGCAATTTTAAACAGTTGTATGAAGATATGCAAGCAAAAGAGGAAGCATGGCCACATCATCACTCACTAGATGAGGAAGATTCTTTTAAAGCTCCAATCCTTAACTTTAATGCAAAGAAAGAATTCGTTGAATTGGAAGGTTTGTCTTTCAAAAATGGTTATACAATACAAAAAGCCATGGAAAATGTACAATTTGAAATCAACAAGGAAGGAGTGAAGGTAGTATCAGAAGGTGAAGTAGGAGCTTCACGCGGAGTAAGTATACCTTGGAATTGTGATTTCACGGATAGATACGTTATCTTTATCCAAGAACAAGGGAAGAAACCCTATTTCGCTCTGCTCGTCGAAGATCCTACTAAACTTCAATAAGAAGATTGCAAGTATAAGAATAATCCCCCGGGGATAATCAACCCTGGGGATTATTTTGTGAATAGAAAAGAAACGTTTGTTGCGTCCCTTCCATCTAGTTTAGGTCTGCCTCTGTATGGGGTTATTGTAAGCGGTTTTTGAACCAACAAATAAAAGAAATGTTAAACAAGCCTCAAAATCGGCCCACAAACGGGTTTTAAGGCCAAAGACCGGGGTTTCCCACGCATGTGGGGTATTCTCTGCACGTGGGGCAGGATTCCCAAAAGTCGCTAATCCTTGCTACGCACGTGTGAAACTTGAACTATCCAAAAGCTGTAGATAATAACACCGGGCGCTAAAATGCAGTATAAGAACTAGGGTACACTATAGTGGACACGCGCTCGTCGGTAGTTTGGCGCGCCTAGAGGGCGTACGATTTAAATTACCCATTCTCAGACAAGAGTGGGTGTTTTTTTATGCTTTCTCGTCGGTGTTTTTTGAGCAAAATGAGCAAAATTACGCAAATCTTGTATATTGTTAGTGGACCCTTTTTGGACACTATAACGGCACAGTTTTTCCCCTCACGAAAAGAAATTCTTGCGGCTTTTATAGTGACCTTTTTATATACTTTTGGGCACTATAAACTAAAAAAACCGCCCCATGTAAAGAAGCGGTTCTATTTGTGCTGTATCCAAATTTATTTCTTTGCCCCGTAGGATTTGAGAATTTCTACAATATCTGCATTCCCCATAGGCGATGAGGCCCTTATCAACGGAGTTTCCCCTTGTTCGTCAATAAAATTCACATCTGCTCCCGCATTTAATAAGGTTTTTACAACAAGAGGGAATCTTTCAGATGCGGCTAGTAGTGCTTGATTCTTTTGGTCAGCTCCAGCGGCTAGTAATAATTGAACTACTTTACTTTTATTTTCATCATCATAGTCCCCT
This sequence comes from Elusimicrobiaceae bacterium, assembly GCA_045604045.1. Lineage (GTDB taxonomy): Bacteria > Elusimicrobiota > Elusimicrobia > Elusimicrobiales > Elusimicrobiaceae > Avelusimicrobium. Next base: position 5,551 of record JAZUNI010000045.1, on the reverse strand, counting down.
TCACTATCCATTCCCACGCAAGCCCATACCAATGCGCTATCCCCTTCTTTATCTGTAGCATTTACATCAGTCCCAGCAGCTAGAAGTTTTTTCACACTTTCAACATCTCCTACATAACTGGCTTTCATTAATACAGTTAATCCACTTTTATCCGCTATATTTATATTTGCTCCAGCTTTTAACAATAAATCTTCTACCTTTCCATAATCAAATCCATGTGCAGCAATAGAATAATCTTCTTGGTATACTTCCATCAAAGCAGTTCCTCCGTAATCATCTATAGCATTAACATTTGCTCCAGCGGTTAATAATTGTTCTACCGCAAATGCAAAACCTCGTCGGGCAGCTAGGTGTAACAGAGGTTCGCCTTGTTCAGTTTTTTGGTTGGGGTCTGCTTTTTCCTGTTTTAAGAAATAGACAATAGCACTTCTATCATCCGTTCGGATAGCTTCTTCTAACGTTTGTGCTTTTGGAGCAGTTGTTTGTGGGGATTGTGGCAAAGAAGATTGATCAGCACTCAAATCGTAATTTTCCAGCACAGTACCTATATCGGAAGATTCCTTATTACACGCTAAAACCAACAATAAAACACTGCTTAATACGAATTTAGTTACATTAAAATATTTCATCATAGTTGCTCCAAAAATGCCTTCTGTATAGTGCATACATTTTCTATATTAACATATTTAATAAAAATATTGTATTTGGCACAAAATATGGGACAATAGATAAGAGAAACACACGCCAAAATGAGCCCCAAAATTGGCACACAGGGGTTTAAGGCCCTAGACCGGGGTTTCCCACGCATGTGGGGTATTCTCTGCACGTGGGGCAGGATTCCCAAAAGTCGCTAATCCTTGCTACGCACGTGTGAAACTTGAACTATCCAAAAGCTGTAGATAATAACACCGGGCACTAAAACGGAGTATAAGAACTATGGTACACTATAGTGGACACGCGCTCGTCGGTAGTTTGGCGCGCCTAGAGGGCGCCATTTTTTCAATTTTCCTAGGCATTTTGGGAACCCGTAAGGGTTCCTTTTTTTGCGCCCGCTAGTTTTAAAATCGAACTTCTAACCAGCACACGAGCGGCAGCGCGGGTACGAGATATTTATAAGAGCAAAACCTCCACCACTCTGTGGAGGTTTTGGTTGGACGTACAAAAAGTCCCAGGCATTTACCCGGGGCTTTTAGGCGTAAATTCAGGCTAAATATTTCCTACAAGTAACAAAAATAATGCTAAAAACACTAGGCTTAATAATATTTTTGTAACCCCTAAATGCTTTTTAAAGAAATCATTAAATCCCTTGGATTCATACCCTAATAACGCCAGTACAAATACCGTTACCAGCGGCACAATAAACATCAGGTTGTACATCACTAAGTAAAATACCGCACGTGCACGAAATTGCGGGTCTTGCATGATAAGCACACACGTCGGCACATACACTTGCCCAGTACAAACGGCTTCCACTAAAGACACACAAAAACCAACGGCCAGCGCCGCCAGCACCAAGCGAAACGTACTTTTTTGTTTATCACGCAAGAAAAAGCCCATAATTTTATGGATGCGCGTTTTAAGAGCTAGCGGCAATTGCAGCAGCATACCGTCCGTTTTTTTAGTTTTTTGATAGACAATTAAATCATAAATACTTAGCACAAAAAATAATAAACAAAGTAGGGCGGTAATTATGTAAAACGCTTTAATCACGTAGGAAAACCCGCGCATGGCATATAGGAATTTAAACACGCCAAGCCCTAATAAAAGGTAGGCCACAAACACGGCTACACAATAGGAAGAGCCCACTAAAATAATCTCGCGCCGGTTGTATTTATAGACGGTAAGAAAAGAGATAAAAAACACAATTACCGCAAATGCGCACGGGTTAATGCCGTCCACAAGTCCGCTGCCAATAATGGCCCAAAACGTAATTTTTTGGAAAGCCTGTTGCGCGGTTTGTTGTACTTGGTTTTGTGATAAAGTGGAAACGTTTGTTTTTTCCCCCAATAGCTGGGCTTTTTCAATGGCCGCCTCACTGTATTGGCCAATTTCTGTCGGGTATCCCATTAAATAGGTGCTTCCCACAGCAGCCGCCGGGTAACCGCGCTTTTCCGGCGGGATACCATACGCTTCGGCGGTTTGATTAAAAAGCAAGCTGTTTTCCGGGACAGAAAGGTCGTATTCGGTAAAGTGTACCGTGTCTTTGTATTTTGCTTTTAAACCGTCCCAATATTCGTGCTTTAATTTATTACAATGCACACACGACGGGCTAACAAATAACACATATTCTACTTTGGGGGTTTCTTGCGCAAATAAACCACTTACGCACGCCAATAAAAAAACACCTACAACCCAAATTTTTTTCATAGTTTTACAAACTCCGCAATACCGCCCATCACCATATCTACTGACATTAAAATCAGGATCATACCCGTCAAGCGTTCAATGGCGGTAAGTCCGCGTTGTCCTAAGAGCTTGCTAAGTGGAAAGGAACACATCAAAATAGCCATGTTGATAACAGAGGCACATATCACCGCCCCCAGTGTCACCATTTTACTATGTTGGGCGGCTAAAATCAGCACCATGGAAAGAGCTGCCGGGCCAGCCACTAGCGGAATAGCCAGCGGCACAATAAAGGGTTCATCCTTGGGGTCATTTTTTTGCGCGCTATTACTATCGTCGGTACTAAATACCAAGTTAATGGAAATTAAAAATAAGATAATTCCCCCGGCAATACTAAGCGCGTATGAATGAATCCCAAACGCGCGCAGAAACCACTTACCGCAGAATAGGAAAAACACCATGATGGCGAGCGCAATCATCAGTTCGCGGAAAATTACAAACGTGCGGCGTTCCGGCGCTACTTTTTTTAGTGCGGCAATAAACAGCGGAATATTACCAAACCCATCCATAACTAAAGCCAACGTAATAACCGAGGAAATAAAAGAATCCATATATAAAACTCCTTAAGGCGGTGAAAATGCCCGAAATATAGTTAAATTATAGCAAATTTAGGACCTGTCTTACTGAGGCCTATCCGAAGATTGCTTGACGCGTTTACGCCCAGTAGAAATAGCCGCCTTGCGCGCATTTCTCCCCGGCAGAAAGCGTTTTAACTGATGGCGCACATGCGTAGCCGTGGAAGTGTGATAAGGCAACGTCGCTTTGCTGCCTGCACGGCGTTCGGGCCCGAAGTAAGGGGCCCTTTCGGGCGTTTTACCGCTATCTAGTGAGATACGCTGATGCGGGAAAATGCTTTGCCGTCCGGTAATTAAAAAACTAATCACGCACGCCACCGTGGCGTACGGGGCAATGGCTGCGCCAAACAGCTCAATAGCCATCACACTGGCAGCTAACGGTGTATTGGCAGTCCCAGCAAGCACCGCCACTAACCCAAGTGCCGCTAAAGTGGCACTATCAACGTGCAAAAAGGCAGATAGCATTGCACCCGATTGCGCCCCCACAAAGAAAATCGGTGTTACCAGGCCGCCTATGCCTCCAGCAGCTAATGTAATGGAAGTGGTAATAATTTTGTACAAAAATCCCAGGGGGGATTGTAACGGCGCACCGGTTAGCGGCCCTTCAATGCCTGCCATGCCAAGTCCTAAATACAAGGGGGAACTAAAATACCCAATAAGCACCAAAACCACTCCCCCCACCATACACGTCATAAACATTCCCCTGCGAACGGTAACAAAGCGCAACCCCACACGCACCAACTTGCTAACCTCTATAAACAAAATAGAAACTAGGCCAAAGAATACTCCAGCCAATACCACTTTTAAAAAAAATTGTTCAGAAAACACAGGTACAAACGGTAAGGGATGATACAAGTAATTTACCCCTAAATACGACGTCACGCCAAAGGCGGTAATCCCCGCCACCAACGCTGGAAACATCACTTCATAAAAAATATGCCCTACCCACAACACCTCTAGCCCAAATAGGGCGCCTGACACCGGCACGCCAAACACTCCGGCAAACCCGGCACTTACGCCGCAAATCATCATTTTGCGCTGGTCTTGCAGGCTCACACGTAACACCCGGGCCAAAAAGGCCGATACCCCTGCCCCCACGTCCGCACACGGGGCTTCCTTTCCGGCCGAGCCCCCCACCGCCATTGTAACAATGGAAAGTACAAACGTTTTAGCAGCTGACCAGAGGGACACCGGATGATAAGTATTGATACGTTTAATAACAGCATCTGTAGAATAATCTTTATGCGCCTTGGCAATTTTGCGCGAGACGAGTGCAATGGCATACAGTGCAAACGGCAATGCTACGTAAAAGCAGGGCACACTGTTGCGCGTACCGATGGCGTAGTCTAATGCTTTTAAGAAAGCTGCATCCAGCACGCCTACTACCAGCCCCACGAGGGTGGCCAGGACGAACCATTTAATAATGCTTATAAGAGAATGGGCAGAATCGTCTAACATAGTTATATTTTAGCATTTATTGTATAATGAAGGTACAATTTGAAATCTGTTTTTGGAACCGTTTAAGAAACGGATGGCTTTAGGGTTATGATGACGCCAAATTCAGCTGTTATAGGCATAATTTAACCGGACTAATTACCCGGTTGAATTGTGCCGAACGTTTATCGTGTGTTGCACGGTAGGCTACGGCTGTTTTGTTTGGGTAAGTCATCATGCTCAGCAGAATTAGCCGTTTTTGCATAGGTTTTCCAAGTACAGCAAATTGGATGAAAATTCAAATGTAGGTCAGGCGTAAGCCTGACATAAACTTATAGGTCGGGTGCTAATCCGACAATACCAAAGGAGAAAACTTATGAAAAAAGAAAAACAAAATATAAAAATTCAACAAGGGCTTATTCCCGAACTCGTTTCGGGAATCTTCAACGCTTGCCGTTACGTAAGGGAACAAGAAACGACGTGCGTGGAAGATCCCCGATTACAGTCCTCGGGGATGACAACTAATTTAAATAATGACCCCCTCACCTGGCACTACGTGCCATCCTCTCCCTCAAGGGGCGAGGGGAAACACCGGTGGTTCACTTCCCCCCTTGCGTTCTTTAGTGCACAGTGCCATTTCCTCTGCCCCCCTTGCGGGGGAAGTACGCCGCAGGCGGGTAGGGGGGTTATCCATACACACCACTTTCTCCATAATTTGGGGAAGTATGTAGGTCAGGCATTGCCTGACAATGGTTCCAATAAGGGTCCTCTTTCGCCTTTCAAAATTTTTTTAAATTAGGCCTTGACAATTTTACACTTACCCTTATACTAGCAGTAAGGGAGTGCCACACAGACCCGTTTTAAGGGGAACGTCTCTTGTAGAGGACATCGGCCTCCCGTCCTTTTGATCTCCGGCGTTATGGGCGCCGGGGTTCTTTTTGTTTGCGCAATCTCGTGATTTTTGCTATAATGAACGTACAAATTAGAGTAGTTTTAATGGTGCGGTGGCCAAGTGGTAAGGCGAGAGTCTGCAAAACTCTTATTCGTGGGTTCGATTCCCACCCGCACCTATTCTTTCTGCCTAAAAAAGCTTATTTCGTTGTTGCTCTCTCAGTCGGATACCTCCGCGCTACCGCGCG
>JAZUNI010000044.1:0-1516 GCA_045604045.1 Elusimicrobiaceae bacterium | reverse complement strand
CCCGGGCCCCGCTTGTTTTTTCGCTACATTTTTTCTAGGAGTTGCAAAAATGTACGTTGAACAGTTGATAAAGGCAGTAAAGGACGTTCGGAGGTGTCAGCTGGATTTTGAAAAATGCTTGGCGCCTTATTCCAGAATCCTGTGCGGGCTGAATCTTCATTATGCAAAAACGGACTTGCGCAATGCATGGCACCAGTTGAACAAGGTTCTGGCGGAAGCAGAACAGGAAATTGTAGAACGTGACGTTTTGAATCTTTTCTAAGGGGGAGCAAATGGGGAAGATTAAATTGTGGGTAAATGTTAACGCTTTTGGGGTTACAATGCCGATTTTTTACATCGTCTTGTACAATGCAAACAAAAATTATTCACGGCCCGAAAAACGTTCAAAGAGGGCTGTAAGGGTGGCGGATATTCTTTGTGAATATTTCAATGGGATTAAACCGTCTAAAGCGTCCGGGAAAGGGCTGGGGGTGCGGAATGGTAATTAAACAAATGCTCTTGACCCCCAATCTTTATTCACGGCCTACTAGGCGTATTCATACTGTGCTGGGAATTGTAATGCACTGGACAGGTGTCAGAGAACAAAATGCCGTAACGGTAAGGCAGTTTTTTGAAGCACACAAGGCGGGTACTTGCGGTTTTGCAAGCGCCCATTACGTTATCGGCTGGAAGCATGGGGAAATTATTCAATGCATCCCGGATTTTGAAATTGCCTATCATGTAGGTTCAAGCCGCCCAGACCCTGCCAGCGGAAAGATTTACACTGACGAAGCCCGGCGGCGCTTTGGTAAGTATGCCGAGTTCCCGGAAAGCACAAGCCCCAATTTCTGCACATTGGGCATAGAATTGTGCTCAAAAGATGACGCCGGAGTATTTACGGAAGCTGTTATGAAAAGCGCTGTTGCTCTTTGCGCTTATTTGTGCATAAGGCACGGCCTTACGGCGGAGGACATTACAACGCATCATGATGTAGTGGGGTGGAAAGATTGCCCCAGATTATGGACGGAGCGCCCTACAGAGTTGGAAAAGTTCCGGGTGTCAGTTCGTGATAAAATGGTCAAGCAGTTTCTGCTGGGGTAGTTTTTTTACACGCATAGGAGGTTTTTAGAAGGGGGTATAAAACACATGAATAGAGAAGTTATTTTTGAAATCGAGCGCATTCATGCAGAGTATGATAAAGAGGGGGGTAAATCCATAAAGCCCTCTTTTAATTACATTGTTGTCGTTGATTCTTCCGATGATTTTTTTGTTACTGATACATTGTCAGAAGCAAAAAATATAGCGATAGAGTACGGAACTAATCATAATACGTTTATGAGCGTGTATAAAGTAAAGTTGTTCGGAACTGAATATAAGGCCAATCTGATTTTTACTTATAAATGGTACAGGAGGGAATTAGTTGAGGATTTTGAAAGAAATCCAATGCATATTGCTTGGAGAACGAGGGGGAATTTGTTGAATTTAAGAAATAAGTGTGTTTAAAGAAGTCTGTCTGCCCTCATATACCCCCGCAAGG
>JAZUNI010000043.1:0-21513 GCA_045604045.1 Elusimicrobiaceae bacterium | reverse complement strand
TAGCGGGCACCATGGTTTCACTCCTCGCCGTCATGCTGAACTTGTTTCAGCATCTAGTCGTTATGATAACAACAAGACCCTGAAACCGTTTAATCAGACCCCGTATTACAACTTTACGGGGCGCGGCCAAATGGTAAAGGCTGCGGTTCAGGGTGATGGCAAAATCAGCACAGGTGCTCCAATGTGGTCAATGGTTGCGGCGACCAAAAACGGCTCTAGGCATCAAGATTTGCATTAAATTACCATTAGCCTTTCTTAAAAATACGTTTTACTTTTTTCTTGCCAATTTGCTATAATAAATTACAAGATTTTGATTAAGGAAGAAATAAAATGAAAGAAAAATTACACCCTACGTATGAATTTGTGGAAGTTACCTGCGCTTGCGGTAATAAATTTATGACTCGTTCCACTGCCAAAAACTTAAAGCTGGACATTTGCTCCGCTTGCCACCCTTTCTTTACCGGTAAACAAAAATTACTGGATACCGAAGGTATGGTGGAAAAGTTCAACAAACGCTTTGCCAAAACCGAAGGTAAAACTTTGGTCCGCAAACCCAAAACCGAAGTAAAGGCCAAAGCCAAACTTAAAAAACCGGTGGCCAAAAAAGCAGCAGTCAAAAAACCGGCCGCTAAAAAAGCTGCCAAAGCTGAAAAAGCCGAAGCCAAAGCTAAATAGCAACGCTTTATAAAAAGAGCAGACTACCGAAAGGGGTCTGCTCTTTTTTCATAGGTAAAAATTATGGATACTTCTAAATACGCACAAGAATTTCAAACCCTGGAAAAGGAATTATATTCCGGTAATTTGTCGGGCGCGGAGCTTTCTAAGAAGGCCAAACGCCACGCTTTTTTAAAGCCCATTATTGAAAAAGAACAGGAAATTGCCCAAACCCAAAAAGCAATTGCTGACGACCGCGCTATGATTGAGGCGGGGGAAGACAAAGAGCTTGTTAAAATGGCGGCGGATGAATTAGCCGAACTAGAGGCAAAACTGCCGGAACTTCAAAAGCAGCTGCGTATTTTAGTCATTCCGCCGGATCCGAACGATTCCAAAAACATTTATTTGGAAATCCGCCCTGGGGCGGGGGGGGATGAATCGGCCTTATTTGCGGCCGAGCTTCTGCGCGTGTATCAGCACTTTGCACAAACGAAGGGCTGGACGACGGAAATTTTGGAATTTACCCCTACCGGGCTCAAAGGATGCAAATACGTCAGTATGTTTATTAAAGGAGACGGGGCCTATTCCTGGCTGCGTAACGAGGCGGGTACGCACCGCGTGCAGCGCGTGCCGGATACGGAAACCTCGGGCCGCGTTCACACTTCTACCGTGACGGTAGCCATCATGCCGGAAGCCGAAGAAATTGATATTGAAATCCGCCCGGAAGATTTGGAACTGGAAACTTCCCGTGCGGGCGGCCACGGCGGGCAAAACGTAAACAAAGTGGAAACGGCCGTGCGTATTTTGCATAAACCGACTGGCATTGTGGTTTCCTGCCGCGAAGAACGCCACCAGGGCGCCAACCGCGAAAAAGCGTTGGCTATGCTTCGCGCTAAACTTTACCAGATTGAAGAAGAAAAACGCAACAAAGAAATTTATGATGAGCGCAAAAGCCAAGTGGGTACCGGGGACCGTTCGGAAAAAATCCGCACGTACAACTTCCCGCAAAGCCGCGTGACCGATCACCGCACGGACAAATCCTATCATAACCTCTTAGAAATTATGGAAGGCAACATTGAGCCGATTTTGACCGACTTGCGCACGTATCGTGTGGAGCAAAAGCTCAAAAACTTGCAAATTTAATAGGGGATACCCCTTACAATTTGTAGCTAAATACCCGAAAGTTTGTTTTGTTATTTTCGGGTATTTTTATTATACTATAGGTACAATTTGATCTGTTTTTGGAACCGTTGAAGAAACGGTACAACTGTTTACACAATGTAATCGACCCAAAAATACCGAATCCAGCACACAAAGGCGGCCACCTTGGTGTGCTGAGTGTTTTGCCACATACGTGGCAAGCCGCGGTTATGTATTACTTGGTGTGTCGATTACCTGAGCAGTATATAGCCGTTTTTCGTGCGTTCCTCAGATAGAGCCGGTTGTAAAATTCACCTAGAGAGGTAACTGTATGAAGAACAAAAATACCCGGCGGGGTTTCACGCAAAATGGAAGCTTGTTATTTGTCCCCCTTGTGGGGAAAACGTCGCGTGAGCGACAAAAAGAGGGGCTAAAACTAATAAAGGATTTGCCCCTCCTGCCCCGCCTAACGGCGGTACTCCCTCCACAAGGGCGGGAGATATCCAAAGGCTTTACCCTCATTGAACTACTGGTAGTAGTCCTTATTATTGGCATTCTAGCCGCAGTTGCATTCCCACAGTATCAAAAAGCGGTAGAAAAGTCCAAAGCCAGTGTAGTTATGCAAAATTTAACTAACTTGCAACCCGCTATAGATTTATATGTTTTTGCGCATGGAAATCCGGGTAATGATATTGATATAATTGGATTTTTGCACGGTGGCAGCCAAATTCTAGATTTAGATATAGATGTAGATTTCCACTGTGATAGCACAATTTCTGACGAATGTTTCGTTGGCAATGTGGCGTATCAAGGACACTGTGTAGATCAAGAAACCCCCGTCGGTTACGCTAATAAATGTATAATATGGGGAGAAGTTCGCACCGATGTGACTGATATGGATACTACCAAATACAGTATAGTGTTTACCCGAGACAATCAAACAGGACAATGGACGAAAGGGTGTTACTGGGTAGACCCTGCGTATGCATCATTCTGCAAAAGTTTGCAAGGGATTGATGAAACAGGCTACTACTGGGAATAGGTAAACGGTCAGATACTTACTGTAGCCACTATTTTTTAGCCGCTTAGCATTTGTCCATAAGCGGCTTTTTCTATTATTCCAGATATTTCTGCCGTAACACGTCATTAAAAACTATAATATAAGGAGTATGACGCTTGCCCAACTGTTGCAACTTGCCGAACACCGCCTAACGACCGCTCATAGCGACGAGCCCGCCGCCAACGCCCAGTGGCTTTTGGCCCACGTGCTGGGCGTTACGCGCACCTGGGTGCTGGCCAACAGTAGTTTTGAAATTTCCGCCAAGGACCAGGCTCAATTTGAGAAACTCCTTGCCCGCAAGGCAGCGGGGGAGCCCCTCTCGCACATTACCGGCGTGCAGCCGTTTTGCGGGTTGGATATCATCGTCACGCCTGACGTACTCACGCCGCGCCCGGAAACCGAAGATTTAGTGCAGCAAGCTGCCGCGCACTTTGAGCGCAAAGGCGCATACACATTTTTGGATATGTGCACGGGCAGCGGGTGTATTGCGGTGGCACTAGCCAAACAATTCCCGAACGCGCGCGTGCTGGCGGTAGATGTTTCCGCGGAGGCTTTGCAAGTAGCGCAACAAAACATCCGCAAACACAAACTCGATGAGCGCGTACAACTGTTGCAAAGTAATTTGTGGGAAGAAGTGATGGATACGTTTGATTTAATCATTGCCAATCCTCCCTACATTCCCACGGAAAATTTGGATGGCCTCACGCGCGAAGTGAGACGCGAGCCGCGCCTGGCGCTAGACGGCGGTGCGGACGGGTTTGAAATTACACGCCCACTCTGCCAAGCCGCGGATAGTTTTTTAAGCCCCGGTGGATTATTGGCGCTAGAACTAGATGACGGACAGGCATGGCCACTGGCACGGGGACTAACCGAAATCGGTTGGCAAGCCACCGTCAAAAAAGATATATTTAACGTAGAACGCTTTGTATTTGCAACGCGAAACTAGGAGAATTTTATGGATCGTTTTTTAATTAAAGGCGGGAAAAAATTACATGGCACGGTGCACATCAGCGGCAGCAAAAACGCAGCGCTTCCCATTTTGGTAGCTACGCTACTGACCGACGAAAAATGCGTGCTCCACCGTGTGCCAAACTTGCGCGATGTGCGCACGACGCTCAAAATTTTGGAATATCTTGGCAAAAAAATTACCTATCAAAATAACACGGTAACCGTGGAGGCCAACGGCCCCTTAAAAAACAATTTACCTTACGAGCTTGTCAAACAAATGCGTGCGAGTTTTTGGGTGGCTGGGCCGCTGTTAACGCGCTTTAAAGAGGCCGATATCCCGCTGCCGGGCGGGTGTGCTATCGGCGTGCGCCCGGTGGATATTCACCTCAAAGGCTTTGAAAAATTAGGCGCGCAATGTGAAGTGCAATCCGGCAACGTGCTCATCCGCGCTAAAGAGTTAAAACCCGCGCAAATTGTGCTCCGCTTCCCCAGTGTGGGTGCGACGCAAAATTTGCTGATGTGCGCGTGTTTAATCCCCGGCGAAACGACGCTAGAAAGCATTGCCAAAGAGCCCGAAGTGGACGACGTGATTGCCTTCTTAAACAAAATGGGGGCGCAGATTAAAACTGATGACAAAGGCCGCCTGATTATTAACGGCGTTCCTTCTCTGCACGGGGCCGAGCACACCGTGGTGGCGGACCGTATTGAAAGCGGTTCGTTTATGCTGGCTGCCGCTGCTACGCGCGGTGATGTAACCGTGGCCGATTGCGTGCCGGAACACAACGCTATTTTGCTAAGCGACCTGCGCGAAGCAGGCTTTACGCTTGACGTAACCGATACGTTTGTGCGCGTGCAAGCTTACAACGGGCCGATTGCCCCGGTGCGTGTGCGCACGGCGCCCTATCCCGGCTTTGCAACCGATTTGCAAGCCCCGTGGATGACGCTTATGACCTTGTGCGACGGGACGGCGGAAATTGACGAGGATATTTTTGAAAACCGCTTTATGCACGCGCCCGAGCTGGTGCGTATGGGCGCACGTATTTATACCGAAAAAAGCGTGGCGCGCGTAACCGGTGTGGAAAAACTGTCGGCCGCCCACGTGCAAGCGTCCGATCTGCGTGGTGGGTTTGCGCTTGTGATGGCGGGCTTGTGTGCCGAGGGCGAAACCGAAGTGGAGCGCGTCTATCACATCGACCGCGGGTACGAGAATTTGGAGCAAAAACTCACGGCCCTCGGGGCGGATATCCGTCGGTATAACCCCGATAAAGATGAATTTTAATACGTGGTTCTCAAGCTTACAAACCCGCACGGCGTGTCAAGCCGGGGCGGGTTTGCCTGCGTTTAAGGCGCTCTTGGCGCGGCTCAATCATCCGCAAAATAATTACAAAATTATTCACGTGGCCGGAACCAATGGCAAGGGCACGGTGTGCACGTTGTTGGCGCACAGCCTGACGTGCGCCGGGCGTAAAACAGGCCTGTTTGTCTCGCCGCATTTAATTTCTCCCACCGAGCGTATTCAAATAAACGGGGAAGCTATTAGCGAGGACGATTTTAAGCGCGTGGTGGAAACTGTGCTCGCCGCGCAGCAAGAGCCGCTCAATTTTTTTGAACTTCTCACGGCGGCGGCGCTATTTTATTTTGCCGAGCAACACGTGGCGTATGTGGTGCTGGAAACAGGCCTTGGCGGGCGAAAAGACCCCACCAATGTGTGCGCTCCGGAGCTGTCCGTCATCACGTCTGTTGGGCTGGATCACACGGCGGTGCTGGGTGATACGCTAGCGCAAATTGCCAGCGAAAAAGCCGGGATTATCAAGCCCGGTGTGCCCGTACTATGCGGGGATACCGCGCCCGAGGCCGCCCGCGTGCTGGAAGAAACTTCCATTACGCAACAAGCGCCCCTCACGTGGGTCAAGGCTGGGCAGCCGTTTTATGATTACGCCTACGATTTTATCAACAATTTTACCGTCTTGCACACGGTCGACCGGCAGGAGTGGAATTTGCATTTATTAGGCGAAAAACAAACGCAAAACGCGTGTTTGGTGTACCAGTCGGCGCGGCAATTAGGTGTGGCGGAAAATGCCCTCAAAACCGCGTTTGAAACGGTCAATTTGCCGGGGCGTTTTGAGCGCGTGAAAAAGGGGGGGACGACGTTTATTTTAGATGGAGCCCACAACCCGCAAGCCGTGCAGAGTTTGCTTAATTTTTGGCAAAAAACGCCGTATGCGTTGCAGCAGTCCACGCTACTCTGCGGGTTTATGAAAGACAAAGATTTTGCGCAAACGCTGGCGTTGCTTGCCCCGCATTTTGCGCGCGTAATTGTAACGGTGCCACCGTCCACCCGTGCTGCCACGCAAACGGATTTTGGGGACTTGTTAAATGCTCCACATATCACCTTTGAGCCGGACTATCACAAGGCCTTTTCCCTTGCACAAAAAGAACCCGTGGTATTATGCACGGGCTCATTTTATTTGGTGGGTGCGGTGAAAGAATTAGTTAAAATGTAACGAATTACAAATTTTAGTACCTAATTTAGAGTTATTGTAAGTAATACATTCTGACTTATTGTTTTTGTATCCTGAATGGTAAAATCGGATAGAAAAATTCCTTGTATTGCGACATTTTTTAGTATTGTGAGTATTATCCGGGCAATAATTCAAAATAGCTTCTGAGGGGGAATTGTCTATTGCAAAATCATTTCCGCACGTAACCCATTGCCCGCTTATGGTGCACTCTGATGGCAAAGTGATATCCAGTTTTCTTACATCGTACGAAGATTCTCCGTTTGACAACACATATAAAATTTCTGTGGTAGCTATGCTTTTGACCAAAGGCAAATAAGAAGCCACACGTGATTTTACAACGGCAAATTGATACTGTGGCAATGCCACCGCTGCCAAAATGCCGATAATGAGTACAACGACTAACAGCTCAATGAGCGTAAATCCGGAGCGAAGCGGAGCCCTGAAAGCGTTTTTGTTCAGGGCCTCCTCCTTAAAATAGGGCGTCATCCCGTACTTGATACGGGATCTTCCACGCATGCTGTTTATGAGTTGCAACGAGAAGCGTTGAAGATTCCAAATCAAGTTTGGAATGACAATTTTTTAATGACGCCGTGTGCTGTATTTTGTTGGTTTTTCATAAGTTTTCTCCCTTTATTGTTAGGCTATACCCCGCATAAAAACCCTGCGGGGCAGGCTTTGACTTATATTCTCAATTCCCCGCTTATGAAACCAATAAAAAACGGCTCTTATTCTAGAGCCGGGAAAATGACCCAATCATAACAGCCGTGGCCCCTTGCCGCGTGGCAAGAGACACTCAGCACAAAACGCGCGGCTTGCAATTCCGCTTATTTTGTACCTTAGAACGACTGTTTTGGTTTTCCCGTGCCGCCTAGGCGGCTTACCGTAATATTACGGCCCCAAAAACATGGAAATTGTTGTTTTACTACTTCTTTATTACATAATTTTCCTGATTTTTTATCCTTGATTTATGGCGAAATTATATTGACACACACGCCCCAATGTAGTTTAATTAAAATAAGGCTTTTTTACGAGGGTTTTATATATGGCGTTAGACAAAGATTTTGACGGTAGTAACGAAATTGCAAGTTTTTTGGAAAAATTCAAACAACAACCATTCCCGGAACAACCGGCACGGGAGGCACAGCCGTCATCTGCTGTACGTCCGGCCCAATATGCACGCAGTTTTGAAAAACTGGAACAAAAGATTCATGAATTGGAAGAACGTTTTGAAGCCTCTACTACTCAAAATCAGCTAATTTTATCTGAACTGGCCCGCACGCGCGAGGTCATGGAACGCCAAAAAGATAAAGATGCCTTTTTAGAACACCTCTCCCGCACCATTGCCACCTTGCGCACAAGCGTGGAAAATTTGTCCCGCACGCAGGAAGCCACCACATTTTCTTACCGGGAAGTACCCGTGCAGCGCAGCTTTGATCCGCTGCCTTCTGTGGTAGTTCCCACGGTGGCACCACAGGCTACATATTTACCGCCTGCTGTGGAAAGCCAGGAGCAAATGTTACGGGAAAGAGAGGAACAAACCCGCCGTTTTAACAGTTTACGCCAAAAGGCCTCTCAATTAAAGGCTGTTAATAGTGCGCTAGACCGCGAAATTAAAAAAGCCCAACAGGAAAAATTAGAGGCCCTAAAGAAATCGGCTGATCAAGCCAAAGAAATTTTATCCTTGCGCGACCAATTAAGCGCGGCGGAGGAACGTTTTAAATCCTTTGATTTTGAGGGGCGCATTATTTCCATCAAAAAGGAATATCAGCAAAAGGTCACCACCCTGGAAAACCGCTTAAAAGAAATGTCTGATACGTGTATGAAGCAGGTGGAAGAAATTGAAGCGCTCAAAGCGGAAAATACAAAATTGCAGCAGATTTCCGCCCAAAAAGAATCCCTGCAAGCCCAACTAGCCGATAAGGACCAACAACTGGCGGACTTAAAAAATACCATTGCTTCCTTGCAGAGCCAACATTCGGGTGAGCATAGCAAGCGCTTGGTTGCCTTTACCGCCCAATTGCGCACGCTGGAAGAACAACGGGACCGCTTGGCAGTAGAATTGGAACAATCCCAAATGTCCTTGGAAACGATCCGCCGTGAAAAAGAACTTTTGGAAAAGAATTTCAAGGAACTGGTAGAAAAAATTAACCAAAATGATGCAGTCATTGGCCAATTGAAAGAAAAAATTGAAGTGTTAGGCCAGCAAAACTCGCAACTTGCGCAACATAATGAGGAGCTGACTCAATCCAACGCGGTTTTGACGCAGGATAATGCCACGCTTTCTCAAAATAATGTCGCATTAACGCAGCGTAACGCGGCCCTTACGCAACACAACGCACAGCTTACTGCCAGTAACGTGCAACTTAGTGAGCAAACGGCCCGTTTGACGCAAGAACAAACTACGTTGCAGGCGGATGTGGAACAATTACAACAAGCGCACAAAACGCTTGCAGTGCACGCACAACAACTTAATTTAGATAAGCAAAACCTGACGGAAACAGTAGAAAAATTACAACAGGAAAACCAAGCCTTGGCGCAAGAAAAACAAACCCTTGAAAAGACCAAACAAACGCTTGCGCAAAATAATCAAGCATTAGAAAAAGATAAACAATCCCTGGCTGATGAACGTACGCATTTGGCCGCGCGTACCCAAACCCTAGAAAATGAAAAGCAAACCTTATCTGCGGAAAATCAGCAATTGCGCCAGCAAAGTGCGGCGTTGTTAGCGGCCCGTGTAGTGCTGGAGCATAACCAACGTAAGGCCGCTGAGCGTGCGCAACAGGCACATACTTTGTCGACTGCTGCGGCAGATAAACCAACATCCCTACGCAAGCCAACCGCTCCAGTGTTACACTCGTTGGGACGTACAGTAACGGTATCTGCTGCAGAGGGTGAATGGGAAACTGAACCCGTGAAGGTTTCGTTTTCTACCTCCGCTAAAGGGGCCGGACGGGTACAATCTTCTGCTGATTTACCTGAAATTAAAGTGGCCGACCCGATGCCCCAAGATGAATTGTTTGACGGGGAAGATTTTTTAGAAAAAACCGATAGTTTTATTGGACGGATGAAGTGGTCTATTTTTAGAGAAAACCGCTAATCGTTAGAATCTATGGCGCTTACAAAAATTATTGTATTATATGGTGGAAAATCAACTGAGCACGAAGTCTCTGTGCACAGTGCCCAAACGGTATGCCGTTTATTAGCCCAACAAACCAGTAAATATCAAGTATATCCCATTTTTATTAGTAAACAGGGACATTGGTTTTTACAGCAATCCTGTGGGCCGCAAACTGCGCAAGATATTCCGGTTACTCCGGTCATTAGCTCGGATGCTACCTTTTGCGCACTGGATGGTTCGCTTTCTGTATTGGCGGATGTGGTGTTCCCGGTGGTGCATGGGACCAATTGCGAAGATGGCACCTTGCAAGGATTTTTAGAAACATTAAATATTCCCTACGTAGGGTGTGGGGTGCTGACCTCTGCCCTAGGAATGGACAAAGAACTTACCAAACTGATTGCGCGCGAAGCTGGGCTAGCCGTGGTGCCTTATCAAAAAGTTTCCAGTCAAACCCCATATGATAAACCGGCCCTGGAGGCATGGGTAGCACAGCACTTGCCGGTATTTGTAAAACCGGTGCGGTTGGGCTCTTCGGTAGGGGTGACTAAAGTTACCGCGCTCACGCAATTGGAAGAGGCAATTAAGCAAGCCCTTACGTTTGACACAGAGGCGTTGATTGAAAAGGGAATTGTCCCGGCACGGGAAGTATTTTGTGCCGTGTACGGGGACGGAGCTACCATACACACGTCTAGTTGTGGGGAACTACGCAATGTGGCGGGGGAATTTTTTGATTATAATGCCAAGTATGTAGTAGCTGGTGGGTGTGAAACCCAGGTGCCTGCCCATATTCCGCCTGAAACCGAAGCGGCTATGCGCCGCGATACCAAGACGCTGTTTCGCGCCTTGGAAGGAAGAGGATTAGCAAGGGTGGATTATTTGTTAGCGCAAGACGGTAGTTATTATATGTCGGAAATTAACACCCTGCCCGGGATGAGTGAAACTAGTCTATTCCCCCAGCTTTTTGAGGCCAGCGGGCATAATTATGTGCACATTTTGGATGAGTTAATTCAAATTGCGCAGCAGGTATATGCCCGTAAGCAAAAACTGGCGACCACTCGGTAAATTATGAAAACACTTCTAAAACGCTGGCTCCGCTTTCCGTTTTTTGTGCAACTGATATGGCTTTTGTGCGTGCTGGGCGTTTTTATAAACCTGTGGCTCATTGTGCGGGATATATGGACAGATGCTATTTTAATACGGTTACATTTTGCGTATTTACTGTTATATATTGGGCAAGTGGGGCTTATTTTAGCGCGTGAAAAATATGTGTGTCTGTTAACCCTTTTGCAAGGGGTGATAGCGCTGCTTACTACAGTAGATTTTATTTTTGTTCCGGTGTTACAAGTACTGGGGAATCTCTATTATTGGCTGTGTTCCCCGTCCGTAGAAGCGTTAAAAGTATATCAATATGTATTTGTATCGGTAGCGTTTACCTTGCAAATGGCTAGCGCGGCTTATTTGTGGGGATACTTCAAAGACGTTCGCGAAAAATAAAGTATTTTTCTTTCTTTGTATGGGGGATGAAAAAATGGGGTGGCAACGCCTGCGCTTTTTCATATGGCAAACCAACCCAACTAGCCAAAGATAGCGAATACCGAGGGTATACAAAATTGCTATAATGTGAAAAAGGAAGTTGAAATGTCTATTTCACTTAGTACCCGGGCGCAACAAATTGGGGATTCGCCCACCTTAAAAATAAATGCTAAGGCCCGCGCCTTAAAAGCCGCTGGTCAGCCCGTCATCCACTTGGGGGGAGGCGAGCCCACCTATCCCGCCCCGCAAGCGGCCGTAGACGCAATTATTCAAAAAGCCCATTCACGCAAGATCAAATATACACCTTCCTCCGGCACGCCGGAACTCAAACAGGCCGTCCTTTCTTACACGCAGGCCCATTATAAACGTGCTTTTGAGCCGGCAAACGTGCTAATTTCGGCCGGGGCCAAACAAGCGTTATTTAATTTTTTATTGGCGGCTGTAGGCCCGGGGGATGAAGTCATTTTTCCAGCGCCTTTTTGGGTGAGTTACCCGGAAATGATTAAACTAGCCGGTGCTACGCCGGTACAAGTAAAACCTACCCACGGGTTACGCGTAACGGCAGAGGAAATCATCCAGGCAGTTACGCCGCGCACTAAGGCTATTTTGGTTAACAGTCCGTGCAATCCGGCGGGGCATATTTTCAGTGCAGATTTTATTCAAACCATTGTCCAATTTTGTGAAGAAAAGCAAATTTTCCTCGTCATGGATGATATCTATCACCAACTTGTGTTTGACGGCGCTCAAACGCCCAACCCCTGCCAGTATGCCAAAGACTTACACAATTTGGTAATTATTAACGGGGTTTCCAAACTCTACGGGCTTACAGGGCTACGTATTGGCTGGGCAGTCAGTGCCAATCAAGATTTAATTGCCGCTATGGGAAAAATGCAAGCGCAAAGCACGTCTTGCAATAGTGATATTAGTGAAGCGGCTGCCTGTGCGGCGCTTAACGGGCCGCAAGATTGCGTAAAAGATCTGTGTGCCGTGCTGGAAGATAACCGCAATACGCTTCTGGCTGAAATAGCCCACATCCCGCATGTGCACGTGGAAAAACCGCAAGCCACATTTTATAGTTTTGTCGATTTTAGTTACTACAAGGCCGATTCCAACGCGCTGGCCGCGTATTTATTGGAAAAAGCCTTAGTAGCTGTAGTACCCGGTAAAGCCTTTGGCGCTGAAGGGTACTTGCGCATTAGCTTCTGCGCGGATAAAGCCTCTATTGTAGAAGGCATCCGCCGCATCCGCTGGGCGCTGGACCAATCTGCCCCGAATGAAATATACATTGGGGATAAATTAGTTAAGAGGGACAACAAATGAAAACATTGAATGCAAAGCCGGACTTTTTTAAACCGGACTATGGTTTAAATAAAGCTGGTCTCAAAACTACCAAGACCGTGTATTGGAACCTTTCCACCCCGGCCTTGTACCAAGAAGCCTTAAAACGTAACGAAGCAAACGTCGTTTACGGTGGGCCGTTGTGCGTAAGTACCGGCAAACATACTGGCCGTAGCCCCAATGACCGCTACTTCGTGGAAACGAAAGATATTGACGGCAAACTTTTCTACAACAAAAATAACAAAGGGATTAAAGAAAAATATTTCAACCAAATTTTTGCTAAAGTGCAAAAATATGTAGCCAATAAGGATTTATTTGTGCGTGATGCGTATGTGGGCTCTAGTGAGGCCTCCCGCCTCAAAGTGCGCGCGATTACCGAATGTGCCTGGACGAATATGTTTGTCAAAAATATGTTTATTGAACCAGCGCAAGCGGAACTAAAAAAATTCGTGCCCGAGTTTACCCTCATCTGCTTACCCAAAATGAAAGTAAACCCGAAACCCGACGGCATCGTTTCCGAAACCGCCATTTTAATTAACATCAAGAAAAAAATTATTTTGGTGATCGGTACCGAATACGGCGGCGAAAACAAGAAAGCCTTGTTTACGGTCATGAACTTCCTCTTGCCGCAAAAAGGCATTATGACGATGCACTGCTCGGCCAACGTCGGCAAGAAGAACGACAGCGCCATTTTCTTCGGTTTATCCGGTACCGGTAAAACCACCCTATCTGCCGACATTACCCGCGGTTTAATTGGCGACGATGAACACGGGTGGGATGACGACGGTGTATTTAACTTTGAAGGCGGCTGCTATGCTAAAGTCATTCGCTTAAACCAAGAAGCCGAACCGCAAATTTATTCCACCACCCAACGCTTTGGCACGGTGCTGGAAAACGTCGTATTTGACCCCGAAACCGGCAAACTTAACTTGGATGATGATACGCTTACGGAAAACACCCGTGCCTGCTATCCGCTTAACTTTATTGATAACGCGGTGGAAAGCAAACGCGCCATGCACCCCAAAAACATCATCTTTTTAACCTGTGATGCGTTTGGCGTGATGCCGCCTATCTCCAAACTCTCTGCTGACCAAGCCCTGTACCACTTCATCAGCGGTTACACGGCCAAAGTAGCCGGTACGGAAAAAGGCGTCAAAGAACCCACCAGCACGTTCTCTACCTGCTTTGGCGGGCCGTTTATGCCCTTGCACCCGTCTGTGTATGCGGAACTGTTAAAAAAGAAAATTCAAAAGCACAAAGTAAACTGCTGGCTCGTGAATACAGGCTGGATTGGCGGCCCTTATGGGGTAGGCAACCGCATCAGCATTAAATATACGCGTGCCTTGCTCAATGCGGCGTTGGACGGCAAATTAGCTAAAGCCAAATTCGTAACCGACCCAGTGTTTGGCTTCCAAATCCCGACGGCTTGCGCGGGCGTTCCGGCCAACATCTTAAATCCGCAAAAAACGTGGAAAAACAAAAAAGCGTATATGGAGAAATATGAAGCGCTGGCCAAGGCCTTCATTGAAAACTTCAAAAAATACGAAGCGGGCTGCTCTAAGGCCATCTTAGCCGCCGCCCCGAAAGTGAAATAACTTTCTAACTAGACGTAAAAAGCCCCCTTCCTCACCGGAGGGGGCTTTCGTTTTGGAATCTCTTTTTGACAAGGTGTTTTAAATAGGTCTTGACTCTTTTTTTTTTTTTGGTAAATTTGAGGTATATAAAACGCAAAAGTTGTATAAATGGAGGGGTATGTATGCTGGGAAAAGAATTGAATAAGGGCGATTTTGAACAAAATATAAACGCGATAGAAACATATAGGTCGGGTGTCAACCCGACAATGTCCTGTAAAGGACATCTTACTAAATGTTGGGTTAACACCCAACCTATAAAGGAGGTTTTGCCTTCGCCCCTTGCGGGGGAAGTACGGCGGAGCCGGGATGAGGGGGTGATTGTCCGCAGGTTCACACCCGGTTGTCATCCTGAACTTGATTCAGGATCTAGTCGTTATAACAACAAGATGCTCAAACAAGTTCAGCGTGACGACATAAGGGGTTTCACGCTCATTGAACTGTTGGTAGTGGTGTTAATCATTGGTATCTTAGCGGCGGTGGCCCTGCCGCAATACCAAAAAGCCGTGGCCAAGGCACGGGCAACAGAAATGCTAACTATGGTTCGTACCTATCAAAAAGCACTGGATTTAGAGATGCTAAAAGGAATTTCAACCGGCATCTGTGTAGGTGATTGGCAACCTGAAGTTGGCTATTCTTTGGAGCAGTATGGCAAAGTATTTGACTATTACTTTGGTAATGGTACTGGTGGACCTGATATTTGTTGTTTCGAAGCCAATAATGAAGAGCCAGCAATGTGTATCATTACTATGAGTGTCGGTGAAAAAGTGTCTTTTAGTTTCGACAAATATGAAGGAAGTAATAAATGGACGGGTACTTGCAGCGGCGTTGATACAGACGGCATTGCCTTATGCCAGGCCTTTGAACAAGCCGGGATGTTGGATTAGTATATTTATTGTCGTTCGTACTAGTACAAGGTATAGTAGAGGAGAAGATGATTTTTCAGATTTGAGGCAGATTTGCGCCGTAAGTTGCCCGAAGTTGTACTGATAGGTACTACGAGTTGGCAAGTCGGTGCAAAGGGGCCCAAATATGGAAAATTGTATCGCGGGGTAGGTGAAAAATTGAAAAATTTTCTGTTTTTCAATTTTCGCCGTGCAAATGAAACTTTGCGGTGTTTATTAAAACCCCCTATACAAAACGGACACAATATATTACAATACAAATAACAAATTATATTTAAGGAGGCCTATTATGGCAAAAGCTAACGCTCAATTTATGAAACCTTTAACCCCCAGCACCACCTTGGCAACGATTGTGGGCAGCACGGCTCTTCCCCGCACGGAAGTAGTCAAAAAAATGTGGACCTACATCAAAGCCAACGGTTTGCAGGACACCACCAACAAACGCATGATCAACACGGATGCCAAATTGGCTCCGCTCTTTGACGGCAAAAAACAAATCAGCATGTTTGAAATGAACAAATATCTTTCCAAACACTTAAGCTAATGGTTGGTGAATGCTTTATTATAACGTCCCCTCTTTAGAGGGGGCGTTGCTATATACAAGCGTTTTAATCCGTGCCAATTTGCTACAATTATAAAAAGGAGCGTTTTATGCCCGCTGATTTACGAGAAATGTACCAAGAAATTTTAACCGCTGTAGGGGGGGCGGGCAACATTGCTACCCTGGGCAACTGCATGACGCGCTTGCGTTTTACTGTAAAGGACGAGGCCCTTGTCCATCCGGAAAAGTTGCGCCAGGTGCCTAACGTGGCGGGCTATTTTTTTTCCGGCTCGCAACATCAAATTATTGTAGGCCCGGCTACGGCCGCCAAATTGGCCGTTTATTTTACACAGCGTCACTGCTTTGCTCCGTTAACGGTTGCGGAAGGCCTGCCTCCCGTTAAAATTGGGATTGGTACAGAGGAAGAAAATAAACGGGCCATCCGGCAAAAATATTCCAGTCAAATTAGCCGCCTCTGTGCGCGCATTGGTAACATTTTTATGCCCTTGATTCCTGCCTATATTGGGTGCGGGCTGATTTTGGGGATTAACAATATCTTATCTCATTCCGTCTTACAGCAAGCCCCTACAATAACCCATATGTTGGCGGTATTTGGCGGCGGCTTTTTTACCTATTTAAGTGTGGTAGTGGGGTATAATACTAGTAAAGAATTTGGGGGAACCCCGGCCTTGGGGGCTGCCTTTGCCGGTATGCTCTATATGCCTGCGTTGGCGCAAATTACCTTGTTTGGGCATACTTTTGTGCCGGGCAAAGGGGGCATTATAGCCGTCATGCTAGTATGTTGGGCCGGCAGTATGGTAGAAAAATGGATTCGGGTCCGTATTGGGGGAACAAAGGAGCTTTTTCTAGTTCCCTTTTTAACATTACTAGTGGTGGGAACTACAGCCTTATTAGCCATTCAGCCCGTCGCGGGGTATGTGTCCGAGGCGTTAGGGTGGTTAGCCACCGTGTTGTTGCATAAAGGTGGCTTTGTGGCCGGGGCGTTTATGGGTGGCACCTTTTTGCCACTGGTTATGTTGGGGATTCATCAAAGTTTAATTCCTATTCATCAGCAACTCATGGATACGTTTGGGGTGAACCCTTTATTCCCCATTTTGTGTATGGCGGGGGCTGGGCAAGTGGGTGCCAGCGTGGCAGTACTGGTCAAAACCAAAAATTTGCGTCTTAAACGCATTATAAAAAATGCCCTGCCGATTGGACTTTTAGGTATTGGCGAACCCCTCATTTATGGGGTAACGCTTCCCTTGTTCAAACCTTTTATTGCCGCTTGTATTGGGGGAGCTGCCGGCGGGGCGGTAGTAGCTGTGTTACACGTTACGTCGGCAATCCCATTTGGCGTGTCCGGTTTGGTATTGTGTTTGGCCCTTTCCAATATGGCTAGCTTACTAGGCTATTTGGCCGGATTTACTACAGCCGTTTTAGTAGGTTTTGTAGCATCCTGGAAATTAGGGTTTGATGACCCGGTAGAAATGGTACGCCGTTAAAACAGTTGGGGTTGGTTGAGGTCGGTGGAGGGGAAATTGACGTCTTCATCCGTCGTAACCGGTGTCAATGAAACCGTGGGCCCTTGCCCAAAAAATATTTCTACCGATAGATGTTGAGCCTTTGCGTAATTTTCAATTTCTCTATGTAGTTGTTCCCAATACGCGTCCTTTTCGCGTAAATAAATTTCATGATATAACGTAAGTAAGTGCGGATAGTAAACATCTATAAAATCCATGAGTTTATGCCGAAACGTGGCGCGCATATTTAAGCGGTCAAACCGAAAGTGCGTAACGTACGGTGCTGTAGCCTCTACAATTGCTTTCCAATCGCTAATTCCCGGTAACAAAGGGGCCGCCATCACAGCGGTAGAGATGCCTGCCTGATGCAACGTTTTTAATGCGTCAATTTTTTCGGTCACCGTACTGGTCCTCGGCTCTATCTGCTGGCGTGTTTTTTCGTCGACGGTTGAAAAGGAAAGGGCTACCTCACATTGCGGCAAGTTTTTCAGTAAATCAATGTCTCTAGTGACTAGGGCCGATTTGGTTAAAATAGATACATACGCTTGGCACGCTATTAGTTGGGTGAGCAGCTGGCGGGTGAGCTTATATTTTTTTTCAAACGGGTTATACGGATCAGTCACCGAGCTAAGCATCACCGTTTGATGAAATAATTGCGTGGGGCGTAAAGGGGTATTGCACATTTTTACGTCTAAAAATTCGCCCCATGGTTCGCTATGGCCGGAAAATTTACGCATATATTCCGCATAACAGTAAAGGCAGCTGTGAGGGCAACCCACGTAGGGGTTAATGACGTAGTCCACTCCGGGAATTTTAGACTTTGCGACGAAGGTTTTTACGGGCGTAGTAGTCAAGCAAATCATAACCAGTATATTGTAGCAAATCGTTCTAATTAATTTCTGCACTGGAAAAATGAAGCCTCTTCTTGTAATATAGAAACACAAGTAGGAGGCTCGTATGACAAAACGGTTATCTTCATGGTGGGAGCAAACAGCAGCGGCAGGGTATAAGGCCAAGCGTACGCTTGCGGTGCCTGCCGGGCCAGATGCGTTGCTTGAGCAGATAAACGTGTATTATTGTGCGGCTAATTTCACGCCGCAGCACGCGTGGCGGGCAGAAGGTCATAAGCCTACTTTTATGTATTTAGTTAATGGGGAAAAGGAGCCGCCCAATGCGCCAGAGGACAGCCCTTTGTCTCGTAAGCAGGCCGAAATGGTGGGCGGGAGCTTGCGCAAAGACGTGCCGGAAATTATCCCTATATACTATATTACAGTACATAGCAAGGGGCAACCTGGCATCGCTAGAGAATATACCAGTGACCAAGTTCCCTTGGTACAGAACAAAAGCCGTACGGTGCGTGTACTGGCGGGACAATTTGAAAATGCCAGCCACCCCATCATGCCCGATACAGTTATAACTCTATTAGACGTGGTATTAAATCCCGGCGGAGATTTTAGCTGGCCCGTGCCCAATGGATATCAGGCTTTTGTGTACGTGATGGGCGGCCTGGTAAGTTTTGGCAGGAAAGATTTACTACCCAATTGCCCCGTGGATACAGAGGTAGCTGTCCAAGGAAAAGAACTGTATGCTTCCACGCAATGTTCCGGCGGGCGGTTATTGGTAGTAGTAACGCCACATCAACAGCGTAACAAATCCCAGCAGCAAGCTTATGAAAAAGTAGTATTATAAAATTTAGAACAGGTCGAAGCAGTAAATTCAACAAACAAGGAGTGCCTATGAGAAAATGGATGTTACTAGCAGTATTAATCGGCGTTTTGCTCCCGGCAAACGCTCAGTTACAACGTAAGTACCAATACGGGGTAGAACCGACAGAAAACATTACCAGCTTGGAAATTAACCCCACGTTTACTGCCATTGATGACAGTGGCAATGTTTCCTCCAGCGGGGTTACTGCCAAAATGTACAAAGTAATTGACCCCAACTGGAACTGGGGCATTGAAGTGCCGCTTACCCGGTTTGAATCGCCGGAAAAATCCGAAAGTGGACTAGGGGATATTACCTTAGCGGTAAACTGGATGCGCCCGGAAAGTATTCAAGGTGGGTTTGGATACGGGGCCCACATGGAATTAGTAGCCCCTACGGCCACCGATAAACGCCTGGGCACGGGGCAAGTGCAAATTGGGCCGGCCGTGTTTGCGCTCTATTCGTGGGATAGTGGAATTTTTACGGCGGTAGGTTATAAACATATGTTGTCTTTATTTGGCGATCACGCCCGCGACGATATTAGCATGGGCCGTTTTCGCTATAATTTATCCTATTTGTCGCAGGATAAATGGTGGATTCAAGGCAACTTATATTATTACCACGATTTTGAAAACTCCGGCAAGATGGAGTTAGTACCTGAAGTAGAAGTGGGTACGTTAATTAACGACGGTACAGCGATGTATGCCAACTTTAGTACCCACGCGGCCGGAAATGCACACTCTAAAGATTGGAGCGTGGGTATAGGATTTAGAATCCTATATTTATAGGAAAACCTGTGTGAACAAAGGCCCCCCTTGGGGGCCTTTTTGCTTACAGTGTTTAGTAAAAAAATTTGCGCTCAGCGGGAGTCGAACCCACATTTCCAGCTTCGGAGGCTGACGCTCTATCCATTGAACTATGAGCGCGGAAATCTACCCTTATTGTATCAAAATTGAAGGTGCTATGTGGTGAGGTTTTATTTTCTTTTAATTTATTCCTTCGGCGTGTTTACGCGGGTAGCGTAGGGCAATAGCTAGTAGCGCCCCTACGGCTAGCAAATAGGGGTAGTACAAATATTTCATAATTGCCAAGGGGGAAATGCCTGCCAAATTGGCGGCCATAAGTAGTTGCGCCCCATAGGGAATAATGCCTTGCACTACGCAGGAAAAAATGTCCAGTAGACTAGCCGCACGGTTGGGGGCTACCTTAAATTTAGCCGCAATTTCTTTAGCAATCGGCCCCGCCATAATCAGCGCAATGGTGTTATTGGCAGTACATAAATTGGCAAAGCTGACAATCCCGGCAATGCTTAACTCAGCCCCGCGTTTGGTGGTAATATGCCTTGTCATTTTTTGAATGATAAAGGCTAGGCCGCCGTTGTAGCGGATCATTTCTAAGATTCCTCCCGCCAGCAACGTCACAATAATTAGTTCCGCCATTCCCGTAATGCCGGCCCCCATGGCGTTTGTCCAGCCCCACACGGTAAAGCTACCGGTACACAGCCCAATCACGCCGCACAACAACGTGCCGCCCAGTAATACCAACATTACGTTTACACCGGCAATCGCGGCTGCCAGTACGGCCGCATAAGGTAATACTTTTACCCAGGCTACTTTTCCCAATACAAACGTACTGTGGGAGCCACTTCCTAAAAATACATATAAAATCATCGTTAGTACAGCAAACGGAAAGACAATAGCAAAGTTGGTTTTAAATTTATCTTCCATTTTACAACCTTGCGTGCGGGTGGCTACAATCGTAGTGTCTGAAATAAACGACAGGTTATCGCCAAACATGGCCCCACTTACTACTACCGCTGCCATTAGTCCAATTGAAAGGCCGGTTTGCGCGCTCAGCCCGGCGGCCACCGGGGTCAAAGCTACAATGGTACCAACGGAAGTCCCCACGGAAACCGAAATCAAACACGCTGCTAAAAACACGCCCGCGGCCAAAATGTTTCCCGGTAAAATAGATAGCGTTAAATGAACGGTTGCATCCACGGCGCCCATGGCTTTAGCGGTTTGTGCAAAGGCCCCCGCTAAAATAAAAATTAAAATCATCAGCATAATGTTGGGGTTGGCAGGCCCTTTGCAAAATAGCTCAATACGCCGGTGCAAACTACCCCCGCGGCTCATGGCAACGGCCACTACCGATGCTAACACAAACGCCACAGTGATAGGCATTTTGTAAAAGTCGCCTGCAGCCAAGGATACCGCCACATAAGCCAGTAAAAAAACACCCAGTGGGACTAGCGCCCAGGGATTGGAGGGAAATTTTTCCGGTTTCATATATACATTATATAAAGTTTGTCGTTTCTTGTTTGAAGAGTCGTTTAAAACGCCCGTTACTTGACTTGTTTTTTTTTTTTGATACAGTTTCCAGTGCCGGATAAGGGGGGACGTATCTCTGCCTCTATCATGCGATATAAAAGAGATTTGGGCCTTTTAAAAGGGGTCCTAGACTCTTATTTTAATAAGGAGAAAATCAGAATGAAACGAAACACAAAGGGTTTTACCCTGATAGAAGTGTTGGTAGTTGTACTGATAATAGGGGTGCTGGCGGCTGTAGCACTGCCTATGTATCAAAAAGCAGTAATGAAAAGTCGGTTTAGTGCACTAATGCCGCTAGCCAAAGCACTGGCCGAAAGTAACGAAGTGTATTATTTAGAACACGGCAATTACGCAGACAATCCGCAAGAATTGACCGTGCAAGGCCAAGGAAATTACCCGGACGGAACCAGTGTTCTCATGTATAGTAATGAGGCAGACTTGAGTTTTGTGCGCACAGCCAATGCAAGTATTCCCAATGCGCGGTATGTGGTGTATCAAAAGCACAGCACAAACTTCCCGGACACGACGTGGTGCGAAGCGAGTGATGAACAAGCGGAAGCTATGTG
>JAZUNI010000042.1:0-95646 GCA_045604045.1 Elusimicrobiaceae bacterium | reverse complement strand
TAAAAGCCGCTATTAACGCCGCTTTGACGGACGCTAAATTAGACGCTGTAGCCGTGCCCACCTTAACCAAGGCCGATTTTAACGCTTTTAACGACGGCAAAGCCTTTACCTTTGAAATTGCGGTAGATGTAGCCCCGGAATTTGACGTAACCGGTTACAAAGGCATTGAAATTACCAAGAAGGAAACCACCGCTACCGATAAAGACGTGCAAGAGAATTTAGACCGCGTGTTAGATGCCAACGCCCGCTTGGAAAATGCGGCAGACGGTGCCGTCATTGACGATAAATGCTACGCGGTCGTGCATTATACGGGCAAACGCAACGGTGCGGATGATTATAAATTAACCGCCGAGAGCGAACTGATTGATATGTCTGCCCCGCAAACCATGCCCGGCTTGGCGGATGCCATTAAAGGTCTTAAAAAAGGCGACGTAAAAGATTACGAAACCAAAGAAAATAACGATACGCTTTCCTTCCACGTGACCGTAGACGATATTAAATACAAAAAAGTGCCGGCGCTGGACGATAATTTTGCAAAAGACATGGGTTTTGAAACGTTGGAACAACTTAAAACCAAAGTCAAAGAAAACCTGGACGCCGAAGCCAAACGCGCAGCCGAACGGGAAGAAGTAAAACAGTTGGAAGATGCGTTAGTAAAAGCAAATAATTTTGAACTTCCCAAAAGCTTAGTGGAAGAATATACGGAGTCTTCTCTTCATAACTTTGTGCATAATATGACGCAGTTAGATCCGCACAAATTAACGGCCGAGCAACACAAAATGTTTGAAGAACGCATCCGCCCCAGCGTAGAGAAAGACTTGCGCATTGGTTATATCATTCACGCTATTGCCAAGAAAGAAAACCTGGAAGCCACCGAAGCGGATTGGCAAGCCGAGCTAGATAAGAGCTTAAACGACGCCAACAAACAAGCCGATGACAAGCAAATTAAGACGTTTTTTAATGAACGCAAAGAGCAAATCATCGCTACACTGACCGAACGTAAGGTGTTTGATTTCCTCAAAAAAGAAGCCAAATATAAGTAAATGCATCGTTTCTGCAAACACAACAACCGCGGGCGTAATTAACCCGCGGTTTTTTGTGTATAATAGTGGTATGAAACCTCTTTGGATGAGCCTATTGTTACTAAGTATGACCGGGCCTTTATTTGCCTTGCCTACGGCGCAGGAACTTTCCACGCGCCAGTTAGTAGGTCAAACCATTATGCCGCGGGTGGTGATCGGCAAACACAAGGCTTTCAAAAAAGCAGTACAACAAGGGGAAGTAACCGGATTTTTTATTAAGACCTATGCCGGACATATTACGCACCCACGCGTTACGCTCAAAAATCAAGCCAAATTTACCGAAAAACAACGCAAGCTGCTGCGTAAAACCATTACCGACTTACAAACATGGGCCCGGCAAAGCCCGCACCAAATTCCGCTTTTACTGGCTGTTGATTACGAGGGGGGAACGGTCACTTCGCCGATGTATTTAGGCTTACCGCAAATGCCGTCTAATATGTTGTTGGCCGCCACCCAGGATGAACAACTGGTAGCGGATATGTATGCCGCCCAGGCAGCCCAACTGCGCGAAGTAGGCGTCCATGTGTCGTTAGGCCCGGTAACGGATGTAAACTCAAACCCGCAAAACCCCATTATTCAAACCCGTTCATTTGGGGATCAGGCCAGCATAGTGGGCAAACTGGCAGCCGTAGCGGCCCGTGCGCTAGAACAACACGGCGTTGCCGCTGTAAATAAACATTTCCCGGGCCATGGGGATACGCAAACCGATTCCCACCTGGCGCAACCGATTACCCGTTTGCCTGCGGCACAATTAGAGCAAAATCACGTAGCTGCTTTTGTACCCAGTGTGGGGATTTCGTCGGGTTTTATGACAAGTCACGTCGTGTATCCCGCGTGGGACAAGGCCCATTCGGCTATTTTTTCACCCTATATTATTCAAACAATTTTGCGTGATAAATTAGGTTTTACAGGACTCGTTTTTACCGACGGGCTGGATATGCGCGGCGTGGGGGACAAAAGCGTGCGAGACATTGTGTTAGACAGTTACGCCGCCGGTAATGACGTACTGCTACTGACTGGAGCTACGACGGATATTAAGAATTCGGTTCGTTACCCGCGCCTGGCAGCCGATTACGTAGAAGAAAATTTACAGCTTTCTTCCCCATTATTAAGCCGTACCCAATTGGAACAAAGCGTACAAAAAATATTGGATTTAAAAGCCCGCTTGTCGCTTCCGCCGCAGACTGCCGCTCCTGATTTTAGGAAGACGTCTCTCCGTGTGGCAGAAGCGGGGGTTACGCTGGTGCGCGACGTTGCGCAGCTAGTTCCTTTAAACTCACAAATCTCGCATGTGTGTACTGTGTTTTTTGCAGACCCTATTTTTAGCACGCAATTAAACTCGTTTAATGACGTATTGCAACAGCACGGTAAAGAGGTTCGTTCGGTGTTTGCGCCAACGTCCCCGCGCAAGAAAGACCGCTCCCGCGCGTTAGCTTGCGCGCAGCAAGCGGAAGCAATTGTGGTGGGAAGCTCGCACAAAAATAAGCTGGATGCCGGGCAATATGCTTTAATTAATGAACTGTTGCAAGAAGCCCAACGGGCCCACAAACCGTTTGTACAAATTTCATTATTAAACCCGTATGAATTGCCTCATTATAAGGCGGTCCCTACCGTGCTAGCGGTGTATGGCCCTACGCAAGCGGCGATGGAAGTGGCAGCCCGCATTTTGCTAGGCACGGCCCCTGCCCGGGGGAAACTGCCCATTGTGCTACCCTACTAAATTGGTTATACACAAAACACCCCCGGCACGAGCCGGGGGCGTAGCTATTGAAAAGATTACCTCATGTCTTTTGGCATCCATCCCCACTCATTCAATGAGAACGGTCTAGGGGTATGGAATGGTCTAGCTGCTTCGGCCTTTTTAATTTCTTCTTCCACCACGCTAATCGTGCGTCCAAAGATGTATTGATAAGCCGCCGGGTTCACGTTAATCCAATATTCTTTTCTTTGCTCAAACTGCTGGTTGCGTATGGCTTTTAATTGTTCATACGTATCTAGCAAAGTATCCGTATCGGGCGCGTTTTCCAGTGCTCGTTTAATCCCGTCATCAAATTCCTCAAACACGTTGTCTATCTGAGTTTGTGCTTCTTTAAACACGCTGTGTGTGGGCGTTTCATTTTCTGTAGAAGATAGATAGAAGAAATACGGATACATCTTCTTGTAATCATCCTGCGATTCTTGAAGAATTGTTGTTGCAGTCTCTACCAAGGTATCCAACTCTTGGTTCAGGTGATTAAGCTTAGCCATGAAGGTCTTATCCAACTGTTGGAGGTTGTTTTGGGCTTCCTCTTGCAATGCTGCCGCAGAGGCAGCTTTTTCTAGGGCGGTTTTAGGCGCCGTAAAGAAGGTAGTTAAGTACGTCTGATATTGCTTGTAATATTGGTTGTACAATTGTTCATATTGCTGCTGCCGTTGCGGCGAGAACAGGGCCGTATAACTGGTACGGTAGGAAGCCATTATTTCCGGCAGTTGGTCTTTTTCTTGTGCCACATGCGCTTGGATGACCCGTTGCATCACCTCAGCTTGCGTATAGGTAAATTTACGGGAGGCATCGTCAAAATCTTTTCCGGCTTGGTCCAGGTCTTTTTTGGCTAACTTACGGGCCGCTTTAATGGCTTGTTCGTACGTTTTATAGGCACGTTTTATTTCTTTACGGGCTTGGGGCAAAGCCGCTAAGAAGGGCTCGTTTTGTTGCAGGAACATGGGTAGCCCCTTTTCTAGATCTTCGGTTGCTTGGTCCATTTGTTGTTGGAAGATGGACACAGTGTGTTGCTCCATGGACGCTTCCAACGCTTGTTGTTGGGCGCTTACTTCATATTGTGCGCGGTCGGCCTCGCTTGGCTTGTCGGAGGTAGGGTCGCTAGCTAACATGGGGTATAAGGTGAGCACTGACCCCGGTAAAGGCAGAAATTTGGCCCCTTCGGCCCCAAGGGCTTTGGCAAACGGAGCGTCAATCGTGCCAGCAATGTCCGTGATTTTTTTAAATAACCATTGGCGGAACGATTGAAGCGGGTTTGGTAGCACGTAATTAAGCAGTTGGTTGGCCCCAAAGTAGGCAGCCTGCATGGCAGCCCCGGTGGGGTTCTCTGTTTTTGTAGACAGGCCTTGCACTAGCTCTAGTAATGTTTTAGGGGTTTGCGCTTCCTCTTTAGACGGCGTATATCCGGTAGCTTGGGACAGCTGGGCCTCTTGGCGTTTAGCCAGTTCTTCCATATACGGTTTTACATACCCGTAGTAAGCGGGCTTATCCAGGGCGGTCATAGTTAGCACGAACTTGGTCAACCCATTCATTTCTTGCAGACTAGGAAATTTGCTATATAGGACACTACCCGTTACCCGAAGGGAAGGAACCGTGGATAGCCCTTGTGCAATATTATAGGCAACCGGATTTTGTACGTATGGGGCAATAATAGTACCTTGGTAGGTTCCGGAGAGATCCCCTGTAATGTTACCGGTAATTGGGTGAATGGATACGGTTTCTTGCGTGCCTTTCTGTAAGTCCCATAACAAATCTTCCGCATTTTTCGGGCGATAGACGGCGGGCTTGCCTTGCGCGATAGCCTGCTGCATATCCTGCGGTAAAGATTGCAGATCTTGTTTGGCAGCCTCCACATAAGGTCTTTCACTGGCTACGATGCGCTGTTCTGCCTTAGTAAGCGTTTTTCCAAACGTTTTGGAGGCACCGCCCTCTATAATGTCCCGCTGGATAGCACGGCGCAGTAAGATGCGCCCCTTGAGCGATTTAAGGGAATGGCCGCCCAATGCTTCTTTACTAAATTCCATCATGCGGCCTTGAAAGCCCGGGCGGTGCATTTCTACAAAAATTTTATCTCCTTTCTTGGTTACATTGACTAAGCCCATTTCGGTTTGCCAACCGCGGGTACTTAATTTCCACACTTGCGAGAATTTGCTATTAAAGCGGGCTACTTTAAAGCCGGCAGAAGCCTTGGTGGCCGCGCGGATAGCTAACACCGTGGCGCGGATGCCTCTCCACGTATATTTAAGTGCTTTAAATCCAACGCCCCACGCGGCCCAGGTCGCTAATTCTTCAACCACGACATATGCCATATCTTTATATTTCTGTTTGTTGTTAAAGGGGTTGAAGCGGGTCATCCCTACTAAATGGTTAGAGCTGTTCCTCACCACTATGTTGTCCATGCCGCCATACACCTTGTTTTTGGCTAATTCATTGCATTTATAACCCTTTTCGCTTTCGCCAGGTTCCACAAAGTCGGCCGATATTTGCAAATTATTCAGTGGCACAAGGTGACTGATATCCACTTCGCGGGTCCAACAACCTTTATATGGCCCTTCCTTAATTACCACAGTGGTGTTTTTGGGTTCCATGACCGGCAAGTACAATCCAAAAATGCGGGCTAAATAATTCTGTAAATCTTGCAATTCATCTAATTCCAAACCGTAGCGTTCTTTAATATTATCGCGCTCATCCTTCTCGGTTGTAGGTCCGTAAATATCTACCGTATAGTTGGCCATCTTTTGGCGGAAAGACGGATCATCAAAGATGCCTTTATCCAAGGTGGCGGCTACTTCTTCCGGTTTGTCAATGGGTGTTTCGGCCGGGATTTGATTGGTTTTGGCTACGTGGCGCAGCATGCTGCCTACGAGCAAGGCTTGCACCCGCACGTTAACGGCGTTGGTTTGTTTGGTATCCCCGTAATAGCAAGCCGGCGCCCCTGCACAGACAAGTAATTCCTTTACCGTCTGTTGGTTACGTACAGAGGTGTTGTACGTCGTCATAGCCTCCAAAATGCTGCCAAAAATCGCGCTGACGTATCGTTCGTTGGCGCCGTGGAAGGTTTCGTCATCTTCATTAATTTGGACGATAAAATCTGCCACGTATCCTGTGTTTCCCGTGGTAATCAAATAGTTGGTTGCATAGGCTAAATTTTGCAACAAAAGCGTGGCCTCACGGGAATCTGCTTTGGGGTTTTCTTTTAACGCTTGCAGCACATCCTGGGCGATAGCCTTCGCCACAGAAGAATAAGACCATACACCCTGTTGGTAAGCTGTTAGTTCCTTTTTAAGGGGGGCAAATTCCGGCAGTTGTTGGTCCAAGGCTTGCAAGGTGGCCTGGTCAGCGGGCTTTTGGTGTTTGGCTAACAGGTTTTTGACTTGAAGCGATAAACGCATCAAGTTGCCGCGGGCCTGCACATAAGACAGAGAATTGTTTTCTTTGGCTTTTTGTTCCAACACATATAACTGGTGTTGGGTCCGGTAGTGCAGGCGTTTAGCCATCCAAATAGCATTGGCTACGGATTCTGAGTCAGTCGGTCCGTCCGGGGCATTAAAGCCGTAAAAGATGTAAAACAACAGTTCCGCTGCCGCTGCGATATCTTGCGTGGTGGCATCAGGGTTGCCTATTGGGTCAACATATTCTACCAGTTCTTCGGGGCTGATGGTTCCATCGGCCCAGGCTTTTAAAATCCAGCTTTGGTTAGAGGTATCAGCCCGGTCCAACGGTTGCGCTTGTGCTTGCGCTACCCGTAAGGAGCTGGGTTGCTGCGTTAAGTAATCCCGGCTGGCTTGTTTTAAAAATTCTCGTTGACGGGCCAATTCTTGGTCCTGGTGATATTTGTGATTAAAGGCAGCGGTGTCTTGGTCGCTTTGTTGTTTGGCTTGCTGGTATCTGGAGGCGCTGTCGGCTGCGTGCTTGTGTAACGCGTAAACAGCAGCCGCAATCATATGGTCCGATTGGGCCGTTTGATAAAAACTACGCAATGCCATTTTTTTCTCTAAATCTTCTTCCTCAACAGCCATTACTTTGAGTTGAGACTCATAAAACCGATTGATGTCACTAAGGTCCGTATATTGCTCGTTATCAAAGGCTTGGATATGTTGGACGTGTAGCTTGGCGCTGTCTAACTGCAACTGGGCAAACTGGCGTTCATCCGCGGTTAAATCATCTTGTTGGAGGACGCCTTCTAATTCTTCCACCTCTTGCTGCCATTGGGTGAATGTATCATTTTGTACCTGGCGGGCCACTTGGGCCTCTACGGCGCGTCTGCGTTTAGCAGTACGGGCAGATTCCGCCCACGTTTGCACGGGGAAACAATTGACAAAAAATACAAAAGTTAACAGACGGCAGATCCAAGTATTCATATGATTTCTCCTTCTACGTCCTCTTGTAAATAGTATAAAGAGAAAAGAGCAAAATTCAAGGTCATTAAGGCCCAGCATTGCGTATCCAAAGGGCCTAGGCCTTTTAGGCCCAAAGGGCCCAGCCCCGTTCTGTGTTTTATTTCCCACAAAAAAGCCCCCAGCGGCGGCTGGGGGTTGCATGCATCCGTAAGGAGAAATTACGGAATGGAATCCATGATTTGGCGCAATTCTTCTTCGCTTTTGTCGCGTACTTCAACGGTTTTTTCTTTCCCTTTGGCGCCTTTTACTAGGGTAATGCTTGATTCGGGCACATCAAAAAAATCAGCCAAGAAAACTTTCATCATATCGTTTGCCGGGTCATCATCTACTTTTTTGGTTGTAATTTTTAACCGCAGTACACTGCCAATACGGCTGATGACTTCGTTGCGGTCCGCCCCCGGTATTAAACGTACTTTAATAATCATATCTCCTCCAAATCTAGCTAAACAGCAAACTGCCAATACGCGGCAAGGTGGAGCCTTCTTCCACGGCCACTATAAAATCTTCACTCATCCCAAGGGATAATTGCGCCTCGGGGCAATGCTTAAAATCTTCGTCAAACGCCCTTTTTAGCGGGCAAAATAAAGCCCGTAATGTTTCTGTCGGGGCGCCTTGCGGGGCTACGGCCATATATCCGCAAACAGCTATATTTTCAAAGGTCCCACGGAGCTTTTGGGCTAGTTGCTGCGCTTGCGCCAGTGGCAGGCCGGATTGCGTTTCTTTTTGGGTCAATTTTACTTGTACTAATACCCGTAACACCTTACCAGCCGGCACATGCTTGGCTAACGCGGTGGCCGTTTCAAACGCATCTAGTGAATCGATATAATCAAATAACTGTGCGGCTTTAGCTGCCTTATTGGTTTGCAAGTGCCCAATAAAATGCTTTTTAAGGTGGGTAAACTTGGCAAACGCCGGGTTTTCTTTCCACCGGGCCCATGCTTGCTGCACGCGGGATTCGCCTATGTCAGTTAATACCCCTTTTTGCAGTAGCGTAAGCACATCTTCATCTTGCGCATATTTGGTAACAGCTAGTAGCGTAATTTTCCGCGGGTCACGTCCGCTACGCGCACACGCTTGTGATAGAGAAGTTTGAAGCGTTTGCAAACGTTGTAATAAAATTTCTTCCCTATACATAGCAAAAAATCCCTTGACATATTATACAAAATTTCGTTTAATACCACAATTTTTGTCTTCTAAATTTGACGTATTTCGTTGTTACTCAGTCGGTCGGAACCCTCCGCCCTTCGGGCGCGTGGCGCACCTACTGCGCTTTTAGTTCGGCTAGCGGAAAGTAATGTTTTAAAATGGTTTGGTAGCCTTGCCCGGCATCAGCGCGGCCGGCGGCACCGGTTTGGCAGAATCCTACGCCATGCCCCCAGCCACCGCCGTAGAAAACGAAATATTTTAACTGGTGATTTTCGTAATTGGGTTGTACGATAAAATAACTGCTGCGTAGCATCCCTAGGCTTAGGTTGTTGCGGATGACGTTTTCTTTATCCAGCGTAACGCTGCCTTTGGTTCCTTTAACGAGTAATTTCGTTACATATCCGGCGCGGCTACGCTGCAAAGGGATTAAGGCCGTGATAGGGCCAATGTCTTTCTTTTGGTTTTTGATGACAGCGCGCAATTCTGCTTCGCTGACGACCCGTGCCCAGCGAAACGCCGCCAGGCTGACGTTTTTGTCGTACTTGCTATAGGCTGCCGATGGATATTGTAAGAGTTCTTTAAAGTGATACGGTTGCAGATTGGTAAAGTCAAATTCCTGATAATCCGATACCGTATCTAAATAGGGTGTTTCATTCCAGCCGGCGTCTTTGGCACTTTGGGTAGCACCGCCACAGTTAGCAGAAAACACGCTTTCAATGGGTTTATCCTTATACACTAATATCTCGCCCAGAGTAGCTTCTACAGCCGCGTTGCCGGCGTCCGTTTCGGCGGCAATGCCACCGTAGACTTGGCAGTTTTGGGCATCACATAAATCGTAGCCTTGGCTTTTGTGTTTACCCAAATGGCGTAGGGCGTAGGTGCGGGCTAATACCGCTTGTGCGCGCAAGGCTTGGGTGGGAAATCCGGACGGCATTTCCGCTGCCATAATTCCTTGTACATATTCGTCTAACAGTACTATGTTAATGGGAACTAACGTGTTAGCCGTAGCATTGTGTAATACTTGTAATTTACCGCGGTATTCTTTATCGCCCATGCTGGCCCAGCTCATACCGGCACCGCTAAGAAGGTTTTTTACAATGATAGTGGGCGCTTGAGTGGGGGTTTCCACCTGGGGAATAACGGTAATGGATTTAGTAAATGCCGTTTGCTTGCCCGTGGGGGATTTAAGAAAAGGCTTGTGGTTGCTAAGCACGACGGACCACACTTCGCCTGCTTTGCCGGCAGCCAGTTGCTTGCCTTGGGCGTTTTGTACAATAAAACTGGTAGAGGGGCTAAACGTAACGCTGTGGCGCGGGTACTGTTTGCCGTTTTGGGAGACCCCCAGGCCGATTTTAATCTCGCGCGGGGTATTGACGCCGGGGGGAAGAACAAAAGGCTGTACCGCGGTATGTTCCAGGGGAACGTTTTCTTTTTCTTCTTGTGTGGCCTTTTTAGCCAGGGGTTTTAAACGGGCCAGTGCTTGTTCGGCGCGGGTATTTTTTTTATCGGCCGCGTAAATCATTTTGTATTGCCGGTAGGCTTTGTCATACTGTTTGCTTTGTTCCAACATGCGGGCCAGGTGCAGGCGTGCTTCTAAAAATTGGTGGTCGTAATCTACGGCTTTTTGGTAAGCGTCGGCGGCTTTTTTATAACTCTTATCTTTTTCGTACACTTGGCCTAATAAAAAATTCGCTAAACTAGGGTGGGAACCTGCCTTGACAGCCTGCTTTAAATTGTAGATGGCCAGTTTTTTTTCACCTAAACCTAGCTGCGCTCGGGCCAGGTTAATGTGAAAGAACCCGGCTGTTTTATCATCTTCCATTTGCAGCGATAATAGCCGCTCGGCAGCCGCGTATTGGCCGTCGGCTAGCAAGGCTTCGGCAGCCATTTCAATAATCGCGTTATCTTGCGGATAAAGGCGGTAGGCCTCTAGGGCAATATCCACGGCTTCTTTGGGTTTGTTTTGCTCCATGGCAATAAAAATAGCGTTTAAAAAAGCCGTCCGTTCGCCGGTATCTTTGGAAAGCTGCACATAGCGCGCTAACGCGTCAGCCTGTTTGTAAGAAAAATACAAATCAGCCGCTTCTTGCAAGCGTTCCTGAACGGTGTAGGCGGCTGCGTGCGTTAGTAGCGGGCAGCCCAGTAATAGAATCATCCCCAGTAATTTCTTCATAACCCTAACTATATTATACCTTTTTGCACAACTTGGTATAATATAAATATGACGCAATTACCCGTGCCGGATTGGCTCAAACAATTAGTTGGCAAAAACAAAGCTGCCCTACGCTCTACCCAGGCATTGCGGGCAGAAAATTCTATTGACGCACACCAGTTGCACACCGTGTGCCACGCCGCAAAATGCCCCAACCGCGGGGAGTGTTTTAATTGTGGGGATGCTACTTTTATGGTGCTGGGGGACCGTTGTACCCGCGGGTGCCGGTTTTGCGCAGTAGGGCGCCGGTGGCCCTTGCCGCCCGATCCGGCTGAACCGCAACACGTGGCCCAGGCCGTTAAAGAATGGAACATCCGCTACGCGGTGCTGACCATGCCTACGAGGGACGACTTGCCTGACGGGGGAGCAACGCACTTTGCCCGCGTGCTGCAAGCCATCCACACCCTTACGCCCACTACCAAGACCGAGCCGCTTATTTCCGATTTACAAGGCAACCAAACCGCCCTGCAAACTATGTTGGACGCGCACCCGGATGTGCTAGCCCACAATGTAGAAACCGTGCAAGACCTATACAGCCACGTGCGTATTGGGGCGGACTACAAACGTACGCTTGGCGTACTAGAAAACGCCAAAAAGCGTGCCCCGCATGTGCTTACTAAAACCGGTTTTATGGTAGGTCTAGGAGAAACACCCGCCCAAATTACGCAGTTATTAAAAGACTTGCGCGGGGTGGGGGTGGATTTACTGACGATCGGGCAATATTTGGCCCCGTCGGCCGCGCACTATCCCGTGCAACGCTACCCCGAACCGACCGAATATGAAGCTTGGAAACAAGAAGCGTTGTCCCTGGGATTTAAGGCGGTAGCCAGCGGCCCGTTGGTGCGTAGTAGCTATCACGCGGGGCAACTTTATCAGCAGGCGTGTGGAGCCGCCCGCCTTGCCACAGACGCGGCAAGAAACGTATAATGTAGATATGAAGAAAATCAGCTTGTTTTTAGCAGCCAGTTGGTTGGTCGCTTGTGCAGGGACACCCCCCGCGTGGTGGAACCCTAGCGGCCGTTATGGGCAGGAAACAGAGACACCGGCACCCGTTGCTAAGAAGACGCCCGCACCCGTAGCTACCGAAGAAACCATGGACCCGCTGCCCGATAATTCCTACGAAGAAGAAGCGTTATCCCCTTTGCCGGAAGAAGACACTCCGGCCGCACCGGCTGTGGTAGAACCGTCACTGGATAATACGCTTCCTGCACCCAGTGTATTAGAGTAGTGTTACGTACCTAAAAAAGAACCCTCCAGTTTACCGAAACCAGAGGGCCCTAACTCACACGTCTTGTTACATTCCATCTACAACTTACTACTTGATCCCAACGCACAACTAAACGACTACAACTACACTTACAACTGCATGTACAGCTACTTCTCATTATCTCTCCTCGTCCGTAGGGAAATACGTTAGGGCTTATGTCGTTGTACTTACTGCGCAGGTTGAAGCACAGGATCAACCCCCACGGCACGCCGCCACGCCGTCCACCAACCCGGCCCCACGGCTCAACACCCCGCCGAAATCCAACGGACCTTTCTTCGGCCACGCACACACAGTTCCAGTAGCTATGTAAACAACCACTCTCCCTGCACGGCGCATTAGGTGCAGCGGGCGCAACGCCCCTTTTCAACAACGCCTAACCAACTACAGGTTAACTTCCTTACTCACAGTATAAGGGTTTTAAAAAAATTGTCAAGGGGGAATTTTAAAAATATTTTTTAGCGTAAGCTATCGACGTAAAGCGGTGCGTTTAAGCAATAAAAAACGCCCATATAAGTAGGCGTTTTGAATAGAATTTTTGCGTAGCGGATTATTTCTCCCCATAGTACTGGCCATTGTTAAGCAGATAGACGGTTTTCGTGCGGGCATCAATCCACAAGTTAAAGGCTACTTGGCGGGTAGTTAACTCGGTAAACGAAATCCCCACCACGCCTGGTACTTGTTTGGCACATTCCATTTGTTTGGGACTGCTGGGATTACTAAGCCAAGACAGTAGCTTTTCAAACGTCCACGTAATGGAGTGGTTGCCTAACGTTACTAAATCAGCGGGATTGGGTACCGCCAATGTATAGTTTTGTAACGTAGTATTTGCGCGAAGCGCCGATTCTAAACGCATCAAGCGTTGTTGATATACTTCTTGGTCTTGCGCGGTAACGGGTTGCTGTTTAAACGACGGCGTGGTAAGAGCGTAGAAGGATGTTCCTAATGGCCCATTGCGATGAATGTGGCGCTCTTCGCTTTTTACCAGGGATTGCCAATCCTGCTTTTTTACTTGGCGGCCGCTTTTGCCATTTTGGCACACTTCAAGAGTTACGTAGCGGTGCCCTAGTATTACATCTATCACGGTTTTTGTTACAGATCGCTTAAGGGAATTATCCTGTGGGGTGGCATGGCTACTTTTCTTGGTTGCTAAAAAAGGATGCGGGCCCATATATTGGGCGCAGGTGGGAAGCGCAACAAATGCGCACAGTACAGCTAACAGCAGTTTCTTTTTATTCATAGTATCTCCTTATATAATAGGATAAATATTTGTAAGCCCCCCAAAAAGGGTCTTTAGTCCCACTACAGATTGGGTCTAAAGGCCTATGTGTAATGATATTACAGGGCCGAAATATCGGCTACTTGGCTTAGTTTTGTTTGCACCAGGGCCAGTAACGCTAAGCGGTTTTGACGTAGTTTTTCGTCGGGTACATGGACCATTACGTCTGTAAAAAAGTTCGCTAGTGGCGTTTTAAAGGCTTCCAACGCTTTAAGCGCGGCAGCATATTGCGCTTGTGTGGTAGCCGTACACGGGGGCACTTGGTTTGCCGTGGCATACAAGGCTTTTTCAGCGGGAGCCTGCAACCATGTTTCATTTACGCTGGCGGTTGGGTGGCCCGCTTTGCTTAATATATTGTGCACGCGTTTGGCGCTTTCCCGCACGGCGGCAAATTCACGGGCGTTTTGCACTTGTTCCAGGGCCGCTGCTAGGGCCTCTACTTGCACCAGGGGTAACTCGGCCCCGTTGAAAATCGCTTTTAAGACGGCGGGATTGTGCCCGCGTTCTTGCAGCACTACGCTCACACGCTGGAATAAAAAGTCCGTTAGTTGGGCGGTTAGTTCGTCTGTCCATTTTGCTGCGTATGCACCGTAGGCTTTTTTTACAAGAGCCAACGCTTGCCGCACGGACACGTTCCACTTGTTTTCCAGCAAGATGCGCACCACGGCAAAGGCTTGGCGGCGCAAGGCAAAGGGGTCTTCGCTGCCGGTAGGAATTTGACCGATTAAAAAGTTTCCAGCTAGCGTGTCTAACTTACCGGCCAGCGAAACGATATTCCCCGCTACGGTGGACGGCAACGGGGAGGAGGACGTCAGTGGCCAATAACATTCTTCCATCGCTTTGGCGGCGGCCTTTTCTTCGGCGGTTTTAGCGGTTAAGGCCGCGTATTGCCCGCCCATGTAGCCCTGTAGTTCGGAAAATTCATACACTACGTGGCTAGCTAGGTCGTCGTAGGTGTGCGTAGCGGCATGTTGCACGGTGGGTTTAAGGGCGTGTTGGCCCAGTAAATCACACA
Organism: Elusimicrobiaceae bacterium; assembly: GCA_045604045.1. Lineage (GTDB taxonomy): Bacteria > Elusimicrobiota > Elusimicrobia > Elusimicrobiales > Elusimicrobiaceae > Avelusimicrobium. Next base: position 81,489 of record JAZUNI010000042.1, on the reverse strand, counting down.
GGGCGCTAGCAAGTTGCGTCACGCGCGCCGCTTTATCGGCCATCGTGCCAACCCCTTCCAAAAATTGGATATTTTGCAATTTTTCGTGGAAAGCGTCTAGTCCGGTTTTTTGGTCGTTTTCGTAGAAGAAAACCGCGTCGGATAGACGGGCCGACATTACTTTTTTAAATCCGTCGCGCACTTCGTTTTGGTTGGTGCTGGCGCCATCCCGCACGGCAATAAAGTACGGCTGCAGATTGCCCTGTTTATCCACTACCGGGAACATTTTAAGCTGTTCTTTTAGCACGGTAGTAATTAGCAACTTGGGTAACGACAGGGCCTTTAAGTCCATATCCCCGCCGACGGCCACCGGATGTTCGGTAAAACAGACGGTTTCGTTGATGAGGGCTTCGTCCAAATCGGCCTGATAGCCCCACGCCGCAGCTTGGGCAGACACGCTTTTAATAAGCGCGTCGCGCCGCTGTTCCGGGCGGACTAAAATGGGGGGGAACTGGCTGGCGAGCAAATTAGCATAATAATCTGCGTCGGCCTTTGCTACTTTAACGGGTTTGCGTCCATAGGAGAGCATCGGGTATGTGTTGCGCGAGGAAGTAACCCCTGCTACGCTAAATTTAATAAGCCTTTGGCCGTACAGCCCAATTAAGGAGCGTATCGGCCGCCCGTAGCGCAGGCCGGATTCTTCCCACACCATATTTTTGGCAAACTCTAAGCCGGTTACTATGCGGGTAAAAACTTCGCACAACAGGTGGGCCGTTGGTTCGCCTTTTACATGCACGTCGGCGTAAATAAAGGGGCCCTTGTCGGTTTCTTTGATGACTAGTTGCGTGGGTTTTACTCCGTTTTTCTGTGCAAACCCGGCCGATTGGGGGGTAAAGTTGCCGTTAGCGTCCTTTAATAGTTTAGCCGGAGGACCTTTGACTTCTTTTTGAATATCGGCGGATTTCTCGGCCAGGCCATGCACGCACACCACCAGGTGGCGGTACGTGCCAAACACTTCTACTTGCTGGTAGGACAGGCGTTTTTCAGCCAGGATCGTTTCGGTTAAGGTTTTAAGTTGTTTTAAGGCCGGCGGCATAAAGCGGGCCGGTAAATGTTCGGTTCCAATTTCTAAAAGTGCATTTTTAAGTGTCATATTTTTTCCTTTTTCAGTCTATATTGTCATCCTGAATTTATTTCAGGATCTCCTCCTTGTTTGCATAGTAAAAAACGGTGGAGATGCTGAAACAAGTTCAGCATGACAGAGGAGGGGCTAACGTGCAGCGTTACCGGTTTTTTCTTCTCCTTTGGTTGCCTTCTCTACACTGTCTACATAGGCTTTGGCACAAGCCTTGGCCAAATTGCGGATTTTAGTAATGTTGTTGGTGCGGTCTTGCACGCTAATCGCCCCACGCGCCTCTAACATATTGAAATACTGCGATAGTTTCATCGTGTTGTCATACGCCGGCAGATACAGCCCTTTTTTGCACAGCGCATAACACTCTTCTTCACATTCTTGGATGTAGCGGCGTAAACGTTCCGGGTTGGTTTCTTCAAAATAATAGTGCGAAAATTGTTTTTCTTGCTCCAGGTGTACGTCGCGGTACGTAACGGTATCGTTCCAGCGCAAATCAAAGACGTTGTCCACCTTTTGGCAGTACATGGCAATACGCTCTAGCCCATACGTAATTTCGGCCGTAATAGGGTTTAACGCATAGCCGGCCATATTTTGAAAATAGGTAAACTGTGTAATTTCCATACCGTCTAGCCAAATTTCCCAGCCTACACCACTAGCGCCCAGGGTGGGGGATTGCCAATCGTCCTCAATCCAGCGTACATCGTGCTGTTGCGGGTCCAGGCCGATGGCTTTTAACGAGTTTAAATAAATGGTTTGGATATTTGTTGGTGCGGGCTTCATGATGACTTGATACTGATAGTATTTACCCAAGCGGTTGGGGTTTTCGCCATAGCGGCCATCAGCCGGGCGGCGGCAAGGTTCCACGTAGGCGCGGTTAACCGGTTTTTTAGTAAGGGAGCCGAAAAAGGTTTCGGGGTTGTAGGTGCCGGCGCCCTTTTCCAAGTCGTAAGGTTGCACCAAAATGCAACCTTGCTTGGTCCAATAGTGGTTGAGTGCGGCAATAATATCTTGAAAGTTCATTCCGTATTTCATAGCAGATATATTATACCAAATATCGCGCGCGTAAGTGAAAAGAGGCTTTTGGAGAATGAAAAGCTAAAAAATACTTGACAAAGCTTACAATGTTTGCTAACATTGTACACGTAGCCGTTCGCTACTTCATTTTAATTAACAACTAACACGCAAGGAGTATTTATGAAAATACCATACTTAAAAATATATCCGGCTGACGTACTAGCTATGAGCCGCAATTTAACCACAGACCAGTTGGGCCAGGCTGTGCTAGGCATTTGTGAGCAGGCCTTTACAAACGATACTGCCTACCTGCCCCAAACCCACCCGGAGGAGCAGTTTTTTGAGTTGCTTACCCACTGGAAAGAAGAAGCACAAGAGGCGTTACAATCCCAACACGAGCGTATGAAAAAGGCGCGCAAGAAACGTTGGGTGAAACCTCAAAACTCCGTCGGTCAATCATTGATGTGCACGGGACAGGATCGTTTACCTCAACAACCAGAAACAGAAACAAAATCAGAAACAGAACCACCGCTAAAACCAAAACCAGAAACAGCAGAAAATATACTTACTGCGGGCCAGCCGGCCACGCAGAGGACAGGTAAATCTTCCTGGGGAGAGGAGGATCATGTCCCCTCGCAAACGCTGTTGCAGGTATTTGCCGGGCAGGCAGCCGAGCGTTTTGAACCGGAGGTCAAAAACCCACAGCAGTTTCAAATTTGGTTCAAGCGAAATGCCCGGTGTTTGCGGGATATTTTAAATTTTTGCAGTCAAGATATCCCACTAGCATTGCAAACTATTGCGGTGTGTGCCCGCCGCCTTCAAAAAGCGGGTTTCACCGGCGGCTATGAAGCGGTTTGCCGCAACTTGCCGGAATATTATGCGGCGGCTAAAGTAGAATTGGAGGACGAGGATTATGCAGATTAATACGAAAAAAGAAAGGCCCGCGGTTAGCTGCCCGGAGGACTTATTTGCATCCCACATGATGAACTTAGGTTACGAATTAGAGCCCTACCGCCAGCCTCTTGCATCCAATGGCCGCGGTATTTTTGCGGCCCGCTGGGTTAAGAAAAATTAAACCTAGGGTAGCCTTCCCAGCTCCTGTTTGTAACGCAGCGCAGCGCCTAGCTACAGGGCAGTAGGTAAAAAGGGCCTAGCTGAGCAGTTCATCTAGTTCCGCGGGAACTTGCAAAAAAGAGTCATAAATTTTAAAGGCGTGCTGGCGGATATAGCCGTCCGGGCGCTTAATATTGGGAATCATGCAGGTGCGCATGCCTGCGCGGATGGCGGCGGTGGCCCCGGCTACGGAGTCTTCAAACACGAGGCAATGGGCCGGGTCGGTCCCAAGTTTGGCAGCACTACGCAAGTATACTTCCGGGTTGGGTTTAAGAAGTTCTACATCTTCGCACGTAGTAAGGGCGGTAAAATAATTGGCTAGGCCGGTTTTATCTAAGTAAAACTCCACCCATTTGCGGATGTTGGAGGAGGCCAGCCCCAGGGTGAGCCCGCGCTTATAAAATAGTTCCACAGCCTCTTTGGCACCCGGCATAAACGGGATGTTTCCGCCGCGTTGCAAATAATCATCTACCAGTTGATAGGTGCGGCGTTGCAAAAAATCGGTGTCGGTATCGGGGCCGAAGTGTTGCTTGATAAACTTGTTGGCTTCCTCGCGGCTGATGCCTACGCCTTGGGAAAAAAGCTCAAAGGTAAAATCCAGGCCCATTTCAGCTGCGGCGGCACGATAACACTCAAAATAAATGATTTCGGTGTTATATAAAGTACCGTCCATATCAAAAATGACGCTTTGAATCATATTTCTATTTTATAAAATTGCGGTGGGTTTATCCAGCGTGGGGGACAAGCTAATATAGGTTGGGTGTGAACCCAACAACATAATAAGCTGTTTCCCCATGAGGGGGAAGATGTCTCGTAGGGACAGATGAGGGGAAAATTGGTAACGAAACGATACCCCCTCACCCGGCTCTGCGAGCCTCCAGGTAGAGGGTGCTACATAGTAGGTGAGAGGGAGGAAATCGCCTCGCTTCCCACGGGTTCTTCCAGCCCAACGGTTTTAAGCGTGTTAAGCGGGTAGGTTAAATAGTGGTTTAAAAACCGCCGCACGACGCTATTACACTTGGCCAAATAAAGTAGGTCTTGCGGATCTTCAAACACCAGGCCAGAAAATTGATCCTCATGCATGCGTTGCCAAAATTGGGGGGAAATTTGCAAGACGGGATGATCCAACCCAAACCCGGCCAAGTTCATAAGCCGCAAGGTAAACGCGGCTGCAAAAGCGGGGGTCGGCTCGCCTACATCCAGCTCGGTAAGGGCGGACGCTAACAACTCAAATTTTTCGTGGCTGACTTGGTGCAACGGCGTTAAGCGCATCATCAGCTCACAGCAGTGCAAGGCTAGCGTAGTACGCGATAGTTGCGCGCGGATGTGGGGAAACACTGATTGTATTTTCCCGCCGGTGATGGTACCTAATACGCCTCCGCGTTTAACGTAAATACGTAAATCGGCCAGCGTTAATACTTCCCCAAAAGCTTTTAATTTACCCGTCGTGCGCGCTACGCCCGGCAGGCGCGCGTTGAGGCGCCCGTGCTCGCGCGTGTAGAGCGAGACAATCCGGTCCGCCTCCCGAAAGGGCTGACGATAGAGGACAATGGCGCTATCGGTAAAAATCATGTTTCTATCATATCAAATTTGGGGGACAGGTGGGTAGGCCCAAAGACCTAAGTAAAATTGGGCCCAAAGGCTCTGGCAAAGTTGCGCAAATTGAGTCATAATAATATAAAATAGAAACAGCAAGAAAAGGAGATACCATGAAAAAAAGTGTTGTATGGATGTTGCTAGCAGTTTTATCAGTATATGGCACCACTAGCTTTGCACAGTGGCGCTCAGCGGCACAAGCCGCTAAAAATGCGGCCAAACGCAAAAGTTATACAGTGCCCCGTATAGAAACCAAGATTAGACGTGCGGCCGCTAAGAACAATTCAGTTGTTTTGCGCACCCCGGCGTTTCCGGCCAAGGCTAATGAAGTCAATGCCAGCTATTTGTATCAACATTATAATATCTCGCAAATGTACCAACGCAGCCACACGGAGAAAACCCCCCAAGAAATACAAGACTATATGACTTTCCGTTGGATTGGCCCGAAACAAGTACCCGGTATTGGCCAAGCGTTTTACGAGGACCAATCTGCCTTGGCGCGTGATTTAAATACGTATTATGATGGCTCCGGCATTGCTGTAAATGTGGGGGGAAGGTTGGCTAAACTTTATGCCTTGCCGGTGGATGGTATTTTGTATAAACCGGCTGGATATAGCGAAGCCGTGGTGTTAAGTTCAGCCGATCATTTTGTGGTATATTACCCCAAAACCAAAACGGGCCAGTTGGCGGAAAACACGCCTCAAATGCGTAAGTTTTTGAGCAAATACCTGGGTAACTCCGGTTCGTTTGACGAAGTGATTAAGTTAGGGGATAAATGCTTTGAAATGCCCACCGGCGAACCGGATTGGAAGATATTAGAAGGCCCCCAAGAACTAAAAACGCCCGCGCCGGCCCAAAAGCCAGCTGTAGAGGAGGTGGAAGGAAACTTTATAGATATGGACAATCCTCCGGCCGGATTTGTGGGAGCCATGTTACGCGCCGATCATAAAATGTATATGGACCAAGCCCGTCAAGCGAAAAAATTTGATGCGTATTGGAATCGCAAATTTGGCGTCACACACTATACCAGCCAAAATCAATTAGCCCGTGATATGGCCGCGTTTTACGAAGATTTCCCGGGTGCTCCGCAAGTGTATAACCGCTTCTCCCGGCAGAATTTCTACGTGTTTGAATTGCCGGTGGAAGGCCTAGAATATGCGCCGGAAGGATCCCCCAAGGTGCACGTGTTAGACCCAAAAACCGAAGTGGTATTGTATCATGAAAAACTGGGGGGGCAAATTGTAGAGCGCGCCACCCTGGATAACAAGATGTTCTTTGAAGATGTGGATGATTTGGAAGGAATAAAATAACGCCTATTTTCCCGTGGTAACGCGATCCCAGGAAAGTTTATTTATCATCACACCCCCAGCTAAGCTGGGGGATTTTTATTGCAAAGTTTGCATGGAAAAGCTATAATATTACAGTCCCTGTGATGGACACCATTTAAATTCGTAGAAGGAGTTTGCACCCGCGGCGGCTTTTGCAGTGCCGTGTGTGCGTAAAAAAATTATGTTACCGACTTATAGACCAAATAAAAGAAGACGTGCCAAACACATCGGCTTTCGCGCCCGTATGGCCACTGCCGGGGGTCGCAAAGTATTAAGCGCCCGCCGTGCCAAAGGTCGCCACGAGTTAATCCGCGCCGCCTAAGCCCATGTTACCTAGTGGTCTACCGCGTCGTGCCCGCCTGCATTTAAAGCGCGATTTTGAACGCATCATCCAAGGCGGCACCAAATTTCAAGCTCGTGGACTGGTATTGTGGGCGGATACCTCCCGCCAAACCGGCCCCGTGCGCTTTGCGGTAGTGGTCTCTAAAAAGTTAGGACCGGCGGTGCTGCGCAACCGTACCAAACGATTTTTAAGAGAGGCCTTTCGGAAGAACCGAGCCCAGTTAAAACCGGGGACTGATATCATTGTAAGTCCGCGTGATAGCGAGAAGTTAAGTACGGTGCAAGCAACGCAGGTAGCGTTCACGTCACTATGCGGCCAGGCCGCGTTACTTAATTAGTTGCCCGAAGAAAAGGGGTATGAAGCAAGTTTCGCTTTTTTTTAAACGGGTAGTTTTACTACTACTGGCAGTGGGGATAACATGTGTGCGCCCATTATTGGGGCCGCGTGGGGTTTGTAGATTTTCACCGTCCTGCAGTCAATACGCCCAAGAGGCAATTAGCAAATACGGCGTATGTAAAGGCGGGTGGCTGGCGTGTAAACGCCTAGCTAAATGCCATCCGTGGGGTGCAGGCGGGTACGATCCGGTTCCGTAGGTTTTCTCTTACGTTCCCAACAGGGAACCTAGTAAGAGGAGTATTATGAATAACCGACAATTCTTAATTACCGCGATGTTTTTCCTCTTGGTAATTACAGGATATAATCAGTTTGTGGCATTGCCGCGTGCCCGCGCTGCCCAACAAGCAGCCGAAGCCGAACTGGCCCGGCAAGCCGCTCAACAACAAAGCCCTGCCCTAGTGGGCGAAGAGGGGGCTTATGTTACCCAAGCAGCTGCGTCTAACAAGCCCGAAGAATTAACCACCTTGTCTTTGCCGCAGGCAGACATTACGTTTTCTTCCAAGGGTGCCGGCATTAAGACCTATTTATTTAAGGATATTTTAGGCCCGGTAGATTTAACCCCTTACGCCGGGGAAGGCTATTTTGCCACCTTGCCGCAAGTAGATTTTACCGAAAGTGCCCGCACGCAGCATTCTATCACCTTTACCGGGGATTTATCCGCCGGGGTTACGGCTGAAAAAACATACAGCGTAGATGAAAACGGTATTGCCGCTGTGTCGCTTACGTTTCACAACAAAAGTGGCAAAACGGTGCAACTGGCCGATTGGCAATTTAACTTTGGCCCGGGCTTAGCCACGGTCAAAAGTGAAATGAAAGATAATGAACAGGAAAGTAAAGCCGTCTATTTAGTGCAAGAAAGCGGCAAGAAAAACCCGACGTTAGAAACTTTTACCAAAAACGAAAAACAACCTACGCTTCCCTGGCAATGGGCCGGATTAGAAAACCGTTATTTCTTGGCGGTCCTCGTGCCGGATAACTGGACGCCCGGCAAACTAACTACCGAAAAAGTAGTCATTGGTAAGCAAAAACGCTTTTTGGGCTTAAGCGAAGGGGAACTAAAAGGTCCGCGCTTAACGATTACCGTGCCCGGCGAAAAGCTGGAAACGGGAACTTCTAAAACGTATGCGTCCCATTTCTACTTTGGGCCGAAAGATTATCAGCTCTTCCAAACGGCGGCTTACGCGCCGTATCACTTTGAGCGCAGCATTGCCTTTGGGTTCTTTGGGGCTTTGGGCAAAATTGCGCGCAACGTGTTGGAGCTATTCTATAAGTGGACGGGCAACTATGGGGTCGCCATTATTATGATTACCATCCTGTTGCAGCTTATCTTGTGCCGCTTTACCATTATGCAGCTTAAATCGGCCGCACAGATGAAGAAAATCCAGCCCGAAGTAAAACGTATCCAAGAAAAATACAAAAGCGACCCGGCCACCCTTCAGCGTGAAACCTTGGCTTTGTACCAAAAGTACCACGTCAATCCATTGATGGGGTGCTTGCCGCTGCTTATTCAGTTGCCTATTTTCTTGGCGCTATTTAATGCGCTACGCACGTCGTGGGCGCTACATGGGGCGAAGTTTGTATGGTGGCTGACGGACTTGTCCGCCAAAGACCCCTACTATGTGCTTCCTATCTTGATGGGGGGCGTGATGTTCTTGCAACAAAAGGGCAATATTCCACCCGGTACCGACCCGGCACAAGCCGCCATGTTTAAATACATGCCGCTTATTTTTACGTTGCTGTTTATGAACTTTCCGTCGGGGTTAGTGTTATACTGGTTGACCAACAGTTTACTAACTTATGGGATTCAAACCCTGGTCAATAAAAAAATGATTCAAGCAAATTAGGAGCTATTATGTTATCTAAAGTAAAAGTACAAGCAAAGACCGTTTCTGAAGCTATTAGCAAAGGACTCAAAGAATTACACATGCGCCGTGACCAAGTAGAAGTAACGGTATTAGAACATCCTAAAAAAGGTTTTTTGGGGATTGGCGCCAAACCAGCTGTGGTAGAAGTGCGCAAAAAACACTGGATTTCCGAACAAGTAGAAAGTGAGGCGTATATGGACGTGCCCAAACGCCGCCGGGGCGGACGTAATGGCCGCCGCGCAGGAAAAGCAGGCGCCCGTCGCGGCCGCCGAGGTAACCGCAGTGAGATAAGAGAAATTACCAACCGTGCCCCGCGGGTACGCACCCCCAAGGAGAATGAACCGCAACTCTTGCCTAGCGAAGCAATCCAGCAGGCCGTCATTCCGGAAAAAATGCAAGCTCCGCTGCAAATGGCCAAAACCTATATTACCGATGTGCTCACCCACATGGGGGTAAAGGCCGAAAACGTGAACGTCTGGTGGGATGAAAAACAACAACGCATTTTAGTAACTTTTGATTGCGACAAGCCGGCTATCGTGATCGGTAAAGAAGGCAAAACCTTGGAAGCGATTCAGTACTTAGCTACGTTAGCGGTAACGCGTCAATATAATACGCCCGTATCGGTGGTGGCTGATACGCAAAACTACTGGCGCAAAGCCGAAGATAAAATTGAAAGCGAAATTGCCCGTGGTATTGATATTATTAAGCACGGGGCCAGTGTGTTCCGTTTCCGTCCCATGAGCGCCCAGCAACGCCGCTACATCCACCGGGCGGTAGAAGGCAACGAATATGTGCAAACTGCTTCCGAAGGGGAAGGTAAGTGGCGTAAGGTAACTTTCCGCCCCACGCAAAAAGCGCTGGAGGAAGCCAAACAAGGGGTGGCTCCGGCCGATTTTGTACCGGGTGTGATTGGGGAAGATATCCCGCAAGAAACTACCCCGGCAGCGGAAGATGCCACACCGGACGCGGCCGAAACTCAAACACCGGTTGAAGTACCCGAAACCCCCACGCAACGTATGGCTACGCAGACGGTGGCTGCTACGGTAACGGAAACGGTGGTAGAAACAGCTACCCACACGGTAGAAGAACACAGCGTAGTGGTAACGACCGAAGAAACCAAATAATTTGTGTTAGTTGGCACTAGTAGTACCCCCGGGAGATAGATCCACATATCCCGGGGTTTTTCTTCCCAATTTGCCCCTATACTTCGTTACTCAGTCGGTCGGATACTTCCGCGCTGGCGCGCGCGTGCCGCCAGTATACCTTCCTTCTTCGTGCCTCGTCTAGTGTCAAATTGCTTTGAAAAACTGGGTTGTATTGTGCGGGGTTTTTCTTCCCAATTTGCCCCTATACTTCGTTACTCAGTCGGTCGGATACTTCCGCGCTAGCGCGCGCGTGCCGCCAGTATACCTTCCTTCTTTACACGCACTTCATCTCAAATTTTCTACCCCATACCCGTTATAAATTGCTACAATAATCCTATATACTTTTTGACATCATTTGAGGACTTTTTATATGCCTGGAAATTTACTGGAAGAACGCATTCCACCCCAAGCCTTAGATGCTGAAATGGCCGTCTTGGGCTCTATGCTTTTAGACAAAGACGCCCTGACGGATGCGCTGGAAATTTTAAAGCCGGAACATTTTTATAAAGACGCCCACCAAGTAATTTTTGCCGCCATGAAAGACTTGGCCGACCGTAGCCAAGCCGTAGATATTGTGACGGTAGTGGAAGAACTGAAACGTCAAAAAGTGCTTACCAAAGTGGGGGGCGAAGTCTATTTAGCTAGTCTAGGCAGCAAGGTTTCCACCGCCGCCCACGCCAAATATTATGCAGAGTTAGTATATAAGAAGTTCGTCGTGCGCGACTTAATACGCACCGCTACCGGTCTGGTGCAACGCTGCTATAAAGAAGAAGATGATGACCCGCAAACGCTGATTGATTCGGCCGCTGACCAGATTTACAAATTAAGCCAACGCCAGAAATTATCCGGCTTTGTGTCGTCTAAAGACTTGGCCCCCGAAGTAATGGAAATGCTGGAAAAAGCATTTAAAAATAAAAATACCATCCAAGGGGTGCCGACGGGGTTGAGCGAATTTGACCATAAAACGGGCGGACTTCGCAAAAGTGACCTCATTATTTTAGGGGCGCGCCCCAGCCAAGGCAAAACCGCCCTAGCCCTCAACATTGCTCACCACGCGTGTGTGGAGTGCAATATTCCGGTGGCATTTTTCTCGTTAGAAATGGGGCGGCACATTATTTATGAACGTATGCTTGGCGCTGCGGCCATGGCGGAAATTCACAAACTACGCAGTGGGTATTTTGAAAAAAGCAAATGGAGCGATTTAACGCGCGAAATGGGCCGTTTAGCCAATGCCCCGCTTTATATTGACGATACCTCCGGCATTTCAATTACTGAGCTACGCATGCGCTCGCGCCGGTTAGCCAGCGAACTGAAAAAGCAAGGCAAAGAACTGGGGCTTATTGTGATTGATTACTTGCAGCTTATCCGTGGGGGGGAACGCCGCGTGGAATCCCGCCAGCAGGAAGTGAGTGAAATTTCCCGTATGCTCAAAGATTTAGCCCGCACGTTAGATGTGCCTGTGTTGGCGCTTTCGCAGTTAAGCCGTAAAAATGAGGATAAAACCCGTACCGATAACAAGCCTATGCTTTCGGACTTGCGCGAATCGGGCTCTATTGAACAGGATGCTGACGTGGTGGCTCTGATTCACCGCGAGGCGTACTATAAACGGGATGACGAAACATTAAAACGCAAAGCCACGCTAATTATTGCCAAACAGCGTAACGGCCCGGTGGGGGATATTGACCTGGCCTTCTTTGGCGAGTTTGCCTTGTTTACCAACCCTGCGCCCGAAAACGTGGAAGATACGTCGGCTTCGGTAGGGATGGAAACCCAAATGGAGATCCCGGAATAATGCCTATTTTGCGTCCAACGGTGGCCGAAATTGACCTGACCAAATTAACCCGCAACTTGCGTAAAGTACGCACCCAGGTGCAAGCGCAGACGGAAATTTTAGCCATTTTAAAAGCCAACGCCTACGGGCACGGCGCCGTAAAACTAGGCCAGTTTATAGAAGAAAACCAACTGGCTAATTGGTTTGGCGTAGCCTCGGTAGAAGAAGGAATTGCGTTGCGTGAAGCCGGGCTTAAAATGCCTATTCTGGTGCTGGGTAGTATTTATCCGTTTGAAGCGTTTGAATACGCTATTCAGTACGATTTATCTGTGACCATTGCCAGTTTGGCAGCCGCGCAGGCCGTGTGCCAACTTGCTGAAAAACTAGGCAAACAAGCCCGCTGCCATGTTAAGCAAGATACGGGAATGGGCCGCATTGGTACCCGCCGCGGCGGGACGATGAAAACCATTGAATTTTTACATAAAAACCCACATGCGGTGCTAGAGGGGCTTTATTCGCATCTTTCCAGCGTGGAAAGCAACCCCGCCTTTACCGAGCAACAAATCGGTTTCTTCCGTGATACGCTAACCAATGTGCAACTTAAAAATATCCCTATTCCGCACGTGCATATTGCTGCTTCCACCGCGCTGGTAGCCCGGCCGGACGCGCACTATACGCTGGTGCGTCCGGGGCACAGCTTGTACGGACTGGAGCCTAGCTATGAACCGATTTTATCGTTAAAAACCCGTATTACATATATAAAAGATGTACCGGCAGGCTTTAGCCTAAGCTATAACCGTAGTTTTGTAGCATTAAAACCCATGTGCATTGCCACCCTGCCGCTAGGGTATGGGGACGGGTATATGCGGGCACTCTCTAATAAAGCCGAGGTGCTCATCCGCGGTAAACGCTGCCGGGTACTGGGCAATATTACGATGGATATGCTGATGGTGGATATTACGGGGGTGGAAGGTGCCTGTGTAGGTGACGAAGTAGTGGTAGTGGGTCGCCAAGGGGATGAGGAAATTACATTGGCTGAACTGGCGAACCTGGCCGGCACGATTGATTACGAAATTTGCACGCAATTAAACGCCCGCGTACCGAGGATTTATAAATAATGTTTACCGCTATAGGCAAATACGTACTCTATTTACTAAATGAAATTGGCGGCAGTGCGGCCATGCTCCGCTCGTGCGTGTTTTGGTTGTGGAGGTCTAAGTTTGAGTGGAAGCAAACCATTGAACAGAGTGTTAATATTGGGGTAGATTCCTTTGGCGTAACGGCGCTTACCAGTTTGTTTACCGGGATGGTACTGGCGTTGCAAGCCGGTAACACCATTGGCAATATTTTTGGCGACCCGATTTTTGTAGGCACGATTGTAACGTTTTCTTTAATCCGCGAGCTAGGACCTGTACTCACTAGTGTGGTTGTTTCCGGCCGGGCCGGGGCGGCGGTAACCGCGCAGATTGGTACCATGGCGGTAACCGAACAAATTGACGCCCTCTATACCTTGGGTACTAATCCCATTCGTTATTTAGTTATTCCGCGCATGTGCGGTTTTGTGTTTACGCTGCCCATCCTGACGCTATTTTCTAACTTATTTGGTATTTTGGGCGGATACTTAGTGGCAGTGTATGCGCTGAACATCCCGGGGGAAGTGTATCTTACGGATATTACCTCTTATATGGGCGTGCGGGATTTTATGCACGGGTTTATTAAAACGTATTTCTTTGCCTTGATGATTGGCACGGTGTGTTGTTATAAAGGTATTAGCACCCGTGGCGGCGCCGAAGGAGTGGGGAAGTCCACCACTGGGGCCGTGGTGACAACCATTGTGCTTATTTTAGTGCTGGATTACTTTTTAACTGCCATTTTAACGGCATTTGGGATTTAACATGATTGAAATTAAACATTTGCAAAAATCCTTTGGAACTAAACACGTCTTAAAAGATGTGAATTTAGTAATTCCCCGCGGCAAGACCACTTGTATTTTGGGGGGATCCGGCTCGGGAAAGAGTACGCTTATTAAGTGTTTAATTGGACTTTTGGAAGCTACCAGCGGGCAAATTTTAGTAAATGGCAAAGACATTACTCGCATCCATAGCGAAATGAAACTGGCTGCCATCCGCCGACGGTTTGGGTATTTGTTTCAGGAAGGAGCGTTGTTTGACTCCATGACGGTGGGGGAAAACGTAACCTTTGGGCTTAAATATTTAACCGATGTTCCCGAGAGCGAATACCCCAAAATTATCAAAGAGAAACTAGCGCTGGTTGGACTAAAAGAGGACGTGGCTAATCTAAACCCCAGCGAACTTTCCGGCGGGATGAAAAAGCGGGTGTCCCTGGCGCGGGTACTGGCCGTAGGGCCGGAGGTCATTTTGTATGACGAGCCGACCACCGGGCTAGACCCCATTATGTCCGACATTATCAGTGATTTAATTATCGGTTTAAAAGCCAAGCTGGGGGTAACCTCGGTTGTGATTACGCATGATATGCACTCGGCCTTTAAAATTGCCGATTATATTGCGTTTTTGTACGAAGGAAATATTTTACTCTATGGGACACCGGAGGATTTTCGCAAGACGGATAATCCGTATGTGAAGCAATTTGTATCGGGATCTAGCCAAGGGCCGATCCAGATGAAATTACTAGCCGCGGAATAAAAATAAGTCCTTCTCTCGCAAGGGAAAAAAAGGAACGGATTTGTAAAAGTTAAACAGTTCTAGTGCAAAGAGAAATTTTTCAAACTAATTTGCGCTAGAACGCGACGCGAACGAGGAAGTAATACTGTCGGAACGCGCCCATGGGGCGGAGGTATGCGACCGAGTGAGCAACAAAGTTATAGCACAAATTAGGAAGAAAAAATGAAAGCAGAAACTAAATTAGGAATATTCACTGTATTAGGGCTCATTTTATTTGGGTTTTCACTCTATTTTTTGGGCGGTTTGTCCGTTACTAAAACGTATGAGTTAAACATTAAGTTTGAGGACGTTTCCGGCTTGCCGATTAAGGCCCCCGTAAAACTGGCTGGCGTAGAGGTGGGAAAAGTAAAAACCATCAAAATCGAAGGCGAGGATGTTATTGTAGTAACTGAAATCCGCGACGGAGTTGCCATTCGCAAAGGGGCACAATTTAGCGTGGTGATGACCGGAATTATCGGCAGCAAATACTTAAAAATAGTGCAAGGCCCAGCCGGGGCCCCGGTCTATACGCCTAACACGTACATTGACGGCGTAAACGATATGCCCATGGACGTAATGATTACGCAAACCATGGGTAGTATTAAGGAATTTGTAGATAGCGTCAATAACCACGGCCAACTGGGGGACCAGCTCAACCAAACTATGAACGAGCTGCGCCAGCTTTCCACCCATTTAAACCAAATGATTGCTGCCATGCGTCCGTATTTGACTAGCTCGGTGCAAAATTTAGACGTAGCTACCGAAAAACTTTCCGACCTTTTGACCAGCATTGATAAAGGAGAAGGCGTGCTGGGAAGCCTAGTCAAAGACCCGCAAATGAAAGACGAAGTGAAGCAAACGGTGGCGGACTTGCGCACCACTATGGGTGAAGTGAAAAACGTAGTGGGCAAGATGGGTAAATTCCAAGTGTATTGGGATTATGACTTTTTCTATATGCCAAAGCCTAAACTTTCCACCAGCGATCTGGGCGTAGATATCTACACGCCTAGCGGCTTTACCTTCTACCACGTGGGGATGGCGAACTTAGGCAATAAAGATGATAAACTAGATTCCAAAGATTACATTGAGAAAAATAAATTTGATGTGCGCCTGGGTTTGTATAACAAATGGGCCAAACTCTCTGCCGGTATGATCCGCGGGGCGGGCGGGGTAGCGCTAGAATTGCGGCCGTTCCACGATACAGAATTTTTGGATCGCTTTACCTTTACCGGTGAATTTAGTGACTGGGGCCGCGACCGCACCATTAACGGACGCTTGTTTAATAAACCCAACATCAGCTACGGGGTGGACTTCCGCTTTAACCGCTACTTTAGCGTAGGGGCCTGGGCACGCGACGCGCTGGAAACCAATAACTTTGCCGTCCGCGCTAACATCTCCTTTAATGACCAGGATATTTCCTCGTTCTTCGGTTTGGCTGCCGTGGCAGGGACGAAATAATGAAGTTTAAAACGGTATTTGTCTGTCAAAAATGTGGCTACGAAGCCCCCAAGTGGGCGGGCAAATGCCCGGACTGCGGGGAGTGGAACAGCCTAGTAGAAGAAGTAAAAGCACAAGAGAGCAAAAAAGCCCCCGCGCGTACCCGTAGCTTTACCGATTTTTCCAGTGAGGTAGTGAAACTGTCCGAAAGTAAAGCTGTGCGCGAAGAACGCATTGCGACCCACATTGGCGAGTTTGACCGCCTCTTGGGTGGTGGCCTAGTCAAAGGGCAGCTTACCCTACTTGCCGGGGCGCCGGGCATTGGCAAAAGTACGTTGATGCTGCAAGTAGCGGCCGAACTTTCCAAAACACTTAAGGTGCTTTATATTTCCGGCGAAGAAAGCGTGAACCAAATTTCCGGCCGGGCGCAGCGTTTGGGCGTAAAGGGAGACAACATTTTTCTGCATTGTGAAACGGACATCCAAAAAATTGTAGAGTCCGTGGAAAATGTAAACCCGGATGTGCTGATTTTAGATTCTATCCAAACCGTGTATCACCCGGAGTTTACGTCGTCTGCCGGCACGGTAGCGCAAGTGCGCGAATGTACCAGCGAACTGGTGCGCCTGTGTAAGCCCAAAGGGATTATTACCTTTGTGCTGGGGCACGTTACCAAAGACGGCGAACTGGCCGGCCCGAAAATTTTAGAACACATGGTGGATTGCGTGTTGTATTTTGACACGGAAAAGGACAATGTCCTGCGCCTCTTGCGCCCGCACAAAAACCGCTTTGGCTCTACGGGTGAAATTGGTCTATTTAAGATGACGGGTTATGGCCTGCAGTCGGTAGATAACCCCAGCGAATATTTTAGCCAAACCTCGCGCGATAAAGCGCTAAAGGGCCGCGCTTATTCGTTGGCACTGGAGGGCTCCCGCCCGCTACTAACCGAGATTCAGGCACTGGTTTCGCCCACGCATTATCCGTACCCGCGCCGCGTGACGACCGGGGTGGATTTAAACCGCTGTTTAGTACTCTTTGCCGCCTTGGAAAAGCACATCGGCTTGCCCCTAGACAATAAAGACATTTTTGTCAGCATTGCCGGGGGGGTAAAGTTAAAAGACCCCGCCCTGGATTTAGCTATTTGCGCTGCCATTATTTCTTCCTGCAAAGATATTGCCATTCCGTATGACCACGTGTTTATGGGAGAGGTGGGTATTTTGGGGCAAGCTGCCAAGGTTCCGCTGGTGGACCGCCGCTTGGAAGAAGCGCAGCGCCTGGGCTTTACCAAGGCGTTTTGCCCGCCGGTTACGCGCGAAGAAAAAAGCAAACTTACAAAACTGACCCTAGCAGAAATTGCCGATTTAAACGACCTAGCTTTAAAACTGCGCTAGTTTTCAGTTTTTCTGATCTATCAATCAAATAAGAGACTTCCCCATGAGGGGGAAGATGTCCTGTAAGGACAGATGAGGGGGAGAAAGGCTTTGTAGCGAACCAACGCCCCCTCACCCGGCACGGTGTGCCACCCTCTCCCTCAAGGTAGAGGGTGCTAGGTTATAGCTCAGATGTGAACCCGACAGTTTTCCACAAAAATCCCCCGGTTTTTACGCCGGGGGAAATTATATCAGCTACGCTGCTTACATTTTGGATTAGAGTAAGTCAATATTAAGATGCATTCAATAGTCGATCCATTCATTATTCGTTGAGAAATTGACATTCTCTTTTCTTTCAACTACCTTGCCATGTTCTATTGTCATACCATCCAGGTCAAAATAAAGACCGCTTTGAACGTCTGAACCCATATCTTCTATGCCTACACTATACAGTAGTTGACGGCTTTCAATATCGTATAAATGCACCCGCAAATTTCCTTCCTCCATGGTTGCCAATGTTCTATCTTCAGCAAAACTAAAACTTCCGCCCGCTTCTTGGACCCAAAAAGGCGTACGAGAATGTAATACTAGATATTTTCCATCGGTGGTATACTCCTGTAGTTTATTGCGAAGTTTATTCTCTGAATATTTTTTCCATTGTTCTTCAAATTTAGCACCAATGCCATCATCTTTGAACAATACATTAAAGCCTTCGTCAAGTACAGCAATTCCCGATATATATTCATCTACATTTAAGGTGGTTAACACGTGGTCATCTAATACCAAATCATAGGTGGCTTTCCCGTTGTTGTGGTAAGCTTCTACCAATTTGTTTATGAACGTAGCGTGTGTCCCATAACTAGCACTCTTTTCTTCTGCAGATCCGGTGTGAATAGCTTTTACCCTTTGTTGGGTATCTAACAAAGGACTTCCACAAAAACCGTCTCTATCCTTATTCCCTACATCAATTAAATTAGTACGTACGGAAATAAGTGAGTTTTGCGTGACGATACGATTTGCCAACACCGGCGTTAAACTTGCAAATCCGGGCGATAGGATAGGTTCGTTTTGACCGGCAGGTTTATCGGCTAACTCCAAGGGTTTAAGTAATGATTCATATTGAGGATCAAATTTGACTAAACTAATATCTAACATGTTTACGGGAGCAGATTGTACTACTTTTGCAGGGATTTTTTTTATGGTTCCATCCTCAACCATTATGGTTACATCAAATGTTTGTTGTAACCCTACGTCAACCGAATTTTCCTTTAATGCGTGGGTAGCAATTATGCCGAAAATCTCGTCTTTCCCTTGATAATGTGTTTGAACCACTGTAACCGAAAATCCTCCTGTTTCCCCTTTTGCCTCAAACGGGGCCAACAACACGCTTTTACCAAACGAAGATTGAAACATCAACTGTTGTTCCTCTAAGGCTAATGCTTTATTCTCTGCCCGTGTCTGTTGGAGGTATTCTTCCAATTCCTTCATGGAGGGTTCTTCAGGGCCTTTGGGTGCAGGGGCGGACGCTCTGTAAGCGGTGGGAACTTTAGGGGCGGCAGACGCACTGGCGGCTACACCTTTCGTGGGTGTGGAGGTACCTTCTTTTCCTTTGCGCATAGTCGTGACGTTGCGCTTAGCATGCTCGGCAGCTGAGCGGTTTACTTGCGTGCCTATACGCGTGTTTGTATTTTTACGCGTGGTTTGCGTTATTTTTTTTCTAGCATCTTTGGCGGCTTTTGTCACGCTTCTTTGGGCACAAGCCGGTAATATGGCAAGTGCTAACACCAGTACAGTACACATTATTTTCTTCATAAAACATCCTCCCTCTTACTGTTAGTATAAGGGAGGATATTTATAAAACAAGGGCAAAAAGGCCTAGGCCCTGGGTGGGCCTTTAGGGCGTTTTGATAGGGGCTAATACAATGCGGGGGGCTGACGCGTCATTTAATAGATACATGCCTTGTTTCCCGGAAACCCAATGGGTATGGCCTATGCTTAGGCGGATCCAGGCAATGCCCGGCATTTCACGTACCAAGCGATTAACGGCTGACATAGAAAATTTGCCGGTTACGTTCTTTTCCCACAGCACGTGTTGGTGTTCATCTAATAACTCAATGTTGGAAACAAATTCATTCATAGCTAGTTCTGCTACTGGAGTATTGTTTATATATACTTCAATGGGTTTTGCTTGCGGATGATGATATGCTTCCACGGCTTTACGTAGTAAACTAGCCGGGGCGACATACCCGGTTTGTGTGACGTAAGAGCTACCCACATGCACTCCGGTTAGTTTAAAGTTATCATTAAATACAGGGCTTCCGCAAAAGCCGGCGCGATCCCCGTTACGGGCTGCCGGCAAGGTCCCTTTAAGTGTCCCTGTAGAGGTGGTACCTGTCAGCGGATACACTTGGTGTGCTAGTAAGTTGCACGCATAGCCTTGGGAATAAGCCTGGGCTGGAAAAACTTGTGGATCGTTCGCTAATTCTACCGGGTCAAAATATTGTTCTGCTTCCGCGGGGAATTTAACAAGGGCAATATCTCCCATTTGGGCAGAGGAAACTTCCACTACTTCGCCCTGCACGACGGTGGCATTTTCTTCCTGTTCCACCAATGCGGCAAAATTCTTTCCCACCATGCCTGGTGCCTGGGGGGCCAATTTTAAACTGTGTGCGGCAATCACACCATATATTTCCGGCCGTCCGTTATAGTCAATTTTAAAAACGGTCCCCGTGTAGGAGCTGCTGGGGTTTGTTAACGTAGGCAGTGCCCGAAAGATAGCCCGTTTCCCCTTTTCAAATACTTGGGTTTGATAGCTGCGTTGCTGTTCAATGCGCTGGCGTCTATGGGCATTTTCAGCTTCTAACCGTAGGATTTCTTTGAGCATGGCATCCCTAGAAAGGGGTTTTGTTACGTGCGTAGCCGCTTTGGCTGCCCGGCTTAACGTGCCTGGAAGCCGCGGTAATTTTTGCCCAAAAACAGGCCACGCGTCACATAGCAGCACGCAAGATAATAACGAAATGTATAATTTTTTCATACGGATATTGTAGAAGTTTTTGGTCCGCTGCGCCAGGGCCAAAAGACCTAAAGGACAGCGTAACAATTTCCCGCCCGCACATAGGCCTCATACCTGCAAGGCCTAGGCCTTTTGTCCTATGGTAACTTAACTTAAACCATTCTATAATGATAGCATGAAGAAAAGTATATTACTAGTAGGTTTGCTGCTGGCGGCAGGTGTAAATACACATGCGGCTATGAATTTTTACCGTGTGAAAGAAGCCGAACAGGGGGCTAAAAAGAAATTCACCTTAGATGAAAGAGCCCGAGAGCTTATTGCAAAGAGTACAAAAGAAGAACTCAAACGCTTAGTACGAAAGTATATTGTAAAATAAACAATAAATAAGTGATAGTTAGATCCCTCAAACCGATTGGTTTGGGGGATTTTTGTTGCAAAAATCCTGCTTTTTGTTTTTTCTTTTTGAGAAGCCGTTTTTGACCATTAGGCCAAGAAATAAATACGTATCGTAAAACTTTGGTAAAATTCCCCCAAGAAAATGGGGGAATTTTACTGAGGTTATATCCTGGTAGTTATGTGCCCATAGAATGTATGGACTTGTACTGTTTAGGGTAATGATCCATCCCAATTCAATCCGTTTGAAAGATTAGATATCGCTTGAACATCCGCCATATCTATTCCTCCGTCACCATTCACATCCCAGGTGGGATCACAGTTCGCAGAGGATATACAATCAAATATTATATCAACATCATCCGCAGTTACCTGTCCATCTCCATCCAAATCCCCTAATAGGGGTGCTGCGCTAAATGTACCGGTACTGTTGCCTGATAGCAAATAATACCAGTAGTCACCGTCTTTCTCTGGGTTTTTACCACCTTCTGATTCACATATTTCTATGGCTTGTTGGTGGTCCTTATGCGCTTCACAATAAATGTTGCCGGCAAAGTTTTCACTATGGTCTAAGTAGACCGTATACGCATTGTTCAGCAAGTCCTGGGTAACGCGTACAAAAGCATGTCCCTCCTCATTTACCATTTCTACCTGGGCATCTGCCGGGATTTGTATGTCCAGCGCGGTGGGGGTGGTGGTATAACTACCTTCTTGGTTATAGTAGATTTCTTGGGCATCTTTAACGGCTTTGGCGATTGGTTTTAACGAAGCAAACCTGCTTTTCGCTACCGCCTTTTGGTATTGGGGCAACGCTACGGCCGCTAAAATACCGATAATTAAGACAACTACTAACAACTCTATAAGCGTAAAACCCCGCCGGGCATTGTTAGTTTTCATGTATTCTCCTTTGTAATTCGTCATTACATCCTCCGTAGTTTTATTTTCAATTTACCAATTTTTGGAGTACGCAAAAACAGCTATCACCGCTTGAGTAAAGGAAGACACCCAATAAAAGTAACAGCCGTGGTTTATCATAAGATAAACACTCAGCACCAAAGAATAGGCTCATGACTTCCTATGCCTTGGTGCCTTAAACGACTGTTTTCAGACTTCCTTTACTCTTTTTTCAAAGCGTACCGTATTCTGCATACGGTTCCAAAAACAGATTAAATTGTACATATAGTATAACATAAATGCTACAATCTAACTATGTCAGCACCGGTTAAAATCCAATATCTAAAAGGCATCGGGCCTGCCGCAGTGTAAGGGCTGATGGCACGTGCAGTGCGTACTCTAGTAGAACTGATTTCATACATGATGATAATGGGAGAACACTAGTCTACTATTATTGCTCAGGCGCAAACATCAACCCCACTACGGGTGAGTGTACAAGCTATAACAGTTCAACCGTGTCAAATGAATAGTTAGTAACAACACTTTTGGCCCTAGGGCCTGCCCAAACACTACTAACAACTACCCCCGGCCAACCCCGGGGGTATATTTTTGTCTTGCTAATTTGATACATTTCGTTGTTGCTCAGGGGCTTGAATACCTCGGCGCTACCGCGCCGCTGCGCACAGTATACTTCGCCCCTTTGCGCCTAGAACTGTATCAAATTAGTTTGACAAAAACGGGTGTGCGTGTGGATATTTAGGTGTCTTGCTAATTTGATACATTTCGTTGTTGCTCAGGGGCTTGAATACCTCGGCGCTACCGCGTGGTCCTCTGTCTCCTGGAAAGGAGAAAAAAATTCTCACCTATCTTACACATAGACCTTCTTAAAATGGTAAAATATAACTATGACTTCCCATACTATTTGTGCCGTGGCAACCGGAAGCGTTAGTAGCGCTGTAGCACTGGTGCGGCTTTCCGGCCCGCAGGCCCTGTCTATTACCAAGACCCTTTTATCGCGCCCGTGCGCGTGGGAGCCGCGCCGTCAGTATTTCTGCACACTTTTAGACGGAACGGAAGTATTGGATAAGGCCCTGGTTACCTATTTTCAGGCCCCTCATTCGTTTACGGGGGAGGACGTAGTAGAATTTGCGGTGCACGGCTCTACCTACATTCAAGGTCGGCTACTGGAGCTATTGTGTCAATACGGGGCTCGCCCGGCTCAACGGGGGGAATTTAGCCAACGCGCTTTTTTAAACGGGAAAATGGATTTAATTGAAGCGCAAGCCGTGTGCGATTTAATTGCGTCCGGCAACCGCGCGGCACACCAGCTAGCCATGAGCTCTTTAGACGGTAAATTGTCCACCCGCCTCACAGATATGAAGCACATACTGGCTGAACTCTTGGCCCAAATAGAAGTGCGTTTAGATGATGTGGATGAAGAAATGACGCCATTGGATCCCACTTTTATCACTACGCAGTTACAAACGGTGCGCCAGCATATTCAAGCGCTCACAGATACATTTTCCGTCGGGCGGCTTATTAAAGATGGCCTCAAAGTAGCCCTGGTGGGCGTGCCGAATAGCGGTAAGTCCAGCCTATTAAATGCATTGGTAGGTTTTGACCGGGCCATTGTAACGGACGCTGCCGGCACAACGCGCGATACCGTAGAAGAAACCTTGGAAATCAATGGTCAAAAAGTCATTTTAACCGATACTGCCGGCATCCGTGAGCATGCCGTAGATGTAGCCGAACAGGAAGGCATGCGCCGCAGTATCCGCGCGATGGAAAACGCCGACGTTATTGTGTGGGTAACGGATGCTTCCCGCCCGTTAGAGGATATGGAAAACGCGCTGTGGCAGCAAATTAGAAACCAGCACAAACGTACGCTTATTGTGCGTAATAAAACCGACCGTGCTATGGCAGCAAATACATTGCCTGCGGATGCAAAGGGGTTGCCCACGCTGGAAATTTCCTGCAAAACCGGGCGTGGAATTAATAATTTAAAAACTATGCTGACGCATCATTTGCAAGAAGCGCAAACGGCCGAAGGATTATTAATTTCCAACTTGCGCCATTACGAGGCCTTGTTACGCGCTCAGACTGAGCTGGAAGCCGCGCTGTTAAAAACAGACGCCGGGGGGGAAATCCTAGCTGAGCACCTCCGCCAGGCGCTATTTCATTTGCAAGATTTACTGGGCGAAGTAACACCCGACGACGTGCTGGGAATTATATTTTCTAAATTTTGTATGGGGAAATAAATGTTTGTTTGTGAAGATAAATATGACGTACTTGTGATTGGCGGTGGGCACGCTGGGTGTGAAGCTGCCCTGGCTTCGGCCAAATTAGGGGCGCGCACACTGCTACTGACGCAAAGTTTAGATACGATTGCCCAAATGTCCTGCAACCCTTCTATCGGCGGGATTGCCAAGGGGCAAATCGTGCGGGAAATTGACGCTTTGGGCGGCGCGATGGGCCGCGTGACAGATTTATCTTCCCTACACTACCACCTACTTAACACGGGCAAAGGTCCGGCAGTACACTCTCCACGGGTTCAGTGCGATAAAAAGATATATCAATTTACCTTTAAACACTTTTTGGAAAAACAACCTAACTTGGATATCATGCAGGACGAGGTAGTCAAAATTGCCACAGATGATAAGGGGGTTACGGGGGTAGTTACCTTGCGTAATACGTTTTATCATACAAAAACTGTTATTTTGACGACGGGCACTTTTTTGGCCGGTACCATTCACATTGGCACGGTAATGACCCCCGGCGGGCGTTACAACGATATGCCCGCTAACGGCCTAGCTAAAAACTTGCGCGAAGAATTACAACTAAATATTTCCCGCTTTAAAACCGGCACACCTATGCGTATTAACGCCCGCAATTTGGATTTTTCTAAATTCCGCCCGCAACCTAGTGACAATCCACCCTGGACCATGAGCCACTTTACCCGCTTAGAAGAAATAAAAGATAAACCCTTTGGGCAGTGTTTTATTACGCACACTACGCTGGCTACTGATAAAATTTTACGCGAAAATTTTAAACGTTCGGCCCTGTACGGCGGTAACATTCACAGCCAAGGGCCGCGCTATTGCCCATCGGTAGAGGATAAAATAAAAAAATTCCCGGAAGTGACTTCTCATCCACTTTTTTTAGAGCCGGAAGGCTACTATACCGAGGAATATTATATTCAAGGTTTTTCTACCAGTATGCCGGAAGATGTGCAACGCGCGTTGATTGCCTCGGTACCCGGGATGGAAAAAACTTCTATTACCCGGCCCGGTTACGCGGTAGAATATGATTTCTCTGACCCGAAGGATTTGTATCCGTCCTTGCAGCATAAGTGTGTACCGGGGCTGTTTTTGGCGGGGCAAATTAACGGTACAACAGGCTATGAAGAAGCTGGCGGACAAGGCTTAATGGCCGGTATTAACGCGGCGCTTTTTACGCAAGGCAAAGAGCCCTTTGTCCTGCGGCGTGACGAAGCATATATTGGGGTACTAATTGATGACCTAGTTAATAAAGGTGTCAATGAGCCCTACCGTATGTTTACTTCCCGTGCGGAATATCGCCTATTACTTCGCAACGATAATGCCGATTTGCGCCTTACGCCTTACGGCTTAAAACTGGGCTTAATTGACGCAACCTATCAAAAACCTTTTGAAAATTACCAACACGTGTGCCAAAATTTATGTGCCGGCAAACCTGTCCCAACTGACTTGCCGGAGTTGGGGCCCTGGACACTGGCCAATGCCCAACGTTACGCCGCCGTGCAGGAAAAATATGCCGGTTACTTTGAACGTAACCAGCGCGAAGCGGAAAAATTGGCCGAGCTGGACCACGTCAAAATTCCGGAAGGGTTTGACTCGTCCGCCGTGCGCGGCATTTTATTTGAAAGTGCCCAAAAACTACGCGAAGTGCGCCCGCAAACCTTGGGGCAGGCCAGCCGTATCCCGGGGGTAACGCCGACGGATATCCAGCTCTTAGCCGTTCACATTGAGCGCTTTAGGAGGCTAAAACATGCAAGCAAGTCTGCTTAAATTTGCGACTATTTTGGGCCTGCCGCTTACGGAAATACAAGCCGCGCAACTGATTGCACTAGCGCAGTGTGTGTGGATGAAAAAGGATTTTCTAAATTTAACCAGTGCTTCCTCATTAGAAGAAATTTTAGCCCGTCATATTTGTGATGGTCTTACCGCCGCTGCCAAATTGCGCGCTTTGATGAAAGACGGGGCAGAACTGGCGGATATGGGGGCCGGTTGCGGATACATTGGGCTTACCTTGGCCCTTTGCTTACCAGAGATGCACGTTACACTGGTGGAAAGTTTACAAAGACGTTGCAAATTTATGAATTGGGCGACGCTGCAATTAGGAATTAAAAACGTTACTATCAAACAAACCCGCTTAGGTCAGGGTACCCAATTTGCTTTTGACGCCGTAACAGAGCGCGCCATGGGAGCGTTGCCGGATATTGCCGGTATCTGCATGGATGCTGTAAAGCCGGGGGGATATTTTTTGGCTTTTCAGGGGGAACATCCGCAGGCTACGCAAGTACATTGTTCCGGGGCCGTGTTAGTAGAGCAACGCCCTTATAATTTACCCTGTGACACTCACCCGCGGCATTTAGTGTTATTTAGGAAGAAACATGGCTCATAATACGCTTAAAAAAATAATGATAGGCGCCATGATTGCCGGGCTACTTTTAGTACCGGTGGTTCACTCGCTGGATGTAAAAGGCATTTTTCGCTCACTTACCCAGGAACGCAAACGGTTTCAGTCCGCTAAACCCTCTACCAGCACGGTAGTTAATCAAGATGAACAATACCGCGGCCACGCGCAAGAAATGCGTCCGGATATTTCCGTTCCACCGGCAGCCAGTGAAGTGCAAGATGATCCTCCGTCGCAGATCGGGCAGTTAATTAGTGGGCTAGAAAATATGGCCGCTACTGCCCCGGCAGGCCCCGTTGAAGAAGGCCTCCCCCTGGAAGCCTACCGCCCGGCCAATGCGGCCCAAAAAGTACGCTGGATGCCGCCGCCGCCCGGCTTTTTAACGGCGGACACGTTTAACTATTTAATCTACCGGGAAAAAGACCCCGTTACCCCGAAACTTAAAAATTTACTGGATAATATTCACGGTAATTTAATGTTGGATTTAACCCCCTTTACGGTGGTGATAAAACCCAGTAAAATTCTGGTTATGTTATTTGACCAAAAACAAACCTATATGGACTATACCAAACGACCCGCTTGGAGTGGTGCGTCGTCAGATTTACAATCGGATACTATGTACGTTATTGAAAAAACCGGCTTTTATTCTCTAACGGTGCATGAACTTACCCATTTGTATTTTGACCAATATTTTTTGCCGCAGCTGTCGCCCTTGTGGCTATCGGAAGGAATTGCCGTCTATATGCAAATTTTTGCTTCTAAACAAAAACCAGCCTATATTGTTAAAAATTTAAAGCGCGTGGCAGAAACCGGAAAGATCATTCCGTTTGAAGAAATGATGGCGGTCGAAACGTTAAAAAATTATTCCACCGAGCAAGCTGAATTGTGGTATACGCAGGCGTATAGTTTGGTGGATTATTTGCTTAATACCCGCTCTCGGGATGAATTTTACAAGTTTTGTAATGAGCTTAAAGCCGCCACCCCGGTGTATCAAGCTTTGTACCGCGCCTACGGTATGCCCTTTAATAAAGTAAGTACCTTGCAACATGTGTGGCTGCATGACTTACAAAAAGCTTACCGCGAAGGCCGTCTGCTTACAGACTTGCAACCTGTTTCTAACAAGGGGGGAAGATAACATGCAACCGTGGACGCATATCCCCATTATGGCGCCGGAAATTGCTGATTTATTATTAACTAACCTAGACGGTATTTATATGGACGGTACCTTGGGGTTAGGTGGGCATACGCGCTTTTTTCTTGGTAAATTGTCCTCACAAGCCCGTATTTACGGATTTGACAAAGACCCCCAGGCGTTGCAAATGGCAGTAGAACGCACAAACGATACACGTTTAGTTGCCTGCCATGCTAGTTACACGCAACTTGCAACGGTGCTGGCTGAACATCGTCTCAGCGCTTTAGATGGGGCCTTGTTTGATTTGGGGCTCAGCTCTTACCAATTAGATGATCCCACACGCGGATTTAGTTTGTTACGTGATGGGCCGCTAGACATGCGTTTTGATACTACTCAATCCCTTACGGCAGCAGAGATTGTAAACACGTGGTCCATGGACGAACTGGAGCGTATTTTTAAGGAGTATGGCGAAGAACATCGTGCTGCGCAAGTGGCCCATGCTATTTTAATGGCCCGAAAAGAAACTTCCATTACTACAACCTTGCAGTTAAAGCAAGTGGCCGAAAAGGCCCTGGGCCCGCAACGGGGGCGTATTCACCCGGCTACGCAAATTTTTCAGGCGTTGCGTATTGCGTGTAACCAGGAACTTGAAAATGTGAAATCGTTGCCGGCTTTGATCGCACCTTTTATTAAACCGGGGGGCCGAGTAGCGGTGCTTACCTTCCACTCCTTAGAGGACCGCCTAATTAAAAACCATTTTAAACAGTTGGTCAAGACGGGAACGTGGAAACTGGTTAATAAACATGCTTTAGCGCCCTCTTACCAAGAAGTGCGCCAAAACCGCCGGGCCCGTAGTGCTAAATTAAGAGTGATTGAAAAATTATGAAGACCGCTTTACTAGTGTTAGGAATTTTTATTTGGTTGTTTATTATTACCTTTGTGCATTTGGGGGCGATTCGCACGGGCCGCGTGGTAAGTAAGCTGCAGCAAGAAGTTTCCATTAAAGAAGCTCGCAACCAGTATGAACAGTTGGAAATTTCCCGTCTGTCTAGCCCGGAAATCGTAACCACATACGCCCAGGAACACTTGGGCTTTGTGCAAGCTAAACCGCATGAAATTATTCTATTGGACGAATGCAAATGAATTTAACCCGCTCTCGCTTTTCGGCTCCTGCCGTTTTTAATTCCAAGAAACGCATGCGTTTAGTGGTGCTACTGATGCTTTTAGGTCCCATTCTAATTACGGGCCGTTTGTGTTACTTGCAACTTTTTCGGCATGAGGAGTACTCATCCAAGGCAGAACGTGCCATTTATAATTATTTGGCCGAAGACCGCTTGCGGGGTGGAATTTACGACGTAAACGGACAATCGCTGGCGGAATCTGTGCGTACGCATTCCTGCGGGATTGTAAAACGCTACGTCAAAGACCAAGACGCTACGGTTTCCTTTTTAGCCGAAACACTGGGTCTTACGAAACAGCAAATCAATGAGAAATGGAAAAAAGCCAAAAATTTCTTTTTTGTTGCCAAAAAAATTAAGCCGGACGT
This sequence comes from Elusimicrobiaceae bacterium, assembly GCA_045604045.1. Classification (GTDB taxonomy): domain Bacteria; phylum Elusimicrobiota; class Elusimicrobia; order Elusimicrobiales; family Elusimicrobiaceae; genus Avelusimicrobium. Next base: position 52,667 of record JAZUNI010000042.1, on the reverse strand, counting down.
ATACATGCAGTTAGCCAGTGTGCAACGCAAAGCGCTTGGTCAAGGAATGGAACTGACCCCCGAATATGAACGTATACACCCATTTGGCAAAAGTGCCTTAGATTTACTGGGGGCGGCTAATTCTAAAAATGTGGGGTTGTCCGGCATTGAGCAAATGTATAACGAAGAACTTACGCAAGATATCAGCAAAAAACGTGCCCGGCGTTCCGCCCGCGGCGATATTATTTATGACCGCCACCTCAAAGAAAAAATTAACGTGGGTAATGTTTATTTAACCATTGATGCAACCGCCCAGTTTTATGCGGAACGCGCGTTGCAGCATGCCATTGAAAAAAACAATCCGGAACGGGCGGTAGCTTTAGTGCAAGACCCCAATACGGGTAATATTCTGGCGGCCGCTTCATATCCGCGTAAAGACGGGCAATCACTCGCGTTCCAGTTTACCTACGAGCCGGGTTCTACCTTAAAAAGTATTGCCATTGCTACGGCTATTGATTCCGGCACAGTAGCCCCCAATCATGCCGTGTATATGGAAAACCGTAACTGGGAAGTTGCCAAAGGGTTTGTAGTGAAAGACAAACAACATGATAAGGATTATTTAACCCTGGCAGAAATTTTGCAATTATCTTCTAATATTGGGGCCGGTAAAATTGCGCTAGAAATTGGGGGGAAAACCTTATTTTCTTACTTAAAGGCCTTCGGGTTTGGTAGCAAAACAGATATCAATTTTAATGGGGAATCAAAGGGTAGCGTATCCCCATACAACAATTGGACGAAGGTGGATTTGGCTACTAAAGGCTATGGTTACGGAATTGCTGTAACGCCTATTCAGCTAATTACGGCTTACTCGGCCATTGCCAATGGAGGAAATTTGATGCAACCCCACTTGGTGGACCGCATTGAATATACAGACGGAAAAGTGGATAAAAAAGCTAAACCCGTTAAAATCCGCCGTGTGTTATCGGAAGAAACTTCCAAAACCATGCGGACACTCTTGCAAAGCGTAGTAGAAGTTGGGTCTGGAAAACGAGCCCAAATTAAGGGCTATAATGTAGCCGGTAAAACTGGTACGGCTGAAAAACTGTCCAAAGAGGGCGGCTATGCCAAGCGCAATCACGTCGTGTCCTTCTGCGGAATGGTACCAGCCACGAAGCCAGCTTTTGTCATTTTAGTGATTTTAGATAATCCGGAAGTATATGCCTTTGGAAGTACAGCAGCGGCGCCAGTTTTTAAAGAAATTGCAGAGCCCCTACTAGTGATGAAAGGGGTTGCGCCGGATCAACTAGATTTTGAATAATAGGAGTATCTATGAAGTTGCATTTGACGTTACGTAAGATAGCAGAAATTACCGGGGGTACTTTACAAAGTAATTCCCCCGAGGAAGTGGTAACCTCGTTGGTTACAGATTCCCGTGTAGTCACCCCGCAGGATGCTTTTTGGGCTCTAAAGGGGGAACGCTTTGATGCGCGGCAATTTGTTCCACAAGTGCTTAAAAAAGGCGTGCGGGTGGTAGTGGCCGAGAAAGGATATTCCGTTCCGGCGGACGCGTCGGCCTCTTTTATTGGGGTGGATGATTCGTTAAAAGCGTTGCAAGCGCTGGCTAAATACCACCGCTTAAATAGCACGCTTAAAGTAGCTGCGATTACAGGTTCCAACGGGAAAAGTACCACCAAACAAATGTTACGCGCTATTTGCAGTGCAGCCGGCGAAACGATTGCCAACGTAGGCAATTTAAATAATCAATTTGGGGTGCCATTTTCTCTCTTAGAAATTCAACCTAAACACCAATATGGCGTGTTTGAACTAGGCGCTTCTCATCCCGGAGATATTGAAGAAACAGCTTCATTAGCTGTGCCGGATGTGGCTGTAATTACCAATGTTGCCCCGGCCCATTTAGAATTTTTTCACGACTTGGATACGGTCTATAAAACTAAAACGGAAATTGCCAAGTGCCTCAATTTTGGCGGTACGCTTGTGTATAATCTGGATAACCCCTGGTTGGCCCGTTTGCGTACAGAATTTAAGGGTAAAAGCATTGCTTTTGGGTTTAATAAACAGGCCGATTTGCAAATTTTGGAAACGGAAAAATTTGCCTTCACCTATAAAGGTGAAGCGTATTTATTTGATCTTTCCTTGGAAAGGCACGATAAATTAAACGCAGCCGCCGCTTGTGCAGCAGCTATTGCACTGGGCATTTATATGGATCATATCCGCCAGGGATTGGCTAGTTTTACGCCTATGCCTATGCGTCTAGAGCGCATTACCAAAGGCAGCACACAATTTATTTTAGATTGCTATAATGCTAACCCGTTTAGCATGCAAAACGCGTTGCAAATTTTGGGGAAAGAAAAAGCAACCCCGCGTGTAGCGGTGCTGGGGGATATGAAGGAATTAGGAGCTTCCAGCAAAGAGTATCATCAACTCTTAGCTCGTCACCTTTTAGATAACCACATAGAGTATGCTTTTTTAGCAGGGCCCGAGATGAAATATGCCTACGAAAAATTGGCAAATATTCCCGGGGTGCATGCTTACTATGGTGTCACGGCGCAAACTTGGATTAGTGAGCTAAAAAAGTTATTGCATACCAACGGCGGAACTTGTTTGATCAAGGCCTCCCGCTCCATGAATTTTGAAACAGTGTTTAAGGAGTTATAATCATGTTTTATTACCTTTCATTATTTAAAGATGATCTTAGTTTTTTGAATATCTTTAACTACATTACCTTTCGTACCGGGGCGGCTATTTTCACCTCTTTTTTTCTGACGTTACTCATTGGCCCGGCTGTGGTGCGTAAATTGCGGTCGTACAAAATACAACAAATAGAGCGCGAATATGGCCCGGCCTCACACCTTTCAAAAAGTGGTACGCCTACGATGGGGGGAATTTTAATTTTTCTTAGCTTGGTTGTCAGCGTGCTCTTGTGGGGGCGGCTGGATTGCAACTATATTTGGTTGTTACTATTTACCACTGTTTCGCTGGGATTTGCAGGCGTGATGGATGATTACACCAAGCTTGTAAAAAAGAATCCGGAAGGGATGAAATCATCTATCAAGTTAGCTATTCAATTGTTTACAGCTATTGTAATAGTGGGGTATTTAGCCTTAAATCCGCCCAACGGGCAATATGCTACCTCGCTTATTATCCCGTATATGAGCAAGATGTTTATTAACTTATCCGTATTTTATTTTGCGTTTGCCATGTTGGTGATTGTAGGTACTTCTAACGCAACAAATTTGACGGATGGTCTGGACGGTTTAGCCAGTGGATGCATGATATTTACAGCCGTCACGTACGGTATTTTTGCCTATGTAGCGGGGAACATCAATTTTGCCGATTACCTAAAAATTATCTATGTACCCGGGGCCGGAGAGATTACCGTTTTTATGGGGGCGCTTGTGGGGGCGTGTATGGGGTTTTTGTGGTTCAACGCATACCCGGCTCAAGTATTTATGGGGGATACCAGCTCGCTATTTTTAGGTGGCGTGATTGGTACCGCAGCACTTTGTGTAAAACAAGAGTTGTTGCTGCCAATTGCAGGGGGACTATTTTTAGTAGAAACACTTTCGGTCATGTTGCAGATGGGATACTTTAAACTTACCCACGGTAAACGCTTATTTAAAATGGCACCTATTCACCACCATTTTGAACTGATGGGGGTGCCGGAACCCAAAGTTATTGTTCGGTTTTGGATTGTGGGAGTAGTGCTGATGTTGATTTCGCTGGCGTCACTTAAGATTCGCTAATATGGTTAAATTATTTACAAAATCTCCCCGTAAGCGCAACACATTTTTAAAGCACGCTCAAGCGGGTTCTTTGGCCGGCAGCCGCCGGCAATCGCAAGGGTGGAAACCGCTGCGCTTGGATGGTCCTATTGCATTTATTAGCTTTACGTTTGTGCTTATTGGGTTGCTATTTACCTATTCCTCTAGCGCGTTTGAAACCACCCAGTATGTTAAACGCCAGCTGTTGTTTGATGTGCTGGGATTATCCACCGCGCTCTTTTTATCGCAAACGTATATGCGCCTGCAGCGGATGAAAATTTTCCAGCCTATGAACTTAATGTATATTACCTGGGCACTACTGATTGCAGTACTTTTTACGCGGGAGCAAGCCAATACCCACCGGTGGATAGATTTGGGCATTTTTAAATTGCAACCCTCCGAAATTGCCAAAGTAACCTTGGTTATTTATTTAGCGCATTATTTAGAGCAAGTATCCGGCAAACTAGCCAAAAATTGGCAGTTACTGATTAAACCACTGGCCGTCATTGGTGTGACGTTGGGGCTGATTTTACTGGAAAAAGACCTAGGTACTCCGGCGCTCATGGGGGCTACGGCTTTAGCTATGCTTTTTGTGGCAGGGGCCAAATTTTGGCATGTTTCCGGCCTGGCGTTTGGGGCGGGGTGTGCCGGTGTATTTTTTATGCTAACAACCCCGTATCGGCGGGCGCGTTTGTGGTCTTTTTTACACATTGGGGATGTAGCACAAAATAGTACCAGCTATCAGGTGATGCAATCGTTCTTAGCGGTTGGCTCTGGGGGGTGGCTAGGTAAAGGCCTGGGAAATAGTGAACTAAAAATGCAGTATTTGCCGGCGGCGCATACGGACTTTATTTTTTCCGTTATGTGTGAGGAAGTGGGGCTGTTTGTGCTGCTTATTGTAGCGGGGTTTACGTGGCTTTTAATACGCGGGGTGATGTTGGCCCGCATTGCTAAAACCACGTTTAACAGTTTAGTGATTTTTGGGCTTACGCTTACGCTATGCGCCCAAGCTTTTTTTAATATGGCGATGGCCATCGGCCTGGCTCCCACGAAAGGGATTGCGTTGCCGTTTTTCTCGTATGGGGGGTCTTCGGTGGTGATGACACTGGTGATGATTGGCATTATTTTAAACGTGGCAGCCGTGGATAATACCCAAAATAATTTACGGGAAGATATTACGCATTATAAAAATAGGAATCGTTTATGAAAAATACACGTTTTTTAATTGCTTCCGGCGGTACGGGGGGGCATTTTTACCCGGGGTTTGCATTGGGTAAAGCACTAAAAGAGAAAGGGGCGGAAGTCCTCTTTGTAGTACGTCGGGAGGACCCGGCTATTAAAACCTTGGTAGCCAACGGGTTAAGCTATCAAGAAATTGATTTGATTGGTTTGCCCCGTTCTATAAATCCCTTACGACAGGTACACTTTATAAAAAAATTAATTAAATCGCTGCGTCAAACGCGTCAGCTAATTACTTCATTTCAGCCGCAAGTTACGCTGGGAATGGGGGGATATGTTTCTTTTCCGCTGATTTTCTGCTCGCACTTTATGGGCGTAAAAACGGCGGTGCATGAATCTAATGCTATTTGGGGGCTTTCCAATAAAATTTGTGCAAAGTTTGCCGATTTGCGCCTCATGGGGCTGCCGATGCGGCATACTTTTAAAAATGCCGTGTTAACTAGTACCCCCATTCGGGCCGAATTTGCTCAAACTGTAAATCGCGCCGACGTGTTAACGAGGCTGGGCTTAAACCCGCAGAGGCAAACGGTGCTAGTCATGGGGGGCAGTCAAGGAGCTAAAGGCCTTAATGAAGCCTTGCCCAGTGTCATTAAACACTTGCCCCACTGGCAATTTATGCACGTAACGGGTACGCGTTGGTATGAAACACAACAAGCGGCCTACGCGGAACTACCGAACGTAAAAACACTGGCTTATAGTGATGAAATTTATAAGCTGATGAAATCGGCGGATGTGATGATTTGCCGCAGCGGGGCCAGTACACTGGCGGAGGTTATCGCGTGTCAACTGCCTGCGGTATTAGTTCCTTTTCCGCATGCCGCAGCAAACCATCAATACTATAATGCCAAAATACTGGCTGATGCCGGGTGTGCGATAATCGTGCAGGAAGGGGCCGATTTTGCCCAACGGTTAGTGCAATCGTTTGGAATGTTAGATCTTGCTGCCATGCAACGCACTTATAAAAAAATAAATGTTCCCAATCCGCTAAAGGCTATTGCGGCGATAGTAAAATTATTGCAAGATTTATAATAATTGTAAAAAAAATTCCCGGTTTAACCGGGAATTTTAATATAGCCATCATAAGTTGTTTAGTTATGAAATAGTTTACATACCTGTTCGTACTCTCCACAATCGTCTGAAGTTATTTCTCCTAAATCAGAGTCCTCAAGAGAATAGTCTAAATAATATAAGACATCACTACTACTTGAACAGCTAGGAGAACTGGCCCGTGTCACACGTAGACTTTCCTCCACAATACTTAAATCATAGACAAAATTCTTGGTGTAAAAACAGGTATTATCATCACTCCAAGAACCACCTTTTAATTGCACATCCGCAATATCTGCCCTGCTTAAACACGAACCGTTTGGGTATTCCTGTAGGTGCCGTTGGCAGGAGTCAATAATGGCTTTTGCATTAATCATTGCCTCACTGGCGCGGGCCTTTTCCACCACAATTTCGTATTGGGGGAGTGCAATGGCCGTTAAAATACCAATAATTAGTACAACAACTAACAGTTCAATGAGTGTAAAACCGGAGCGTGGCGAAGCCCTGAAGGAGTTTTTATTCAGGGCCTCCTCCATTCCCTTTATGTTTTTACTAATCATAATATCTCCTTAAAATTAAACTAATACTAATAGTATACAATTTTTTGCACGTTTTACAAGGCGCTTGACAAAGTGTAAAAAATAAATTAATATATGAACATATATTCATATTTATAAGGAGCTATATGTCTACTAAACATGTAATGAAGGCACCGTTGCGCGTAAGTGATGAACGCCTATATGCCCTGGCCGATTTATTTAAAGTATTTGGGGATAGTACCCGATTACGCATTTTGTGTAGTTTGTTTGAATGTGAACGCTGTGTGGCACACATTGCCGAGGAACTACACATGAATCAGTCCGCCATTTCGCACCAGTTACGGTTTTTAAAACAAAATAAATTAGTTAAAAACCGTCGGGAAGGGCATACCATTTTTTATGCATTAGCCGATGAACATGTAAAGACTATTTTTAATCAGGGGCTTGCACACATTAAGGAGTTTTTATGAGTTGCCATTGCCAAGCAGAAACTTGTCATCCATCTGCCGTGTGGAAGGAGTGGATCTGGTTAGGGGTGGGGCTGTTGCTCCTTCTCTGTGCGGTTTTATTGCCATTACCTAAGATCCTTTGTTTTTTACTTTTTATAGCTGCTTATTTATGTTGTGGGGTGGAAGTGTTATTGACATCATTGCACAATGTAAGCAAGGGTGAAATTTTTGACGAAAATTTTTTAATGACACTCGCTACCCTGGGGGCGTTTGCCATCGGTGAATATCCGGAAGGAGTGAGCGTGATGCTATTTTACCAGATAGGGGAAAAACTGCAACATTACGCAGCAGGTACTTCACGTAAAAAAATTACAGCGCTCATGGATTTGCGTCCGACATTTGCGCGTGTAGTAACGCATAAAACGGAATATGAAATTGCTCCCGAACAAATCCATGTCGGGCAAGTGATTCGCGTACGAGCCGGTGAAAGAATTGCCCTAGACGGGATTGTGGCAGTGGGAGAGAGTCAACTGGATACTTCTTCATTGACTGGTGAATCCCGTCCGCTGCCGGTGCAACCGGGGCAACGTGTTTTGGCGGGTAGTATCAATCTGGCAGGCGTGCTGGATATTCAAGTTACAAAAACTTATGCCAATTCGGCGGTAGCTCAAATTTTAGAACTCGCCGAACAGGCTGCCCATAAAAAATCAACCACCGAAAAATTTATTACCCGTTTTGCGCGCATTTATACCCCGTGCGTGGTAGGGCTAGCTGTAGCCGTGGCCGTGCTACCTCCGCTTTTAGGGCTAGGCAGTTGGCACGATTGGATTTATAAAGCGCTTATCTTTTTAGTCATTTCCTGCCCTTGTGCGCTTGTGTTGTCTGTTCCCTTGGGTTTCTTTGGCGGTATTGGCGGAGCAGCCCACCACGGTATTTTGCTTAAAGGGGGAACGTATTTAGAATTATTAACCCGTATCGGCACGTTGTGTTTTGATAAAACGGGTACGCTTACCCAAGGGGTTTTTAAGGTGCTAAAGGTAGTGCCGCATCCGGGGTGTACCGAGCAGGAATTAGTCACATGGGCTGCCGCCGCAGAAGCCCATTCCAACCACCCCATTGCAAAAGCTATTGTTAAATATGCCCAACAAACGCCGGGTGCGGCGCAACACGTGCACGAAATTGCCGGGGAAGGAATTTCCGCCCAGTATGAAGGAAAGGCTTTATTAGTAGGAAACAAATCTTTGTTGGAAAACGCGCAGATCACTGTTTCGCAAGAAGGAATGGGTACGTGCGTATATGTGGCGTATGACGGAAAATATTGTGGACACATTGAATTGGGGGATGTATTAAAACCGCATACGTTGCAAGCCGTGCAGACTTTGCAAAAAGGACTTGTGAAAAAACTGGCTCTGGTCAGCGGGGATAATGAGTCGGCGGTGGCCAAAACCGCCCACGAAACAGGTATTACAACGTATTATGGCGGACTACTTCCCGCTGATAAAATGCGCATCTTGGAAAATTTTATGGCGAAAGAAACCACGGGCCATAGTACCGTCTTTGTGGGGGACGGTATTAACGATGCCCCTGTATTAAAACGGGCGGATGTAGGTATTGCTATGGGGGCGGCCGGAGCGGATGCAGCGATGGAGGCAGCCGACGTGGTACTGATGGGGGATGACCCTTTGCAATTGGTGCATGCTACTCAAATAGCGCGGTTTACCATGCGTATTATTAAGCAAAATATTTGGTTTGCATTGGGAATTAAAATAGTTGTGTTGGGCCTAGGTGTTGCCGGGCTAGCCAATATGTGGATGGCTGTATTTGCTGACGTAGGGGTAAGTTTACTAGCGGTGCTAAATTCCTTGCGGCCTCTTTACTATAAACCGTAATTACCGATTACGAATGCGTTTAATATGCTGTTTATGCTCGTGAAATGTGTGGGAAAACGCATGCCGGCCTGTATTATCTGCTACAAAATAGAGGGCGTTAAAATCGGGTTGTGGGTTTAACACGGCTTCTACGGATTTAGTGCCTGGGTTACAAATAGGTCCCGGTGGTAACCCCGCATTTCGATAGGTGTTATAGGGGGAATCTATTTTGAGGTCTTTGTAGGTAAGTCCTTTCTTCCAATAGCGGTTTTCTTTTAGCGCAAAACCAAGGGCATATTGCACGGTGGGGTCGGCTTCTAGGCGTTTGCCCATACGGAAACGATTTAAATATACGGCTGCAATTTTAGGGCGTTCGTCGTGTACTACGGCTTCGCGCTCTACAATAGAGGCCAGGGTTAATACTTGGCGTTCGGTTAAATCGGTCTTATATTTTTTTAGTAGGGGGCCGATGTTTTTTTTGTACTCACGCAGCATCTCATCAATCACTTTTTGGGCGGGGGTATTATCGGCAAACAAATAAGTAGAGGGGAATAATTTGCCTTCCAAGTCTTGCGCGCGCACCAAGTTTAAAAACGCGTGCCCGTCGGTAATCCCGTGGGCTGAAAGCGCTTCGGCCATTTCCTCTGCGCGCCAACCTTCTAAAAAAGTAACTTTTTCGTAGTGAGTGCAACGTCCGGTTTTAATGCAGTTAATCACTTCCAGGTCACTCGTTTTTTTACGCAAATCAAAGCGTCCGGCCTTTAAATCGCTTGAGGAAGCAACAATTTTTAAAAGTAATTTAAACAACAATTCACTGCGAATAATGCCCTTGTTTTTTAAGAGGCGTGCCACTTCGCTGCCGGTTTGCCCAGGATAAATTTGCACCGTCACTAATGCGCCTTGGCTAAAAAAATACGTCTTAACTGCCCACGTTGTGGCAGCCAGCAGCGCAATGAAAATTAGCCCCAGCGCTAGTAATTTTTTCATTTTACCAGTTTAAAGAAGTGGCGTTTGCCAATTTGCAGTACATCGCCGTTTTCAAACGTAAGTGGTCCGTCGGCAGTTACTTTTTCACCTTTTAAACGAACGCCCCCTTGTAAGATAAGCCCGCGGGCTTTGTTTTTGCTTTCGGCTGCGCCAGCGGCAAAAATAACGGCGGATAACAAGGCCCCATCTTGCGGCTTAAACTGCGGCATATCGGTGGGGAGTTCTTTCTTGGAAAATACCGTTTCAAAATGGGTTTGCGCGGCGTTGGCAGCCTCCTCATTGTGAAAGCGCGCTACAAGTAAACGGGCCAGTTTTTTCTTGGCAGCCATGGGGTGCATGGCTTTAATTTCGTCCAGGTTTTCCGTGGTTAAAAGTTCGTAATACATCGGCATTACTTCGTCGGCGATAGACATAATTTTGCCAAACATATCTTCCGGCGCGTCCGTAAGGCCCACATAGTTTTTGTAGGATTTACTCATCTTTTTTACGCCGTCTAAGCCCACTAGCAACGGCACTGTAATGGCTACTTGCGGCTCCTGCCCGTTATTTTTTTGCAGTTGGCGCCCGACGAGCAAATTGAAAATCTGGTCCGTTCCGCCTAGTTCCACGTCCGCTTTTAGCGCCACGGAATCTTGCCCTTGAAATAAGCTATAGAGTACTTCCAGCATGCTAATGGGGTTACCGGCGGCCATACGTTTTTTAAAGTCATCGCGCTCCAACACTTGCGCTACGGTAACATGTTGAAGGGTGGTAAGTAAATCGCGCCCGGAGACAAACGGGTCCAGCCACTCACTATTAAAACGTACTTCTGTTTTGGCAGGGTCTAAGACTTTAAAGGCTTGATCGGTATAGGTTTTGGCGTTAGCCAAAATTTGCTCCCGGCCCAAGACGGGGCGGGTAGAATCGCGCCCGGAGGGGTCGCCAATGGCGGCGGTAAAATCGCCGATAACAAGCACGGCTGTATGGCCTAAATCTTGAAAGCGGCGCAGTAGTGAAAGTGCCACGCTGTGGCCGAGGTGCAAGTCGGCAGACGTCGGGTCGCACCCGAGTTTAATTTTTAAGGTTTTGCCCGATTCCAACTTTTTGGCCAAATCAGCCTTGGAAACTACGTCCACGCACCCGCGTGTTAAAAAAGAAATTTGCTCATCAATGGTCATAATTTATCCTCTTATATAATTAATATAACCTATAAAACTAATCGAACAGTTACGAGAAATAAAATCAAGAAAGTAAAAATCCACATTAATTTAATTACAGGGATGAAAATCTGTTCCGCAGGATAGGCAGGATTTGGCGGCGGTACTACTTTTTTAATAAAAGTCACACAAAGCCACACAAATACTGCCGCCAAAAAAACTATAAGTAAAAAAGGCATAAAAGATGCTCCTGAAAAATATACTTATATTATACAAAACCTCTACCCGTTACCGCGGGATAAATTTCACACAAATTTTGCGTATGCCTAGGCGCGAAATGAGGAGGAATACTGGCGGCACGCGCGCGATAGCGCGGAGGTATCCGACTCATTGAGCAACAACGGCATACACAAAATTAGGAAGAAATTTTTAATAAAAATTATACGGGTCCGCGCTTACTTGCACCGCACACCCTTTGCCCGGCTCAAAACTGTCTAGTTGCGCCAGCAAATCTAAATACCGCGCTTCGTCCGTCTTAAATAAAAGGTACTGCTTTTTTAGTTTATCCGTCTTTTTTGCGCACCACACCGGGCCCAATATTTCCAGTGCGCGGCCTTCACCCAGTTTTTTAAGTTGTTCTGTTTGGGCGCATAACACGTCCGTCTCTTTGGCCTTAATCGTCACGCGGATTAAACGTACAAAGGGGGGGTATAAGAAGCTTTCGCGTAGCGCTAGTTCGTTTTCGGCCGCCGCTAAATAATTGCCCGCCAGCAAGGGATCATAGTCATATCCGGTTTTGTCCGCCGTTTGAATGAGCAGCCGCCCGTTGGACACGGTGGTTAAGTGCCCGCGCAGTTCAAAGAGTAACTGACCAAATTTTTCACTAGCCCGGAAGTCCGGCCCGTCTAGTTCCAATTCCGCGTCTAAAATGGCGGCTAAACTCACGCGTGAACCCCGCAGTGCGCCAGAGGCCAGCCGCGTCCCCACAATGATGTCTGCCTGCCCCGTTTTGAGCGCGCTAATGGCCTCAAAGCCTTGGCCGGCCTTGGTTTTCAGCGTGTCCGAATCCAAGCGCAACAGTTTAGCTTGCGGAAACAGCTTAGCTAGTTCGGTGGCAATCTTTTGAGTGCCTCCGCCGCGGGCCTTAAAAATAAGATTGTGGCAATGGGGGCATTCCTGCTGCATATTTTCTACGGCACCGCATTTCTTGCAGTGTAAACGTTCGGTACCGTCGTCTAATTTTTCGTGCGATAAAATAGTGCCGCATTTTTTGCATTTGGCGTACGCGCCGCAGTTTAGGCAGTAGTATGTGCCGGCATATCCCCGGCGGTTTAAAATAAGTAGGGCAGGCTCTTTGCGGGCCATATTTTCCGTCAGTTGAGAAAGTAATTCTTGCGAAAAATAGCGCGATTTTTCGCTTTTCTTTTCTGTAATTTTAATTTGCGGCAAGTAGATTTTAACGGACGGCTCTTTAAATAAAATCTCTTTTACAATGCCGTCTTGCACCCATTTAAGCATTTGCGCGCTAGGCGTAGCGGAAGCGTATAGCAACGGGGCTTGATGAAATTGTGCGCGGAAAAATAACACTTCCCGCGCGTGGAAATAAGGTTTATTTTCTTCCTGTTTGTAATTATCGTCATGCTCGTCGAGCATGGCGCATAAACGCAAATTTTTAAAGGGGAGTAATACCCCCGAGCGCGTAGCAATTACCACACACGGTACCCCGTTAGAAATGTTGGAAAAATATTTTTTCTTTTGACTTAGTAACATCCGGCTATGCCAGGCATAGACGTGCTGCGTGCCAAAACGTGCTTGTGCCTGCGCAATAAACTGCCGTGCAGCCACGATATCGGGCACCGTAATAAGTACTTGTCCGTAGCCGGTTAAGGCCTTTTCAGCGGCGCGTAAAATGGTTTCGGTTTTGCCGGTGGCGGCAGGACCCTGTAATAAAAATGCTTGAAAGTGATACGCCGGGAGTTGGGTTAATAGTTCTAGAGCTCGGTTTTGAGAGGGCGTTAACGTAAACACGGGCGTATGAATTTGAGGGACTGCCAATGTGGGGGGAGCATCCAACTTAAAATAAGGCTGAGGAGGAATTAACGCAAAGAGTACCTGCCCAATGGGGCAGCCCCAGTGTCCTTTTAAATAGCGCGTGAGCGGGAATAAGTCCGAGCCAAACAGTGGTTTTTGATCTACTACCGACGCAATTGGTTTTAAGGTAATGTTACTTGGAACGTTGGTAATTTCGCTTACCGCAATCACAAGCCCGCCGGTAAGCACGCGCCCAAAGGGGACGGTCACGCGCACGCCGGGTACCACTTTCCCTTCCAGTTCCGGGGGGACAATATAGTCAAAATCGCGGTCCAGCGGTACATCAAACACTACTTTGCAAAACATATTATTTGCGCGCGCCTTTTAGGCCTAACTCATCCATGACCATTTGCAAATCTTTCCAGGCGTCTTTTTTCCAATTGGGGTTGCGTAGCAGGGCCGCCGGGTGGAAGGTGGCCAAAATTTTAACGGGCTTAGGTAGTTCTACACTGTCCAAATGCAAGTTGTGGAATTTACCACGCAGAGCCCCTAGGCTGCCCGCGTCACTAATTAATGCTTTAGCCGCTACCCCGCCTAACGCTACTACATACTTGGGGCATACGATGGCAATTTGCTGCTCAATATATTTGCGGCAGCAGGCAATTTCCTGGGCGTTGGGGGCGCGGTCGTTGCCGTGTTTTTCGGGGTGTAAGGGATCTGTCATGGGGTGGCACTTAGCGATATTGGCAATAAATACTTTCTCGCGCGTGAGCCCCATGGCTAAAATCATTTTATCTAATAATTGCCCGGCGCGGCCCACAAACGGGCGGCCTTGGCGGTCTTCATCAAAGCCGGGGCCCTCCCCCACAAACATCACGTCGGCGTTTACGTTGCCCTCTCCGGGAACTGCGTTTAAACGCGTGGCCCCGAGCGGGCAGCGGGTACAGGATTTTATAACTTCGGCTAATTCTTCTAAAGCGCGGGTTTTATCGGTTTTATTCATCAAGGGTTCCTCCTCGGGTATAGGGGCCGTTTGCATACGCGGGAAATCCACTCTAAGCGTGCTGCCGGGTGCCATGGGGGGTAGTTCATTTGGTTTGGGAGTGACAGCCACTGTTTTAGGCGCACAGACAGAAGCGGCTGCACATTGTGGTGCAGCCGTCGTTAAGAATTCATCTTCCTCTTGGGCGGCTAAGAAACGTTTAAAATCCCCGGCAAGCCCGCGCAAAGAATCAGCCATAATTACAGCTTCATGGGTTCTTTGGCTTTGCGTTCAGCCTCAAGGCGGGCTTCTTCGGCAGCTTTTTGCTCGGCCGCATAGTTAGAAGTGCTGAGGTTCAAAATTTCGTCTTTGCTCACGCGTTTAGACAAAATAGCGTCCAAGGCTTCTTTGATTACATCCGCCGTGGGTTTTTGTTTAAACTCCGGTTTCTTTTTGAGCTCTTTGGCATACATAGACGCTAACACCACAATATCGTAGCGGTCTCCGTCAAAGTCGGTCAGTTTTGCAGCTAATTCTTGGTCATTTTTTACGGACATACTTGCTCCTTATGCTATTTTAAATTCTTAATCTTTTTATCTTGGCGCACTACGCGGCATTGTTCCGCAGCAATAATGCCAGACATATTTGTAATGGCCTCTTGTAAATCGTCATTTAAAAGGGCGTAGTCATATTTATCCAGCTCTTTCATTTCTTTTTTGGCGGTTTCCAGGCGGATTTCAATATCCTGCGTGTCGTCGTTACGCCCCAAAATACGCTTTTTAAGCTCTTTAAGCGAAGGGGGAACAATAAACACCATGGCAGCCTGCGGATATTGCGCCTTAACCGTACGCGCGCCCTGTACATCAATCACCAAAATGGGGCATACGTTCTTTTTCAGCAGGTCATCCACGGATTTTTTGGGGATGCCGTAGTAGTGCGTATGCACTTGGGCCCATTCCAACATTTGATGTTTTTTTATGGCTTGTTCGAATTGTTTAATCGTCCAAAAATGGTAATCTTTGCCATTTTTTTCGCCTTTGCGCGGCGCACGGGTGGTAGCCGTAACCACGCGCGAAACGGTTTTGTTTTTCTTAAGTACCGCATCCACGATGGTAGTTTTGCCCGCTCCCGACGGGGACGAAACAATAATCGGAAAAGCCTTCATATTGCTATTATAGTAAATAGGGGGGAAAAGAGGCAAGAGGGGGAAAGTTATTTCTTGGAATAGTTTTCTAGTAGCTTAATTACTTCAGTTTCGTTGAATTTTTTAGCGTAATCTAATGGGGTAAGGCCGTTGTCGTCTTTGGCGTTTGGATCGGCATGATACATTAGTAACTGTTTACAATTTTCAACATCACCCAGACCAGCGGCTATGTGAAGCAAGGATATATTATGAAGTGTTTTTTCATTTGCACTAGCTCCTTTATCACAAAAATAGTCCATATCATAGCCACGTGCTAAATACCAAAATTGAGTACGAGAGGACCAATCCCAAGAATTTCCAAAAACTTGTTTTAGTTCCGGGAAACGTTGTTGGCTTTTTAATTTTAATGTCTGTGCTATTATTATTCCTTTAGCAAATAAGATTAACCACACTATTAAAATAATAATAAAACAAGGGAATATAATTAAGAAAAAATTATGAAAAAAAGAAGATTTCTTATCTAACCAATCAACTACTAACCTGCCCCATAATGAAACTGAAAGAACAGCCATCATAATTAAAAAAACAAGACTACCAAGTATATTTTCAAAAAGTTTTTTCATATTCTCATTATACATAAAAACAAGCCCGTGCATAAAATGTCATCCCCGAGGGTTTTTGTCGGGGATCTCGCTGTTTTCATAACAACGAGATCCTGAATCAAGTTCAGGATGACATTTATTTTCCCCTGCTTTTGTTTTGTTTTTCATACATTTCTCCTCTGTAGAAAGCACAAAAAAAGACGCGGTCATCGCCAAAGCCTTTCCAGTAACTCGTGCAATAACCGTCGCCCGCCTACCCCGTTAGGGGTAGGCGCAAAAGCAGACGACTATTTGAGGACTGGAAAGTGCCGTATGTGTAAATAATACACACCCAGCTCTGCGCAGGCTCTCCCTGCACTTCCGACAAATAATCTGTTTTAATTTTTAACTACCTTATTATTCTAATAAAGATAGCACCGTTTTTCAAGCCGAAACCGGTCCCTCACGGGGAGGGGGAAAGTGCCAAAGGGGGGAAAATTATTTAGAAATATGTTTTTGAAACAGTTTGATAATATCCAGGTGATTAGCTTGGGTGGCATAATCCATAGGCGTGCGTCCCTGGCGGTCCGGGCATAAAGGGTCTGCTTGAAAATAGAGGAGCCCTTCGCAGGCGGATTTATTGCCTACGGCCGCGGCTACATGCAAAGGGGTAATGCCTTGGTATAGCGGTGCATTGGATAACCTTGCCCAATTTTGACGTTTTTTACCCATGTACTGCATAATGGCATAGTCGTTCCCGTCCAAAATAGCCTTGGTAAGTGCATTGGCGCGCAGTTTAAAGCGCATTTCTTGCGGAAAAATCTGCTCTGCTTGCTCCCAGTACCCTTTATGGACTTTCGTCCATATCCAGCTGATAAGCTGCACGGCCCCATAGATTACCCCTGCTAAAGAGGCCAAAGCTACACAAGATAAGATGGATTGCCCGAGCGGTGAGTGGATAGAGGCAAGTTTCAGCCACTCGTGGGCGTGATTCCAAATGGACATAAAACCTAATATGCACCCTACAAAAAAGGCCCCGGCAACAATGCCCCAAAAAAGCAGTAAAAGTGTGTCTTTCAGTTTAGACATATATTTATCTCTTAATCAAATAGCGTATGCCTAGGCCTACTAAAAAAGAAAGGATGGGAACACTATATCCAATCATTTTAAGTGTTTCTAGCGTTTTGCTAGAGAGAGAAAGCGTTGTAAACCACAACATAACTCCAACCCAAACACATCCACAAAAAAGGCCTCCAATTAACAAATTTTTACGGTCTTTTTTTAAATCTTTTCCCGATAATAACACGGTATTTCCTTTATCGTCTGTTATGGGTGCAGGACGGCCCCATAAAATACCGCAAACTAACCAAAAAATTGTAAAGAATAAAACGCAAGTAACAACCCACAGTGGTTGTTCCTTAATACATACGAGACATAATAATGCCATTAACCCCAACATAATAACAGCATATAATAAGCTAATGAGTTTTTCTTTAATAGTCGGTTTTATCATATCTCCATTATACATAAAACAGGCCCGTGTGGGGAAAAATAACAAAATGTCATTCCAAACTTGATTTGGAATCTCACCACATAGTGTTGCGAAACGACTAGATCCTGAATCAAGTTCAGGATGACGGCGGGGGTGTTCACGATGACGACGGGCAAGGTTTGTGACGACAAACTGATAAAACCAGTCCCCCGCGCGGATGTGGGGGAAAAATAAAAAATGCCGTACGCAACATCACCGAGTAAAACGTATAGTAGGCTGATTTGTCAGATTGGAGATTATTTGCACCGTAAGTTGCCCGAAGCTGTACTGCAAGGTACTGCGAGAGGCAAGTCGGTGCAAAGAGGCTCAAATATGGCAAATGGTTGCCCGAAAACGAGTAGGCCTTCAAATACGTTGCGTGTTTGAAGGCCTACCGTTAAAGCGTTACTTCACAGGGAAGTCGTTTATTTTCTCTTTTTGGCGAGTACATCTTTCGCCGCCGCCTGCGCCGCCGCTAAGCGCGCTATCGGCACGCGGAACGCCGAGCAGGACACGTAGGTAAACCCTTCGCGGTGGCAAAATTCCACGCTTTCCGGGTCCCCGCCGTGTTCGCCGCAGATCCCGATTTTAAGGTCGGGTTTTACTTCGCGGCTTTCAATCACAGCGTGTTGTATGAGGCGCCCCACCCCGTGTTGGTCCAGGGTTTGGAACGGATCGTGCTCTAAAATACCTTGTTTGAGGTATTCGGGCAGGAACGAACCAATATCATCGCGGGAGAAACCAAACGTCATCTGCGTAAGGTCGTTAGTGCCAAACGAGAAGAAGTCCGCTTCCGTAGCAATGTCAGCCGCTAATACAGCTGCACGCGGGATTTCAATCATCGTACCCACAGAGAATTTGAGCTTTTTCACTTTGGTCTTAGCGACTACCTCGTCGTAGGCTTCCTTAATAAGTTTCTTTTGGGTGATAATTTCGTTTTTATCACAGGTGAGCGGAATCATCACTTCCGGCTCAGCTTTAACGCCTTCCTTAATTAATTCAGCCGCAGATTCAAAAATCGCGCGCGCTTGCATTTTAGTAATTTCCGGGTAGGTAACACCCAAGCGGATCCCGCGGTGGCCCATCATCGGGTTGACTTCGTGCAGTCCGGCGGCACGTTCGCGGAAGGTTTCCATATTGATATGCAAGGCTTCAGCCAAATCGCGCTGTTTTTCGGGCAAAGCAGGCACAAATTCGTGCAGTGGCGGGTCCATCAAACGCACGGTAACACCATAACCGGCCATGGCTTTCATGGTGGCTTTAATTTCCTTTTTCATGTGCGGGAATAATTCTTCTACCGCCGCTTTGCGTTCAAATTCGTTTCCGGCTAAAATCATTTTGCGCAAAATGAACAGCGGTACTTCGGAATGTTGCCCGTAGAACATGTGTTCAATGCGGAATAGCCCAATGCCTTCGGCGCCAAATTTGCGGGCTTTGACGGCGTCAGCTTCCGTATCGGCATTAGCACGTACTTTTAAGACGCGGACTTTGTCGCACAATGCTAAAAAGTTAGCTAAGTTTTTATTGCCTTCTCCGGCAGCTAACATTTTTAGGGCGCCGGCATAAACATAGCCTTTGGTACCATTTAAAGTGAGGGCGTCACCTTCTTTAAAAGTTTTGCCGCCCATTTTAACGGTTTTCTTGGCAAGGTCAATTTCCAGCTCGCCACAACCTACAATGCAGCATTTACCCCAACCACGGGCTACTAAGGCCGCGTGAGAGGTCATCCCACCGCGTTGGGTTAAAATACCCGCCGCCGCGCGCATGCCTTCAATATCTTCGGGGTTGGTTTCTTCGCGCACTAAAATAGCGGGGATATTTTTGGCTTGCAAGGCAATCGCATCTTCAGAATTAAATACAATTTGTCCGCACGCACCACCCGGGCCGGCTGGCAACCCTTGCGCAATGGCTTTGGCTCCTTTTTCGGCAGTCGGGTCAATGGCGGGCAGTAAGAGTTCGCCTAGTTGCGCGGGGGTTACACGCAAAATGGCTTCTTCTTTGGTAATCAGTTTCTCTTTTACCATGTCAAGTGCCATTTGGACGGCGGCAATCCCGTTACGTTTACCTACGCGGCATTGGAGCATCCACAAGCGTTCGTGTTCAATGGTAAATTCAATATCGAGCATATCGTGGAAGTGCTTTTCCAGTTTCTTTTGGATAGCGTCTAATTCTTTGTATACTTTGGGCATTACTTTTTCCAAAGTGGGCAAGTGGGCTGAGTGCGCGTTGGTGGACCATTTATTCATTGGGGAGGGGGTCCGGATACCGGCTACGACGTCTTCGCCTTGCGCATTGATTAAGTATTCGCCATAAAAGTGGGAATCCCCATTACCCGGGTTGCGGGTAAAAGCTACACCGGTAGCGCTGGTTTCACCCATATTTCCAAACACCATGGTTTGTACGTTTACCGCGGTGCCCCAATCGTTGGGGATATTTTCAATGGCGCGGTAGGCAATGGCGCGTTTCCCGTTCCAAGAAGCAAATACGGCGCCGATAGCACCCCAAAGTTGTTCCACCGGATTATCCGGGAATTCTTTGCCGAGTACTTTTTTAACGGTTTTCTTAAATTCTACGCACAATTTTTTAAGCTCTTCAGCTGGAATTTGTGTATCGTCTTTTACTTTGAGTTGAGCTTTTTTGTTAGCTAACATCCCGTCTAAAATTTTGCGGATGCCTTCGCCGTCTTTGGGTTCAATGCCGGCGGCTTTTTCCATCACTACGTCGGAATACATCATAATGAGGCGGCGGTAAGCATCATAAACAAAGCGCGCGTCGCCGGTTTTTTCAATCATGCCCGGGATAGTTTTTTCGGTTAAACCGATGTTTAAAATGGTTTCCATCATCCCCGGCATGGAGGCACGGGCTCCGGAACGTACGGAAACAAGTAGCGGATTTTTGGCAGAGCCAAATTCTTTTTTGGTTTCTTTTTCTACTTTTTTAAGGTTGGCTTCTACGTCCGCTTTCAAGGTTTTAGGATACGTTTTTTTGTTGTTCCAATAATAGGTACATACTTCGGTAGTAATGGTAAAACCGGGAGGGACTGGCAATTTAAGTTGGCCGGACATTTCGGCTAAGTTGGCGCCTTTACCGCCCAGTAGTTCTTTCATTTTGCCATTTCCTTCTGCCTTACCGGCACCGAAGGAATAGACATATTTCGTGTTTTTTACTTTTTTAGAAACGTGTTTTTTTACAGCAGTTTTTGTGACAGCAGCTTTTTTAGTGGTTGCTTTTTTTACGGTTTTTTTAACCATGATGCGTCTCTCCCTAATATAATAAGTTGCCGCGCGCGTAGAGGCACGCGAAATATTCCTCTACATTGTAATACATTTATGATTAAAAAGAAAGTATAATTTGAATATGCAAAAAAATTGGCTTAATTTACTAATTGCCGGGCTGGCGTGTATCGCGTTGGGATATCAAGTCTATACCCACATGGATTGGAACGCTCTAAAATCTCGCCGTATTTTTTGGGTATCTGTGAATGGTAAAAATGTACCACTACATCAAGTCAAAGTAGTACAAATTCCACAAACCGTGTATGATAGTATGGCCGAGAACCCGAAGTGGAAAGAACATCTGTTAGGTAATAAAAAAAGGGTGCTACTACTAACGTGGGACGGGTGCCCCTATGCCCGTGCGTTTAAACAATCGTTAGAGCAGATTTTTAAGCAGACCGCCATTAGCCGCGCTTATGAAAAAGATATTGTAGTAACTGGGCAAAGCGTAGAGGGATTTTGCAAAGGAGATTTGGCTAAACATTGCCCGCTTATGTGGATTTTGGATCACTGTATGAATGGTATATGTATCATTAATCCCCAAACCAGGGAAGCCATTGAAGACCATTCCAAAGATGCACGGCAAGTATGGGCGTTACTTACAGCTTATTCCTCGTGGGATCATACGCCTCTATTTGAGGAGAAAAAATGAAATTTCCGTTGTTACTTACATTAACCGTCGGCCTTTGTGTCTTAGTACTTATGCGTCTATCGCTACGGTTTAGTGCGCAGTGGAAGCTGCTAAAGAAAGATTGGACCTGGAAAGATGAACTACGGGATATTTTATTTTATCTTGTTTTGTTTGTTGTGCTGGTGTTAGGGGCCTTTAAACTTGCCACGTTGCTACCCATGTAGCGCGCATATCCTTGGCTGGAAACATTATCACTTATGTTGGTTGTCTTTATGAAATCCCTTACTGAGGGAAACAAACCGGCCAATGCTTTCTATTTTTTGTTGAATACATCCCCGGCATTGGGCGGGAGAGTCCCCGGTGCAAATTTTGCCGGGATACAACTCGTATTTCTTACGATAATCGCCCTCGGTTACATTGGGCATTACTACATTAGCCCCACACTGCAAGGCTAACAAACGCCCTTGGGGGTGTAACGTTTCCATTGCTGTCGTAGCCGGGATGTTGATATCGGGTAGTAGTAGCCGCATAAGTGCCATCATGCGTAGTGAAAGGTCAAAATGTCCCTCGGTGGTTTCGGTGGCTAATGGTGTCTGCGGGTGGGGGATAAACGGCCCAATACCTGCCATATCTACGGGAAGCTGCTTAAAAAACAGCAAGTCACTAGCTAAATCTTCCAGCGTTTGACCGGGTAGCCCCACTAAAGAGCCGGAGCCTACTTCATAGCCTAACTCTTTTAAATCCTGTAAACAACGTATGCGATTTTGAAAACTCATCCCGGGGTCTAATTTTTCGTACAAAGTAGCGTTGGTTGTTTCAATACGTAGCAAATAGCGGTCTGCTCCGGCCTTTTTAAAAGCGGCGTATTCTTCGCGCGTTTTTTCACCGATACTAAGCGTGATAGCTACGTCCAATTTCTTTATTTCTTGCAAAATGTGACAAAGTTTATCCGTGTCAAACCAAAGGTCCTCGCCGGACTGTAACACAACTGTTTTGTAACCGTAGCTAACCGCTTTTTGGGCCATTTCAAGAATTTGTGAGGGAGATAAGCGGTAGCGTTGTGCCTGCGTGTTGGAGCGGCGTAATCCACAATACAGACAATCATTTTTGCAATAGCTGGAAAATTCAATTAGGCCGCGCAAATAGACCCCATCCCCAATAAATTGCTTACGCACTTGGTCAGCTGCCTCAAACAACGGGGTAGCTTTGGCGCTACTTAATAGTTCTACCATTTCCGCTTGGGTAAGAGTATGGTTCTTACAGGCTTTCGTAAGAAGTGTATCGGGTGTCATATATACAGTATATAAAAAATGGGACCAAAGGCCCAAAAGTATCTAGGCCTTAAATAGTGTGGAATGTAGGCACAAGGGCCCTGTTGATTTACACTCAAAACCGCTACTATATGAGTGTAAGAAATATACAGGAGGTGGCTGTTATGAACATTGAAACTATTGCACAGATGTTAGCGACGCAGCTTATTAAGCAAAGCCGCCTCAACCGCGAATTTGCCTGGCTGTCTCAAGAAAACAATTTAGACAGTTTAGATTTTTTATAAGTGAACTCATAACCTCCTACAAGAGTCCCAAACGCCCGCCATCTCCTTGACGGGCGTCCCCGTTTTATATAAAACTCTTTGTGTGCAAGCACAGAATCTTTCATATTTAATTTGCAAAATCTGTCTCTAAATGTTATATTCTAGTTATGATTCGGTTCATTAAAAATAATATCTACGCCTTAACACATTTTTGTATATGGTCCGGGCGGGATAGCCGCCAAGCATTTTGCGACATCTATAAAGGACTTATTTTACTAGCTTTACTGGGCGTTTTTTTGTGCGCTTGGCGCAATACTATAACCGTGCTGTATATCCGGGAGTATTTAGTTATTTCGGAAATGGCCTGCTGGGTGTTAACTATTTTCTTCGAATTATTGTTACTGCTCGCCTTTATCTGTGCTGTTATTCGTCGTTGGCAAGACTTGGATATCCACATTCCCAAAAGCGAATCTGTATCCGAGCTCATTCAGCGCCCACGTTTTTGGCAGGTGCTCAGTACAGCGGAAGGGGCCAATGATGCCAATCAATATGGCCCGGCTCCTAAAGAAAACCCGGCTCCTCTTATCTCTGAGGAAGATTTAAAAGAAGATCTATCCAAACAGCTTTTTGTGGATATGTCCGATTTAGAAGACATTAAATAATTTTCCTTGTTTTTGTTTTTATTTGTGCCTACCACAAAAGGGTGTGTGCTTGCCGGTTAAATTTAGTATAATAAATAGGTACTTTAGTTAAGTATAAAATTAATAATAGGAGAAGGGCTCCGCTTCGGCTCGGTCGTTTTTCGGATAAATGCGGCTTGGTCGGTAGGTTGCAGCCCTAAGTGTACAATAAAATGGTACTTTCAAACCAAGACAGAAAAGACATTATCAGTAAATTCCAAACCAGCGCCAATGATACCGGCTCTGCCGCTGTGCAAATTGCGTTGATTACGGAACGTATTCAATACATTTCCAACCACCTCAAAGCTAACCCGAAAGATTTCGCGGGCGAAACCGGCTTAAATAGACTAGTCGGTCAACGCAAACGTCTTTTGGCTTACTTGAAACGCACGGATTTTGAAAAATATCAAGCCGTGACCAAAGAATTAAAATTGAGAAAATAATAGGAAAATTAAATGCCGAATTTTAACCATAACTTTGATATTCAAAGCGTGGAAGTAACGGTCGGTCGCGATACCATTAAGCTGGAAACCGGTTTAATGGCTAAGCAAGCTGATGGCGCCGTAGTAGCCAGCATGGGGGACACCCGCATTTTGGCTACAGCTGTTTCCACCAAGGAGCAAAAACCCGGTATTTCCGATTTTACTCCTTTAACGGTCAATTATAAAGAAAGAACCTACGCCGCGGGCAAAATCCCGGGTGGGTTTTTCAAACGCGAAGGAAAAGCCAGCAAAAAGGAAACGCTTTCCTCCCGCATTATTGACCGCACCATGCGCCCTATTTTCCCGGAAGGTTTCGCGTGTGAAACTAACGTAACGGCCATGGTCGTATCTGCGGACCCGAACAACGATGCGGATATCTTGGCCGTCGTTGCCTCCAGTGCGTCTGTAGTTATTTCTTCCATTCCGTTTAACGAGCCTGTTGCCGCAGTGCGCATCGGCCGCATTAACGGGCAATACATTGTCAACCCGACCAAAGAAGAACAAGCCCTGCCGGAATGCGATATGGACTTAACCATCGCCGGTTCTGCGCAAGGTATTTTAATGGTGGAAGGGGGCGCTAAAGAAGTAGAAGAAGACGCCATCATCCGCGCTATGGAAGTGGCCAAGCCGGAAATTGACAAATTATGCGCGGCCCAGCTGCGCTTACGTGAACTGGCCGGCAAGCCGAAATTTGAGTATGTGGTAGAAAAACTACCGCAAGAAGTAGTAGATTTGGCTAACGGCGCTTTTAGAGAAGAAGCTAAAAAAATCTTGCACGCGTTTAGCGACAAGCAAACCCGCGACACGCAAGTAGCGCAACTTAAAAAGAACTTTGCCGAACAGCTAACGGAAAAATATGCCGACAACGCAGCCACCTATGCCGGAATCGCACTTGAAAACATCATGTATGAAGAATCCCGCAACTTGGTCTTGCACGAAGGCGTACGTGTGGATGGCCGCAAACCGACCGAAATCCGTCCGTTGAGCTCTTTGGTGGGATGTCTGCCGCGCGCGCACGGCTCTGCCGTATTTACCCGCGGGCAAACCCAGTCCTTAGCGGTTGCTACGTTAGGCACGAAAGATGACCAACAAATGGTGGAAGGATTAGAAGATATTTCGTATGAACGCTTTATGCTCCACTATAACTTCCCGGGTTTTGCTACCGGTGAATGCAAGCCGGATCGTGGACCGGGCCGCCGTGAAATCGGTCACGGGGAACTGGCCCGCCGCGCGCTGATGCCGCTAATTCCCAGTGAAGAAGAATTCCCGTACACCATTCGTGTCGTGTCCGACATTACCGAATCCAACGGTTCTTCCTCTATGGCTTCTGTGTGTGGGGGTTCCTTGGCCCTGTTTGATGCCGGTGTGCCGATGAAATCCCCCTGCTCCGGGATTGCCATGGGTGCTATTAGCGGGGAAGGCAAATTTGTAGTCTTGTCCGACATTATGGGCCTGGAAGATCACCTGGGCGATATGGACTTTAAACTGACTGGTTCCCGCAAAGGGATTACGGCCTTCCAAATGGACGTAAAACTCAAAACGGGGATGCCCTTAGACGTCTTGCGCCAAGCTATTAAACAAGCCACCGAAGGCCGCATGTTCATCATGGACCATATGGAGAAAACAATTGCAGAACCTCGCAAAGAAGTGTCTCCGTATGCGCCGGTGATTTACAAAATGCAAATTGCTACCGATAAGATTGGTGCCGTCATTGGGCCCGGCGGTAAGAACATTAAACGTATTACCGAATCTACCGGAACCAAGATTGACATTGAAGAAACGGGGATTGTAACTATCGCCGCTGCCAATGCCGAAAAACTACACCAAGCCAAGGCGGAAATTGAAATGCTGACCGCTGAGCCGGAAGTAAATAAAATTTACAAGGGTAAAGTGGTTTCCATTCAGCCGTTTGGTGCGTTTGTAGAAATCTTGCCGGGCAAGGACGGACTGTTACACATTTCCGAAATTGCCAAACACCGTGTTAACAAAGTAGAAGACGTATTGAAACTAGGCGAAATTGTTGAAGTGAAATGCGTTGAAATTGATAATAACGGCAAAGTACGGCTTTCCCGCAAGGCCTTACTGAAGTAAATAAATACATTCTCCCAGACAACACCCCGGGCAACCCGCCCGGGGTTTTTGCATAGAACCTATGCCCATGTTTCCCGCGCCCCTGGAGGGAGAGAATGGCATGTAGTGCCTGGTGAGGGGGAAAAGCCTGTCAATAAAAAAGGTCCCAGTTCGGTCCTAGGCCCTTTGACCCTTGTATTGTGAGTTGGGCACTTTATACTATGAATATATGAACACACTTAATAAACGCAGTATGAAGTTAGGGCTTTGTGCCCTGTTTATCGGTGCTGCTATGATGCCGGCGTGCGCCCAGTTCAAACCTATAAAACCCATTAAGCCTAGAGTCGCCAAACCACCGCGGGCTGGAGGAACAGCTAGTTCCGCTGTACGTACCCCCAAAACGCCGGTTATTTTGCCAACAGCGTCTCACGCGTCCGTAGCGGCCGCTGCCAGTGTCGGTGTAACTCCTAATTTTGTTTCCGCCGTAAATAAAACCTTAAATACAACCGTAGAACGCCGCCTTATCCAAGGGATTTCTGCTCATTCAGTAGACGCTTCCGTTTATGGAGTGAACCCTGCTCCATTAAACCTCCAAGTGCTACCTGACATAGGAACTCCTTATTTGAATATTACAATTCAACAAGTAAGAGATTTTTTAATGAGCCACGGTAGATTTGATAGAGGAACATCCTCATTAGAACGTATTACTTCCACGTTTGAGCGTACAGATAAAATCTTTTTCACGAAAAAAAGAGATGGATATCATCTCAATGAATCTGTTGCTAAAAATGTTACTTATGATGAAGTATGGTACTTATTAGTTCAAGATACCGGTTTTAATAAAAGAGGAATGAGTCCTTTTGTGGATATTGATTTTTCAAAATCTGAAATAGATGGTGTGAATATACACGATTGGATTGTTGCGAAACATCAAGAACTCCGGGCCAAATCTAACTGGTATGATCGCTTTGCCGTTTGGAGTGATACAAGCGTAGGTACAACATCTAACCCAGTACTACCTGTGTTAGAATTTCGCCAACTGCAAATTACCAGTGCCTTAAGGCCATCTAATAGTGTCGCTAAGCCTCAAATGGGGGATGTAAGCCCGAAAACTGACATTACCACCCAACGTACCGCGGAAGAAATTCAGTTTCTGTTGGATAATCTACCCGCGGATAACCCCCTGCGCCAGCAAATGGAATATATCCTGTGGGAAAACGGCTATTTGCCCGAGTAAAAATTATCTCTCAATTTGCTATAATAGGCGTATGAAATTCATACGCCTATTTTGCTGCTTGCTGGGCCCGGTGTTACTGCAGGCTTGTGCGTATCACAATAAATTGCCGCGGGATATTTTTGCCGCTCCGGTAGCCGATGAGCGCGTACCCGCCTCTGTGGTGGTAGTGGCGGACAAAGTCACCCAAAAACAATTCGTTTTAAAAGATTATCATTCCCAAAATTCCGTCCATTCCTATAAAATTTCTCTAGCGGACGGTGCTTTGGCGGCTACTGCCGAGGCCCTGGCCACCCTTTTTGAAACCGTAGAAGTAAATCCGTCTAAAACGGCTGAAAAGTATGATTACCGGGCCGAGCAGACCTACACGGTGTCCAGCGGCAGAACGGATAGTTTGGAAAGCGTCCAATGGTTTAGCGGGCAACCCCCTATTTTAGAAACGCGGGTGCTGGTGGAAATCTACGACACTCATACTAATCGCAAAGTATTTTCTATGTTTGCCTCCCGCCAAAACCGGGTTGAAATGACGGATGCCTCCGCCGTTACCCAGCGCGTAGAAAATAAGGGCAAAACGCTTTTCTTACCGTTTACCGGCCCCGTTTATACGCAACAATTTGGGGATGATTTGCGCTATACGCTGGCGCGGGATTTATCCCAATGTTTGACGGAAATAGCCGAAACTTTGCAGCAAAACCGCGCGTTGTTTGCCCCACAAACGCAAAATAATGTAAAATAGAAGTACGCAATTTTTAAATGAGGGAATTATGAAAAAAACAATGACTAAAAAAACCGCGGCCAAAGCCGTCAAAGCAACCAAAAAAGCCGCCGTTAAAGAATCACCGATTTTAAAAGATGTCAAACAGCTTTATAGCTTCATGCAAGATAACAATTTGGATACTATTGAATATGACCAAAAAGGCCTGTATTTGCGCTTGGTAAAAGCCAAACCCGCCATGGTGCCGGTGCCGGTAAACGTGGGGGGGAGCGTTAGCACGGGCGGTACGTCCAATTTCGCTCCTGTGCAAGAACAGTATAAGGAAGTGATGAAATCTGCTCTGACGGGAATTTTCTTCCGTGGCTCTACGCCATCTGCCCCGCCTTTTGTAAAAGAAGGCGCGCAAGTAGCCAAGGGGGATGTGATTTGCCTTATTGAAGCCATGAAGGTATTTAATGAAGTGCGGGCTGAATTTCCGTGTATCATTAAAAAAGTGTTAGTGGAAAACGGCAAGCCGGTTAAACAAGGCGATGCCCTGTTTGCCATTGAACGGGTATAACTATGAATCCTTTGCAAGAAAACGTTCAAGAAGCGTTGCAGCAAATGACGGGGTATTTGTCGGCCAACGGCAAAGCGACCTCGTGGCAGCTGAAAGTGATGTTTCATTTGTCTAGCTCGGTGCTTTACTTGGCACTTGGTACGCTGCTAGCGGAAAAGAAAATCACGTTGGAAGCCGACGGGATTAACTATAACATCACATGGGGTGCCGAGGCGGTTGCCAAACAAGACGCCGAAAACGCCAACCCGTTCCAACCCAATTAAAGAGTTTCATAGTTCGTTTTTACCACAACGCTTCCAATTCAATTGGAAGCGTTGTTCTATAACAGGTAAACTTGCGGTTTTGGTAAAATGCGTATTATAACGGCCACTAATTAACGGGACTCATTTCATGCCAAGTCTGATGCCAGTTTATAATGATTATGGGAAAACCCAACCGTGAACATTGATTATAGCCACTATTAAACCCTTCGTAATCTATACAATATCCCGTCTCAGCAGTAAAATGAAAACCTGCAAGAGTTGAAGGATTTGCATGTAACAAAACTTCTCGATATCCCCATCCATATCCTCCATTTCTGTTTCGGTATATTGCCTGTACCGCAAGGAGGTCAGTTCCATTTTTTAGTACTGAGAAAGCAACCTCCGGCATGGAAGGCGGGGTAACATCTAAATCTGATAACGAATCTGCATAATAGCCATGCTCTAAATAATAATTTTCTTGGGCCATGCGCAAACTATGCACTATTGGAACTAATGCATATAACTGCGATTTAAGCGTTGCTTTATTATACTGCGGCAATGCCACCGCCGCCAGAATGCCGATAATTAGCACCACCACCAACAGCTCAATTAAGGTGAACCCCTTGCCGTCACCCTGAACTTGTTTCAGGGTCTGATTGTTATTATAACGACTAGATGCTGAAATAAATTCAGCATGACTATTACTATTTTTTACTTGTCCTGCTTTTGTTTTTTTCATAATTTCCTCATTTTTCTATGCAGGAAGTGCCTGGCTGTTACCCGCAATGGCTTAGGCATAAAAATGGCGACACATTATTACCTAAGCCATTGCCGTAACCCGTGTAATAACCGTCGCCCGCCTACCCAAAGGATAGGCGCAAAAGCAGACGGTTATTCATTGGACGGCAATGTGCTTTGCGGATACATCCGCCTAGCGCAATGCAGGCTTTCCCTGCACTTCCAACAAATAACCTTTAATTTTTAACTACATCATTATTCTAATAAACCAGGGTAACTTTTTCAAGCATAATTCCCATTCACAAATGAAATGAAAAAAAGTACAATATCCCTATATGCCTAGATATTACTACACGCGCAAAAAATCAAAGAAAAAATCCTCCCCTAAAGCTAACACAGCTTGGATGCGTACCACCCTTTATATTTTAATGGGTACGCTGTGCGTGTGGTTGTGTGCCATTTTATGGTTCCACACCTCTAGCGGTAAATTGGGGGGGGATATCGCACGCGAACTACGCCTGTTGTTAGGCGCTAGTGCGGGGCTATTACCTGTATTTTTGGCCTATTGGCTCGTGCAGACGATTCGCAATAAAAGCACTTCTTTTTTGTTCTTTTTACTGGGTACCACGATTACATTGGGCAGTTTTTCTAGCTTATGTACGTGTTTACAGCAAATTTTTACCGGCTCTTTAATTAGCGGCGGTAAATTTGGGGAAACTATTTTCTTTGCCTTGAAGGGAGTTGTGGGCAGTGTGGGTGCAACGTTATTTTCATTGGCGTTTGTACTGGTTGGGCTACACATTTTAGTCGCCATTCCGTGGTCGGTTGTGTTACGCAAAACGGTAGAACTTCTTCAAAACGACTTTAATGGCTGGATGGAATCGCGCGCTGAACTAAAACACAAAGTGGCGGAGGGTAAACAAGAACTAAAAGAGCGTGCCGACGCTGAAGTGCATCCCGTAGCCGAAGAAGTGCGGGAGCTGCCGGAAATCCGCCGTGCTAAGCCCGAAATCCGCCGCCCGGTAGCGGAGCCCATTACCGAACTTCCTCGCACCGATGAGGAATCCCCTGTCGCTAAGGCTGATCCTGCCCACGAAAAAGAAGAAGATAAAACAGAAGCAAACGAAGTAAAAAAATTTGACCCCAAAACGTTTAAATTGCCTTCTTTAAATTTACTTAATGACCCTGCCGGCAACGGCCTGGTCGGTCCTACGGATGAGGAAATTGCCAAAGCCACTAAACGCCTGGAAGATACGCTTAAAAGTTTTGAAATTGGCGCCCATGTAACGGGGGTTTCCCCAGGGCCTGTGGTTACCCGCTATGAAATTCAGCCTGATGCTGGCGTCAAAATGGCCTCTATTACGGCCCTTACGCAGGATATTCAAGCCAGTATGCAAGCGCGATCTATCCGTGTACAAGCCCCTATTCCGGGTAAAAGTACCATGGGGTTTGAAATTCCGAATGATAAATCCGTCATGGTTACCATGAAGGAAATTTTGCAATCGCCGGTATATGCTAACTCCAAGGCTGTCTTACCGATTGCCTTAGGCCGCCACGCCAATGGAGATCCAGCTGCCACCATTGCCGAAAAATGGCCGCACATTTTAATTGCCGGAGCTACCAACAGCGGGAAATCTATTTGTTTACATACAATCATTATGTCGCTGTTGTTCAAACATAAACCCGACGAAGTCAAATTTTTGATGATTGACCCCAAACGCGTAGAGCTTACGTTATATGAGGGAATTCCCTACTTGTATGACCCAAAAACTTCATGTGATGATGCCGATATTATTACCAAGCCCAATGATGCGGCCAAGTCTTTACAAATGTTAGTCAAAGTAATGGAAAAGCGCTTGGATATGTGTCAAGCCGTTAAGGTAAAAAACATTGAAGGATACAACCAGTGGGCCCGCGAAAATAACGAAGAAAAGATGTTCTATGTTTTTGTGATTATTGACGAAATGGCTGATTTAATGCTGCAAACCAAAGCGTCTATTGAAGATTCCGTCCAGCGCTTAGCACAAATGGGCCGCGCGATGGGGATTCACTTAATTCTCTGTACGCAGCGCCCGTCCGTTAAGGTGGTAACGGGGATTATTAAGGCCAATATGCCTTCCCGCATTGCACTCCAAGTGGCTAGTGGTATTGATTCAAAAGTTATTTTGGATTCTGTGGGCGCGGAAAATTTACTGGGCCGTGGGGATATGCTGCTATTAGATTCTTCTACGCAAACACCACTACGTATTCAGGGGGCCTATGTATCACCCGAAGAAATTAAAGCCGTAGCTGACTTTTTACGCGCGCAAGGTGGGCCGGATTATCCTGTGCAAATTGTGCAAGAACAACAGCCCGGTATGCGCCCGCAAGACGGATTGGGAACCAAGCCTGAAGAAATTTTGCAGGCACTCCAGCTTATTAAAGAACGTCGCCGGGTATCCCAGGATTTACTAAAAGCCCACTTTGGGTCTTCGGCCCGTGCGACTAATATGCTTAGCGTGCTAGAAATGCGTGGTTTTATCACCAAGCCGGAAGGCTCCAACCGTTGGGAAATTCATTATGATTTAATTGACGCTGCCATTGATGAGATGAACAGTTTACCCTATGAAAAGGAATATAAAGAACCAGAATATGAAACCGTTTATAAATAAATTTACATTGAGTGTGATTGGAGCCCTTCTTGTTTGTGCGTGTTCTTCTAAACCGCAAGACGCTACGGAGCAGGAATCAATCCAGGAAACGGTCGTGCTAAAAACCCCGACGGCTACCCCGGTGGTTGAGGCCCCCACTCAACCTGCTAACTTGCCCGAAATTACAAAACTAGCCCCTCAATCGACTGCTGCGAAAAAGGCTCTCTATCCCACAGAGGTACTTAACCAAGTCAAAGCGTGGGATAAAAAACTTAAATTTCTAAAAACCTCTTTCACGCAAAATACCACCTATGACGGGGTGCCGATCAGCAGTTCCAAAGGTTTTTTGTATTACGATAAAGACAAAAATTTATTACGTTTGGACACGGATGACGGAGACGGCAAAATCGATCAATCTGCCGTTACGGATAAGCAGAAAATCTTAATTTTGGACGGGCAAGGCCGCGAAATTACCACTTTAGATTGGGCCGAATGGCAACAAGGTCAGCCAAATCAAGCGCTGTTTGATTTTGGTAATTATACGGCCTTACTTTCCAAACATAATGCAGAACTTCGTGAACCTTATTTGTTGGAACTTACCCCTAAAGAGGGGGAGACTTATACCTTGTATTTAACTTTGTCTGCCGAAGATTATTTTCCAACAAATATTAAAATTGTTTCTGATTTGATGACGACGGAAGCAGTGTTGTCGGATATCCAAAAAAATAGTGCGTTACCCTTTAATACGTTTCGTGCGGGAGGACTTTTTAAATGATGACCCTTGCTAATAAAATCACGCTGTTACGCGCGGGCTTATCCCTAGTTATGTTCTTTTTTATTTTGTTACCAGTTTGGTGGGCTCGGTTTATTGCCATTGGCATTTTTATTATTGCAGCCAGTACCGATTGGGTAGACGGTAAAATCGCACGAGAGACTAATACCATTACGCCTTTTGGGGCGATTGTGGATCCGTTTGTGGACAAAATTCTTGTGATTGCGGCTTTTTTCGCGTTTGTATCTATTCGCCCGCTAAATGTGCCCATTTGGGCGGTTTTTTTGATTTTGCTACGGGAACTAATGGTTTCTAATTTGCGCGCTATCGCGGCTTTAGATGGTAAAGTAATGGCTGCTGAACGCTGGGGCAAGTTTAAAACCGTGGTACAAATGTCTGCTATTGGAATTATTTTCTTTGTGATCCTCTTGATGCATTTATGCACGCTTTTACATGGTTCGGCCCAGCGTGTATGTTGGATGTTGTTTGTAACATTATTTCATTTTCCCTATGCCGTCACGGCCATCGCCGCGGTTATTACGTGGGTAAGTGCCGTATCCTACCTACGTAATAATTGGGAACTACTCAAAAAATCATGGAGTTTGCCATGCAACTAATTTATAAATTGTTGGCTACGGGTTTTTTTATCAGCTATCTTCCTACCAAAGTTATTAGGTTTAAAAAAAATACAGGGGCGGGCTTTTTAGGTACCTTGTGGGGGATTCCCTTGGTGTTAATGGCACCCACTGATCCCATGCTTTATTTAGTATATATGCTTTTGTTTTGGGTACTTGCAGTATTTGTCTGTAAAAAAGTAAAATTTGTGGGGTACACCGGGCATGATAATCCCAAAATTGTCATTGACGAAATGGCCGGCTATATAACTGCTATGGCGTTTTTACCGCGTACATGGCCCTATTTGCTGGCTTGCTTTGTGTTGTTTCGTACGTTTGATACCTTAAAACCAGGGATGGTTAAAACTTTTGACAAGATGGAAAATGCCTTTGGTATTGTATTTGATGATGTGTCTGCTGGGTTACTGGCAAATATTTGCATTCAAATTTGTATTATTTTTATGAGGATCGGTTAAGGAGATTATATGGACTTTTCTAACATGACAAACATTCGTGAATTGCTGGCTGCGGGGGGGCCAATTTTAATCATTTTAATTTTACTCTCCGTATATTCTATTTCTGTAATTTTGGAACGTTACTTCCGTTTGCGCCGGGCTATTAATTACTCTCGTCGTTTAATTGCATATGCTTTGAACGCACTGCAAACCGGAAATTATGCCAAAGTAGAGGAAGCATGCCGCAAAGATGCTGTAAAAAGCACCCCAGCTGCTGTACTGTTGATGCGCCTGTGTAAAGAACGCAATCGTTCCCGTCGAGATATTGAGAAGATAGCCACTAGTGTAATTGATTTTGAAACCGCTAAATTACAGCGTCGTCTTTCCATTTTAGGTACTTTAGGAAGCATCACCCCATTTATCGGGTTGTTTGGTACTGTGATTGGGGTCATGCATGCTTTTAAGGATTTAGCCGCCAATACGGCGGCCTCAGGGGGGGCTTCGGTGGTAGCGGCCGGTATTGCCGAAGCGCTCGTAAATACCGCGGCTGGGTTGTTTGTGGCTATTCCGGCGGTTATTGCCTATAACTATTTCTTATCCAAAACTACCTATTTTGCACAAGAATTAGATAGCGTAGCGCAAGATTTTATCTACGCCCATACCACCAGTGACGAGTTTTAAATATGGCCCACAGAAGAGATAGACGGTTGATGGCCGATATTAACATGGTGCCGTTTATTGACATCACGCTAATTTTGCTTATTATTTTTATGGTGATGAGTCCACTCTTGGTGCAAATGCAGCTTACGGTGGATTTGCCTAAATCCAATGCTATTAACACGCAAACAGATGAGGACGTGATTCGTATAGAAATTCAAAAAAACGGTACGATTACTGTACTTAAAAAAAACATTAAAATGAGTGATTTGGAACGGGAACTTATTTTACGATTAGGCAAAGCTAACAAAAAAACAATTTTGGTAGAAGC
Source organism: Elusimicrobiaceae bacterium (assembly GCA_045604045.1). Taxonomy (GTDB): domain Bacteria; phylum Elusimicrobiota; class Elusimicrobia; order Elusimicrobiales; family Elusimicrobiaceae; genus Avelusimicrobium. The sequence continues at coordinate 17,753 of JAZUNI010000042.1, read as the reverse complement.
AGATAAAAATGTACCTGTACAACAAGTGGTAGATGTATTTGATATTGCAAAGAAATTAGGAGCTGCGAAGTTAGGTATAGGCGTATTAGCTAAAAATTGATGAATTGGTATTTAGTTTATTCCAGTGGGCTGCATGCCCTGGCTGTATTATGTGTCGTCTTGTTACTGGCGCCGGGTTCTAATAAACCGAACGCTACGTACACGATTGACTTTATCGGCTCCGGCAAAGTACAAGCCGTCACCGCTCCTTCCCCTACTAAAACTACGGTAAAAGCCCCGGCTCCGGCCCAAGAAGCGCTCGCCAAGACGGAACCAACCCCTAAAAAAGCCTATGTTTCAAAAACGGAAATTTCTACTAAACCTGTCAAAAAAGTTCCTCAACCGGTTGCTCAAACGTCCGAGGAAACCAAGCCACTGGATACACCTAGCGTACTAGATGATGAAGAGTCAACCGACACTACGCAGGAATTTGAAGGTGGGAATATAACAACTGATTTTGCTAATTTTCCATATCCGTGGTATATTACCCAAGTACGCAATGCATTGTGGATTGAATGGGAAAAGCGCCGTCCGGTGGGAAATATATTATCGGCGATGGTTTCCTTTGCAATTGCTCGAGATGGAAAAATTAAAAATTTAAAAGTGCAACGTTCTTCGGACGATGACACCTTCGATTTTGCGGCTACTTCAGCCGTTATTAACGCAGGACCATTTGCGCCCCTGCCGATGTATTATGAAAAAGATGAATTAACCATTACGGTGGAATTCAAACAGGAGAGTTAAGTATGACAGGTATTCAACGTTTTTTCTTGCTTTTGTTGTGTGTGGGGGTGGTGATGATTTGCTTCCCCGATTTTGGTGCGGCCGGGTGGACGTTCGCCGGTACGCTTATTTTAGTATGGTCCGGCATTATATTGGTGATGTCGGTCGTGGGTAGTTTGTTTGGGTTGGAACGCTTTGACGGTATTAACCGCTTTTTGTCATGGGTGTTTGTACTGGCGGTATTAGCCTCCCTGTTGTGGTATCTGCCGCAAGATGACAAAGTGTCTCCCATCAATAAATTAAAATATGGGCAAATCCCTACGGGGGCAGATATTAAACGTGGACTAGACAAATTTACGTTTAATTTTGCTTTTGATAGAAGAAATGCACGCAGTGAGAAAAACTTTGTAAATCAACAAGATGCAAAACAAGCGCTCGATGAAGCCGCCCAAAAACAAGCTAAAGAGTCTGCCAAAAAAGCAGCTAAAAAAGCGCTAGAAAAATTGGAAATTATAGTGGAAGATGAATAATATGAAATCAACAATTTTAATTACGGGGGGGAACGGTTTTATTGGCCGTGCCTTAACCGATAAGCTTTTACATGAAGGATACGCTGTACGTATATTGACGCGTCGAAAACCCAAACGTCAACCCGCTAATCCTGCTGTAACACTTGTAAAGACAGATTATACAAGTGTGGATTCCTTGCAGCAGGCTATGCAAGGGTGTGAAGGCGTTTTCAATTTGGCAGGTACTATTTTTGGGTTTAATTATAAAGACTTTGAAAAAGGCAATGTGACGGCCGTTAAAAACGTCGTGACAGCGGCTAACAAAGTGCGCAGTATACGCACCTTTGTACACGTATCGAGCTTGGCGGCCAGCGGATATGCCAAAAGTGCCAAACGGCCACGTATAGAAACTAGTGCCCCGCTTCCAGTATCTGATTATGGCCGCACGAAACTATTGGGTGAAAAAGCTGTGCGCCAACTAAGCCAACGCATTAAACGAACGATCATCCGTCCCCCGATTGTATATGGAAAAAATGATTCCGGTGTTTCAAAAATTGCTACGTGGGTACGCCGTGGATTGATGGTTAATACCTCGGGAAAGGGATATTTTAGCTTTGTGTATGTGGGGGATTTGGTAGAAGCCCTTTATCAAGCCTATATTCGCCCGGATACCAACCGGGAAACTTACTTTGTGGCGGAGCCTACCATTTATACGTGGGATTATTTTATCACCCAAATGGCAGAAGCCATGCATGTGCGTAAACCATTTATGCCCAATGCCCCAGTATGGATGATGCGCATGGCCGCCTTTATGTATGAGCTGTGTGCTCGTGTTACAGGAAACCAGCCTGCCTTAAATTATGACAAAGTCACCGAGGCCGTCATCCCTGGGCATTGGGTATGTTCTAGCCACAAATGGGTTAAGTTAACCGGTCAAAAATTTACGACACTAAAAAAAGGGCTTGAGCAAAGTTTTTAAATTTTGCTATAATTAACTTTGTTATTGGAGAGGTGGCTGAGAGGCCGAAAGGGGTGGTTTGCTAAACCGTTATACGGGTTAAATCCCGTATCGAGGGTTCGAATCCCTCCCTCTCCGAAGCATTTTATAAGCTTGTATGGCTTAAAGATTAGTTTCAAAGCTACTGGACAAATTTAGCAGTGTATTATTTTACGTGCAACATGATAAGGAGTCGTCAGATGAAAAAATTAATGGCTGTGTGTGCAGTCTTATTGATGGGTAGTTTTTTAACGGCTACAGCGGCCACCCAATCCAAAAATTTAATCAAAAGTCGCCTTGTGCAAGCCACTCAAAATACTACGTTTGACTATCAAGGTAATACAATTTTCGTTCCAAAAGGACAGACCGTTATTGTTGGTCAACGGGAGAATGGTTCCCTTGTGTTGCGTGGACTTAATTTTCAGCGCTTAAAAATTAACGATTCCGTTATTTCTACGCAAGGTTATTCTATTATTTCTTATCAGCCCACGTCACAGGTTGTTTTTTTAAACCGTGGTGAACAAATGACAGTAACCGACGCGCATGGAGTAACGTCTTCTGTAGCGGAAAGGGGCGCTATTTCGACGGTTAATGCCAAGGTAACTTCCGACAATGTAGCTGAGTTAAAAGCAGCTGCCGAACAAGAAGCCCTAGCAGCTGAAGCGGAATTAACGGCTATGCCTACTTTTGTATCCGAAACAGCTACTACAAGCACTGCCAATGAGCAAGCCGTGCAAGACGTGGAAGAAACCTTAAGTCCTTCTGCTCCGCGTTAATAAAATCTTTTTGTTACAATTTAGGGTTTGGAGATTTCTATGCGAAACATAATACTGGTTGTAATGTTTTTGTTGGTATTGGACAGCACGTGGGCGGTATCTTTTCCTACTAAAAAAGCTTATAAATTTGTTCATACTCGCATTGTACAAGCAAGCAAAGATACCGCACTTACGTATAAAGGTGTGCAGGTCTTTGTCCCTGCGGGCCAAGCTATTATTTTGGGTCAAACGGAGCAGGGGTCTATCATTGTAAGAGGCCGGGATTTGGCTGGCGTGAAAATTGGAGAAGGTACAATATTAGCACGAGGGCCGGTTATCCTTTTCGTGGATCCGCAAACCAATGTGATAGACGTAAGCCGTGGAGAAGAGGTATATGTCACTGATAGCCAGGGACGTACGGCTGCTTTATCTCAAGGGGCTTTCGTATCTATGAAAGATATCCGCATTTCTACTGCTCGCGCGGCGGTTCAAACCTCTCCAACGCCCGCTAAACCAAATGCAACTGTAGCGACTCCTGCTGTGAAATCCGCTAAAACGCAGGCCACTGCCTGGCCTTCTTTTATTGCAGATACCATAATTGAAAATACTGCTACTGAACAAGCCGCACAAGACGTAGAAGAAACCTTAAGCCCTTCGGCTCCTCGTTAATTAGCGTAGAGTTTTATCAAATAGTCCCCACGATAATGGGGGCTATATTTTGTTGATTGCAAACTCCCCGCTACGCGGGGCAGAGCGGTTTATTACCTATTGTTTTTTAAAACTAATACCGCGTAGGGTAAGAGAATATTGGACTTTTTATCACCAAAGAGCGGCTTAAATTTCTTGTTTCTTAATGTAGTAGGCAATGGTTGTTCCATAGGGGTGCGATTTAATAACACACTATATAAATGCCCATTATCTTGCCAGGTTTTCATGGCAAGACCCGCGGAAACCTCGCAAGGATTGGATACTTGCCGGCTATTTTCTATTATTTTTTTAAATTTATGGATCTCTCTTACGGCCTTTTTCACTCTTTTCCAGTAGAGGGGTGCTGTTTTAGGTAAAATATCGCCTTGATGGTTAAACGTGAAATAAAATAAACCGGTAGCTCCATTTATAATCCCATCATAAGACATATAGCGAATTTCTTCTGTAGTGGGGAATCGGCCAATGCGGTCGTTATCAGGCCGATACTGTTTAAATCCCTTCCAATCAAAAGTTTGTACTACGCCCCAAATAGGGTAATCTTTCTGTCCCGTTTTGGCTAAGGCTTCTTTTACGTAGCGCACATTATCCCCAAAGGAAGGAAGGGGTAAATGAGGCACAGGATACCAGTCCATCATTATAATATCTGGGATGTCATAAAACGGAATTTTTGTTTTCCCTTGTCCTATTACAAGGGTTGTGTGATGTTGTGGCCAGGCGTTTTTAGCTGCCTCATGTGCTTGTACAACACGTTTCCGACTCCAGCGTTGTACATCTGGTTCATCCACTAAATACCACGCCAAAATAGGCCATTGTTGCGCTTTTTGTTGATAGGGGGTATTAAGTACCTTATCAGGATAAAATACCACTTTTAAACCGTTTTTTTTCGCTTTTTGAGCCAACAGCTCTAATTTAACAGGATCTTTCTGATAGGTTTGAATGCACGTAAACCCGGCTTGTTTAACCAGTTTTAAATCGGCAGGATGATTCACTCCATACAGGCACAGCGGAAATTCACTTGCTGCAAGTGGGAATGTAACACATAACAATAATATGAATAGATGATGTTTCATACTATTCGCTACTGTGCCACACTAGAATCTTTAATAAACATGCGTAGACCTGTTTTTACCAAAATTTCAATATCTAGCACAATGGAATGGTTTTTAATATACCACACGTCATAAGAAAGTCGTTTAAAGGCCGCATCAAAAGCGTGCGGATCCAAAGCTGTGGGATTATCGTTGCGGAAATTAAAATAAGTAGGCGGAGCCTTGAAATTTAATTGTGCCCATCCAGTAATCCCTGGTTTCACGATGGTGCGTATGTTATGATTGGGAATATATTTGTTTAAAAATTCATATTCATTTCCCCAAATGGGCCGAGGACCCACAAAGGAAATATCTCCTTTTAATACATTCCAAACCTGTGGAATTTCGTCCCATCTAAACCGTCGTAAGATTTTACCACATTTAGTAATATGGGCCTCTGTCCCTCCGGGTTTAATCGTACGAAACTTATACACATAAATCGTTTTTTCCAATTGTCCTACCCGTTTTTGGATAAACAAAGGCGGGTATCCATCCACCATGCGTACAAATAACCAAATAAAACAACCCAAAGGAATAATAAAGGGCAACAACGCTAGAGCAATTGCCACATCCATTACTCGTTTAAGCATATTATACATACTATTTTCTCGTCGGTTGCCAATTCCCCTCAGTAGCCACATGCTATCTTCCACACTTTCACGGCTAATGCGCTGAAAAATCCGTTCATAGGCATTAAAATCGGTATCTACGCAAGCCCCTTTAGCGATAAATTTTTTAGTAATTGTATCCCACGCTTGTGGGTTTTCACGGAACAACTTACTGCCTACTACCACCAAGTCAATATTTTTTAAGTTATACTTTTTTTCTTCTTGGGGTACACTTTCATACTCTTTAATACGGTACCCACGGCTGGTACGCATGCCATTTACCAATTCTGTAATGGTGGGGCTATTTCCAAAAATAAGTACATTGGTTTTGGCAAAATCAAGCTTAAAATAATTGCGGCGACAGGCATAAATGTAGGCAAAATAGACAAATAGAATGACAATTAAAATTCTTCTAGGAGTAGGTAAATTCAGTAGGGGGGAGGCTGACGCAAAATAAATGACACTGGCCGAACCTAACAGAGTCATGAACCAAGCAATAATTAGACGTTTGTATGCAATGACCTGCTTGCGCAGTAGTTTGACGTCGTAAAAAGAGAATAACCACAACACAAATGTAGCCAATAGAAAAATGGGTATAAATACGTACAGTTGATCTCTAAACTGGTGCCAACTAAGCCCACCGTGGCGTAGCGATAAAATTCCCCACGTGAGTAAGAAAAAAACAATTCCGTCCAACAACAAAAACACCCGGTTATTCATTGGTATACTCCTAAGCAAGTTGCAAAAACGAATAATTCCTACTTCAAAATTTGTTGATCATCCAAAAGTTTTTCCACTCCAGATCTCTACAATGTCATCCTGAGTCGTCTTTGCTCAGGGTTTGAGCCCCTTATTTTCCCATTTTTTCCGCCCACATTTCCTTAAGTCCTTCTTCCAACGTAACGGATGGTTTATATCCTAGGTCCATAATTTTGTTGATATCGGCCGAAGATTCATGCACATCTCCAGGGCGTTTGGGACGGCTCACCCGGGCTAACTTTCGGCCGGACACTTTCTCAATGGTGTCAGCTAATTCTAAAAGTGTATAGGTACGTCCGCTCGCTACATTGTAGATTTCACCGGGAATACCCTTTATGGCGGCTAACAAATTGGCTTGTACCACATCTTTTACGCTCACAAAGTCGCGGCTCTGCAACCCATCCCAGTCAATGCCCAGAGGCTGGTTTTCGGCAGCTAATTGCATAAATTTAGCAATGACTGCCGCATATGCGGAATTCGGGTTTTGTCCAGGGCCAAATACATTAAAATAACGCAACGTCACCGCCTCTAAGCCGTAGGCCTTGGTGTAGAGCTGGCAAAGTTCGGCTCCCACTTGTTTGCTCCAGGCGTAGGGGGATTGGCAATCAATCGGTGTATTTTCTTTATAGGGTAATTCCGGGCGGGTACCGTATACGGCGGCCGAAGAAGAAAATACCACTCGCTTTACACCCCCTTGTTTGGCGGCCTCCAGCACATTTACCGTGCCTTGTACGTTAATTTCGGAAGTTTCTTGCGGTTTTTCCATAGATTCCGCCACCGAAATAAGCGCCGCCAAATGGAGCACGTAATCCACCTGTTGGCAAGCTTTTACCACAGCTTCAAAATTGCAAATATCTGCCTGAATAAAGGTAATTTTATCTCTAACAGCGGTTAAATTTTCTAATTTGCCCCCGGAAAGGTTATCCAAAACGGTAACTTTTTGTCCTTGGTGGACCAATTCTTTGACAAGGTGCGAGCCAATAAACCCCGCTCCTCCGGTAACTAACCAATGATAAGTGCGCGTAAGCATGCTGACCTCTTTTTATAGGAATTAGCATATTATACCTTTTTTTGAACATAAAAAAATGATACAATTTAATAACTTTAAACAGATACATCGTGCTTATGCAACTTGCTGCTGTGCATCCATTAGTTAGCATCATTATGCCCACTTACAATTGTGCGCGTTTTATTGCACAATCGGTGGAGTCCGTAATTGCTCAAACCTACCCAAACTGGGAACTTATTATCGTAGATGATTGTAGTACGGATCACACGCGCAGTGTGCTGGCTCCCTATTTGGCTAAATACCCTAATATTCACTATACATGTCTACCAAAAAATGGCGGCCCGGCGGTTGCCCGTTCGACGGCTCTTAAACAGGCCAAAGGTGACTATGTGGCTTTTTTAGATAGTGATGACCTGTGGCATCCCCAAAAGCTAGCCAAGCAATTGGAATTTATGCAACAAAAAGGAGTTTGTTTCTGTTGTACTGGCTATGCGCAGATCGACGAAGCGGGCCGTCCTTTGGAAACAATCCGCATCCCACCTAGAAAAACCCATTATCGCAAGATGTTGCGTTTGGCCTGTCCTATAGGTAATTTAACCGTCGTGTACGATCGCCGTGTCATTGGCGATCAACAGGTGCCTGCTATTAAAAAGCGCAATGACTTTGCTTTATGGTTACAAATATTGCATCACACCGATGCATGCTATGGAATGCCGGATATACTGGGCAAATACCGGGTACGTACTCAGTCGGTAAGTAGTAATAAATTAAAACTACTTCCCTATCATTGGCATTTGTATCATCATATTGAACAATTGAGTGTGATACAAAGCGTCTGGTACATATGCTGTTGGGCTTTTATAAAAGGGATGGGAGTTTGCCTAAAAAGGATAACCCTATGAAGAATGTGCTTATTATAGGTTCAAGCAAACTGCCTGTCCCCGCTGTGTTGGGAGGGGCGGTTCCTAATTTAATTGAAGAAATTATTTCAGAAAATGAAATCCAACAAAAATTAAAAATATCTTGTTGTTCTCTTTATCATCCAGAAGCGGAAAAACAAGCTCAAAACAAATATCCTCATGCTCATTTCATTTGGTTAAAACCGCCCTGCTTTATTCAATGGTTAGATAAATTGGTTTATGGAATAATTAAACATGTTTTCCGGGTAGAACGGTTACTTTCTTTGCGCTCTATTATGCAAACAGTGTGGCTGCAATTTCAAATTGCATGTTTGCTCAAGAAATCGACTTTTGATGCGGTTATTTTTGAAAATTCTATCCCGCTACTTACCTCACTTAAATTATTTGGTAACTTTCACAAATATCAAAATAAATATTTTGTTCATATGCACAGTGTTCCTCGGCGATACTATGGCAATATTCAGTTGTTTTCTGACAGTAAAAAAATCATTTGTGTAAGTCAATATGTCGCGGACCAGATTTCGTCAGATCGACGATTATCTATTCCAAAATTAAAAATGGTGGTTATGTATAACTGTATTAATACTCAGATTTTTAAACCAATTAAAAAAGACCTCCAATTACCGGCTCGGTGGGATATGAAAAATGGAGAAAAAATCGTATTATTTGTGGGGCGCTTAACTCCTGAGAAAGGTATTGAAGAAACGATCCAGGCTTTTTCTCTTTTGAAAACGTTGAACATACATTTACTTATAGTAGGTTCAAATTTTTATCAATCGGATATTGTGAGTCCGTACGAAAACAAATTACGTCAATTAGCAAAACCTTTCTGTAAACGTATTCATTTTACTGGCTATATTCCATATGACATGATGCCAAATATCTATCAAATAGCCGATGTTGTTGTTCTTCCGTCCATGTGGGAAGAACCTGCAGGTATGACAGTTTTAGAAGCAATGGCATGCAAAAAACCCCTTATTACTACTTATGCTGGAGGAATTCCTGAATACACAGGAGAAGGAAATTGTATTTTGCTTCAACGAAATGAAACATTACCTGTAAAACTTGCTGAACATATAGATTTATTATTAACTAACGACATCATGGCACAAGAATTAGCAGAAAAAGCAACTAAAAGAGCAGCACGTTACACGAAAAGATATTATTATCAACAATTTTTAAATATTTTACGGGAAAACGAAAAAGTATGTACCATAAAATAGGACTTATTGGATATTTTGCAGTGGGCAAGAGCAAAGCTGGTGGACAAGAGGCCAAGACATCTTCGGTCGCTAGAACGTTGCAAAAACATTATCATCGCCAGCAATTTCGCCATTTAGATACGGGCAACTGGAAGAAACATCCTTTTCAGTTTTTTTCCCGAGTATTGCATATTATTCGCACATGTAAAGTTATCCTTGTGTTCCCGGCTCAGAAAAGTGTGCGTATATTATCTCCTTTGTTAGTGGCGTGCGCAAAGCCATGCGGACGTCAATTGCACTATGTCGTCATTGGAGGATGGCTGCCAGAAATGACCAAACACCAAAAGTGGTTAGCCTATTTTCTAAAAAAATTTGATGGGATTTATGTAGAAACGTCTTCTATGAAAACGGCATTAGAAAAACAAGGTTTTTCTAATGTTTTTATAATGCCCAATTTTAAAGATGTGCCCATTTTAAAGAAGAAAGAATTGGTATATACTACACAGGAACCTTTTCCCTTTTGTACGTTTAGCCGTGTGATGAAGGAGAAAGGAATTGAAGATGCTATACATGCCATTACCCAATTAAACACACAAGCAGGACGTATAGTAGCCACGTTGGATATTTACGGCAAGGTAGATAATAATTACAAAACACGTTTTAACCAATTAGAAAAAAATTTCCCGCCCTATATTCGCTATCTTGGAATGGTGGCCCCTAATCATAGTGTGGACATAATAAAAAACTATTTTGCTCTATTATTTCCTACTCATTATGCAACAGAAGGAATTCCAGGAACTTTGATAGATGCCTATGCTGCAGGGGTCCCTGTTATTAGTGCGTTGTGGAACAACTATAATGATGTTTTTATAGCAAATAAAACAGGATTAGGATTTCCCTTGAACGATCAAGAGGCTTTTCTATCCTGTATAAAATATGCCGTTGAACACTCTAATTTTTTAAATACCCTAAAACCCCGCTGCTTGCAAGAAGCCCAAAAGTATATGCCACAAACAGCAATACGGGTATTACTTGTACGAATGACGGAGAAACAAATATGAGTATTAGTTGGTATAACGTAAAAAAATGGACTCGTATGATTACCGGAAAAAGTTTGCTACATGTACAGCAAAATATAGGAACTTGTTTTTCTTCTGTTGACATTAAAGGATACTATAACGATTTAACCCGTAAAGTGACTCAAGACCGAATTTTATTAAATGCTTTGCAATTACCTGTAAATTATACCGAACATGGTAAAGCCGTTTATTTTCCGGTACAAATTTTCCAATATGGCTTGGGAGCTTACGACTTGTATTTGCAAACACGAGAGCAACGCTTTTTAGATAGATTTAATCTTTGTGTTTCCTGGGCAATAGCACATCAATTACCTAACGGGGCTTGGGATAATTTTTCATTTGTATACCCGCAGGCACCCTATGGGGCCATGTGCCAAGGAGAAGGAGCCTCTTTGCTTTTGCGGGCATATATATTTCATAAAAACCCGGAGTATTTACAAGCGGCGAAACAAGCTATTGATTTTATGTTGTTGCCTCTTAACGAGGGGGGCACAACTCTTTACAAAGACAATGCTGTTATTTTGCAGGAATATACTCATTTGCCTACTGTATTAAACGGATTTATTTTTGCGTGGTTTGGGTTAGTAGACATATCAGTGGTGGATAAAACCTACTTGGATATTAAAGAAAAATCCCTTCAAACACTTATGCAATTATTGCCACAATTTGACAATGGATACTGGTCTCTCTATTCATTAGATAAAAAAATGGCAAGCCCATTTTATCACAATTTACACATTGCTCAATTACAGGCATTATATTGTTTAACCGGACAAGAAATTTTTAACATTTATGCTAATTGCTGGAAGAAATATCAAAAAAATCCATTTTATAAAGGGCGAGCTTTTGTAAAAAAAGCCTGGCAAAAGATACGGGAGAAATAATGCAACGTTTTTTATGCATAGTAGGTGGAATGAACCGTGGTGGGGCGGAAACTTTTTTAATGAAGTTATACCGTCAATTAGATCGTACACAATATCAAATGGACTTCTGTGTGGCCTCACGCACTCCAGGGGCCTATGATGAGGAAATCCGGCAATTAGGCGGACGCATTTTATATACCACTGCGAAAAGTAGAAATCCGGTTTCATCATTTTGGAACATGTATAAAATTGTGAAAGAAAATAAATATCATTCTATTCTTCGTATTTCACAACATTCTTTATCCAGTTTGGAACTACTAGCGGCGCGATTGGCAGGGGCTGACAAAGTTATTTTTCGTTCCAGCAATACACAATCTTGTGGTAGTTGTTTGAATCGTTTTTTACATCGTGTATTTGTTCCGTTGGCCTATCTTATTCCAAGTATACGCATTGCTCCCTCTCCGGAAGCGGCCCAATTTATGTTCGGTACTACCAAAGACGTACATATTTTACATAATGGACTAGATACCCAATCTTTTCAATTTTCCGCGGATACTCGTCAACGTGTCCGTCTTGAATTAAATGCACAAGATAAATTTGTAGTGGGGCATATTGGGCGGTTTAATTTCCAAAAAAATCATACATTCTTACTACAGATTTTTGCTGAAATCAAAAAACAGCGTGCAAATGCAGAATTGTGGTTAATTGGTAGGGGGGAGTTGGAAAAACAAATCAAAGAACAAGCCGAGAGATTGGATATTTTGGATCATGTTAAATTTTTAGGCATTCGTGCTGATATCCCAGCTCTTTTGAGTGCCATGGACGTGTTTGTATTTCCCTCATTATTTGAGGGAATGCCCAATACTGTAATTGAAGCACAAACCAATGGGCTTCCCTGTTTAATTGCAGACACTATTACACCCCAAGCCCGTGTGACAGATTTAGTACGGTTTATGAATTTACAAAACACCCCGGCCCACTGGGCAGCACGCGTGATAGAAATAGCCACAAATCAAACGACGGAAAACCGTCCGCAAGCAGCCCAGCAAATGAAAGCGGCCGGTTATGATATTGCCACCGTAACCGATCAATTTGTGCGTTTAGTATTTGGAAAGGGATCCATATGTTAATTTACATAGCAAATTTTTTCTCTTTGTATCTGTATAATTTCATCATAAAAAACAAATTGTTTTTTGTTTGTTTAGCATCCTTACAATTATTTTTAATTCTTGCGTTACGCGCTAATGATTTAGGCCCTGATTTAACTGCTTATCAAGAAATGTACTATTATATTGGTTCTTTATCTTGGGATAATTTATGCTCACGCTTACATTTCTTTTCAACAGCAGAATTGGCAATAGGGATGGGAATTGAAAGCGGCTATGTACTATTTAATTGGTTAGTTTATTCCCTTGGATTTTCTTATCATGGTTTTTTAGTTATATGTGCTCTTATAACCATTGCGCCAGTGGGTTGGTTTATAAAAAAATATTCTAAAAATCCATCCTTAAGCTTTTTAGTTTACGTTAGTACCAATTTATTTTTTTATAACTTTGGTATTTTACGTCAGTCTTTAGCAATTAGCATCTTGTTATGTGCAGTTACGTTTATTTTAAAACGGCAGTTGTTAGTTAGCTTATTATTTGTCCTACTAGCTTTTACCTTTCATAGAGCAGCTATATTGTGGGTTCCGCTAATCTTGGCTACACGCTATTGTCTAAATAACAAAATATTTTTCTTACTTTTCGCAGCCGCATTGGTTGTGTTAGGGACATTTGCACTAGCGGGAACTGGGTTTTTATCTCCATTACTTACCTTTTTTGGTAAATCCCATTATATGACCAACGAATTTGCAGCTAATAATATGATTTTTTTATTATTTATACTTGCCGGAGCTTTATGTGCTTTATGTGATATTTCTACCTTGACTAAAGAACCCATTTATAATTTGTTAGTATGGGCCTTATTATTATGCCTTTATTTTGAAGCTATTTGTACATTTACTCCGTTAGCCAGGGCCTTGCCCGTGTTACTCATTTTTATACCAGTACTTCTTCCAAATATGTTATTTAATTTTCGTTATGGGATATCCCAAGATAAAGCCCCTCTGCTACGGTTTATCATTACCAATGGTCTTATTGGATTTTTGTTTATTTATATGATTTTACAATTACGCGGCAGTGTTATCATACCTTACCGTTTTTATTAGGAGAAATTATGAAAATATTAAGAAAGTTATATAAGTTTTTTGTTAATGAACAGTATCGTTTTAATATATTAGCGTCTCGTGGGTTTTATAACCACTGGTCCGATGAAAAATATTTAAAACATAAGTTTAAATTGGAAATGGGGTATGAGTTAAATTTAGATAATCCCCAAACATTTAACGAAAAACTCCAGTGGCTCAAGCTCCATGACCGAAACCCACAATATACCGTTATGGTGGATAAGTATAAAGCCAAAGAATATGTAGGCAATATCATTGGGCAAGAACACATCATTCCTACGCTAGGGGTATGGGATAGCCCGGACGAAATAGATTTTGATAAGTTGCCTAATCAATTTGTCCTTAAATGCAATCACAATTCGGGCTTAGGTATGTGTATTTGTAAAGATAAAAACAAACTGGATATTAAGAAGGTAAAAAAAGAACTGGACAAAGGTCTGAAGCAGGATTATTATTTAACCAACCGTGAATGGCCCTATAAGAATGTCCCTCGCAAAATTATTGCAGAAAAATATCTCGGGGACAATTTACAGGATTACCGAATTTATTGCTTTAGCGGAATTCCTCGTCTGATTTATTCATATACCAACAAATCTAATGCAAAAGGGTTAAAACCGGAGCCAGCATATTGTGACATATATACTCCTGAATGGAAACCCGTTAAATTTAGACAAAAATATCCTCCTAAAGGGAATCTTGTTCGACCTAGTTCATTACAGATGATGTTGAAAATTGCACGCATACTTTCTCAAGATTGTTGTCATTTGCGTGTTGATTTTTATGAATTGGATCAACTGTATGTTGGTGAATTAACTTTTTTTGCAGGAGGTGGATTCTCGGTTTTCTATCCAAACGAATGGAATAAAAAGATAGGAGATTTGTTAAAACTTCCTAAAGGAAATAATGAATATGTTGAATAAAGATACTATATCTGTTATTGTACCTGTTTATAATTCCCAAGATTACTTGTGCCAATGTTTAACAAGTATTCAAAAACAAACCTATCCGTTTTTAGAAATTATTTTAGTGGATGACGGATCTACGGATACTAGCGGAAAAATTTGCGATGGATTTGCTGCTAAAGATAAACGTTTTAAAGTATTTCATCAGACAAATAGCGGGGCAGCTTCTGCGCGTAATTTGGGTATCAAACACGCAACAGGAACTTTTTTATCATTTATAGATAGTGACGATTGGGTAGAGCCCAATTTATATGAAGTAACTGTGGCTGCATTAAAAAAATCAGGAGCAGATTGGCTCATGTGGCAGGAACCGTTCCGTCTACGTCCTTATTTCAAACCAGGACTACATACTGGACCGGATTACATCCAGGCAGTATGTGGAATGTTTCAAGGCAAATCAATGGGACCAGCGGCCTGGATGCAAATTTATAAAAGGAAAATTTTTCAAGAAAAGCAAATTCAATCGCCTACTAATTTAAAAAATTTTGAAGATCTGGCTCTTGTATTACAATATGCTTTGTCAGTTCAAAATATTTACTATTTATCAAAGGGACCATTTTATCATTATACACAAAACCCTCATTCTATTACCCATTCCTATAATCCAGATTTACAGCAAAATGTAATTGATGAGATTGATTATTTTCGCACTTTATTGAGTAAAACAACATTACCCTACCGCACTTCTTTGCGGAAGTGGATTGCATGGGAATTATTTAGAAGATATGCTGAGGAATTAAAAGGAAATAGCCCCAATTCGTATACAGATAAAATAAAGATTATCAAACAATTTTATGAACATTCAACATTGCAAAAAGAATTACAACAGGTACGTTGGGGCGATTTATCACAACGACAGTCTTTAGTTTTGTTTTTAACTAAATTGCGTTATTATAAAACAGCTTATTTGCTCGCATGGGGACTGCAAAAATTTAGTTTGTGTGTGCGTCCTCTTCGTCCTACATACCGAAAAATTAAAACGAGGATAATACAATATTTATGGCAATGACAGAAAATCGTCGTATCTTTTGGAATATTGTGTTTAGCTATGCCAGGTCGTTATTAGGATTGTTTGGGGGGCTGTTCATTAGTCGCTGGGTGCTTATGGCTTTAGGGCAAGTGGACTATGGTTTGTTTGGGCTAATTGGAGGACTTATTGTATTTTTCCAATTTGTGAATGATAACTGTGCGGCTGCTACTGCTCGGTTTTATGCTTTTGCTATTGGAGAAACCAAACGAGATCAATTAACTGGAATTGATAATTGTCGGCATTGGTTTAATACGGCTTTGGTTATACACACTATATTACCTTGTATCCTGCTTGTGATAGGTTACCCAATAGGAATTTATGCTATAAAACACTGGCTTACTATTCCAATAGATCGGGTGGCAGCATGTATATGGGTATTTCGTTTTGCGTGTATTTCTGCATTAATAGCAATGATTAACGTTCCTTTTACCGCTATGTACACTGCCAAACAGTATATTGCAGAGTTGACTGTATATTCCATGGGTACAACAATATTAAATATTATATTTGCCTATTATATGGCTTCTCATCCTGGTTTATGGCTTACTAAATATGCGGCATGGATGTGTGTAATGGCAATATTACCTCAACTCATTATTTGTATAAGAGCTAATTATGTTTTTAAAGAATGCAAGTTTATTTGGAAGTATATGTGGAGTAAAACGCACCTTGTACAAATTATTTCCTTTTCAGGTTGGCATTTTTTAAGCACTTTTTGCTGGGTGTTGCGAACCCAAGGAATTGCGCTATTAATTAACAAGGCTTTTGGACCTCAACTCAATGCTTCTATGAATATTGCTAACCAAGTTAATTCTAAAACCTCGGCATTAGCCAGTGCCTTGTTAAAGGCTTTTACTCCAGCAATCACCACAGCTTGTGGTGAAAAAAATTATACGCGTATGTTTATGTTGGCCTTGTCTTCTTGTAAATTTAGTACTTTACTTTCTCTTATTTTTGTTATTCCCTTAATGTTAGAATTACCGACAGTGGTACATCTATGGTTACAAAACCCACCTCCTTGTACCGTGGGACTCTGTCAATTGATGCTTATTTATTATTTATGTCAAATGTGTACAACTGGGCATTTAATTGTGGTGAATGCAAGTGGAAATATTAAACAATATTACTCCGTATTGAGTTCAATTTCTGTTTGTGTTTTACCTGTAGCTATTTTGACAGTATGCCTTGGCGGCGGGGTGTATAGTGTTGGGGTTGTATTAATTGTAGGAAATATTATTAATTCTTGCGGGCGTATCTATTTCGCACAAAAATTACTACACTTATCTGCTTGGCAATGGATTAAAACTGTTTTCTATCCCTTATTTTTAATATCTGTTCTGACAGCTGGAATTGCTTGGTTGCCGCATTTATGGATTAAAAGCGGGCTTCCTCGTATTATGATTACTATAGTGTTGTCAGAGTCAATTATGTTACCAACTACTTGGATGATATTATTAAATTCGCAAGAAAAGGCTTTTATGGTATCTAAATTAAAAGTAATGATACATAAGTGTTTTAATTAGGAATTCATAATATGCACAAAACAATGCTTACTTTATCAAATAAATCTATTCTCATCACCGGGGCGGCCGGGTTTATCGGCGCGGCTCTCGTTAAGCGCGTATGTACCGAAAATCCACAAGCCACCGTTATCGGATTAGACAGCGTCAATAATTATTATGATGTTTCTTTAAAAGAATATCGCCTGGCGCAACTGGCTAAGCTGCCCAACTTTACATTTATCAAGGGCAATTTGGCTGATAAAGCTCTCATCACACAGCTTTTGGCAAAATATCAACCGCAAATTGTGGTACATCTTGCCGCACAAGCGGGGGTGCGTTACAGCATTACCAATCCGGACGCTTACATAGAGGCTAACCTCATTGGTTTTTATAATATTTTGGAGGCATGCCGCCACTCGTACGATAACGGCCAACCGGGCGTGGAACACTTAGTGTATGCCTCGTCCTCATCTGTCTATGGCTCCAATAAAAAAGTCCCCTATGCGGTGGAGGATAAAGTAGATAACCCGGTTTCGCTTTATGCGGCTACCAAAAAATCTAATGAACTTTTAGCCCACGCCTACAGCAAACTTTACAACATCCCATCTACCGGGCTACGGTTTTTCACGGTCTATGGTCCGGCGGGGCGGCCGGATATGGCTTACTTCGGGTTTACCAATAAGTTAGTCAAAGGCGAAAAGATTAAAATCTTTAACTTTGGCAGTTGCAAGCGCGATTTTACCTACATAGATGATATCGTGGAAGGAGTATAT
>JAZUNI010000041.1:0-9627 GCA_045604045.1 Elusimicrobiaceae bacterium | reverse complement strand
ACCAACCATGAAAGGGTGTACTTTTCCCCTGCCACCGCGTCAAATTCCTGCTCAAAATACCGATCTACAATAGATTTCGGGAAATAAAACCCGCTCCCATATTGGTAAGGTTCAAACGCCGCACTTCCTACTATTTGAATTTCGGAAGCATAAAGTGTATTCCAAAAATTAAAGTTAACAAAACCTAGACTGTTTTTAAGTAAATTAACGCCGCCCGCTGTTAAAAAGTTCATGTTTATTCTGTCTTTGAATTCTACAAATTCGGACCCTTGTTCAAATGGGGTAAAATCAATAGCACCTATTTTTTCGTCTATTTCACCTTGAATATCTGTAATCTTCTTTTCTAACTCGGCCAAGGAAGCATATTCTCCAAGCGCGTCCTGGGTTGCATAATTTCCTAATAGATCTGTAAAGGTTGTATGTTCTAATACCGTTTGTAAAATATTATCCGCGTTTAGTTGTTGCTCCACGGTTGTAAGCCGCTCCGCCGTTAAGTTTAAATCTTTATATCCATCCTCAATAGCCGGGACCCATGAACCAATTTTATTCCCTTCTATCAATTCGAATTCTCTAAACCATATAAGCGACGTTCCCGCGGTTTGTGAAGGAAATACCCGTATATAGGCCCCGCTATCTATTGGCAAGGTTACGACGGCTCTAAACCATGCTCCCGGTTGCAACCCCTTGTCTATCAGATCTTTCTTGGTAATGTAATACCGTTCAATATCTGGATTTATAATTTGTTGCCACGGGGTAATTGGGACGCTTCCCCATTTCATTACTTCATCGTTCGCCGCTCCAAAACTTTCTACCCTTAACAAATGGCAATCTTCCGGTAATTCAGCTATGTCTTCTATGCGAATTTCAAAGGCCATTGTATATTCTCGGTCCCATCTACTTATGGGATCACTTTGGATAAATAAATTAGTTTCCCCGGCGGCGTTATCAAACTTTAAAATATGACTATTAGGCTTGTCCAATTCTGGTTCAATAATTTCCGCATATGCCGGCAAGGGTTGCCCGTTGTTCCAATTTTCTTGTCCATAGTTGAAAGTAGAATTCAAAATTAAATTACGTGACCCAAATTTAATTTTGTTTATTTCTGAATCCGTGTAGGTGGTTACTTTAAATTCGATTAAATTTTCTAATCCGTCTACGTTGTTTATATTGATTCTAAGGCCGTTAAAATCCAGAGCAACATTCCAGGTTGCACCGCCGTCTTTCGTGAAGCCTATGCCGTATTCTTGGCCCCTGAAGTTGCCTATCCGTATTTGTTTCTTACTATCTTCAGGGTTAATAATGTAAATGTTTTCGCCATTCCATCGAAAATAGGCGCTTCCTAATATCTCGATTAGATCCGTTTGGATTTTACCGCTTGTTAATTCATCGGCTACAAAACCGTCACCGTCGCCAAATGTTCGCCAATCCCATTCCCCCGCCGCGGTTTTTTGGTTTGCAATGGCCAAAACGCCGCCGCCAAGTCTTAACGCTTTAGTGGGATTTCCGTTTTCGTCGTCATTTAAAATAGTGATCCCATTTTCATCTTGATAAACAAATCCAAGGGAAGATATGATCTTATTTCGTACCGTATCCAATATACCGTCTAAAACGCTTGTCGGAATCTTTCCACCCGGCGTTATAACCTCCGCTCTATCCCATACACTTTGGCGGTCTTTAACCCGGTTTGTATCTTCTTCTATGGATTGCAACCGGTCTGAAGTTGTCATAGGAAGATAGTTTCCTATTTCATATACGGTATTTTTCCAATTTTTTCGATCACGGTCTATGTTAAGAATCCGCGCGCGCACGGCTATATTTTGATTTTTGCGCCTTACAATTACCATAACGTCGTCCCCTAGTCTGGTACGCTCGTAATTGTAATAGACCCCATATTGGCTTAACGGAAATACTTTTGCTTCAATGTTTAAAAGCGGGTCCCGGTTTTCTCTGACTTTTAGCCAAGTTTCTTGTAATAATCCTAATTCCGTCTTTGCTTGGCTATCCCAAACGCCAAAAATATGCTTACGTCCACCTTTTCCATCGGGACGTCCATATAATCTCCTGGCTTCTTCATCCCCTACCCAATCTTGGCCTAGTGGTTTGTCCACCGGATCCCCTTTAGATACTTTCCATTCCAGGTTAACAAATGTAAGGTTTTCTTTTGCTTCTTCCGGTTCTTCTTCCGCCATGGCTTCTATGCCTTCTTCAGGTAACGGATCCTCTATAGGTTCTTCCGGGGTAGGTTCTTGTATTGGTGTTTCTGGTTCAATCACGCCGCGGCCATACATTGCCGTAACCACGCCGCCAAAATCTAAAGTATGTTTAAAATCTATTAAATTATGTCCAATTTCAAAGCGTACCCCGTTAAACTCTCCTAATCTCTCTAATAAATCAACATAGAAGCGATCAAAGCGGCCTTGTTTCATGGTTATTCTGAAGCGTAATTCCCCGCCCCATTCTTGCTCTATATATCTAAGAGCGGCTAAGGGATTCATGTCTTTAAAAGAACGCTTTAACCGCCGTTTTACTTCTACTATCCCTATTTCCCATCTTTCACCTTCCAAAGCGATTAATAAAGCTTCTTCAGGTAAAGCGGCATCTGTTTCAAATGTTTTTAATTGGCCGCCGCCTAAATCTCCAATGTATCTATGCTCACACTCAACCGTTACATTATGAAGATCTTCACTTCTAGTAATGATTTCATAGGCATTAAATTGGCTTGAATCGTCAAAATCGGGAATAACAATGTAATAACCTTCCCTTAATTCTTTGTGGTCTTCTTCATCCAATGGATACGTTAATATAAAAGACATTTCCCCTTTTATTCCTATGCTCTCTTTAGAGGAAAGGACCGCTTTCCAATTAAGGTCGGCGGTCCTGTCTTCATCCCGTGTAAATACCATTATTTTCACGTTATAGCCACCTTTCAATATATACCATTGAAATAGTAGACAAGGACCCATTCAGATCAAAACTATAACTATCCTCTATAGTAAAATAATCCGCGGTATGGTCTAAATACTTTCTTAGGTCCGTCGTACCATTTAACATGATTTTCCTTGTCTTCATATCTATGGTAATTATATCATTTGTGGCGAACGTTCTATTAATTAAAATAAATTTACCGGATTGAATATGGATCAATTTCAGAAAATCCATTTTTTCTTTCACGGTAATAGTAAAGCTTGGATACGTTTCATAAGTACCATTGTATTGGTAGACTTGCTTTCGTGTAATCGCTTTTGTTACCTGGGAACCTTCCGCCGTGCCGCTCGGTATTAGGAAAGATACTTCGAATTTAGAGCGGGCCGCGATTCTTTCCGGGTCCACTTTTGCGTATACCCTGGCCATAAAAGTACGATTCGGCAAAGCATCTAAAATGAGCGGCCTAACTGTTTTTGTATTTAACCACTTGGCTATGCCTTCCGCCTTTAAAAAATAATCTTCAATAGAAGATCCTGAAAAGTGGAAAGAGACAGGTATAACCTGCTCTTTCACCGTATAACCGTTATCTATTACCCCGTCCATTCCTTCAATGGATACTAAATCATTCTCTATTTCAGGAAATAGATATTTATTGTATGTTGTAACGTACTTAATCCCTGGTATTTGCGACGAATGCCGCCCATCAAACGTTATTCCCATCGGCATAATTTAAACCCTCCTTTGTTTTCCTTGCGGCTTCGTGGTACGTCCATACACTTTTTCTGTGGCCCTGTCTATTGCCGTTTGTACCCTCGGATTTTGAAAGGCGCTTATTAGTTTGTCTTCTAATTGCCCTTGGTCAATATGCTCTGGTACGTTCTGAAGATCAAAGGAATGTTCGTGGACTATTCGGGATTCTGCCAAGGATTCTCCATAGACGCTTCCGCCTATTAAAGCCCCGTTAAAATTCATGTTGTCATTGACGGCCCCTGATATATTCCCGGCGATTTCCGACACTCTTTGTAATGTGTTTTTCAATCCCGCTTCCGCCTTATCATAAATCGTATTGGCTAAACTATCAGCGGCTTTACCTGTCCCTTTTTTAGAATCTTCTAAACCGTCTTCCAATCCTTCCCCAACTGAAAGTCCTACACCTATCATTACGCGGGAAGGTGAATTGATTTTTAAAGCACCTTTTATTTTGTCTTTAATACTATTGGCTATGCTTTGGGCTTTGTCCATAACCCCTTTGGCCGCGCTTGTTATTCCGCTTTTTAGTCCGTTCATTATATCGGCCCCTATACTTCTAAGGTTAATTCCTTTCATTGTGCTTATAATGCTACTTTTAAGCCCACTCACTAAAGACTTAACCCCGGATATAGCACCGGATACACCGGATTTTAAGGCATTGAAGGCACTAATTGCCGCCGATTTAGCCCCGTTAAATCCGCTTGTTACGGTTGATCTTATACCGCTTACAATTGAAGAAGCGGAAGACCTTAGAGAATTAAAAGCGTTAACCGCTCCTGATCTCAATGAGTTTGCCGCATTTACCACCCCGGATTTTAGAGAATTCCAAGCATTGACCGCGCTTGATTTCAGGGAATTTGCCGCGTTTACTACGCCTGATTTCAGGGAATTCCAGGCGTTTATAGCCCCGGATTTCAGGGAATTTGCCGCGTTTACTACACTTGATTTCAAAGAATTCCAGGCGTTTACGGCTCCGGTTTTCAATGAATTTGCGGCATTTACTACGGTTGTTTTCAGAGAATTCCAAGCACCGGAAGCCGTTGATTTAATAGAATTCCAAATATTGGAAGCTGTCGTTTTAATAGTATTGAAAATTTTAACAACGCCGTCTTTTAAAGCCGTGAACAAATTGATTGCTATACTTTTAATAGTGGAAATTGTCGAATTAAACATATTTTTAATAGCTTGCCATATTGATTCTAAGGCGAATCTTAAATCTGAAAAATTACCCGTTACCAATGAAATGATAGCCAATACGACACTTAGAAAAATAGCTTTAATACTATTCCACATAACGCTAAACCATGACGCTAAGGGTGAAAAAATATTCATGATTGTATTAACGCCATTCATGAAAGTGGTACTCACAAAAGTCCAAATACTGGTAGCTATTCCTGAAATTGTCGTACCAATAGATTGGATAATCCCTACCACAAAATTAAACGCCACTACGACGCCATTCCACATGGTAGACGCTACACTGGCAATTATGGCCCCGACTGATTGGAATATACTTACAACAAAGTTAAATCCTGAAGTGACCAAGCCCCAAACCGTTGTGAAAAATGAAGTTAGTATGTTAATAAATCCGGTCCAAATATTGGAAAAGAAGGTCCCAACTGTCGTTCCAAAACTTACAACCCCGTTAACTATCGAATTCCACAAACTTGGGAAGAATGTCGAAGCCCAGGCCCCAAAAGCGGATAGAGCGGCGGGTATGGTTGTCATAAAGAAATTTGCTATCCATTGCCCTGCCCCTTTAAGCTTGTCCCATAACATTTGAACAAAGTTTCTAAAGGTTTCACTCTTTTGGTAGGCGACAACTAAGGCCACGCCTAACCCTACTATGGCGGCTATTACCGCTATAACTGGATTGGCTAACATGGAAAGGTTTAGAGATATCATAGCGGCGCGCATTCCTACCATAACGCCCCTTAATCCTCCACCCGCCGCGGCACTTGCTACCATGGCCGCCGTCCATGCCCCTTGTGCTAACGTAACCGCCGCCGTAATCCCGGCGTATACCTTTTGAATAGCGTTTATGGCCGTCATTGCCGTTTTATACGTAACCAATGAAGCAACTATCCCGGCTAAGATTGGCGCGAATCCAGACCATTCTGTAAACTTAGCGGCTATACCCGTTATACTTGAAAGGATCGGCGGTAATATTTGCATTAACCCGGCGATTCCTGCAATTAACGGCGGTAAAACCACGCTTGCGACATTTGAAAAAACTGTCCATAAATTTTGAAAAGTAGGCATAAGTCCCATAACAAAATCTTTTATTCCACTAAAGGCCGATTTTGCCCCGTTTACAAAGGACATGATTTTAGCCGTTGTACCCGCTCCAAAGGCATCTGTAAAGATCTTAGAAGCTTCCTTGGCGTTCCCTTTTACCAATTCCGTGAATCCACTAACCGCCGGTACCGCGGATTGTAAGCCGCTCTTAAATTTATCAAATAACGGCTTCCCTAATTCCCGTCCCATCGTTCCCATTCCGTCTTTAAGGTTACTGACTAACCCTTTAAACGTTTTGGATTGCATTTCCATACCGCCGCTATACCGATCTTGCATAAGAGCAAATAGAGCTTCGTTAAATTGTTTTTGTTGGACTATTTGCCCCTTGGCATTTACAACTTCCGTATTACCCATTTGAGCGGCTTTGTCGATAAGCATTTGTTTGGTGATTCCGAACTCTTTAAGTCTTTCCAACTCTCCAGTTTGTGCGTCTGCCACCGCTTCTACAGCTTGCATTAAAGGTGTCAATCTTGTTATTCCTTTTTTTAAAGGAAGACAGGTCATTTCTGCCTATCTCTATATGTCGCCATATATGTTCGGAGCACATCATCAACCATTTATATGGTTGCACGGCGTACCATAGGTTGTTACCTTCCTATAGCGAGTGTTATCGGCATAGCTTGAAAGCTTT
This sequence comes from Elusimicrobiaceae bacterium, assembly GCA_045604045.1. GTDB lineage: Bacteria > Elusimicrobiota > Elusimicrobia > Elusimicrobiales > Elusimicrobiaceae > Avelusimicrobium. The sequence goes on along the minus strand of JAZUNI010000041.1, from coordinate 3,023 downwards.
AGCCTTCCTCTGCTCTCTACGGGTTACGATCCATTTCTGGAAGGTCTTCCCTCGGTATTACGTTCAATGAACAATTCTATTTTTTTAGCACGTTCCATAGAAAAGAAAGATTGCCAATCATACCAAGCATAAAAATCTCTATCCCCTTTGCTTCGATTGCAAAATGGACATGCAGGAATTATATTTTTCTTTTCATACCCTCCACCGTTTTTGACGGGTATAAAATGTTCCTGTTGCAAATTTTCTTTTTCTCCACAATAAGCACATTCATTATTAAAGTATTTGAGGTTATCTAACCATTCTTCATGAGTTAAGGTTGCCGCCGTGTTTTTTAACTTCGCCCGTCTAACTTGTTCACTTTTTACTTTTAGGATTCTTATTTTCTCACGGTTTTTATCGCACCATTTTTTCCGCCTATCGCGTACGGATTCTCGGTTATTTTCCGTGTAAATTCTTTTTTGAATCCTTAATTTTTCAAGGTTCAAAACTCTATATTTCTTCCCCCATTCAGAAATATATTCTTTATTCCCTTCGTAATACAGGCGATTTCTTTCCTTTTCACACGTTTTACATTTTGTTCGGCCTTTCCAAAATTCCGAAAGTGGTTTTTTATCTTTGCATTCTGTACAAATTTTATTTTCACCGTCAAACCCTAATTTATATTGGGCACTTTCGCGGCACTCAATCGAACAAAATAAAGACGTTTCCTCTCGGTATTTGTGAACCTCATACTCATTTTTACAATGGTTACACACCTTGGATACTTTTTTCGTTTGCTTATTACTTGAACACTGTGAAGAACAAAATTTACTTTTAGATTTATATGTTTTGTACTCTTTTTCGCAATATTGACAAATCTTTATCATTGTTCAACCCCCTCAATCGCTTGTATTAATTTAATAATACCATATTTTACAATTATTAGGGGTTTTTATTGAACGCTTTCACCGATTTTACCGTGTTTGCTAATTGTTATTACTAACAATAGGGGCTACCTTTAACCCATAACTGAAGCCATGTTCCCAACGTCGGTCATGACATCACTTGCGGTCAATCCATAAGCACTTAACCGGGTAGTCGCTTCTACAATTTCAGGAATTTCAAATGGCGTTGTTCCTGCAAAACTGGAAGCCCAATCTAAAGTTTCTTTTGCTTTTTCGTTCGATTTTAAAACGGTTGTCAAAGTATTTTCATAGGTTTCCATATCCGCATTGGCCATTATTAGGCTATTACCCGCAAGCCTGGCCCCTTCAGAAATAACCTCAAAACCTATATAGGCCCCGACTAGCCCCATTATTTTCCCTCTTAAAGATGAAAAGGCGGTTTCTGCTTGCCTCGCTTCCCTTGCCGCCGCGTCCCCTATTCCGTCCATTTCTCTTTCTACGCGGTTAACGTCATTTATGAGCGGGTCAAGATCTCCCCCATTGCCTAAATCGTCCAAAGCATTATCCGCGCGGTCTGCATCCCTTACAAGGTCTTCTAATCCGTCCCCGGCCCGGTTCGCATCCGTTGTAATATTGTTTAGGTCTGTTTCTCCGCCTAAATTTGATAATTGTCTATCCGTTTGGTTTGCCGCGTCCCCTAGTTGGTCTATTTGATTCGCGGCCCGGTCCGCGTCGGATCCTAAATTATTTAGGTCCGCATTATCCCCGGCTTGTCCCAATCGGTTAATATCTCCCGTTGTATTTGCGGAAGTATCCCCCAATTGATCTATCTCACTTGTAACCCCGTTTAGGTTTGTACTCGCTAATCTATTTAACTCATTTTCAGCATTGTTAATATGGCTTTCTAATTGATTAAGAGATTGGCCGCCTTGGTTTCCTAATTGGGCCAAGGATTGCCGCGCCCTTTCGGATTCTTCTCTTACCATTCTCATGGTACTCTCTGAAATGGACCCGGTTTCTCTGAATTCCCTTTGAGCGGCTTCTAAGGCACTTGTAAGCCCTTTAAATTGGTTCCCTTGTCCTAACCCGGATAAGGCCGTTTTAAGCTTGCTAACCGATGAATCAAAGCCCTTCATACTACTGTTAGCAATGTTTAGAGAAGAAGCGGTACTCTTTGCAAAATTGGACATCTCACTTTTTAATTTGGATATGGTACTTAACAACGCGGTTGCATTGGCTCCAAACTTCGCTTTTAACTCATTTACGGGACCCGCCATATATAACCCCCCCTTTATTGGTTTTCTTGTTCCTGCATGGCCTTTATAAGCTTTAATTGTTCTATGTTTGTTTCGTACTTTGGTTTATTTTGATCGCTTGAAGCCGCGGAAGCTTCTTCCATTAATCCACTTACATATTCTTGTCGCATTGTTGCTTCAATCATCGGACTAGAATAAAAGTTGTTCATAAAATCGGCTATTCTTTGATTATTCTTTTCTTCCTTGTCCATAAGGATCCAAACTAATAATGATTCCATAGGGGCTTCCATTACCGCTTTACGTCCACCTAACCTAGAAGAAAGGCGGAAAACAATAGTTTCCGCCAAGGTAGGATCTGTATTTATTGAGCTGTTGCTTCCCGTCGTTTCTGTAGAAACTTGTACTTTTGAACGGTTGCCCCTAGTGACTTTTTTAAACGTTCAAATAATTTATTCAAGTCGTTTACTTCTACAACCGCGTCCAATATCTCCAATACCTTTTCCAATTGTTGTTCTTCCAAGGTTGCTTTTGGAATACCTGACAACGTGGCCAAGATATTAACGGCCTGATCTGGCAATTGTACGGCTATGCTTTCAAAGGAATTAACCAATGTCACAATGAAGTTTGAATCCGCTAAAATGTCCGTTACTTGATTAGTCGTAAGATCTTCACCGTTTTTTTCTTCATCCTTTGATAACCATTTTTGGGCTTCGTCTGAAGATAGCAAATCATTAAACAAATCCATTAAAGAACCTTCGTCTTTCAAATGGACTAAAAGATCTTTAACATGTGCCAATAAACTAGTAAACTGTTTCAAATTAATAGATTCAATTTCAAAATTTACTGTTTTAACGCTTTGTTCATTCCCCTTGGTTTCCTTAAT
>JAZUNI010000040.1:0-3880 GCA_045604045.1 Elusimicrobiaceae bacterium | reverse complement strand
CTGCCTTTTCTGCTAATTTCCCCTTTAGATATTCATACATGGATTTATGGTTTGTGCCTTTCCCGGCCTGTTTTGTATACCAATCCTCAAATTTATCAATCGGCCAATCTAAAGAAGCCCACATTTCCCGTATTTGCTCTTTTTCTTGTTTCCCTTGCCCTTGCCCTTGAATTTTATTTATCGGCTTATTTGGGCCGTTTTTGTCGTTTCTAGGGGTATTGTTTGGCGGCGGATTATTATTTCCTTTATCCAAGTGTGTATCAGCTTCCGGATCCATAGGTTTTTCAGGTTCTAATATATCCCCTGAAGATACTAAGAAATTTTTAGTCAGGAAATACTTTGTAGCCCCTGTATAAGCTTTATACAGTCCTTTGTCGCCTTCGTCTTCCCCTTCGCCGTAATAATGGCTATCTAAACTTTCGCCGCTATCCGTGCAAAAAATGGTATATTTAATTTTAACTTTTGTTATGGTCTTCTTCCCTTTGGAATAACCCTTTGAAAAGTATTCAGTTACAAACCTATTTTCCTCTATAACGTCGGTCCATATAGCTAGACCCACTTCCGCCAATATGGGGCGGATCCCGTCCAAAATATCGCCTTCTGTTGCGTAATAATATTTAAAATGTTCGTTATACCCATTTTTATCTATTCGCCTTACTTCCCCGATTGCTAATGATAATTTTTTGTATAGTAGAACCTTTCCAGTTAACCCCCCTTCTTTTAACCTGGCCAATTCGTCTATAACCTCTTGATTAACCTTCAAACTTTCTTTAATCGCTTCTATGATTTTTTCGTGTTGTTCCTGTGAAATATATTCACCTGCTGCCACTTTATCGGCAATGGCTTTAAATTCGTCCGCTTCCTGTAATAATTTTTCCTGCATTTGAACAATATCTAAAAGGTCGTCCCGCTCTTTCTTAATATCCGCCAATTTTTCGGCCACTTTATTTTCCCCCTTTGAATATGCTGTTTAATTTCTTTCTTACAAAATAGCCTTTTTCTAAACGCCTTGTTATAACAGATTCGTCCCGCGGTAAATATCTTTCTTGATTTTCCTTTGCTTCGTAATTAATCCTTTGACGGCTTCTGGATATAGTAGCAGGTTGCGTCGCATTGACAAAGCTTTCTAAAAAGCTATCAAAACTATTAAAATCCACTTCGTCAATAAGCGCCCAATAATAGGCATATAAAACCTTGTCATTTTCCCTTGTTTCTGGAAACTTTGCCAATAGATCCCTTACATTCTGGGTAATGCTTAATCCGTTTTTAGCCTTTTTGTTTTCCATTGTCCCTTATCCCCTTTACCTTCCTAGATACTTGCTTTTCAAACTATTTAAAAGGTTACTAGTAGGTTTTTGTTCTTCTGCTGCCACTGGTTCCACTTCTTTTTCTTTCACTTTCTCCACTTCTTCACCAAGCAACAAAAGGGGATTAATTCCCAATGCTTCCCCTAAACTTACCGCCGTTTTGTATGTTGGTAGTTTTATTTTACCTGTTTCTATAGCGCTTATTGTCCTCTGGTTAACGCCTGTTTCTTCCGCTAATTCAGTTTGTGTATAGCCTAAACCCGTTCTATATTCCTGAAGGATTTCCCCAATGGTTTTATTTTTTTGTTCTGCCACGATATAAACCGCCCTTCCTAGTTTACTTTGATAACCTATTTCCATATTACTATTCTAATGGTATTAGTACAAGTATTTTCTATGAATTTACGACAAAATAAAAAAGCCTAATACTATTAGGCTTGTAAAGAAGGCGGTTTTGTCATTTTTAACATGAATGGCTTTATTTGTTCCCCGCCGCTCCTGATTATATTTATAGCGTGGTGACTAGGCATCTTTAACGCGTCTTCTAAAGTGAAAGGCTGTATTTCTTCCGCCAAGCTTTGAAATGTTCTTTTCCCTGAAGGATATAAGAAATAATTTAATCCTGCATTGCTCATAATGCTCCTTAAATCTCTATCCAATTGCGCCCAATCGTGAAATAAAAAGTTATATCCTACCCGCCATTTACGGGATTCAACGCAAGCGGTTTTCCAAACTGTAGAAGATCTTGTAAATTGGTGGGGTTCATCTATCAGAATAAAGAATGGAAATTGGTTATCTTCTTCCCGCAACGTCATAGCCAAATTAATTTTAGTCATGATTAAATTACCGATTAGGTTAACCCCTGTATCTCCTACTAATTTTTGGGGTATGTCGATTATTACCGCTTTCTTTTGGCTCATAATCTCCACCATATCCAACCCGTTTTCACTATCAAAACATTCCGCTAAATATTCGTCCCCCATAATTTGATCCAATCGGTTATATAACGGGTCTAATATTTGCCTTCTCCTTCCGTCGGTATAAGCGGATAAATTTTCTAATGTTGTTTTGTGTATAGAATCATCCATATTTTCAATACAGGACTGTAAATACTCATTATCCTCAAAAATCCTCAATAGTTCTTTAATATTCGTCGTTTTCATTCCAAAAATGGACGCTCTTAGGAAGCGCGTTGTTTGGCCCCCGGTTTCATCTTCACCGAAAAATCCTATAATCGTATTTGCCAAGCGGTTCCGGCTTCTAATCGCGTGTTTCGTTTCTCTCCAATCTATAGCTATGGGGGTTTCCCCTAGATTGATTCTAATAATTTTTTCAGGCGGTAAGCTCTTTTCGATTTCCTTACCCATTTCTCCTTTTGCGGGATCTAAACAAAGCGCGCCGAATCCATTCTTTACCGCTTGAACAATCTTATTTGCTCCATAGCCTTTGGTTTTACCTTGGCCCATTCCGCCCACAACGGCACACGGTAAGCAAATTTCGTCCCAATTATTGGACGGATAATATACTTCCTGTGTTTTCCCTTTTTGTTCATGGGTCCCCAATAACAAACCGCCTTTTGTGAGCGCTTCAGGTACGCTTATTTCCAATTTTCCAATGCGGGGTATATCATAAGTATCTTGTAAAGCCCCGGAAGGTAAAAGGGTTAATTTTGAGACTTCATCCATGCTTAAATAATCTTTTTGCATTTGTATGGATTCTTTGCGTTCTTTCATCAAGTCGAATAATTTAACCGGATCCGCTTCATAGTGGATTAAATGATTATCGCCGTCTAAATCCCGGAAACTCATGGAAGCCATTCTAGTTAATGCTGCTGCCCGCTCTGGATCCTGGCATATCACGCCGATTCTAATAAATACTTCGTAAGCTTCGCCCCTGGGCTTCTGTAATGTTTCCCGCCTTAATTGCCCGTCTTTTAAAATAACCGCCCGTTCCGATTGGTCTATATCTTGTTTTTCAGGTTCGCCCCCTGTAGCCGCAACCAATCCGTCTATAACAGACAAAACCGTTTTGGCAGCACTCTTTAAAGCAAAGTTAGTTACCCCTTTCTTGTTTAAGTGAATTTTATTTGGCATATAACCCTCTTTAAATCGTTTATAGGCTTCCGTCGCTCCTATATGCCAATCTTTACCCGCGGGATAGCAAAGCACTTGAATATAAATACTGTCTTCCTGCTCCATAGAATTAAGGGTTTCCAATAGGGATTCCATAGCCCCATTCGTTCGGCGGTCCACTTTTATAGCGAACATGTAATGGTTCTCTAATTCGATTTTCGCCGCCTTGTTAATGGTTCCTTGGAATGGATCTTCCACGGCTTCCACTGATACTTTCGGCCATGCCGATTCAATAGCCTTTTTCGCCACCGTTACGGTATCATTTGGGGCCGTTAAATAAAAACTAGTATCTTTTATCCTTAATACCGTTTCAAAGCTAAAAAACGGCTTTTTGTTGAATCCACGCCCATTCCATCTTTCTAACATGCTTTTAAAATTAAATAATGTTTTTGGCAGCCTTTCCGCGTTTATGTTGTCTATCCGGCTATCAGGTACGATTTT
>JAZUNI010000039.1:0-1520 GCA_045604045.1 Elusimicrobiaceae bacterium | reverse complement strand
GCCTAGAACAGCTGCTTTTGGTATAGAGATATGCTACTGGTTTCCCAATAGCTCTCCGCGTACTACTATGCGGTTCCAAAAACAGATTTAAATACAACTAAATACTACTTTCTAATATAGCATTTTTCAAACTTGTAAAATAAAAGTCGCTATACTATACTAGCACTACCAAAAACCACACAAAAAACACGCCTACCAGTCCAAACGCCGCACACACGGGCACTAAACCAAACAGCCATCCGCCCAGTGCCTCGCCGGTGCTCACGTCCCATACGTGTTTAAGGCCGCGCACCAAATACACCAGTTGCAACCCCCACACCAGTAGTACCGCAAACGGGGCCAATATTCCCAAGTTTCCTTGCGGCCACGCGGCAGACAGGAGCGCAAACGCAATCAAAAGCGCCTGAATAAACCCCGCACTGCCCACTAACACAAATAACTGTGCGGCGGACACTTTCACACGGCGCAAATCCAAAAACAACCCGCACAAAGCGGCCACAAAGTATCCCGCGGTAATTTCGGCTAAAAACACAACTAACAGCTTAAAGCACAGCGCAAAAATACTTAACTGGTCGCCCAGGTTAAAAAACAACACCCAACTTAGCGCACCCACCAAATACCCCAAGCACGCCTGCCGGAAAGACCGCCGCGTAAGCAGCCGGCGCACGCCGGCGGCGGGGTCCTGCATATACAAAAAATAAGTAGCTAGTAAATGTTTCATTAGTTCATCCACAAATAAGACACACTGGGCGTGGTCAAAGCTTCTAGTTGTTTCACTACGCTCGCGCTTTCCACGGACGAGCCAAACGAGAAAATAAAATCGCGTAAATTGTCGGACTTAGAAGAAATAATTTTCGGGGCCTTTACCCCGGCCAGTTCCCCGGCCAGATTTAACGCTTCTTCTTCGCCGCCCAACTGGTCAATAAATCCCAGCTTATACGCACGCTGCCCAGTAAATACGCGTCCGTCGGTATATTCGTTCAAAACCGCTTCTTCCACGTTGGACCGCCCGGCTTTTACCGCGGCGAAAAATTGCGTGTACGTATCATCTACCATGTCTTGCAAGAGTGCTTTTTCGGCTTCTGTCATGGGGCGGTAGGCAGAGCCGATATCTTTGTATTTGCCCGACGTAATCGGCACCATTTTTACCCCAATTTTATTAAACAGCCCTTCCACATTGGCACTTTGCATAATCACCCCGACCGAGCCCGTAATCGTCCCCGGTTCGGCTACAATTTTGTCCGCCGCCATGGCAATGTAAAATCCGCCGCTAGCCGCCACGTCGCGGAACAACGCCACCACTTTTTTGCCGTTCTTTTTAGCACGTAAAATTTCGCTATAAATGTTTTGCACCGCGGCTACGGTACCGCCGGGGGAGTTAATATCCAGCACAATGGCTTTTACGTCGTCATCTTCGCCGGCGTCGCGCACTTTTTTGGCAATAGCCCCCGCGCCTTGCGGGCGGGCAAACGGGGAGGATGAATTATCCGTGGCAATCACGCCGCGCACTTTAATCCACG
>JAZUNI010000038.1:0-112739 GCA_045604045.1 Elusimicrobiaceae bacterium | reverse complement strand
CGTCCCATCTGGGTATTCTGCTTGCCCTTGCACAGGCAAGTCTTGCTCATTACCTGCATAGCTACCATGTTCCATATAGTAAACTTCGTTACTATCCGCCATTTTTTTAGCTATCGGCATAAGCGCACTATAACGGCTTTTGAGTACCGCTTTTTGATATTGCGGTAAAGCTACCGCCGCTAGTATGCCAACAATCAGGATGGTTACTAGGATTTCTATGAGGGTAAACCCTCGTTTTTGGCTTAACTTCATGTTACGTCTCCTTTTATTTATTTTTAAACCTGCCTTGGAGGACGCACATAAAAACGGCTACTATACTTGAGCCTACGTTACTAACCCAATTATATAACAGCCGTAGCCTTTCGCCATTTAAATGACAAAAAACATTCAACACAAAACAAAAGGCTCATGACTTCCTTCCATTTTGTGTTTTGATTACGACTATTTTCGGAGTAACGTAGTGCCTTTGTACACAAAAGCTCTCCGTATTCTACATACGGTTCCAAAAACAGATTCAAATTGTCTGTTACTACAACATCATTATAACATATTCACGGCGTTATCCCGCCGCAATAGCAGCACCTAAGAGTGCCAAAATGGTGCCGCCAAATAAAATAATAAGAATAATGGGGATGAGCGCAATAATAATAGTTAGCCATCCAAATACGCAAGCCCACTTGGCCATATCCTTCGCTTCAGCCGTACGTTCTTGATAAATTAAGTCACTAGCGCGCAAAGAAAACACCAGTGCTGCCAACGCCAGGGGGATAGTCCAAAATCCGGTAAAGCAAGAAGTAATTACCGCCACAATAGTCAGTACAAAATGTGTATTTATGTTTGTTTGATTCATAAAAATTCCTCCACAACGTGTGATTATTATATAAAATAAATATAAGAGAGGTTTTACTATGATTACTAAACAAGATGTAGAACTTGCCGGCAAACTGGCCAAAATGGCCGTCAGCCCGGAAGAAGCCGCCATTTACGAAGAACAACTACGTGCCCTATTCGGGTGGGTAAAAGAATTATCCACCGTCAATACAGACGGCGTACAACTCACCAACGCCACTTTAGCGGCACACACACGCCAAGATCAACCCATTACCGACGAGCAAGCCGCTGCCAACTTGCGCGCTATGTTTGCCGAAACACTCCAGGATCAAGCCAAAGTAAAGAAGGTATTATAAATGACCATTTCCCAAATTATTACTGCTATTACCTCCGGCACCCAAACTGCCGAGGAAATTACCCGCTACTACCTAGCGCAAATTGCACAAAAAAATCCGCAAATTAACGCTTTTGTAGAAGTATTTGAACAAGACGCTATCGCCCAAGCTAAAGCCGTAGATGCCAAAAAGGCCCGCGGTGAAAAATTAGGCGTTTTAGCCGGTGTGCCCGTGGGAATTAAAGATAACATTTTGTACAAAGGCCACAAAGCCACCTGCTGCTCCCACATGTTAGCCAATTACACAGCTGCTTATACTTCCACGGTAGTGGAAAAACTTATCGCCGCCGACGCAGTAATTATGGGTCGCACGAATATGGACGAATTTGCCATGGGCAGCTCCAACCAAACCTCCGCGCTAGGAATTGTACATAACCCGGTGGATTTGGAACGCGTTCCCGGCGGTTCCTCCGGCGGCTCTGCGGCTGCCGTAGCCGCGGGAATGGTACCTGCTGCCTTGGGAACGGATACTGGCGGATCGGTGCGTCAACCGGCGGGCTTTTGCGGTGTAGTAGGGGTAAAACCGGGCTATGGACGTATTTCACGCTACGGTGTAATTGCCTTTGCCTCTAGTGCCGACCAAGTGGGCGTACTGGCAGCTAATGTGGTGGATGCTTCACTCGTGATGGAAGTTATTTCTGGCAAAGACGCGCACGATTCTACCTCCTTAGATGCACCCGTGCCGCATTATACGCAACAATTTACAGCAGATTTAAAAGGCGTCAAAGTGGGCCTCCCCAAAGGGTTTTTAGCGGGTTTAAATCCAACCATCAAAAAACAAACCGAACTAGCCGCCCAACGGTTGCAAGAAGTGGGCGCACAGCTGGTGGAAGTAGATGTACCGCTCGCTAAATATTCAGCCCCGTGTTATTACATTATTACTAGCGCAGAGGCCAGTTCCAACCTGGGCCGTTACGACGGTATCCGCTATGGATACACCGCCAAAGACGCCAACGGATTAGCCAATTATTATGAAAAATCCCGCGCGCCCTTTGGGTTGGAAGTGAAAAAACGTATCATCATTGGCACCTATGCGCTTACGTCCGCGCGCTATGAAGAATGTTTTTTAAAAGCCATGAAAGTGCGTGAGCTAATTAAGGAAGATTTCAAAAAAGCGTTTGAGAAAGTGGACGTTATTTTAACGCCTACTTCGCCGACCACTGCGTTTAAAATTGGCCAGCATGATGACAATCCCCTTGCCTTATATTTGGCGGATCTGTATACTTGCCAAGGTAATATTGGCGGCCTAGCCGGCATCAGCGTCCCCTTCGGTAGAGATGAAAACAATTTGCCGATTGGGGTACAATTTTATGGGCCTATTTTAGAGGAACAAAAAATCTTAAACGCGGCGTATCACTTAGAGAAAACAACCAAATGATTGTATCCGAATTTTCGTGCGGGGGCGTAATCTTAGACGGGCGCAAGGTACTCCTGGTGCAAGTCAAGAATATGAAAGGCAAAAAAATTTGGACCTTCCCCAAAGGCCATATTGAAGCGGGGGAAACCCCCCGCCAAGCGGCGCTACGCGAAGTACTGGAAGAAACCGGCTACAAAGCCGTCATTGTGCGCCCAATGCTACGCGTAAAGTACGCGTTTACCCTACAGGGCAACTACATCAAAAAAATGGTGCAATGGTATTTAATGAAAAAATTAGGACGTATCGGCAAGCACGACGCGTCCGAAATTTTAGCAATCCGCTGGGTCTCTTTATTAAAAGCACACGAGCTGGTACAGTACCCCAGTGATATCCGCTTGGTGGATATGCTGCTAGCTTCCTTGAATATCAGCCGCACCGGAACGCCTGAAACATAAATTTGGTTGCTTGATATATTTTGTTGCAACGCGTGCAACAAGGTGGGACCGATAGTTTATAAAACCTCCTCCATATAGATAACAGCTTGCTCAAGGGCCTCATTCTGCCTCCAACTATGTAAAATACGCAGATCCTGATATAATGAATCAATTGGATTTAATAAAAACTCTTTTCCGCGCGGGAAAACGTGTGGCTTTCAATGGGGATAGATTAATAATACACCCAGGCACTTAGTTGAGATTTTTCCTGTTCAAATGCATCCAATGTTTGGGTATAGTATTCGTAGAGATAAACTCTTTACTAAAAATGGGTTGGAGTATCATTTTTAAATTCTAAAAATACAGTTGATTCGATGGAAGAAAATAAAATCTGGTTAGTTAAATAATTATACCAACTAGTCCTCAAGGGTTCTTTCCGTGCCTGCTTGTATACAGAACGGGTACACCCGGACAGAAGGCTTATGTGTTTTTATTTTTTGGTGCCATTACTGGATTTTTAAACGGATGAGCTTGTAGTAAGCAAGCACTACATATCCGTGTAAAAATAGTATTTTATGCATCATATATAGGGTAGTAAGAAGAAAAAAATGCCACAAGGGCCTTGTTCTCATAGGACACCCGGATCCTTGTGTCCCCAATAAACTGAAAAAATATCCGACAGAAGGTCTGTCGGATAAAATCAACCGGGGTACTTTATTGCACGAAATGTATAACTACTTTGCATTTGGGTTTTACAGCATCCCTGTTTATAAATCCGAACTCCGACTACTATGAGTATATTATAACAAAATCCGCCAACTTGCTTTCAAAAATCGGTAACTTGGCGGATTGGTAATATCACAAAACAGGTGTCTTATGCGTGATGTTAATGCTCAGAACTTTCCAGATCCCAGGGGATTTTGACGGGAGCTGTTTATTTACGCTTTCATTGTAGTGTGTACCCCAATGCGTTTCCCAAGTTATAACAGCGCAAGTGGAAATAAAATGCCCCCAAGTTTGGGGCTTGGGGGCGGATTATTATCGTTCACCGCAAAGGTTTTCGTTGCCATAATGTGCACGGATACCGTGTTCTATTTGCAAACGATCTTCTTTTGTGCGGTAAGGTGTATAGTGAATATAAAATTCAATATCACCTTGTTTCTTTTTTGCCCATTGATCTTTTCGGTCATGGTTTTTGATTCTATTCTGCAATTCGCCGCTTTCTCCGACGTCTAACAGATAGAATTTGTCGTTGACACGATGGTCAATGATGGCATAGAGGCCGGAAGTGTTTTTAATATCTTCCAGCACAAGTGGCCCTTCAAATGAATATGAAGAACCATTGTTTCTTTCTATAAGCATTGTTTTGATCACTTATTACTGCTCTTTTAAGGTCGTGAACCTTAAAAGGGTTGAGAAAGTGGGAAAGGAAATGATATACTTTAATATATAGCAAGTTACATTTCACGAGCCACTTTCTTTGGAAGCTGACTTGTGAAACAAGTAGCTTCCGTATTAAGGGGTACAGCCACTAACTGTACCCTTAAATTATTTATGAGCATCTAGCCATGCTTGCGTTGCATAGCACCCTTTTCTATTGGGCATTTGGCAAATTCGCTTATCCGCAACAAGGCGGCGAACAGATGCTCCTATCAAACGACGTTCAATGTTTTCGCCTGTTTGCCGGAATAAACCAACCCATAATTCATCAATGGAAGCAGCTCCACCATAAAGGTTGGTTAGGAGTTCTAACAACTTTTCATCACGGCTATTTTTACGGGTTGGACGTTTTAGCTCTTTGAGCATTTCATCAGGCAATCCGTCTAGCGTATAACGTTTTCCTACATTATCTGTTTCCATATCTACCTCCATCTTTATATATTATAGAAAAAGATAATACTTATTGTCAAGTTTTATCATCACATTCCTAAATTCTCCACTTCCGTTCTTGGTAGCTTAGTGTTAAAACCACCAATCAGCAGTTCTTGGTGCTTGGTTAGGCCTGTATAGGACAAACTGGCCTCTTCATACCGCCGGAAGGCAAACACGGCTGAGTTCATGATCTGTTCATTAAATATACCTATATTGACCAGCAGTTCAAAGTCCGGAATGGTCAGGCCTGTTACCTTTTGGAACAGTTCCGGCTCCAACTGGGTGATCACATCTTGTAAAGTTTGTTCGCGGTAGTCCGTTAAATACATAAATACAGGGATCCTTGTCGCAAATTTGAGTAGTTTTTCTTGTATTTCTTTGCGTTTTGACTTTATTTCCTTTTCTTCTTGTGTAAGTTCCTTCTTTTCTTTCTTTGAAAGTTCGTCTTTGTTCTCTTGCTTTGCCTTTTTAAGTGCTTCGGACTTGTTCACTAGCGTTGTGATGTCCTTATTCAAATTACGGAACCCTTCAATGCGAGATAAAGCATCCATGGCCTTGTCGTTTTCCATCAGTTTAAGCAAGGTCGGGTTGTCCACATTTACAAGTAAGGCACTTTGCCAACGCCGTGCCAGCATGGAAGATGCCGTGCCGGAGATAACCAAGTCCAACAGCTCGCTGGCATTGATTAGTTCCATAGTGCTGCCGTCATAACAGAGCACGGGCAAGAAGTTGATAAACTCTTCCACACGCTTTTCCGGTGATTCCTTGCTGTTTGCGTTTAAGCGTGCACTGTATTCAGCAATTTGGCTCAAAGCCCGATCCGGTGCGAAGTCAAACACATAGCAGGTATCTTTTACAATTTCCTTTTCGTTGGGGTTCATCCCGTCCGGATTTTTTACTGTCCACGGTGATTGCACACGGAAAGCAGATTGGAAATAGGTTTCGGGGCTGGACGTATTACGCAGCATGAAGATTCCGCCCCATTCCGGTACCGTTACGCCCGTGGTTAGCTTCCCACAGGAGAGCGTGATCGTCTTTGTATTGAACCCTTTGCCGATCGCCTTCCGGACGGGTTCCAACGCATCCACGCCCATTCCGGCTTCATTTCCGGCACAGACAATGACCTTATATTCTTTATAAAACGGATGCTTACGCAGCAGGGCACCCATCGCTTTGCAGCTGGCCACGGACGGCAGGAACCAAAACGTATGGCTTAAAGCACTAAGTAACCGCACATCAGAGTATGGCATTGGCGGCTTCTTACCGATTTTCAGTTCATCCAGCGTGGTGGGTTTATATTGCCCGCGTATCAAGTTGAGCCAGTCGGCCACTTCCGCTTCGTGTACAAACTTGCACACTTTGCCGTCTTCTTTGGCTTTGAAAAATTCGTTGAGGTCAAATTCGTTATACTCGCCCAGCAACGCAATAGAGCGGATCTCTTCGGGCATCTGGTACGTCATCATTACCATTTGGGGAAGTTCCAAGTACGGGTTTTCACCTTGTTTATTATCCCAGCCGTTCTTTTCGCGTTGTTCGTCTGTATAGGTCCAGTTGAAGATTTGGTCTTCTAAGAACTCTCCATTGTTTAACGCCCGAAACGGCGTTCCGGATAGGTACAAATAAGCACTGGTAGTCAGCGGCATCTGCTCTTCATCGTAGTATTCCAAGCCGTCGCCGTCTTGTTTTTTCTGTTCTGCTTTGTCTTCGGCATCGTACAGATCTTTTGCGTTTTCGCGCCAGGCCCCAAAGTGGTATTCGTCCAATATAATACAATCCCAGTTGATGCAGTGGATCTCTTCGTTACGCGGTTTAATACCGCCCGCATCCGTCTTTTGCAGTACGTCTTGGAAGCTGGCAAACCACACAAACGGCTTCTTGGGATCTATTTCATTATATTGTGTTCCGGTACGGGAAACGAATTGCCAGTCCTTAAAGTCCACATGGCTAACCAGATCCGATTCCCACGAGTTTTGCACCGCTGGCTTAAATGTAAGCACTAGCACCTTTTTCCAGCCCATCTCTTTGGCTAATTGGTACGCGGTGAAGGTCTTACCAAACCGCATTTTAGCGTTCCACAGGAAGTGTGGTGTTTTGTGTTCCCGTTCGTATGAAAAGTTTTTGAAGTATTCACTGGTAACTTTGACGGCCTGGGCCTGTTCGGGCCGCATGGCAAAATCCATCCGGCGTTCTGTGATGGTGGTTTTGTGGTTTTTAACGGCAAAGATGGCCTGTTCTACTTCTTCCAACGTACATTCAAACCATTCCGTATGCTTGCCTTGCGTGGTGCGTTCTTCTGCTCCGTTTTTACGCAGGATGCGGTGCACGTCTTTATCGGTGAAGAACGTGCCGTCTTTGCGGATGGCAACGTCTTCCAACAGCACTTCAAAAGGATTGTCCACGGGTTTATGGGTAGGGAATTGCTGTCGGATCCGATCCACTACATTACCGGTAGTGAATCCGATTTTTAGGAACCCACGGCCATTGCGTTTGCCTTCCCAGTCAGCGGTCTTATATTGTGGTTCCGTATAGACGTATATTTGCGGAATTTTGTGGCTATTTAATAATTCGGGCATGGGGTTCTCCTATTCCATCGGCTTGATCATGGACTCTATAAAGTTGATTTCTTCCTTCGTCAGTCCGTACTTTTTGTATAACTTGGCATCCGTCCACTCTTGCGTGAAGTCCTGTACGGGAACAAAAGAATAAACGCTTCTGGTAGCGTGCTGTGTGTTCTTTTTAAGGGCAATCAGGAAATGAAAGAAGTTCGTTTCCATGTATTTTTTCAAGTTATTAGCTTGTTCCACTGAGTCAAACGATCCCGCTATTAAATATGTTTCCGTACAGCAAGATGGTTCATGTGCAATAATAGGTTTAATTCTATCTGGTACTGATCCACCACTACCTTCGCCAAACACAGCAGGAACGTACACTTTGATTTTGTTTAATAGTTCAGTGTTAGTAGTAATGAGTTTTTTTGAAACGTAGCCCACTTCACCTCTGGCGTATATTTTAATTCCACCATGAAAGTTCCTTTTCTCGTAGTTATCAAAATTAGTGGCAAAGCCAAAGGGTTTTCTGGAACTGACTTGTTGATCCATTGTTTTTTCTTTTTTACTTTGTACCTTATGAAGAATGGGGATTGCTTGATTATATCTAATAAACACATCCGCATTTCCTTCTTTTAGATTGCGTTCCATGGACGATATAATGCTGTGATTTTTATGCGTATTGATTTGGCATTTACCGACATTATCTCTATCCCACAGAAAATAACAAATTCCGCCTTTAATTTCTACACCAGGGAAGCATTCACCCGCATCTAAGAAATCGTGCAGAATACGGATTCGGGTATCACAAAGCATTTCATCACGGAAGCTGTCTAATCCTTTTCCCCCAGAAAACCAGCGGGCAGGAATAATCATTGTAATATAACGAGGATTGAGCCGCTTTGCTTGCCCTACAAACAGATGATATAACGGTTTAGCGCTCGCAGCGTTTCCACCATCGCTCAGTTGGTACGGGGGATTTCCGATGATTACGTCAAATTTCATATCTCTTAACCTCTCAAAAAGTGCTTTGTTGTTTTCTTCGTTGCAGTGAATAAAATTGTAGGCGTGCGTTTCTAAAATATCGCCGCGGTCATATTGGCTTTGGCTCGCTCCGCATAGGGCACATTTCCCATTCTCCCAGACGTGCTCCGTGCGTGTGTAATCAATGTTTCCGCTTGGTGTGTCAAACGCACAAATGGAATACTCCCCGTTTGCTGTCTTGGAACAGTAGGTGGAACGCCGTGCCAGAAGCCCTGTCAGTTCCGTAATGGCCAGCCCGTACAGCTGGTATGTAAAAATATGGTGGATCCGCTTTTCTAAATCGGGGATTTCGTCTTTTTCTCCTTCAATGAGCCGCTTGGCAATTTCTCGCAGGAACACGCCGGACTTACAACCAGGATCTAAAAACTTGGTGTCTGGACTTTTGAACAGTTCAGCCGGAAGCATATCCAGCATTTCATTTACCAGTTTGGGCGGTGTGAATACTTCGTCCGAAGACAAGTGGGCAATACAATCCAAGATGTCCGGCTTGTGCAGTTCTTTTAGAAACGTCATTTGGTTCCCTCCAATAATTTGCGGTAATGTACGGGTGAAAAGCGTTTGCGTGCTTGTGGAATATACACAGGTTGTTGCTTTTCGTTTAAGGAAGAAGTACCGAATAAATCCAGTCCGTCTTCCGGTTTGTTGTTTAATGCTTGGAAAGCGTACTCTTCCCGATTAAATCGGTAGCCGATCAGCGTCCACTGGGTGAACGTGATTTTGTCTATTCCGTTTAAGGAATCCCCTTGTAAAATGTTTTTGCCTAGTACAAAGCGCATGATGTTTTGGAAATCTTCATCGGGGTGTTTACGTAGCGAATCTTTGTAGCATTGGACGGCCATATCAAAAAGCCGTTGACGTGATTCTTTGACGTTGTCTTCCAGTAGATCAATGCCGTAGATGCTACCTAGTGCAGAGAGTAGTTGGGCTTCAAAGTCGGCCCGTTTGGTGCGGTAGCGTGCCCGTAAGGTTTTGAGCTTGCGTTCTAGTATGGCGGTAAGGAAGTTGCCCGTGCCGCAAGCGGGCTCCAAGAAACGGCTGTTTATGCGTTCCGATTCATTTTTGACCAGATCCAGCATGGCTTCCACTTCACGGCGTGCGGTGAGCACCTCGCCGAAGTCGGCCACGCGTTTCTCACTTTTGATTTGTTGTTCCTTCCGTTCCGTCATACGCTTGATGATCGGATCCGAAGGAAAAGCGGACAGCTGGGGATATAAAAACGGCTGTATTACGTCCAGGTCTAAGCTCAGCCCTAGATATAAACAGCCGTAACCCCTTGCCGTCTTTGCAGACGGCAAGAAGCATTTTCGGCATAAGCACCGAAAGGGATCAGCTCTCAGTGTCTATGCTTAAATTGGCTGTTTTGGTGAGCTTAGATATTGGTTTCCCAATAGCTATCCTACTCTTCCAGCAGGATCCCAAAAACAGTAAAAAAGTTTATGCCCAGTTCGGGCTGTTCTGTTTTATCTCCTTTGCAAATTTAATGTGATACTTCCATTTTAGCAAACCTGTACCCAGATGCGTATAAATTCCCATGTTTGGTTGTGTTTTGTAGGCCAAAAAATCATTTAGAACAGATGGATTGGATATAGAGGGGTAAAAATCAGTTCAAGACACCAGTTAAATGCTTACAACCTCCTTAAAAGGCGCAAAAACAGGTCTTTGGTGTTTTTGAAAAAAGGACATTTCTCCGACGGTGGGGGATTTTTTTGAACACTTAGGTTGATTATAGGAAGGTAGAAGGTTCCGTGTTGTGCCATTGAAATGCTATCAGTGGCCTTCAAAACATGAATTATAACCTTTGCCTACTATACAAGATGAGTAAAGATCAGACGTACTCCGCTGAAAATTTAACTTCATTCAGCGAAGAGTTTTTAGATAAGACAAGACAGCTGTTCCAGCCGCTTGCTGGCCGAGATTTGAGTGATGAAGAGTGTGCCCAGATTGCCAGAAATATGATCGGTTTAGAAATGTTGTTACGTCAGTTGAGGGTAAAGTATGCATAAACATCCTATTCATTTAATCAAGAAGGACAAAACCTATACTTACAAAGAATTAGCAGCTACCCTAAAAGTAGAAAAGGGTACTGTTCAAAGATGGCATAAACTGGGGCTGCCCGCGTTGCCGGGCACATTTCCTTTGCTGTTTAAGGGAGAAGAAGTGAAAACGTATTTGTTACAGAAACGCAAGAAGCAAAAACAACCGCTACAAGCGGATGAGTTCTTGTGTATGCATTGCCATGCTCCAAAACGAAGTGTGCGTGGTTGCGTCCAGATCGTACCCGGCCGTCAAATGGGTAAATTTCAGCAGTACCGGATTACCGGAAAGTGCGAAACGTGCGGCACTAAAATCAGCCGTTTGGTTACTAACAAAACACCGGAAGTGTTGGAAGCCATGAAGCAGTATCAGTCCGGAAACAAAAAAACAATACAGGAGAATATCATATGACATTAAGTATTAGTGTGCAGCATGGATCGTTAGTGAAATGCTGTCAGTATAATGAAATTAGAAACCAGGAGAAAAACCATGACTTACAATAGCATAAACGAACAAATGAAACGTAAATATGAAACCTATCTAACCCATTCCAAAGGTTTGGGTGATGACAGTATTAAAGTAGCTCGCAGAGCACTTGCCAGGTACGACGCCTTTACCAAACACGCTGATTACAAAACATTCAATGCCCAGAAGGCCATTGATTTCAAGGTGTATTTGCAAGCTCAAAAGTTAGCCAAAACAACTCATGCAAACTGCATCAAGCAGATGAAACAGTTCTTTGAGTGGCTTTCATGGCAACCTGGGTATAAGAGCAAAATCCAGCGGGATGCGGTGGATTATTTAAACCTTTCCCATAAAGAAAAGCAACTTTTAAGAACCGGAAAGCTAGAACATATCCCGACTTTGGAAGATGTTAGGCAGCTGGTGGAATCTATTCAGCCACTTACAGAAGTGGATCAGCGGGATCGTGCTCTGATTTCGTTCCTGTGCCTGACAGGAATGCGTGATTCAGCAGTGGCCACTTTATCCTTAAAAGCGTTTGATGCAAACACCCTACTGGTGGATCAGAATCCGGAAGACGGTGTAAAAACCAAATTTACCAAACGTATCTATTCCAAAATGTTCCGCTTTGATGAACAAATGGCGCAGTATGTGCTGGATTGGGTGGCCTATTTGTATAAGCGCGGTTTTGTAGGTACGGATCCGATGTTTCCACGCTCCAAGAACCGCAAAGAAGAAGGCAATCTGAGCTTCCAAGATGCCCTAGAAGTGGAACCCGTGTTTTGGAAGGATGGAACTAACATCCAGCGTGTAGTGAAGCAACGTGCCGAAGAAGCCGGATTAAAATACTTTCATCCCCATTTGTACCGACACCTTGCCATTCAGTTAGCTATAAGCAAAGCACAGAATGGAAAAGAAATCAAGGCCGTGAGCCAAAATTTTGGTCATGAAGAAGTGGCCACTACATTGAACGTTTATGGTAACTACCAACCAGCGGAACTGATATCCGTTTTGAAGAATATAGATGGACGACAAAAGGAAGTCAGTGTGATTGAACAGCTTACGCAACTGCTTCCTTCTATTGTAGAACAACTAAAAAAAGGAGATAATAAATGATATAATATGATATATGATGCCACTTATAGATGAGTTGGAAAAGTTTAGATTAGAGAGAAGGATTTCACAAGCCAAGCTAGCCGAAATGTTAGGCGTGTCATTTGTTACAGTTAATCGTTGGTTTAACGGCAAGACGGTACCAAACAAAATGCAGCAGTACCATATAGAGAAGCTGCTAAACGCAAAGGAAAGTTAAGATGGAGAAAGCCGTATTGTATTTAAGGGTGTCCAGCAAAGGCCAAGAAGATGGCTATTCGCTAGATGCCCAAGAAAAGCTCGGTAAAGAGTATGCCCAGAAACATAATTTAGAAATAGTTCGTACCTGGCGCGGATCAGAATCTGCCTGGGGTAAAAAGAAACGTTGCAGGTTCATTCAGATGTTGGATTATGCCAAAAAACATTCGGAAGTTAAGCACGTGATCTTTGATATTTTAGACCGGATGACGCGTAATGATTTTGACAAGATCAAGATCAAGGAACTGATAAACGAATATGGCAAGACCATTCATTTCAGCCGTACCAATAAGGTGTACAACAAGGATTCCAACCCTGACGACGAGTTCATGCTGGACATTGAAGTGGCTGTGGCCAAAAAAATGTCAAATGATATATCTCGTAAAACGAAAATGGGCATGGATGAGAAAGCCGAGAGTGGTATTTACCCTTCTAATACGCCGTTGGGTTACTTAAATAAAGAAGGTGAAGTGGAAATTGATCCAGTCAATGCTCCTCTTGTCAAAATGATGTTTGAGAAGGTAGCCAGTGGAGCGTATTCCTTAATTGCATTGGAAGATCAGATGTTTGCATTGGGGCTTAGACATAAAACACGAAACACCAAAGTCCGGAAAAGTACCTTGTACCGCATCCTCAAAAATCCGTTCTATTACGGAGAATTTATTTGGGGAAAGAAACGATACCAAGGAAACCATACTCCACTTGTAAGTAAAACGCTTTGGGATCAGGCAAATGCTAAGTTGTCCGGTAATCATCGTCCGTATAAAACCAAGAAGAGCTTTGCTTTTAAGGGGCTTTTGCGGTGTGGGTATTGTGATTGTACGATTCTAGGGCAAATGGCCAAAGGAAAATACACTTACTACCGATGTAGTTTCTCCAAAGGGCAGCATAAGCACGCTGGTTATTTGTTGGAAGATGACCTCGCAGCCAAGTTTGAAAGTGTTGTGGATAAAATTGTGTTACCTGCTGAAACTGTTACTTGGTTGAAAGAAGGTATTGCAGAGATGGCAAAGCAAGCCGAATCCGTAAAAAACCACCAGAGAACCACCTTCGAAACAGAACTGAAACATGCCGAAACCAAGCTCAGCAAGCTGTATGATTTGCGTTTGGAAGGTACTGGCAGCCAAGAGATGTGGAACCGCAAGGAACAGGAGATAAATGCGGAAATAGCTCGTATTCAGCAAGCACTTCAAGCTATGGGCACAGATCCGGCCACAATCGTTCAGAAGAGCGAAGAAACGCTGGAAATTGTATCTAATTTAGGTACATTATTCCGGAAAGCGGATAATTTTGACAAAGCCAAAATTGTGCGTATGTTGGGGGAAAACTTCGTATTGGATGAGCACAACGACATTCAAACGCAGTATCGGATGCCGTTTAACTTTATAGCCGAAGCAAAGGAAAAGGAATTGCGCTTGGAAACAAGCGCAGTTCCGACGGAACTACTACATAATAAATCCCCAGAACTTAAAAGTTCTAGGGATCTAATATGGGGTGGATGACGAGATTTGAACCCGCGACCTCCGGTTCCACAGACCGGCGCTCTAACCAGCTGAGCTACATCCACCATAAAGGGGTAAGGGAAATGGATACCAAACCTGTTCTAGCTTTCCTATTCTAGCAAATTAAAAACTAAGGCGCAACTTTTCTATGCCAAAAGAGCTTGTTGTACTATTGGTGTTAAAAGATCTAGCTGCTGATCCGCTTCGGTCCAATTAAATTGATTTACATCTTCGCAGGCAGTTTCCACAATATAAGCCCATGGATTATCGGGCGCATTATAAACAGACAACCGGTTATAAAACACCCAGGTTGGCTTTTTAAAACCAGCTGCAATATGCACTACAGAGGTGTCAGGCGTTACAACTAGTTGTGCGCGACGTACCCATTCAAAAAGCTCAAACACACTTTCTGTCTTTCTAAGTTGTACATTAGGGATATGGGAACATACCGCTTGCCAATGTTCATACATAGCGGGTGCACAAGGAATAAGAATGGGGCAACCAAACCGCTCTAAGCGTCTGCACAGTTGACCCAATATTTCAGCATTAAACCGACGTGCTACCACAGAACCAGAGGGATTTAACAAAATATAATGTTTCATCTGGTGTTCGGTTAAAAAGTCCTGTACCGCAACTTTTTCCAATTCACTAACCGGCAAATCGTACGATTTGTCCGGGTTTTCAATTCCCAGTAATTTTAGAATAGATTGTTCATGCATACTACCATGTGCAGTGGGGCAACCAAAAGGTTGCACCGGGCTAGTAAAGCAATCCAGTACACGCTCACCACCGGCCAACCATTTAAATAAGCGCCAATTATAATAGGCTTTATTAGAACTATCCAACACTAAATCAAAATGATACTTACGTAACTTAAACCCCTCCCACAACAAACTCATCCAACGCTGATGAGGGCGAATCAGCGTACGTATCGGCAGTTTAATTATTTCATCAATATAAGGAATGCGTTTCAAAAAGGCATAGCTAGTACCAAAAGCAACCACCGAAATTTTGCACTGCGGGTTAGCCTGTTTAATCCCACGATAACAGCAAGAAGAAATAATGGCATCCCCTAGGGATCCTTCTCCACGGCATATTAACACATTGCGCAGCGTGTGGACGTCGGGAATTTGCTTCATTTTATAGCTCATCCGGGGAGGTTAATTTTTGGCGCAAGATAGGCCATACGTAACATAAATATCCGCCCAATACAAAGGCAGCCAGCGCTATCAATAAGCATAACATGGGCAGCATAGTAATAAAACCAGTCGTTACTTTTTTGAGGTGCTGCTCCGGTACAACGGAAATAAGATACCAATCGTTAATAGACAGGGGTTGATAGCTAATATACAGTGTGCCACGCTTGGCAGATTTAAATTCAATCACACCGCTTTTACGGGCAGAAAAATCTGACAACACTTGATGACGTAACAAGTGATTAGGGTCTTCGGGCATATCAAAAATATTGTACAAACCACTAATAGCATTAGGATGGAAGGATTCCACTACTTTATCCCCATCAGCTTCTACTAATAATGAATACCCCATCCCGCCGAAGGATTGCATATCTAGCGTGCGGGCAAAATCGGCCGTAGAAATAGTACCTAGTAACACCCCGATTATTTCATCGTTGCGACGTACGGGAACAGCCTCCACCAAAATGGAGCTTGTATCTAATAAATCTTGCAAACGCGTAGAAATATTGGGGGTGCCGGCAACAGCTTTTTGGAAATGGGGTTCACGCGTTAAATCCAAAAAAGAACCATCATCTAAACGGGCCGTTCCATCCAAGGTAGCATATTCCAGATTTTTATAATGGCTTTGTGCACGTTCCACCTGCAAAAGTTTCATAAGCTCTTCTTCATTTAAATCTGGTACTACAGACATCGCTGCCGCCACGGAAGATAATAAGGCCAGGTCCTCCTTTACTTGTAGTTCCAAGTTTTGAGCATCTTGCGCTGCAAATTCCTTCAAAATAAGGAATGTTTCTTGCTCTAATTTATTCGTTAATTGCTGCATATAAGTGGCAATACCCACCGATACAAGGCCTGTACATATCAGGACCACTGCCACACATTTTGTAAATGAAAATGATTTTTTCATAACCCCTCACTTATTTTTTTGTAATTTAGGTAACTGAGTTTTGCGTTTAAAACGCAATAATTTCTTTTTGAAAAAGTGTGCCAAACCGCCCTTCGCCGTTTCGCGATATTCTTTTTTCATATCTAGTCCGGTTTGCATCATCGTGGCCAATACGTCGTCGTATGAGATACGATGTTCCCCGTCAGAAATAAGCGCATACGTAGCGCAATCCAGCGCGCGGGAAGCCGCCAGTGCGTTTCGTTCTATACACGGGATTTGCACCAGGCCATCCACCGGGTCACACGTTAAACCCAAATGGTGCTCTAATCCCATTTCAGCCGCGTATGCGATACGGCGATTGTCACCCCCTTCTAATTGACAAGCCGCTGCAGCCGCCATTGCACAAGCCACCCCTACTTCTCCTTGGCAGCCTACTTCAGCGCCCGAAATAGAAGCATTACTTTTGGCTAAATTTCCAAATAGACCCGCCGTGCCCAACGCATGCACAATAGTACTATCCTCAAAATTATAAATTTCTTTAATTTGCCGACACACTGCTGGCACCACCCCGCTGGATCCGCAGGTAGGTGCTGTTACCACCTGACCGCCGGAAGCATTTTCTTCCGCACAAGCTAAGGCATAGGCAAATAAATTATTCATGCGGCGCAAAAACTGGGGAGAGTGCTCGGCGTTGTGTAAATAACGGCGGGCTTTACGTTCTAAATTCAAAGAACCGGGCAGTACACCGCGTTTTTCTAAGCCGCGCTGCATGGTTTCTTGCATGGTTTTCCACACCGTGGCCAGGTAATCCCAAATTTGCGGTCCTTCACATTCTTCTACATATTCCCACAACAGCATGCGGTGCTGAGCTGTATAAGCTAAAATTTCAGCCATAGAGTGATGTGGATAAACAGTTGAGCGTAATGTGGATTGACGTTCCTCTTGCACTTCGCCGCCGCCTACGCTGTAGACGGTTTGTTGGGCTACAAGATGCCCGGCTTTATCCAGTGCTTGCAGTTGCAAAGCATTCGGGTGAAAGGGGAAAAAAACCGTCGGCTCCCACGCAATTGTAACTGGCCGCGGATCAAAACCCTCTTTAATCGCAAAATCAGTAAGGTGCCCTTTGCCCGTAGCCGCCAGCGAACCGTAAAGCGTTACCTTAAAAGAGGCCGCTTGCGGATACGCGGCCGCAAACTGTTCAGCCGCTTTGCGCGGCCCCATGGTGTGGCTGCTAGAGGGGCCCATCCCTATTTTATACAACTTTGTTAATGATTCCATAAAAGCACCTATATTAAAAATGGTATCATAATTTTACCATGAATATTGTATCTTCTTTTGGAATTGCGGCCAGTTTGTTTATGGACAATTAAACCCTTAAGGTATTGCTTGGAGGACTTGGCATTTGGTAGAATGACGGTATCTTAAAGCGAGGTGTTTTATGGGCATTATTTCTGTAATCGTAGTGCTACTTTGTATTTGCGTAGACAATATGGTAAGTGCCAATATGTCTGCACTTAAATTAAACAAAGATAACAAAAGCGTGTTTTCTGTCAAAATGGCGCTTTTCTTTACTGGTTTTAACGTAGTATTATTTGGGCTGGGCTATTTGGTTAGCCTGATTTTATTTCGTTCCTGGGTGTATTTTGCGCACAACTGGGTAGCATTTGCCTTCTTGCTTTTATTAGGGATTAAGCTGATGCTAGAATCCATTGAAAAATCCCCCAGTTTTGGAGACTTAGATGTAAGCAACACGGGCAAATTGGTAAAAGTATCTGCCTTAATTGGAATGAATAGCTTTTTGGTGGGATACGCATTCGACACTATGGGACGGGCCTTCTTCCCGGAAGTATTACTACTGCTGATTTTTACCTTTTTAATGACACTCTTGGGCGCTCATCTAGGGGGCACACATAGTAAAAACTTAGTGAGTAAAAAGATAGAACTAGTGGCTGGAATTATCCTAATTATCATGGCCATTCGTCTCATTGTAATTTAGTGTTTGCTTTAACGCAAATAAGCATTCCCCCGGCTGAGCCGGGGGTTCTTTTATATAAAGCAGGGGTTCAACCATGTAACAGTTGAACCCCTACCCATTCAATAGTACGTTGATTTATTTCTGTCCGGTTCTGTCCTTTCTATCCGTATAGTGCGTATGCAACAGTTGGTGCGCTTTTTTGCCGCCAATCTTGTCCATAATAGTACCATACAAGGCCATCACGCCGCTATTGTCTTGCGACTTGTAGGCCAGTTCCGTATCCTCTTGATACAATCCTTCGGCACGGCGCTTGCGCGGCGTCCAACCGTCAAACTGCGGCTGCCCGGCTCCCGCTACACAACCGCCTTGGCAAGACATAACCTCAATAAAGTCATACTTATTTTTACCGGCTTTAATATCGTCTAAGAGTTTGCGCGCATTTTTAAGCCCGCTTACAACTGCCACGCGGATTTCCGCATCTCCAATTTTAACGGTTTTTTCTTTAAACACCGTGCTTTCACGCAGGCTGGAAAATTTAACGCTGCGGGCATTTTCCGGGTCTAGCTCAGCTAAGGCAAAACGAAGCGCGGCTTCCATCACCCCACCGGACGCTCCAAAGATGACACCCGCACCGGTTTTAGTACCAAAGGGCATATCAAACCATTCATTTTCCAGATTTACAAAATCAATGCCGGCCTCTTTAATCATACGAGCCAAACCCACCGTAGTAACTACATAATCCGTATCCGGGTTACCGTTGACGGAAAACTCCTCGCGGGTCGCTTCATATTTTTTGGCCGAGCACGGCATAATGGCCACTACTACCAGATCCTCGCGCTTGCCCCCTTTTTGTTCAAAGTCTGCCTTAATGACCGGCCCCATCATTTGCATGGGGGAACGGGCACTAGAGAGGTTGGGCAAAAATTCCGGCGCATATTTTTCTACGTAATTTACCCACGCCGGGCAGCAACTGGTTAGTTGCGGCAAGCGGTCCTTTTCCGTGAAACGCTTGATAAATTCCGTCGCTTCTTCCACAATGGTTAAGTCGGCCGCAAAAGCCGTATCATACACATAATCAAAACCCAGCATACGTAGGGCCGTAGCAATTTTGCCATCCACGTTGGTGCCTTGGGGAAGTCCAAAAATTTCGCCTAATCCCACACGCACGGCAGGAGCAATGTGTACGGCTACTTTTTTCTTAGGGTTGTTAATCGCCTCAAATACTTTCTCAATCTCTTGCGAGTTGGGCATTAGCGCACCCGTCGGACACACACGCGCGCACTGGCCGCAAGACACACATTCATGGCTTTGGCCCAACTCTTTATTAAACGCAGTAGCAATTTTGGAGCGGAACCCACGAAACGCAAAATCAATGGCGCCAATGCCTTGTACTTCATTGCAAATACGCACGCAGTTGCCGCACAAAATACATTTACTATGGTCGCGCACCAACGCGGGAGATGTAGCATCTTTGTGGCTGTCAATCTTTTTAGATTTAAAGCGGATTTCCGTCACGTCCATATCTTTAGCCAGCTTTTGCAGTTTGCAATTGCCGGACTTAGAACACAACGTACAGTTGTGGTTACCGGACGAGAGTAATAGCTCCAGGTTAATGCGGCGCAAGCGGCGGATTTCGTCGCTATTTACGCGCACTTTCATCCCGTCCTTGGGTTGCACTGTGCAGGACGCTACAATGCCCATCCCTTCCACTTCCACCAAGCACAACCGGCACGCGCCGTAAACGGCTAGTTCCGGGTGATAGCAGAACGTGACGATATTAAAGTTCGCCTTGCGGATGAGTTCCAGCAAGTTCTTTTCGCCTTCAATCGGTACTCTTTTTCCTTCAATGGTTACAAATTGTTCTTTTTCCATATCAAACTCCTACGCGCACACACTGACCGCGCCAAATTTACAGGTGGCTTTACAGCCGCCGCATTTAATACATTTCTTGGGGTCAATCTGATGGGGCTTACCCACGTTTCCGCTAATGGCCTGCACAGGGCAAGCGCGTTTGCACATCCCGCAGCCTTTGCATTTATCGGCTTGGATTTCATACCGGGCCAAAGCTTTACACACGCCGGCCGGGCAGCGTTTATCTACTACGTGGGCTAAATATTCCTCGCGGAAATGCTTTAACGTAGAAAGCACCGGATTGGGGGCTGTTTTGCCCAATGCACAAAGCGAAGCTACTTGTACGGCTTTGGCTAAATCTTCCAAGTTCTCCAAGGTTTTTAGCGTAGCGCGGCCTTCTACAATGTCGTTAAGCATGGTAAGCATTTGTTCCGTTCCTTCGCGGCACGGCACACATTTTCCGCAGGATTCGCGTTGTGTAAATTCCAAAAAGAAACGCGCCACATTTACCATACAAGTTTTGTGGTTCATCACCACCAGCCCGCCGGAACCCACCATAGCTCCCGCAGCTTTTAAAGAGTCGTAATCCAGCGGCAAGTCCAGGTGTTCCTTGGTTAAACAACCACCCGAAGGGCCGCCAATTTGCGCCGCTTTAAAGGCGTCTTTGTTGACGGTACCGTCATCTTCGGTCGTCCCGCCGGCTACATCATCAATTACTTGGCGTAACGTCGTACCCATGGGCACTTCTACGAGGCCCGTGTTAGCAATGTGACCGGTTACCGCAAAGGTTTTTGTACCGGCACTAGTCGGCGTACCGATTTTCTTAAATTCCTTCGCCCCCATTTCAAACACTTTGGCTACTGTAGCCAAGGTTTCCACATTGTTAATGACGGTCGGTTTGCCAAATAACCCGCTATGGCTAGGAAACGGCGGTTTTACGCGCGGCATGCCGCGTTTTCCTTCTACAGAAGCGATAAGCGCGGTTTCTTCGCCGCACACAAACGCGCCCGCACCTTCCATGACGTTAATTTTAAAATTAAGGCCGCTGCCAAAAATGTTCTTGCCCAAAATTCCTTTTTCTTCGGCCTGGGCAATGGCTTTGCGGATGCGCTGAATCGCCAGTGGATATTCCATACGTACGTATACGTAGCCTTCATCCGCACCGATAGCGCGCGCGGCAATCATCATCCCTTCTAGTACCGCGTTGGGGTTGCCTTCCATGACGGAACGGTCCATAAACGCGCCCGGGTCGCCTTCGTCGGCGTTGCAGATGACATATTTTTTATCGCCGGGTTCAATGCGGGTAAACTCCCATTTTTTACCGGTCGGGAAACCCGCCCCACCGCGTCCGCGCAGGCCTGATTCAGTCATCTCTTTGCAAACTTCCTCAGGCGTCATTTGCGTATAAACGCGTTTGGCCTGGGCGTAGCCGCCATGAGCAATATACTCATTAATATCTTCAGGGTTGATGCGGCCGCAATCGTGCAGCAAAATACGTTCTTGCTTAGCATAAAAAGGGATGTCTTCAATGGTTTTAGCCTTTTGTCCGTTGGCTGGATTGTGATATAAGAGGCGGTCAATCACTTCCCCTTTTAAAACGGTTTTTTCTACAATTTCGGCCACATCTTCGGGTTTGACTTTGGTGTAAAAAATGTCCCCTACGCTCACAAGTGGGCCCATCGCACAGAACCCGCGGCAACCGCTAAGGCTTAAATAATTTTCGTGGCAGTCTTTAGTAATTTGGAGGCAAAAACCCACTTTGCGTTTTTCCATTTCCTGCTGGAACGCTTCATATACTTTTAAAGAGCCACCGGCAATACAACCCGTTCCACCACAAATTACCACACGCCCAGTAATCTTTTTATACGCGTCGTTATAATCTTTAGCAATTTTTTCAATATCATTTGTCGGCATGGGCGGCCTCCTGTTTAATAACTTCATCAATAATTTCTACGGCTTTGGCCGGGGTAATTTGTCCATGGACGGTTTCATCCATTACCATCACGGGGGCTAATCCGCACGCACCTAAACAAGACACACATTCCAGGGTAAACATCCCGTCTTCAGTGGTATCCTGCCCGGGTTTTAATTTAAGTTTATCTTTTACCGTGTTAATCACAAACGAAGATCCCTTTACGTGGCACGCCGTGCCGTTACACACACGCACAATATGTTTGCCTTTAGGGGTGATAGCAAAGTGGGCAAAAAAAGTCGCCACGCCAAACACGCGGGCGGGCGAAATTTCAAGTTCGTTTGCGACGTAGCGCATAATGTCTTCTGGTAGGAAGCCATACGCATCTTGCACTTTTTGCAAAATGGGAATGAGTTTAGCATCGTCCTTGCCAAAATCTTGTAAGATTTTAGCAGCAGGTGCAAAGCGGTCAGTCATAATTTCTCCTATACTAATGTGTAACAAATAAGAATGGAAAGTACTAAGCCGTGTACTTCACTTCTCATTATAACAAAAACTAGACGGGAAAATGCAAGTACAAACCCAAAAAAATTGCTACTATATAGCTAATGACGATTGGTATTATTATTTTAATGTTGGCACTTAATGCCATTTTGGCCGCGTACGAAATGGCGCTCGCCTCCATTTCGCGCACTAAGATTGCTATTTTATTTCAAGAAAATCACGCTGGAGCCCAAGCAGCCCTATTTATGAAAGACCATTTAGAGGGCAGTTTAGCCGTTGTGCAAATTGGCATTACGCTGGTGGGGGCCATCGCCGCTGCTTTAGGCGGGGCCGGGGCCGAAAGTGCTATTGAGCCCTTCTTAGCCACACTGGGGATTACAGGCGTGTCCGCGCATGCGTTATCCATTGCGTGTGTGGTGTTGCCGCTTAGTTTTGTAACTATTGTATTTTCTGAATTAGTACCCAAAACCTACGCTATCGCAAATAAAGAATGGGTGATATTGACTTGTTCCCCCGTCATGCAACTTGCATACAAGGCACTACTGCCCGTGGTTACCTTGATGGAACAAATCGTCCGCTTTTGTACGCGCAAAGCGCCCTCCAAAACGCAAGACCCCAAAACCGCTAAAAAGGCCGCCTTTGCTGACTTACGCACCGCCGCGGCAATTGCATCTTCCTCGCGCCTGTTTACGCAAGCAGAAGAAAAAATGGTACTGGCTACCGCGCAATTTTGCGTACGCACGATTGCCGAAATTCAAGTACCGTTAAACCAGGTTTATTTTTTAAACGCAGATGATTCTATCGCCGACACTTTTTTAAAAGCGCATTTGGATATGCACACGCGCTTCCCGGTATTAGATAATCCGCAAGACCCGCAAAGCATTATTGGCTACCTTAATTTTAAAGACATTTTTTCTTCTACCAAAACCGCCGGCAGCGCAGCTACTTCCACACGCTCCATTGTGCGCCCCATTTTTAAGTTGGAGGACGACACGCTTATTTCCACCGCTTTGCAAAAGCTGATGACCAATAAACAACACATTTGCTTGGTGACGGAGGAAGGAAAGATAACCGGCATTTTAACGCTGGAGGATATT
Source organism: Elusimicrobiaceae bacterium (assembly GCA_045604045.1). Taxonomy (GTDB): domain Bacteria; phylum Elusimicrobiota; class Elusimicrobia; order Elusimicrobiales; family Elusimicrobiaceae; genus Avelusimicrobium. The sequence continues at coordinate 89,492 of JAZUNI010000038.1, read as the reverse complement.
TTTGAAGAACTAGTGGGCGAAATTGAGGATGAGTATGATTTTTCGCTTGCCTATATCCGCCCGTTTGGCCCGTCTTATTTAGTTAGTGCCAGTGCCAAAATGAGTGAAGTTTTTACCGCGTTAGAATTACCTGTTCCGGCAGATCTTTCTGCACCTACTACAGTTTCCCAATGGGTAGACGCGCAGCTAGGACGCACTCCTACCAAAAACGAAAAAATTAACGCCCAAGGGTTAATTTTGGAAACGCGCAAATTCCGCCGCCACAAATTTGTGGAAGCGTTAGTGACCAAAGCCGAAAAATAATTATAGTATTTCCAAGGGAGCAAATTTAAGCATAAACGTGCGGCGTGTTCCGTTGGCAAACGCCACGGTAATTTTGGCACTCTCGCCGCTACCCACAATTTGCACAATCTTCCCTTCGCCAAACACACCGTGTTTTACTTTACCGCCAAGGGCCAGGCCGTCCTCGTTTTTGGGGCCGGGCTCAGCAGGTACCGCCGGTTGCGTTTGCTGGATAAACCCCGGCACACGGCGCGGGTCTGCCAGGCTGGGGCGCGAAGGTTTGGGTTTAGCATACAAAGACCCTACGGACGGGATATCGTCATACGCCGGGAAGTCGTTATCGGTATTAGGCTCAATTTCGTACCCGTCCTCATCATAGCGTTTTTGGAAGCGGCTCCTGCGGGCGTATCCCGAAAAACCGCCATAGGAATTGCCGTAATTATGGCGGCCGTAGCCTTCGCTAAACTGGCGTTTGCGGGCCGAAAATCGTTCATAATTTCCGCCGGAATAAGCAGTATTCCCACCCCAGGCAAATTGGGCGCGTTGTTGTTGCAATTCTTCTTCATTAAGTAGTCCGCTTTCAAACAAAAAGCGGGAAGGCGGATTTTCTTGTGTTTGGCCGAATTTGCGCCTTCGTTGGGCGTACGTTAAAAACAGTTTTTCTTTGGCGCGTGTCATGGCCACATAGCACAGACGGCGTTCTTCTTCGGTGTCGTCCTCGTTATCGCACCCAATGGGGAACAAATTTTCTTCTAATCCGGTTACAAATACGTTTTGAAACTCCAACCCCTTAGCCAGGTGCACCGTCATTAATGTAACCGCACCGCCTTCGCCGGCCTGGCTGTCATCTTCGCCGGAGAGCAAGGCCACTTCTTGTAAATAATCGGCCACGCTGGGGGCCTTCTCCCCGCGTTCACACCGTTCTTCATATTCTTTGACGGCGTTAATAAGAGCATCTAAGTTTTGTAGTCTGCCTTCGGCCTCGGGGTCTTTTTCCATATCGGCTTTCACGCTGTCCAAATAGCCGGATTCTACCAAAATTTTATTAAAAATATCCGCCGGAGCCGTTAAGAGCATATCTCCGCGCCAGTTTTCAAACAGTTGTACCAGTTTTACGGCCGCTTTCATGGCCGCACTGCCCAAGCCGGGAACGTATGCGGCTTTTTTGAGAGCGTCATAAAGGGAAATTTGCTGTTCGTTAGCATAGGCCAAGAGGCGGTCCTGCGCTACTTTACCCAGGCCGCGCGTAGGCGTATTGATAATGCGCAACAAACTGACGTTGTCGGCCGGATTAATTAAAATGCGCGCGTAGCACATCATATCCTTAATTTCTTTACGGTCGTAGAAGCGCACCGTACCGATTAAGCGATACGGAATTTGATAGCGCCGGAACGAATCTTCAAAACTGCGGCTCTGCGCGTTGGTGCGGTAAAACACGGCAATATCTTTGAGGCTGGCGCCCTCGTTTTCCACCAGTTTGTGGATTTGCTGGCTGACCCATTTTGCCTCGTCGCCCTCGCTAATACACGCGCGCACCACAATCGGCTCGCCCGCGCCTTTATCGGTAAACAAGTTTTTGTCTTTGCGTTTTTTGTTCTTGGTAATCAGGCGGTTGGACGCATCCAAAATAGCTTTGGTGGAGCGGAAGTTTTGCTCCAGCGTGATGATTTTAGCATCCTTAAAATCTTTTTCAAATTCCAAAATATTGCGGATATTGGCCCCACGCCAGGAATAAATGCTCTGGTCCGGGTCTCCCACCACGCAGAGTTTGCGCGTTTTGGCGGTTAAGTATTTAGTGATTAAATACTGCGTGCGGTTGGTGTCCTGGTATTCATCCACGAGGACATATTGGAAAAAGTCCTGGTAATATTCGCGCACGTCTTCATGATCGCGCAACAAAATAACGGTTTTAACTAAAAGGTCGCCAAAATCTAGCGCGCCCGCTTCTTTGAGTTTTTGCTCGTAGCGGCGATAAATTTCGGCCGCGCGGATTTTGCCGTCTATACCACTGGCGGTGGCGGCTTGCATCATGCCGTCAGGCGTGACGAGGTCGTCCTTCGCGCGCGAAATTAAACCGACAATTTGGTTTACTTCTTTCTTGGGCTCTTTCACGCCCATTTGCTCTAAGAGAAGCGTAACTACTTTCTTTTGGTCGCTATCGTCATAAATAGCAAAATCTTTGGTGAGGCCGAGTTTCTCGGCATTTTGGCGCAAGATGCGCACACCAAAGGAGTGGAACGTATGGATCCACACGCGCCGCCCGGCACCCGGGACTAAAGCGTCCACGCGCTCGCGCATTTCGCCGGCAGCTTTGTTGGTAAACGTTACGGCCAAAATACGCGCCGGGTGATACCCGTCCGCAATGAGCTTGGCAATTTTGGTGGTTAGCGTTTTAGTTTTGCCCGTCCCCGCCCCGGCCACAATAAGGCATGGCCCACCGTCATACAGCGCGGCTTCTTTTTGTTGCGGATTTAACGAATTTAATGCTTCTTCAACGGTCATTTTAATTTCAGTTGCACAAACGTTTCAATGTGTTCGCTATGCGGGAAAAAATCAAACGCTTCCACGTGCAAAATATCGTAGTGTTGCGTGAGCGTTTTTAAATCGGTAGCTAGCGTAACCGGGTTGCACGAAATGTAAAGCACATTTGTCACGCCACTCTCGGCCACCGCCTTGCACGCACGCGGGTGCATGCCGCCGCGCGGCGGGTCCAAAATAATAAGCGCGTCTTTCTTTTCAATGGGCTGCTGGCGCACAAAATCTTCCACGCGCGAGCAGAAAAACTGCACGTTTGTAACGCCGTTTAATTTGGCGTTTTCTATGCCGTTGTAAATAGCGGGGGCCACACTTTCCACGCAAATGGACTTTTCGCACAAGTCCGCGCAAGAAAGTGAAAAACTGCCCGCGCCGCCGTACAAATCGTAAATCTTTTTAGGTGCAATTTTTTTAACTACACTACGCACGCGGCTATACATCTTTTGCGCGGTTTTAGTGTTGGTTTGAAAGAACGATTGCGGCGAAAGTTTAAACACCACTTCGCGCTCTTGTTTTCCGTTTTCATCCGTCAAAAAAATCTTCTCAAAAATGTGATCTTTGCCTTTGAGCACGCGCAAACTTTCCGGCTCGGCCGTGTCGGCCAGGCCATTATTTACCGCCGCCATAATGTTGGCGTTTGGCAGCACAGACTCCACCGCAGCCACAAACGTTTTTTCGTTAAAATCGTCCGTCACAAACAGTACTACAATTTGCTCACCGGTGTTTTTGCCTTCGCGCACCATTAAATGGCGAAGTACACCCGTGTGTTTGCGTTGGTCATAATACGCTAAATTTTCTTGCGCGGCCCACGCGCGAATAGCGGCCACTAGCGGGACCAGTTTTTCGCTAAACAAAAAACATTCTTGTAAATCCACCGCACGGTCCCAGCGGCCTTTTAACTTAAAACCTACGCACTGCTCAAATTCCAAGGGGCGGGTTTTGTTGGCGGGGTCTTTTTTGTTGTAATCTGCGCGCCATTTTACTTGGTGGCAAAACCCCAGTTCCACTTTGTTGCGGAAATACTGCGGCACGTCCGTTACTGTAACGGGAATGTCGTCGGTCCAAAAGTCTTTTAAAATGTCACGCAGTTTGGCTTGCTTTTTTTTCACTTGCTCGTCATAAGCCAGGTTTAAAAGCGTGCAGCCGCCGCACGTGCCAAAGTGTTTACAGTTAAGCATTTACTTTAAACAGGCAAACGTCGCCGTCCTTTACAATATAGTCTTTGCCTTCGCTGCGGATGAGTCCGTGTTCGCGCAGTGCTTTTTCACTACCGAATTTTTCCAAATCATCAAATGTGTACACGTCCGCGCGGATAAACCCTTTTTCAAAGTCGCTGTGGATTTTGCCGGCGGCTTGCGGCGCGGTGCATCCTACAGGGATGAGCCAGCTACGCACTTCCACTTCGGGGCCTGCTGTAAAATACGTGCACAGGTTTAACAGTTTCATCCCTTCGCGCACTACTTTTTCTAGCCCGGTATATTCGCTCCCGGTTTCGGCCAAAAATGCTTTCTTTTCTTCTTCGCTAAATTCGGCAATGTCGGCTTCAAATTTAACACAAAGCTCCACAAACCCGGCACCGTTTTCTTTGGCGTATGCGGCCACCTTGGCGGCGTTGGCTTCGTTGCGCTTTTCACTATTATTGCCTACGTACAACACGGGTTTGGAAGTCAAAAATTGATATTCTTTAAGTTCTTCGGGCTCTAAACCCAAGGAGGACACGGGCTTGCCGTTTTCCAGCGCGGCTTTGATTTCCTTCATGCGTTCCCACGCGGCCACGGCGTCCTTCTTGCCCGATTTTGCATTAGAAGCCAAGCGGTCACAAATTTTGGTAGCACTTTCCAAATCGGCAAGCATAAGCTCGGTGTTAATGACTTCAATATCGCGCAAGGGATCTACGCTGTTCATCACGTGCGTGACGTTTTCATCTTCAAAGAGGCGCACCACGTGGATAATGGCGTCCACTTCACGGATGTTAGCTAAAAATTTGTTGCCCAGTCCCTCCCCTTGGCTGGCGCCTTTTACAATCCCGGCGATATCCACAAACTTAATAAATGCGGCCGTCTTCTTAGGTGGTTTGAACATATCAAACAGCTTGTCTAAACGTTTATCGGGGATGGCCACAATGCCCACATTGGGCTCAATGGTGCAAAACGGATAGTTGCTGGCTTCCGCGCCCGCGCAAGTGAGCGCATTAAAAAGGGTGGATTTGCCCACGTTGGGCAGGCCTACGATACCAATTTCCATGAAAAATACTCCTAGGACAAAATCAAAATTGCGGTGGAGATCCTGAGCAACAACACCTCAGGATGACACTCTATACAGATATTTTAGCATTTTTCCTATTCTTGCGTTTTTGATAAGTAGTCCGCCAACGCAGTTTCATCTTCTTTTAATAATCCTTCTAACGCACGCATCATCACAAACACGCGCGGTTGAAGCTGCCAATAAATAGGTAGTTTGTGTTTATCTAACCGCTCCAGGCGTTTGTGCAAGCGGGCCAGTTGCGTGCGGATGTTAGTCAGTTCGGCCAAGGTTTTAGTGGGCATTGTCTTATACACCGATAAAAAACGGTTGCAAGCTAAGCGCGTTCAGACACCCAACAAACAACCGTAATTCCCTAAAAGGAATATTCGGTGTAGTTGGGTACATGTACCCCGCCTAAACCTAAAGCGAGTATTTTTGGCCTGAACGCACGCCAGTAGCGTGTCCGTTTCTCAAACGGTTCCAAAAATAATGTAATTGTATTTGTAGTATAGTAAAAAAACCCGCGTACGAACAAGCCTTTTTAACATCCGCTACTTTATTAGAATGAGCGCGAAAGTTTTTCAAACCAATTTGGCGCAAGACGCGGCCCGAAGGAGGGAGGAATACTGGCGGGACGCGCCGAAGGCGGAGGTATCCGACCGACTGAGCCACAAAGTATTGCGCCAAATTGGGAAGAAAAATATGCTAAAATAGAGGTGTTGTCCCGTTCGTCTAGTGGCCTAGGACGCCGCCCTCTCAAGGCGGAGATCACGAGTTCGAATCTCGTACGGGACGTTTTTTCATATCCTGGACCCCTTCTAGCATGAGTCGGAAAGGGTTTTTCATTATAATTTCAAGGTTTTTTCCATCCCAAACGCAGTTCGCACAAATACAATTCAAAAGTGCGTTCTTTTGGGCAGCATGCGAACTCACGAATAACTTATCCACCTTAGCAGCCAGCTTGAGCAGACGTTCTACTGTCCAATTAGCTTGCTTCGTGTCTGATTGTAAGGTAGCCAGTTGTTCGCCAATTTCAAGCTCATCTTGCCTAATCTTAGCCAGTTCTGCACTGACATATTCGCTGGTTAAATCTCCATCTGCTTCACGGGATATAAGCACGGAACGTCTTTTGTTTAGTTTACCAAGCCGACGTTGCAGGTTTTGCCGGGTAGCTTCTAAAGTAGCTTGATCATCCACGGCTGCACCATTTAACTGCCTGAGGACTTCATCCAACAGTTTAGGTTCTACAGCTAGTTGCTTTAATGCAGCTATCATCTGTTTTTCTATTACATTTTGGTTGACTTGATCGGTTTTACAACCACGTTGGTTTGCTTTGCCACTACAACGCATATAATGATAGACGTGGGTTTCTCCGGTGCCTTTGATCGTTCTTTTCTTATCATACCCAGAGAGAATAGCCCCACAGTGTTTGCACCGGACTATGCCGCGAAATACCAACGGTTTAGCAGAGTATTCAAAATGCTCTTTATTGAGCCGTTTACGCACCCGCTCACACTGCTTAAACAACTCTGGCGTGATAATGGGCGGATAGGAATGGGGAAACAAATGCCCGCTAATACGCATTTGACCGTAATAAAACGGGTTACTAAGTATCCGGCAGACACTACCTACTGTAAAGGGCGTACCATGGCAGCTAAGTACACCCGCATTGTGAAAATCCACAGCTGCAGCATGCATGGAATAATTCCCGGAAGCATATTGCACAAACAGCTTCTTAATGAGCGGGCTTGTCTGTGGATCTACTTCAATGGTTTTCTTGCCATTGATCTTCACATTCCTATATCCTACGGGAGCTCTGAACGGGTATTCCTTATCCTTAACCTTCTGCGAGAACCCACGCAACGTATTTTCACGCAACTGATCCACGTACGCTTTTGCACCCATAACACCAAAGTCATACATCATCAGTTCAGAGCTGCGGGAGTTCTTATTGATGATCATGTTGTTGGAAATGAAATGCAATTCAAATTTACCAGCACGTAACATTGGTTGAAATTCCAAACTTTCCTTGAAACTACGTTGGAAGCGGTCTAATGTATCGGCTACAATCGCTAACGGGTGCGGGCTGTTTTTAACGTATTCCATCATTTCATGGAATTTGATACGTTCGCCTCTGGTGGAGGATTCAGTAAGTGAAAACGTTTCCTCCACTATCATTTGTTGGCGTTTACAGTATTCTTTGGCACTGGCTTTTTGAGCTGCGAGAGATTTCCCCTCGCGTTGCTCTACTGATGATACCCTCGCCAAGATAATGGCATGCTTAGGTGGAACGTATGCCGGGTTTAAGATACGGTTTAATAAGGCGTTGGGCATTTGGTTGCCTCCTTTGGGTAAATTATTGCCTTGTTGAATGTTTTTTGCAGTCATGTTCAATCTCCTTTAATGATACTTTTATTATCTTTTTTAGTCAATACTGTGCTTTATTAGCACATTTATTTTGGTTTCTGTAATATTATTTAATACGGCGGCTCAAGTACGCTGCTAAGGCCGTACGGCTAATCCGTAGGCGGTTGCCTATTGCGTATGCTTGAAGTTGCTTCCGAGCAATTTCCTTGCGCACAACTTTAGGGCTAACATTTAACTGCAAAGCCACCTCTGTAACGGTCAAAAATGCCTCGTATCGCTTAAACCACACTGCTGAGGTACGTTTCTTGAGGTGCGCCCACTTATTAGGTGTTAGACAAACGAACCGATTCAGCGAGTGATCTATAAACCGCCATACATCCAACCGCCAGTTCAGCCGGGAAATTGCTCCAGTATTCTGTTGTAAGAATAAGGCCGGATTGCTGAAGCCAAGACGTTTTAGGCTGCGTACGGCTTCCTGGTGTCCAGCATTCCGCAACAAGTAATTAGTTCCTAGTTTAGCTAGCAGTGCCTGTGGCTTGAGTTTCCCTCTGCTATATGTGGCAATTCGCCACAATTCAAACGCCGGATCAAATACATTCATGGGTACTTTGCGTGCGTTATCACTGATCCGGTGCCAGTAGGTGTTAAGTATGTACTTAGATATTTGTTGATTAAACAAATGTTTGAATGTAAAACAACGTAACGGAGGGCAATACACTTCTTCATCCGGCTGATTATTGTAAAACATGGAGAGTATCAAACTTTCAAACTCCCCTAGTACAGCAATCCATCCTTTGCGGTTATGAAACCTCATTTCCATACGCAACACATTTAATTTTCCAGATTCAATCTCCTTTTGTACCTGTTCTGGAAGTTTGCATTGCTTGTATTTGATTTCATTTTGTACTTCTTCGGTCTTGGAGTACAATACGACTTCATAGCCCGTAGAATAGAAGACAAGTTTTTCTCCTCCGTTCTCATACGCTACCCGTTGAATATCCATCGTGGAATGGATGGGTTTAGCTCTGTATATTTCACTTAGGATAAACGAAACGGGAATACGTCCGGTCAAGATGTTTTTACCGTATTCAAAACCATCCAGTGAGGCATATTGAATATCTCTTGAGCTCACGACAATCCCCATCTTAAATAAACGCTGTGATAGGACCGTGCAAACATTGTTTAGATCACTATCGGTTACCTCCATGATGTTTGATCCATATAACAACTTTGGGATGTTGCACTTTACAATCAGTTTGGTGGTTTCGCGTTTGGGGTATTTTCCCATGTACCGCCGGAAGATAACCTGCGGATAATACAATCCATCTTTCGGCGGTTTCTTGTTATATATGTGGTAATGTATACCAAAGTCCTGTATCAGACTTTCAAACATATCCGGTGCATAAATATCCTGATCGTCAAAATCCTTAAAAGAGAAGGTTCCCAGATCAAACATGGTCTGCCTCCTGCTTTTGGGCATTTTGTTCCCGATCCATTGCATCTAACAGCTTGAAGAACTCTGTCAGTGTAAATAAGGCATCCGCTGCTTCCTGATCGGAAACCGGGTGCCCGTAAACTGCTGCAAGCACTTCACGAAAGGAATGCTTGTTTTGCCGCTCTTGGGCATGGTTCATTTTCTGTTCCATGCCTTCAAGCTCTCACAAAAGGTTTCCTAGAGTGTAGAAAAGTTTTTCTATGCTCTCAGACAAGAACAAGCATAGAAGTAACCTAGAAAAAGGTAGATTTTTTGCAGAGTAAGCATAGAAAAAGGGAGCCATCTCTTAAAATGACTCCCTTATACCGTGTCAGAAACAATTCTATGCTTTATGTGAAGCTTTTTTCCACACAATTGCGTTGCTTGCAAACCCCAATTCGTGTGTAAATTTTATATCTCTCAAATGCGTATTAACGGTATTTACAACGTTTTCCATTCGGGTACGACCTGTCTTATCGCTTATATTTTTCTCTATGTCTACTAATTTACAAGCATCTTCTAATGGAAACGGAACTTTGTTAAGCATCATGTGTTCCAATAATTTACAAGCTTTGGTAGTTACACGAAGATTGGAAACTGTTTCGTTTTGGTATACGAGCTCTTTTTCATCAATATACAGCTGAAGTCCTAAATGTTCAGCATCCGGTGTCGGAGCAATAAAGACCGCCTCCATGCTCCCTGCATCTGTGAGCATATTGACTTCTAATGCATCCACGTATTCATCTTTGATCATGAAATGCTCAATCTGTGGCAATTCAATGTATCCTTCTTGCTGCAGATATACTAAATCCGTAAACAACCGAACATCTTTTGGTGGATAACACGGAAGCTCACGATCTACCGTAAACCGACGACCTTTCTCTCATCCATAGCTTTCAGAAAAGCAATAGTGCTCTTGATACTTTTGGCAAAAGTTTTGTAGTGTTCAACCGGGATCCGATCGTGTTTATATGCATCCAAATAACGATCTAGTAATTTTTGGGCTTCCTGCTGTTGTTTTTCTATCGGATCGGTATCATGCCCAACGAAGTTGCTAGCAGCAAACACATTAGCCGTAAACATTTGCATGATTTGAACTGTATCCAAAAATGAGACGGCTATTTGTTTATATTTAATGCACCCTAACAACATAATCAATGCCCAACCCGGGAAAGCAGGCACACGGCTTTTATCTGCCGGGATCATCTCCTTGATCGCATTTAATTTAACGGTCTGTCTTTCGGTCGGCAAGGAATTTTTCGAAATCTTTTTGTTGGACACGGTAATCCTTCCCCAGCTTATAAGCGGTCAATTTCTTACTGCGGATGTAGCGGTAAATGGTCAACGGCTCCACACGCAGCAGGTCAGCTATTTCATAAACAGTCATGAAGGCCCCAGAATCGCCCCGTACGGGCTTTTTCTGTGCTTTAGGTATCTTTGTAAGGGTCTTTGAGCTTTTCATGCTTTTAGTGTACTATATTTGCATGTGTTTTGCATATCAAACCAGACAGGCACACGCTGCCCTGCCATACTGTAAAAATATAGGCCTTTCCCGCTGGTTTGGAGTTCGGCTTTATTATTCGTGTTTTGAGAGCTTCAAGGATTGGCAATAGCATATCACAGAATCAATAAACATTCCTTTTCGCTACATACTTGCTGGCAAAGCTAATGAGAAAACAGGGTGTTCTAAAATCGTTGATGCATGGTAAATTCGGTTGTATACCTTTCGTATTTACGGTTGGGTACGTTGGAATCCCGTTTTGTGTAGCTAAATGTAAGCGTAGGTACAAATCCCCAAAGATCTATTTTGTTGTTTGATAAAGAAGCGGAATAACGTTGTGTAAAATCTCGCTCAGCAAGTTGGGTAAAAGTTTGATTTTTTACAATCCATTTTTCGCCATCATAGTTGGACCAGATAAAAGACGGTTCCAAGTAGATATGAAAACCCCAAGGTAATTCTGAACCGAACCCGATCCCTGTTAAGTAACGCCAATTTGCATAAATAGCATCTGCGGCTGTGTCTCGGTCAATACCCCCACGCAACACAACGTATTTTGTTGAATTCAAGTAATACAAGACCCGTGCTTGACTTGAATAGGTTTGACCATCGAGCCAATCCCCATATTCATCGTACGTATTTTTTAGAATTCTAAAAGATACCCCGGTTGACAGCTTGCGTGTAAAGTCATAGTTTAGATCCAACTTCCCGCCGTAGGACCAATTGTACGGATCCCACCCATACCAACGCCGGGATGCCGTTGTGGCTAGCCATACATCACCATTTTTCCAAATATAACGAGGGCCGGTACTGGCGAATAAATAAAAATCGTCATAGTCATGTTTATCATAAATGTTAGTGTATATAGTACCGGCGCTTTTCCACCGCCAATTATCCGTCAGCTTGAACTCGTAATTACCGCCTACTGTCAAGTTATATCCTACCGCTGATACCGGGTCGGGCAGCTGCCTGCAAAAGGTACCCCACTGGTTTGTAATACATTCTTCGCCGCCTGTAACCTGATTGATGTTGTTATCCGGCGCAGCACCAAAATTAAACCAAATGTTCCAATTTTTATTCTTACGAGCTACATAGCGGTAATACAACATCTGTCGTTTAACATTGCCTGGAATATCTTTTCCAGCCATGGCTAAACGCAAATGATAATCAGCACGATACCATTGCTTTTTATGCATATAACATAAAGCGAGTTCGTAGCGAATCTTGGACAGATCGGGTTTTTCGTCTAACAGTTTGCGGTATATCCGAACGGCTTCGTCAATATTGCCTTTGCGTTGTTCAATTTGGGCAATTAGGTACCACCTCTCAATTTCAATAGGTGTTTGCCCTGTTTGCGGAAGTTGTGTTAAAATTTGTAAGGCACTGTCATATTTACCGGCGGCTACTAAATCACCGGCTACCTGTACGGCTTCTAATTCTGATAAAGTTACTTGCGTTGTATTAGATTTGGCCCATATTGCTATGGGCCAAATCAGTATTAGTAAAATGCAAATGATACGTTTCACTTTTTATTGCTTTTTCATACCATAAGCAGCTTGGAATTCCCATTCCCGCTCAAAGCCATCTCCTAGATCCTGTTCTGTAGCATAACGAGCAGTACCAGCAGCTTCAACGGGGGTATTTACCCCATAATAACCGGGTGTAAAATCGTTCTTGATGTTTCCCTCTGCAGTATTGCGAATATATTGCAGTTCATTGGGGGTTCCTGTAAACGTGAACGTAGGATCCGCAGCTGGAGTGGCTTTATTGATCGTTACATCATAGAATGTATCTGCGGTATCACTATGTGTATTAAATGGCATAGATAACGTTTGCGAACCGTCAGAGCCGATCGTCATGGTTGCTTGCGACGTTGTATACGCTTTAGCCATATCATGCCCGGCATCCGCGGAATAGGCACCCGGAAGGTCCTGCGGGACATACCAAGCGGCTAGTTTGGCATCTCTGCCGGCCCCACTACCTTGTATAGAAGCATAAACACGACCCACGGCCTTACCTTGATAAACTGTGCCATTTTCAGGGATTAAGGTGTCCACCATGGTCGTTCCGTCAATGGCATAACCGCCAGCAAATAATTGGTAATCTTCTTTGGCCAATGCTGCATTGAATTCGGCATCATCGCGTTTCTTATCTAAATCGCTGCTGCGATTCAAAGTCCCTGCACGCGCGGCAAGAATTTGCTCATCCGTTGTCAGCGTTTTATTTTTGGAGCGGTATACCGGATTAAAATGCCCGAAATCGGCATACTGTAACCCGACGTCATTACCGTATGTATCAAATGCCATTCTCTCATCCACACGGTTCCAATGCCCGCCAGATAACCCATTTTCTGTTTCCAAAGCATTCAAAGCCACCACATCTTGCCCATTATCTACTACACGAAAGATCGCTTGGTCATCTCCGTCAGGCACATACTCAAAAATGGGGCCTTGAAATACTTGGGTATCGGTAGTATCTCTTACGGTACGACCACTGTCTACACCACCTACAACCATCTTCACGGCATCAATTTCACCAGTTTCTTCGTTCAATTCCAAATTTACATAGGAATGACCAGTGGGATCCAAATTTTCAGCCATAAGCAACTTAACATCATCTAATCGGTAAGATGTATAGGTAACCCCGCCGCTTTCTGTACTTACCGAACCGACAACGGATACAGGATCACTGCTGTTAGAAGCCACCACAATTTCGGACGGCATATTTGTTATTTGTGCGTTGCTGGTTGCAACGGCAGATGTAACTGCTGCACGCGGTGGAACATACACACTGGCAGAACTGCCAGAATGGCTTCCGCCACCGCCGCCACCACAAGCGGCCAATGTCAAGCCAGATGCCAATATAGCCAATTTCTTCATAATTTTCTCCTCTTCTTCAAAAATAGATCCTACTTCATTTATGTTAGTACACATATAAGTACATTGTCAAGCGAACTAAACCGCGAGTAAGGACAAAATTAGCACAGCAAAGACATTTTGTAATTAGCCTATTTGAAAACCAATGATGAAAATGTTAGAATAACCGGGTGATAGAATTTTACAGAATAAAATCTTCCCCTCATCGAATATACCTCATGATAAAAAAATTATTACTTCTTTTAGTTGTTTTTACAACCTTGCCTTTGTTTGCACAACAATCGCTTGAAGTGGCGTATGAAACTTCTAGTTACACGTACCGGGAACCGGATGGGAATACCCCTATCCGTCTAAAAGGTCGTATGCAAGGGGGCAGCATCCGCTATGAAAACCGCCTACAATCGTCTGCTTTCTTCTTTGCTTTGGATGGACGTTGGATGGGTGGCACTACTGATTATGACGGTTGGCTGACAACCAATCCACCCACTACGCCAATCCCTCATCAATTTGATGACATTGGCGATTATTACTATGAAGGGCGATTGCACTTGGGCAATGCGTTAGATTTATCAAAAACCGTTCAAGTGTGGCTTTCCACCGGTTTGGCCTACCGCTATCTAAAGGACCACATGAACAAAGACCCTTACGGTTACTTGCGAGAATCCAACTATGTGTACATGCCCTTTACAGGTGAGTTGCGTTTTAAGAGTGAAATTTGGGCATTAGTCCTCAAGGGTGAGTTTGACTACCTGTTATTTGGTTGGCAAAATAGCCACATGGAAAATGGTACCCTCCGCCATGATCAACGCGAAGGATATGGTCTGCGCTTGAGTGCCAAGATACAGGCAAATTTAGCAGGAAAGAAAACAGGCGTGTTTGTGGAACCCTTTTACCGCTATTGGAACATCCGCGATTCTGAAGTACGCGGCAATTATATGGAACCGCACAACACCACTAAAGAAATCGGCTTACGGATGGGATTAACATTCTAATGAGTTTATTTTGACATAAAACTTGAGCCCAAGCCATAAACCACTTGCTAGAAACAAATCCTCTTTGTTTTCACAGTCCGTGTTGGTTCCTTTGTTAAGTTTGTCCACCGTTAAGTTAAAAACGTCCTTGATGATAACGGAAAATCATTCCAGCGTATAATCTTTATTGTGGCAGTCCGCCGCCCGCGCATGCTAACGCATGCTTGGCGGCCCGGTCTGCACTCACTAACGCTCGCTTAGCCCTGTGCTGCCACAATAGGGGTTAGTTATACTGCTATTGATTATGATGTACTGTAAGCAATAATAAACCCCACACATTACGCATGGGGTTAGGTACGATAAATTAGGTATGTAGTTATTATTGTAGTGGATTCTTATCCGTGAAGGATCCATCCGGCATCTGCCATACTTGCTTGCCGTTAATGACGTACATGTTAGGTATCCCGTTCTTGCGGTTTTCCTCTTGTGCTTTATGTACTGCACGATTAGCAATACGGGTTAGTTTAGCGGTTAATTCAGTCATAGATCCCTCGTAAATACAGTATAAAGGTTTTCAGTTAAGATTTCAATGGGATGGCCTGTTTCTTGATCTGCCACGGGAACAACGTTTTCCCCTCCGTTATAGTACAATGCCCAGAAATCCACTTTATCTTTGTACAGGTTCCAGAAATTCTGTTTGCTACGATAAAATCGACGGATCACATCTTCATCCGGTACGGGATGCCCTCCGTTCTTTACACGCATTTGGATACGACCGATACAATCTTCCGGTTTGGCAACAAACACATAAATGATAACGACATCGTATCCTAGCTTATGGGCCGTTTCAATCGTTTTAATATGCCCGACACCGGACAGGGTGCTTTCCCACGCAAAGGACTTCCCCTCACTAAACAGTTTATCCATCCGGGCATGAAGCTCTTTACCTGCTTGGATACGCACGGACTGCATGTTCTCCGGGCAGAGTTCACGGGCTATATCATCGGCATTGACATAGACAATGCTCTCTTCCGGCAATAGCTCTTTAGCAATGGTACTCTTGCCGCTTCCATTGGCTCCGGCCAGGATAAACAATGTCTTTCCGTTTACGATCTTCATATCTATATTATACCTAAATTCCCCTGCTCTCACCGAGTTTTGAAACAGGTGTCCTCACGCATAAGCCATCTGGTTTTTGGGGTTTTTAGGTGTCTAATGTGCATTTTGGAAACCACTTTGGCGGACCTTGGCGGGCACAAACCCGACACGGCCCTAACCCTTAATTTGCTATAATTACAGTATAACGTCAAATGTTACAAGCATGACGGATCAGTAAACGGATAATAGGAGTTCGGGTATTCTCTGTATTGGTTATCCAAATCTTCTAAAATAGCAAGCCACATCGCTAAATCCTGTCGTACTGATTGCAAGAGATCGGTTCGCTTGGTAAAAACCGATTGACGTTTTTTCATGGGTACAAAGACCCAGTAGCATGTAGGCCTTAAGACCCTGTTCATTATTTAAATTATTCCATATAATCAAGATAGATACCGTATGAGATCTATATTTACTTAGTATGAGAATTTTGTTATGAAAATTAAATCATTTGTACTTGTACTGGGACTTGTTTTCGTAAATACACTTGTGTATGCAGGAGGAAGGAATGCTTTACCCGCCTTCAAAGCTACACTTACCCGTAAAGTGCTCCTTGCAAAACATGTAAGCCCTAGGACGCCACGCTCCCTTACCATCCCCCCGGGCAACATCAAAACCGTTTCTCCCTACAAAATTCCTAGGCAGCGTTTTACTGTACTTGGCCATATATCCGACGGCATTTTTATTATGGACTCGTCAACAGACCTACCAAAAGTGATTCCCGCACGCTATCGTTCCAAAGAAGGCAAATACTCAGTAACACCTCGGATGGATGAACATGAGAAGGAATTATTAGAATCCGAATTTGAAGCATTTAGGGGAATTCACTTGATGGATTTAGCAGATCTTAAAAATTTGTTAAAAAACGGATCGCAGGTAGATAAAACTCATTACAGCCGCATCCACTTTACCACTTCATTGGAAACAGCATTATGGTATGCAACTCCACAATATAGATATGAAACTATCCCGGTACTCATTACTTTCAAATCATATTGCTATGACTCTTTTGGGGTATCATATGAAGATATTCCAGCAAAAGATCAGGAAGTATTTGCTTATTTACACCACAACGGCAAAGATGCCTGGTATCATGTATCCCTAATAAATGGAAACATAATAACCGAGCCCCTTGAGTTTTATTTTGCAAAGCAAAAAACTGCTGAACAAGATACAAACAACCATGCTAGTAGTAACGGATCCTAGCGAATGTGCGGTCCCAAACCCTTAATTTGCTATAATTACAATGTAACGTCAAATGTTACAGGCAAGTCAGTCAGTAAACGGATAATAGGAGTTCGGGTATTCTCTGTATTGGTTATCCAAATCTTCTAAAATAGCAAGCCACATTGTTAAATCCTGCCTTACTGATTGCAAGAGATCTGTTCGCTTGCTGAAAATAGGTTGACGTTTTTTTCTTCCTAATTTTGTGTGATGCGTTGTTAGGAGCGGGCTTGAATACCTCCGCCCTACCGGGCGGACGGCACAGTATGCGGCGCCCTTGCCCGCCTAGCCTAACACAAAATTAGTTTGAAAACCGTGCTCATATATCTGTACGGGACGTTTTTTAATGTTATTTTTCCCCTTCCGGTAGCAACCGAGAGGGTTTTTTATTATAATAATACGTAGATTATAATTGCGGAGGGAAAGCATTTACTTTAACTAGAATTTGAGGTCAATTTAAAACTGTTTTTGGTCGTCTATCTTAAATAGACACGGTTTGTATAAACGGCTTTATAACCCAAAACAGTCGTACTAGGCACAATGTGTGTGGAATAGCTAGCCACGCATATTGTGCTGAATGCTTGTTGTGTAAACAACAAGTTACGACTGTTTGTTCTGTGCGTTATAAAGTCCATAGGGCAAACGGCCGTTTTATGTCCGGCTGCTGCCTTACAACACATAAATAATAGTGACAAAGTAGGAGTTAATTATGTATCAAGTAATAGAAAGACAAGTCTGGGCCGGAAATAAAGCAGGTAAACGGGGATTTACCCTCATAGAGTTATTAGTGGTAGTACTCATTATCGGTATTTTGGCGGCAGTAGCCGTGCCACAATATCAAAAGGCAGTTAAAAAAACCTCACTGGCCGAATTTGATATAGTACTGAATGCAGCGTTCAAAGCCGTTGATCTCCACATGCTAGAAACTGGCATAACTGATAAGGTAGCACTTTTAACAGGTCCCACCCGAGTCCCTGTTATTGACATGCCCGGAAACTGTGACGGACAGGTGAGGTCTTGCACAACGAAGCACACAAGTCTATATGTACCTTGTTATCCAGCATCATCTTATGGTACCTGTCATATATACCTGTACTCAAGAAATAGCGGTCTATGGAAAGAAGATGAAGTATCCCTTACTTTACATAGAGAAAGGGGAGGAAGCCGGTGGGTGGTCTATTCTTTGGGTAATCAAGCAGCTTCTACAAAAGTGGCTTGTGAATGGATGCGAAAACGAACAGAAGGAATGCAAATTAGCCATGACCATTGTACTGAGGCAGGATATTAAGGTAACGTAACCCAGAAACTTTAGATAAACAAAACGCTGCCTACGTAAACTGGAGAACGTTATATAATTTAGCCAGCCACGTAACAAGGTCTTGTCGTACGGTCTGCAGTAAATCTGTTTGTTATGGGAATGTGTCAGGGACATGTAATAGTAATCCTCTCGCTATGGGGGGTTACGATAATTCCTCCTCGTGCGTGGGGGAGGCCGCCAATACGTGTACCGGGACTAAATTCACAACCAACTCCACGTGTGTAGCCAACGCCGTCGGCGCATGTACTGGGGCCACGTACGACGCCACCAGTTATTGCACAGGTAGTTTCTGCCCCAGCGGAGCAGCGTCTAACACAACGGGCAAAGTGTGGTACCGCGGAGAAGGGGAAGATTGGCCCGACACGCGCGAGTCCGTTTTAGTAGATGAACCGCAAGAAACTCCGTCCGGCGATTAAAAATCGTAGTATATTATTACAACACCACCCCCGGGTCTTACACCCGGGGATGTTTTTCATCTCCCTGCCTAGTGGAAAGGGTACCGCCGAATGATGCTCCCCTCCTAATTTGCTATAATTAAGGTAGAAACCTGTTTAAAAATACGTTTTTAGTGCATTTTGGGGGAATTATGGAACTATCCGTCTTACAAACTGTCTTATTGTCTGCTTTAATTGTGGTAGTGTTACTTTTGCCGCTTACCGTGCATAAAATTGAAGAAAATTTGGAAGCGTTTTTATTTGCCTGCGGGGCGTTTGCCGTAACCGTTTCGCACGTGTGGAGCGGGCATTTAGTAGCTACCGCACTCAAAGACCCGATTAAAATTACGGTAGCCGTATTGGTAGCCGGGCTTTTATTCCGCCAATTTAATAAACATCTGCAAAAACTTACACAAAAAGCAGTTAAAGCCATTGGCCTGCGCTGGACGTTATTTTTAATTGTGGTGATTTTAGGGCTTACCTCTAGCATTATTACCGCCATTATTGCGGCTTTAATTTTAGCGGAAATTGCCGTCATGCTCCCCTTGGAGCGAAAAGGCCGCATTAAACTTATTACGTTTTCTTGTTACGCCATTGGAATGGGGGCCGTGCTAACTTCCATTGGGGAACCGTTAGGCACTGTCGTCATTTCCAAGCTTTCCGGCGAGCCGCACAACGCGGGTTTCTTCTATTTAATTCAACACTTGGGGTGGTTTGTGTTAGGCGGTGTCCTCTTTATGGCGGGCATGGCTAGTTCCATTCGCGAAGGAACTATTAAACACGCCCCCGGGGCTAAAGCGGCCGAAATGGGGAGCGACAATACCGTCAAAGGCATTGTTGTGCGCGCGGGCAAAGTATATTTGTTTGTCATGGCCCTTACGTTTTTAGGGGATGGCCTAAAACCTCTAGCCATGAAAACCATCACCCACCTAAGTGCCAGCTGGCTATATTGGATCAATATGCTTTCTGCCGTGTTGGATAACGCCACCCTGGCCGCCATTGAGGTTACCCCCACCATTGACGACCGCACCTTAACCTTCCTCTTAATGAGCTTGGTGGTTTCCGGCGGCATGCTCATTCCGGGCAATATTCCCAACATTATCTGTGCCTCTAAACTAGGTATTAAAAGCAAAGAATGGGTCAAAGCCGCCTTTGGGTTAGGCCTAGCCTTAATGATTGCTTACTTTGTCATTTTAACTGCTGTATTATAATACCGCACACACGTTTATTACCACCCTGCCCCAACAGGGTGGTTTTTTTATATAATCTAGATAACTTATTTTTAGGAGAAAGGGATGAAAATTCACTCATTTAACGTCCAGCCTAATTTGCCGGACAACATCAAATTTTTAGAAGAACTGGCTAACGACATGTGGTTTACGTGGAATGCCCACGCTATTAACTTATTTGTACAAATTGACTCTCAATTATGGACAAGCGCTAAACGTAACCCCAAGTGGTTTTTAGGTTGCGTACCGCAAAAACGCTTTGAAGAACTCAGCAAAGACAACAATTTCATCAACCAATTAAACCAGGTAAAGGACAGCTATTACGCTTACAAAAACGAAAAGCACACCTGGTATAATGACAACCACCAAGAAAATGGCAACCTGTTAACTGCTTATTTCTCCATGGAATACGGCATTGGCGAAGGACTGCCGATTTATTCCGGCGGGTTAGGCATGTTGGCGGGCGATCATATCAAATCCGCTAGCGACCTCGGTATGCCGATTATCGGTGTAGGTCTTTTCTATAAACAAGGCTACGTGCAACAAGTCATCAACCGCGAAGGCTGGCAGAACGAAGAATACCCGGATAACGACTGGGCCCACATGCCGGTAGAACGCGTGCAAAAAGACGGCAAGGATATTATTGTAGATATTCCCTTAGGGGGCGAAACCGTCAAAGCTTGTGTATGGCGTGTACCGGTGGGCCGCACCTCCCTCTATTTATTAGACACCAATTTGCAAGAAAACACCCCCGCCCAGCGCGCCATTACCGAAAAGCTCTACGGCGGCGACCGCGAAAACCGCATCCGCCAAGAAGTGGTACTGGGTATTGGCGGTGTAAAGGCTTTAACAGCCATGGGTATTTTCCCCACGGTTTATCACATTAACGAAGGGCACAGCGCTTTCTTATTATTCCAGCGCATTATTGACCTGATGAAAGGGCAACACTTAACCTTTGATCAAGCGCGTGAAAAGGTATGGACGACCTCCGTCTTTACTACCCACACGCCGGTCATTGCCGGAAACGAACACTTTGACCCTGCCCTCGTGCGTAAATACATGGAATATTATGCCAACGAAATGGGCATCGGTTGGGACGCATTTTTAGCAATCGGCAAAGAAACGCCACAATCACCCATGTATTGTATGACGGTTGTGGCCTTACGCTTGGCCGCTTTCTGCAACGGCGTAGCGAAGTTGCACGGGGAAGTCAGCCGTGAAATGTGGCACAACCTGTGGCCCAATTTGCCCAAAGTGGAAGTACCGATTACCAGTATTACCAACGGTATTCACAGCTCGTCCTGGATTTCGCACGAGTTAAATGACCTCTACCGCAAATATTTGTTTAATAACAATCAACTGGGTTACATTGACCCGTCCGATACGCAAGTGTGGGACAAAATGTACGATATTCCCAACCAAGAACTCTGGGACGTACACACTACCCGCAAAAACAAGCTTATTAACATGGTGCGCGGCCGCCTGCAGCGGCAACTGACCCGCCAAGGTTTTGACGTACTTACCGTCAAAAAAGCGGCCAATGTGTTGCGCCCGGACGTGCTAACCATCGGCTTTGCGCGCCGCTTTGCTACTTATAAGCGCGCTACGCTGCTATTTAAAGATTTAAACCGCTTGGATAAAATCATCAACAATCCCGCCCGCCCGGTACAGTTTGTATTTGCCGGGAAAGCGCACCCCGCAGATACGGCCGGGAAAGAATTTATTAAACTGATTGTCGGCCTTACGCAAAATGATCCACGCTTCAAAGGCAAAATCGTCTTTGTGGAAGATTACAATATGAACGTCGCCCGTTACATGGTACAAGGGGTAGACGTGTGGCTCAATAACCCTATCCGCCCCATGGAAGCCAGCGGCACCAGCGGTATGAAGGCCGCGCTAAATGGCGCACTAGCTCTGTCTATTTTGGACGGCTGGTGGGACGAAGTCGGCCCGTGTGATTTTGGCTGGTCTATCGGCGGCAACGAAAATTATAAATCCGACGCCGAACGAGACGCGGTGGAAGCCGATTCCTTATATAGCCTAATTGAGCAAGATATCGCTCCTACCTACTATGCTAAAGCGGAAAATGAAACGTTCTCGGCTGCGTGGATGGGACTGATGAAGGAATCGGTAAAACACATTGCGCCGTTCTTTAACACCAACCGTATGGTGAAAGAATATTATTCCACCTTCTACGTGCCGGCCCACAACTATGGCCTGGGATTAGCAGAAAATGGCAAAGTAGCCGCCGTAGCCAACTGGCGTAAACAAATTGCTGACAACTGGTACCGCGTTAGCATTACAGACACTACAAACGCGCCCAGTGAGGCTATTTTAATGGGCGATAAAGTGAATTTCAAAGCGCGCGTGTCGCTAGGCAATTTAAAGCCGGAAGAAGTGCAAGTGGAAGTATTTTTAGGTCAACGCGGCAACGTAGGCGGCCTAGTGAAAACAGCCACCATTACCATGAACTGCACTGGCAAAGACGGTGAAACGTACTTGTACGAAGCCTCTGCTGCGCCGGCCAATAGCGGACGGCAGGACTACGCACTACGGGTGTTACCGAAAAACGATAGTCTGCCCAATGTGCTAATGCCGCTCTACATCCGCTGGGAAGAGTAACACATTTAAGGGCCGGGGGTTTTCCCCGGCCTTTTTGCGTATGCTAAACATTGTTTTAATAAATCCCGAAATTCCATTCAACACGGGAAATATTGGCCGCTCTTGCGTAGCCACCGGCACGCGGCTACACCTGGTGGGCAAGCTAGGTTTTAAAATTGCCTCTAAAGAAATCCGCCGAAGCGGCCTAGACTATTGGCCCAATTTAGACTACCGCCGCTACGAAACCTGGGAAGAATTTTTAGCCGCCGAACAACCCGCGCGGGAAAAATTGTTTTTCCTTTCCACCAAAGGCAAAACCGCGTATTGGGACGTACAAATTCCGGCGGATGCCTTTTTATGCTTTGGGGCGGAAGGCTTTGGTTTGCCCAAGGAGTTTTACGAAATTTATAAAGACCGCCTATTTACTATTCCCATGACGGGCCCGGTACGCTCTTTAAATCTTTCCAGCTCAGCCGCCATTGTTTTATTTGAAGCGCTTCGCCAACACAAAAAATAAAGCGGCCTATATACAAGACCGCTTTATTTAAATTTAGTCCCAGCTTTGATCACGAACCTAGCACTCTTGCTTCAAATCCTAGTTGCTCGCACACCGCTTCACTTGTAGTATTGACGCACATCAACTCCAGCGGTTCTAAAGTAGTAGCTGAAAACGACGACACAAATTTATAATTCCATCCACTAGAAGCAAGACGTGTAACCGTAACCTTATACTGGCTATCTTCTCCTTCCACAGGGCTCAAAACGGGTGTTCCAAAATAGTTAGACTTAATTAAATCTGCCGTCATAGCAGAGGTTGTTGGCAATTCTCCCCCATGCACCAACATATAAGCTAACACATAATCCGTAGCCGCCCGCGCATTGGTTAAACCCTCCATCGCGCGTCCGCGTTCTACAGAGCGGCGGTACTGCGGTAGCGCTATGGACACCATTACTGCCACCACAATCATCACCACCAGTAGTTCAATAAGCGTAAAACCTTTTTTCATACATCCTCCAAATACAATTGTATCAAATTACTATTTATAAATTATCAAGTTGCCGCTGCCGGGCTTGTTGCTGGGCATTGAGCATTTGTTGCACTTGGCGTGCTTGCTCAATAGCACTCACTTGCGCTTGGTGCTGCTTTTCTACCGTCTTAGTAAATGTAGGCAGCATCCATACCATAAGGGCCCCAATAATTACAATAGCCACTAACAATTCAATGAATGTGAGTCCATGTTTCATAATTTGCTCGTTACAAAATTATACTACATCTGCAGCTTATTTTATAGAATAAAAGAAATTATATGAAAATCAGGCAACTGTTTTGGATTTTATTTGGTCTAAATTTGCTTAACTACGTAGATAGGCAAGTGCTGTATGCCGTTTTTCCGCTTTTACAACAAGACTTACAACTAACTGATTTTCAGCTTGGCACCCTAGCCTCGGCCTTTATGCTGGTATATATGTGTTACGCACCCCTCATGGGCTATTTGGCCGACCGCATGAACCGTCCGCGGTTGATTGCGTTAAGCGCCTTTTTATGGAGCGGAGCCACCCTATCCTGCGGGCTTGCTAAAAATTATGTTTCTCTTTTAATTCCACGTGCGTTTATTGGGATAGGCGAGGGCGGTTTTACCACAATAGCTCAACCTTTTTTAGCCGAGCACTATCCTAAAGAAAATCATGCCCCCGTACTAGCTGCTTTTGGCCTAGCGTTACCAATAGGTAGCGCGCTAGGATATATTTTAGGCGGCCTTGTTAGCCAGCATTGGGGGTGGCGTATTGCATTTATGGTAGCGGGTGTACCGGGGGTTTTTCTGGGGTTACTAGCCGCACTTTATTTAAAAGATAAAACACGCGAAATACAACGCCCTTGGCCGACGATGGCTGCATATAGGCCCCTATTTAAAAATCGTCCGTTTTTACGCGTTTGTTTTGCCCAAGCAATGAGCACTTTTGTTATGGGAGGGCTAGCCGCCTGGATGCCCATCTATTTACATCGTTATACTACGTTAGATGTAGCGCAAGCGGGTACCTATTTTGGCATACTAGTCATTGGTTGCGGCGCACTAGGGACATATATAGGCGGAAAATTAGCGGCGTGGTGGCTTACGCGCTCTACGCGGGCCTATTATCAACTAATTGCGTATGCGTTTTTAGCGGCCTTGCCGTGTTGTTGGCTAGCTCTCTACGTTACGTACACAGCCCTTATTTTAACGTATATCGGGCTAGCACTTACGTGTTTGTTTTTACCGACTGGAGCCATTGCCGCGGCTCTCGTGGCCACCACGGATGAACGCATTCGCTCTATGGCCTTTGCGCTAAACATTTTTATGATTCATTTATTGGGAGACGCATTGTCCCCTACTATCATAGGTTGGACATCTGACGCGTGGAATTTAAAATTAGCCGTCTTTTTATGCACGCTGGTGCTGTTGCCCGGTGCGTGGGCCAGTGCCAAAACGTCCCGTTAAAGGACACTCTTTGTTTCAAAAATCCGCACTGCTTTTTCTAAAAATTCACAGTCTATTTCGTCAAAGCGGGCCAAAACCGGGGCATCTATATCTAGTACCCCCCACACTTTTCCATCTTTGAAAATAGGAATAACAAGCTCACTCTTAGAGGCACTATCACACGCAATGTGCCCCTTAAATTCGTGTACGTTTTTCACTAGTTGTGTTTGCCCGGTTTGCGCAGCCGTACCGCACACCCCACGCCCTAGTGCAATGCGCACACAGGCGGGCTTCCCCTGAAAGGGCCCTAATACTAGCGTGCCCCCGCGCAACACGTAAAACCCGGCCCAATTTAAATTTTCTAGCCCATTAAACAGCACCGCCGCCATATTAGCCATATTGGCGACGGGGTCGGTTTCTATAGATAAAAGCCCCTCCAGCTGACGCAATAAAAGTTCATGGGTATGTGTTAAAGCCATAGAAACATTGTATAAAATTATTGTAATTCCCCCATAAAAAGACTTACAATAAAGGGTAGGGCTTTTTGAAACCAAGCCCACAGGAGGCTTATGCCAAGAATTGAAGTGGACGCCAACCGTTGCAAAGCGTGTTATTTGTGCGTCAATGCTTGCCCCAAAAAATGTTTGGGCAAATCAAAAACTATCAGCAAAAAAGGATACTTCCCGGCGGTACAAGAACGCCCGCAAGATTGCATTGGGTGCAAAATGTGCTACACCATGTGCCCTGATATTGCCATTACCGTGCTGAAAGATTAAGGATTTTTTCACTATGACCAAAACTCTTAGAAAAGGAAACGAAGCGTTGGCCGAAGGGGCCATCCGCGCCGGGGTACGTTTTTTTGCCGGCTATCCCATCACCCCGCAAAATGAAGTGCCGGAATATATGTCTGCGCACATTGCTGAGGAGGGCGGCGCGTTTGTACAGGCAGAAAGTGAAATCGCCGCCATTAATATGATCTATGGCGCAGCCGCTACCGGCACGCGCAGTATGACTTCTTCTTCTTCGCCGGGCGTCAGCCTCAAGCAAGAAGGTATTACCTATTTAGCCAGTGCCGATTTACCATGCCTGATTGTCAACGTCATGCGCGGCGGTCCGGGCCTAGGCAGTATTGCCGGGGCACAGGGGGATTATTTCCAAGCAACGCGCGGCGGCGGCAACGGCGATTATCACGTTATTGTATTGGCTCCCAACTCCGTAGAAGAATTGGGCAATTTCCCCAAACTAGCGTTTGATCTGGCTGAAAAATACCGCATGCCCGCCATGATTTTGGCCGACGGTATTTTGGGCCAAATGATGGAAAGCATGGAATTTACTTTTGACCCGGTAGACCCCAATAAACTGGGTAAATTTGACTGGGCCGTAGATATCCATAAAAACGGACGCGCCAAAAATAACGTCTATTCCTACAAAGGCGACAATTTGATTGCCGACGTGGTGGAACGCGCCAAACGCTACGGGCTCATCGAAAAGACCGAGCAGCGCTATGAAGAACGCGATTGCGAGGGTGCCGACGTGATTTTAGTGGCGTACGGGCTTTCTTCCCGTGCGTGTTTAGAAGCCGTCAACCACGCCAAAGAACAGGGCCTTAAAGTGGGCCTGTTCCGCCCGATTACCTTGTGGCCTTTTCCGTCCAAACGCTTGGCGGAATTAGCCGCTAAAACCAAAGGCATACTGGTGGTAGAGCAAAGTTTGGGCCAGCTCGTGCAAGATGTTAAACTAGCGGTCGGCGATAAATGCCCCGTAGGGCTCAACGCGTATCCTGCCGGCGGCCAGCCGGACGGCGCGCAAATTTTAACGGCCGCACGCTCGCTCTTAACCGGCCAAAAAGAAGGCCTTTTTAACTTGCAAGACCATGCGGACGGCTTTACCTACAACTGTCAGCGCAACACGCAATTAGGCGTGCAAGGCGACCGCAAGGGGGAAACCAAATGAGCACCATTTTAGCTAAAAAACCGACTTCACTCACCGATGTACCCATGCACTATTGCCCGGGTTGCGGGCACGGTATCGTGCACCGCTTAATTGGCGAAACGCTGGACGAATTACACATTGCCGACCGCGCCATTGGCGTGGCCCCGGTAGGTTGTGCTGTGTTTGCGGATTCGTATTTTGCATGTGATTGCGTGCAAGGCGCGCACGGCCGTGGTCCGGCAATTGCCACCGGCATTAAACGTTCCAAACCGCAGGCCATTGTGTTTTCTTATCAAGGTGATGGTGATTTGGCCTCTATCGGCATGGCGGAAATTGTTCACGCCGCCGTGCGTAGCGAAAATATCACCGTTATTTTCATTAATAACGCCATTTACGGAATGACCGGCGGCCAAATGGCTCCCACCACGCTTGTGGGCCAAGTAGCCACCACCGCCCCCAAAGGGCGCGACCCAAAACTGCAAGGCTGGCCGATTAATATGTGTGAAATGTTGGCGCAAATTACGGGTAGCAAATTTTTAGCCCGCGGCAGTGTAGATACGCCACAAAACGTGCTTAAAACTAAGCAATATTTAAAAAAGGCGTTTGAGAATCAGGTAAATAACGTCGGGTTTTCCATGGTGGAAGTCATTTCCCAATGTCCCACCAACTGGCACGCCAGTGTAGAGCAAGCGCTGGAATTTGTGCGCACCAAAATGATGCCACAATATCCGCTAGGTGTCTTTAAAGACGAGGGGGCCAACTAATATGTATCAAGGAATTCGTATTGCCGGTTTCGGCGGACAAGGTGTTATTTCTGCCGGTATTTTACTGGCGCAAGCGGGCGTGGAAAACAAATTAAATGCCAGCTGGCTTCCTTCCTACGGGCCGGAAATGCGCGGCGGCACGGCCAACTGTTCCGTCGTAGTGTCTGACGGGGAAGTATATACACCTATCGTATCCAACCCCGATACCGTCATTGTCATGAACGAGCCTTCTTTGCCTAAATTTGAGCCCATGCTAAAAAAGGGTGGACTCTTACTTTTAAATAGCTCGCTGATTAACTCGCGCCCCACGCGCACGGACATCAAAACCGTTTGCGTGCCATGTAACGAGATTGCCGAAAAACTCGGCATGGACCGCATTGCCAACCTGGTGGCATTAGGTGCGTTTATTAAACTCACGGGTGCTGTTAGCATAGAGGCCGTGGCCGATGCCATGAAAAAAGTCTACAAACGTGCCAAGCCCGAGATGTTGGAACTAAATAAAAAAGCGTTACAAGCCGGTTTTGACGCTGTAAAATAAAGTTTTCCGCCCCTTATATCCCGTAGGGTCTTTATACGGGATATAAGGGGCGACTATCAAATTTCTTCCATTTGAAAAACCGCCACAACTTTGGTATAATATATAGGTAATGCCGAGGTAGCTCAGTGGTAGAGCACTGGTCTGAAAAACCAGGTGTCGACAGTTCGATCCTGTCCCTCGGCATTCTTTTTCGTCTAAATTTTGTGCAATACTTTGTTGCTCAGATAGTCGGATACCTCCGCCCTCCGGGCGCGTGCCGCCAGTATACCTCCTATCCTCGCGCCGCGTCTTGCGCAAAATTTCTTTGAAAAAGTTGCAGGCTCTTACTCTAGCTGTCACCCTCGGCGCTACCGCGCCGCTACGCACAGTATACTTCGCTTTTTCACTCCTAGAACTACACCAAATTCGTTTGAAAAACCCCACTCCTCTACTTACTCCCTCGGCATTCTTTTTCTGCCTAATTTGGCGTATACTAATATAGGTCAGGAAAAATCCTGACCTATATTTTGTATGTTTTTGTTATATTACTAGATGTTTAAGTGGGGATACACTGCTTTAAACCGATTACACCAGGCAGTTAGCTCAGCTGCCTCTTCCGCGTCGGGATTGAAAGAACAACTTACTTCCCACCCATTTTCATCACGACTTACCAAAATATCGGGCCCACCGTTTGCATCCCATACCAAATAGTAACATCCGTCATTGTAGCACTCTATAGAGCTAGTCTTAAAATAATGTGATTTGCTCAGCGCACCGTCGGCCGAAAACGCTTCCAGCATTCCAGAAACATCTATATCTAGCAAATTATGCGTTTTATCTAATAAAGTAGCTTCTATTGCAGGCATCCCTCCATTTTGCAGCAACCACACGTCAACGGCCTGCTGAGAATTCTTGATAAACAAAGCCATTTCGCTCATACGTGCTTTTTCCACTGCTTTTTGATACTGTGGCAAGGCAATGGCGGCCAAAATGCCAATAATTAAGACTACAACTAATAACTCAATAAGCGTAAAACCCCGCCGGGTGTTTTCCTTTTTCATACCTTTGTTTCCTTGTTGGGCCATGCGGCCCTTTCTTCCGGTCCCAGGTATAAAAAAACGGACTATTACACCTGGGACAAGGAAACCAGCCCAAATATAACAGCCGTAGCCCCCACCCTTACGGGTGGGAAACATTCGGTAGAAAAACGCTTGCAATCGTCCTTGCTACCTCAGCGGCTATTTTGGAGTTTCCTTGTGTGGCGCGTGGCCACCTGAATTACTTATTTCCAAAATAGTTTTAAAATTTTGCGCGCTTGGTGCGCGGTATAAAAAATCCTCCTACGCTTTTATTTTACTTGAATCAGTGCAAAATGCAAGTATTCTGTTTCCGGCATGCCGATAAGTACCGGGTGATCTTTGGCTTGTCCGCGCAGTTCCACTAGCACCGCTTGCCGCCCGGCCTTACTGGCCCCTTGGCGGATAATATCTACAAATAGCTCGCGCGAAATGTGGTGGCTACAGGTAGAAAATGCCAAATAGCTTCCCACTTTCATCCCTTCTAACGCCATTTTGACGAGCTTTACATACAGTCCCACCGCTTGCGGCAGTGCCTTGCGGCTTTTTACAAACGCGGGCGGATCTAATAAAATCATATCCGGCTGATCGGGCAGTTCACCCTTTTTGAGAGCCGACAACAACCGCTCGGCGTCATCCCGGTGAAAAACGACCGTATCTTGTACACCATTTAATTGCGCATTTTTCTTAGCACATTCCACCGCAGCGGCAGAGGAATCACATCCCCACACTTGCGTAGCACCTGCTAGCGCGGCCGTAATACCAAACGAGCCGATATACGAGTACAAATCCAGCACCAATTTATCTTTAAAATAGGGTTTTAAAAATTCGCGGTTTTCGCGTTGGTCAAAATAAAATCCGGTCTTTTGCCCACCGCGCAAGGGCACCAAATACTTTACACCGTTTTCTTCTATTTCCACTTGGTCCGGCACTTCGCCAATAATATCCGGCGTATTGGTTAAACCCTCTAACGCGCGGAAAGCGCTGTCGTTTTTATAATAAATTCCGGTCGGCTTAAAAATCTTTTGAAGTGCTTTAGTAATTTGCGGTTTTAATTTTTCCATCCCGGCCGTTAGCACATCCACTACCAACACGTCACCGTAGCGGTCCACTACTAGGCCCGGCATATTGTCCGCCTCACCGTAGCACATACGCCCATATTTGCGCACGCCGATTTCCTTGCGGTACGCATAAGCGTTATCTAAATGCTCAAACACAAAATCTTCTGCTAGTTCGCCTTCCCCTTTCTGAATAAGGCGCACCGAAATTAAACTATGCGGGTTAAAATAGCCATGCCCCACTTGTTTACCTTCGTGCGACACCACGCGCACCAAGCTGCCCGGCTCAATAGACGTATCCAGCCCATCAATTTCGTTGGAAAAGATCCACCAGTGCCCCGCCTGTAAACGGCGTTCTTCTTTGGCTTTTAGTTTAACTTGAGTCATTTATTTTCCTCCACTTGGGTAAATGGAATGTTGGCCGCACACAGCGGGCACTGCGTAGCCGAAAAAGTTTGCATGGGGTACGATAAAAGTGCACGCAAGGGTACCGTTAACGGCAAATATCCCATGGAGCGGTCCACAATTACGCCCACCCCAATTACGTCAGCACCCAGGCGGTTTACCAGGTCAATGGCACGGTTGATTTTCCGCCCGGACACAGCTACGTCGTCCACCACTAGCACATTTTCGCCGGGTTCAATGGAAAAGTTGTGCTTTAAAATCATTTCTCCGTTTTCATCTTTAGAAGCAAAAATAGCCCGTGCCCCGCGCACCCGTGCCACTTCTTGCGCTAGTACCGAGTCCGACGGCGTAAGTGCCATAATCACATCCGCTTTTTTAGTAAATTTTTCCGAAAGTGCCCGTGCAATTTTCTGCGCTAAATGCGGGTGTTGCATCAGTAATGAAGTTTGAATATACGTCTGGCTATGAAAGCCCGATGGCATAACAAAGTGTCCTTCTAAAATAGCCCCATGTTCTTGTAAGAGGCAAAGTACGTCTAAGTTATTTCGTGGCATGGTGTTCTCCTTGGATAAATTTTGTAGCCTTGCTAAAATCAGTATTTACGCCTTTTTCTTGGGCGGTGCGAATCGTTTTACCCGCCTTTTTGGCGCGAAGCATTTCCAGTTTAGGTTTTGTCATGGAGGAAGAAACCCGAAACGCGAGAGCCGGGTTGCCGGATTCATCCGTTAAATTTTCAGCTAGCACGCCGCTTTTAGAAGTGTTAGTAAACATCGTGTAAATCGTTAAATCAAATAATTCTTTTACCCAATCCGTGTCCCCGCTTACGGAGGCAGACATGGTCGGCCCCACGCTATAAGCGTTATTAATTTTCATAGCTCCATTATTAAACAGCACCGAGGCGCCTAACTCCGTCACTTTTACGTCAGTTAATACGCGTCCAACGCTAAAGCTTCCGGCGCGTTCCATGCGGTGCATCATAATAAACGGCTGGAAAGTTACATTTAACGCTTCTTGTTCGGCCGCCAATTTTTCCATTTGGTGAATGACCCCGTCTTGCACGCGGATATCCAACGGACCGGACAATTTTTTGGCCCCAGCCTGCATCCCGGTAAAATCAAACTCTGCTTGAAAATTATGCGCCGTTAATACGGTAGAAGAAAAGGCATCAGCCGATAACGTACCAGAAAAACTAGGCATAAAGTCCGGCAGGCGGTCTCTAAAATTACGCAGCCAGGCTAATTCGCCGGTCACTTCGAGCTTCCCCTCGGTATGCTTAGTAAGGGGCGTAATTACCGTCACAAAATCCTTCACCGTTTCAATAAAAGCCATGGGGTCAAAATTTTTAAAATACAAATGAGTGTTAATTCTGCGCGCGTCACTTTTTAAATTATTTACCGTCACATTCATTTTTAAAGGTTCTTCATTTAATTGGCTAGAAGCAATATACGCATACAAATTGCCTTTGCGCCAACTACCGCTAAGCTGCAGCTTATCAAACGTGGAACGGGCTATTTGCACCTTACCGCTCGTTGTACGCGCATACAAGTCACTAAAATTATTTTTTGCCTGGAAAGTGCCACTCGCTCCCGTCACTTTAAAGCCATAAAAATCCCCCGCCACTTGTTGTGCTTGCAACACTAGTAACGGTAGCGAAAACACGCCTTGCGCGCGAGCGATAGACCCACTGGCAGAGCCCTTTCCGGCAAGCCCATATTTTTGGAGCGGTTTCCAATAGCGTTCCTTTCCGGGTAGAGTAAAAAAGTTGGTAGAAAAATCGGCCTGCATGGTAAACGGCTCTTTTGAAAAATCAGCTACCCCACTAGCGGAAAGTTCCACATCATCGGCCTTGGCATTTAGCTGTGTAATTTTCAAACGTTGGTATTCGTCTGTTATATTCCCTTGGACGATTAACGTGGATGCCGGTACAGCAAACGCTCCTATTTTTTCGCCAAAGATAGAAACGTCTTTCCCTTCAAAGGCCGGGGCCGAGGCCGTAAGCGTAAAAACAGGGGCTGTCACATCATCTAAATCCAGCGTGATATCCACTGGTTGTTGAAACATAAATACCTGTGTTTTTACATCACGCAAGGAAAAGTCTTTCCAGTTAAAATCCGCAAAATTGATTTGTCCGCTCGCTTCAATTTCCATCTCGCTAATGCGTTCTTGCCATTGGTTACGCAAAATCATTCCCATCTCAAAGTGGGAAAGCTCGTTAAACCGCAAATGATCAAAGCTGGCATTGAGTCCATAAATAGAATGAGCTTCATCAGTCTCCAAATCTTTAAAACTAATCACCCCGTTTTTAATGCCCCAGTCTTCAATACTTACCTCGTATTTATCCCCCTCCTGAACAGCTCCCTGAGGCTCTGCCTTTTTGGCGCGGGAAAGTTTAATATCTGCCACGTTATAAACACCGGTTTTCGTACGCACCAAATTAAAACGCGGTGCATTTAACGTAACTTCGCGAATCACTACTTTTCTTTCAAATAAAGGCAAAATATCATAAGAAAGTGTTACCGAGTTTGCCGACACTAGCGGCTTACCCGGCTCTCCTACCGTGTCTAAAATAGAAAAATCTTTAAGCTCTATTTCATTGAGAAATTTCAAATGAATAGACCCCACTTTTACAGGGCGGTTTAATTGGCGTTGCAACTGGTAAGCAATACGCTCACTTAAATTTTGGGCATTAAAAGCACGCACAAAGACAACCCAGGCCACGCACATTAATAACAGCAGCAACATTAGTGTAAACAGCACCAACCGCCAGGCTGTTAAAGCACTGGCTTTTGTAATCCGTTTGGTACGGCGGAGGAACAGGCGTCGTTTCGCGCGCGTGCGTGTTTGCTTATTTTTCATACTACGTGTTGTCTACACTTCTCTAGTATATAGTTTACTATAATTCGGCCCCCTGCAGCTGTGCGTTGAAGTACCGTTTGGAGGGCCGGCCACAAAAGCACCTCTTGCGGAAATAGAATTTTAAGTACAATTGCTAGCACTAGCATATTGGCTAACACAATCGTTACGCACGAAAAAAACTTTCCGCCCGCCATTTCCAAATCAGGTTGCTGGGCATCCCACAAGGTATGAAACGTTTGCACAAAGTGAAACGCCATTAAAAACCCGACGACAAATAACACTACTTGCCGGTACGGGGTTAAATCCACAAACAAACTTACCCACATATACAAGGCCGCTACCAGCACCACATAGCCTGGCACAAAATACGGCGCTAGCACAATAAACGCATTGGTCCGCTGCATTTTTACGTAGCCGCTTTCGGGCCCAATGTGAATATCCTTAATTCGCACCCCACACAATAGTGCTGCTAGTGCGTGGGTCATTTCGTGGATAAACACATACGGCCTAGAAAAATCATAATACCGGTAATGAATCCCCACGTAAACAGCTGCCCCCAATACAAAGCAAATCGCCGCGCTTAAGTGATCCAGCACACTGCCTAATAGGCGTATATCTTCCCACACGACTAGCCCTGTAATGGGCACAAGGACGAGCGCTAGTAAAAATTTACCCAGTTTTAGCATTAAAATTTCTCCGTCCACGCCACGGTATTGTATTGGATTTTGGCCAACAGGGTAGCGGCTTGTAGCTCTTTTTGTGCTACCTGCTTAATGTGCAAATTTACATCTAAAAAGCTACGCACGGCTTGCGTAAGGGCGTGTTTATAGACAGGGTTTTCCCGCGCGCCGGGCACCTGCAAAGAGCCTTGGTATAATACCGTAGTACCAAACCGCCGGATGGCACCTCCCAACATTTTCTGTCCATTGGCTTGCAGGAGGTCATTTTCCACTGGGTTTACAAAGCAAGCACTGGCCTCCTGTTGGTGGCTGGGCGCATAGGCCGCTGCCGGCAGTTTTTGAGCAAATACCTGGGCCGTTAGTCCGCTTAACGTAAGCGCCGCGTGCACCGCTCCATGCAATTTTTTGTAAATTACGCGCGGATTGTCCGCAGCTGGGAAAATGAGTGAAAACGTCAAATCGTCCTGATGAAATACGACTCCCCCTCCCGTCGGTCGCCTACACAAGGGGCCGCAATCCTGTGCCACCCCCTGGCGTACTTGGCTTACAAATTGGGCATAGCCAAAGGTAACGGCTGGCCCGCTCGTCCAGTTGTAAAAGCGCAATGTTACCTCATTAGGGCGCGCACGCACCAGCCCTTCATCCAAGGCCATTTGTTCAAATACGTTTAACGGGGGCGTTGTAAGTAAAAAGTTCATACGCGTACCTAATATCGTGTAAAAATTATATCAAATTACCAACTAACCTACGGTACAGATTTTATGTTACAATAAAGCTACAATTTTATCTGTTTTTGGAACCGTGCAAACGGATGCTCGTAACAGAGGTAATTAGAATCCAAAAATAGCCAAAATTAGGTACACTTGGGCGGCCACCCGAGTGTCCCCAATGTTTGCCACTTTTAGGGGCAGATTACGGCTGTTACGCGCTTGGGTGCATTGCTTTACTCAAAGAGTTTCAGCCGTTTTTGCATGCTATTTCAGGCAGGAGAATTGAAACTATAAAAACGAGGAAAAACATGAAAAACAACAAACCCGGCGGGGTTTCACGCTTATTGAGTTGTTAATTGTTGTTCTTATCGTGGCCATTTTAGCCGCTATTGCCGTGCCACAGTATCAAAAAGCAATAACGAAAACGCGCTATATACAGGCCATGACTCTGGGAAGGAAAATAGCACAAGCCCAACAAATGTATAAGTTAACCAATGGTTCCTACGCAGGAAGATTTGACAAGTTAGATATAGAAATGCCTTCTCCCACTAGCTCCAGGCAGAACAGTGAAACAATGGAATATTATTTTTACAAGTGGGGCTCTTGTTGGATACACAACGACACATATGATGCTTGTCTAATTTACCTAAATTCCACTGTCCGAGCGTGGTTTCTTGCGCACCGAGAACCTCTATATTTCGAGTGTCGGGCCATCCCTCAAGAGGATAGGCGGGCTAATGCTTTGTGCCAAACTGTAACAGGAAAAAATAGCGGATATGATAGCGGGGGCATGAGAATATATAGGTTTGACCATTAAAATCAAAGGAGCATCTCCCGAAGGGGAGATGCTCCTAAATAATCCTTTAGTTCTTTACCACCTTAAATTAGGTTGCCGTGCGGCGCTCACCTCATCAATACGTTTAACGGGTTGATGATGCGGCGCATCCTTTACCACTTGCGGCTCGGTTTGGATTTCTTCGTAGATTTTTTCCATCACGGCTACAAACGCGTCTAGCATCTCTTTATTTTCCGTCTCTGTCGGCTCTACCATCAAGGCTTCCGGCACGATAAGCGGGAAATAAATCGTCGGCGCATAAAAGCCATAATCCAAAAGTCGCTTGGCAATATCGCTGGTATGCACCCCGGTTGCATGTGGATCAGGCGGCGTCAGCACGCACTCGTGCATGCACACCCGGTCAAAAAACGCATTAAACTTCCCTTTCAAGCGCGCACGCACATAGTTGGCGTTTAGAATGGCGTTTTCGGCAATCGTTCTAAGCGTGGTGGCATCAAACTGGCGCAAGTAACAATATCCGCGCACTGCCACGGCCATATTGCCGTAAAACGCTTTCATGCGGTTTTTACTTTCCGCACGGTTATCGGCTAGTGTATACTGTCCATTCACGCGCGATACAATCGGGTGCGGCAAATACGGTGCTACGTGCTGGGCCGCGCCTACCGGGCCCGACCCCGGGCCCCCGCCCCCATGTGGGGCGGCAAAGGTTTTATGCAGATTAAGGTGCATAATATCCACGCCAAAATCAGCCGGTTTAGCTAGGCCGATAAGTGCATTGAAATTCGCCCCGTCCATATACAGTAACGCACCTACCGCGTGCACCATCTCAGCAATTTCTTTAATTTCAGGCTCAAAGAGCCCCACCGTGTTAGGAACGGTCAGCATCACAACGGCTGTTTTTTCGCTTAATGCGGCCTTGAGGGCTTCTTTATCCACACATCCATTGGCGGCCGATTTAATATTGACTACGTGGTATCCCGCCATATTGGCTGTAGCCGGGTTGGTACCGTGGGCGGTATCGGGCACGATGACTTCCGTACGGTTTTTCCCGTTATGCGCGTCGTGATACGCGCGCGCAGTTAAAATCCCCGTCAGTTCCCCGTGGGCCCCGGCAGCGGGTTGCAAGGTAAACGCCGCTAAGCCCGTCACTTTTTTGAGTAACTCCTGCAAATTGTAAGCTAGCTCCAGTGTGCCTTGCACGGCACTTTCCGGCGCAAACGGGTGCGCGTTAGCAAACCCCGGCCATACGCTCAGTGTATCATAGGCCTTAGGATTATACTTCATGGTACAAGAGCCCAGCGGATAAAACTGTGCGTCCAAACTATAGTTTTGTTGCGAAAGGCGCGTAAAGTGCCGCACCGTATCAAACTCGCTCAGTTCCGGCAAACGCGCAGCCTCTTTGCGTAGCAAAGCGGCGGGCAAATAAGCCGCTGCCGCTTGGCGGGATTTTTCAAAGCGTACACCGCGGCGGCCTGGGCGGGATTTTTCAATGGAGAGTTCATTCTTCAAAATTTCTTGCATATTAAATTCCTCCCAATGCGTCTGCATACGCTTTCAAATCATCTTCGGTGCGAAGTTCGGTCGCACACACTAAAAGACAATTTTTCATTTGCACATTTACTTGTCCTAAGTCGTATCCGGCGGCAATACCTTTCTTTTCTAGCGCGGAAATGATATCGGCAGCCGGTACCGGGCACGTTACTACAAATTCATTAAAAAACGGCACAGTCGTGTTCACACTAAAACCTTTGACGCGGCTGATTTTTTCAGCCAGTTGGTGCGCGCGTTCCAAATTTAATTCCGCCACCTCTTGTAATCCTTTCGGCCCTAGCAACGTCAAATAAATTACCGCATTTAAGGCACACAAGGCTTCGTTAGAACAGATGTTGGAGGCGGCTTTTTCGCGGCGAATGTGCTGCTCGCGTGCTTGGAGCGTAAGTACAAAAGCGCGTTTGCCGTCTTTATCTTTGGCAATACCCACCATGCGGCCCGGCAGTTGGCGCACGTACGCTTTTTGCGCGGTCATTACGCCCAGGCCCGGCCCGCCAAAACTAATGGGATTCCCTAGGGGTTGCCCTTCACACACGGCAAAATCAGCATCATATTCACCGGGGGTTTGTACCACACCCAATGAAATGGGATTCACCACCGCTACCAATAAACCACCCACGGCGTGTACGGCCGCAGAAACGGCCTGCGCGTCTTCTAAACATCCATAAAAGTTAGGGGTTTGCAAAATAAAGCATGCGGTTTGGTCGGTTAATTGTGCTTTAAGCGCCTGTGCGTCCAATACGCCGCCCGCCGTAACGGGCGCTTCTTTAAGGGTAATGCCCATATGGCGCGTATAGGTTTCAAGCACTTCTTTATAGTGCGGGTGCAACAGGCCCGAAACCACTATTTCGTTACGCCCCGTGATGCGGTGGGCCGCTAGTGCCGCTTCGGTCATGGCGGTGGCCCCGTCGTAGTGGGAGGCCGTTGCCACGTCCATATTCAGTAGCGCACACATGCAACTTTGAAATTCGTAAATGGTTTGCAAAGTCCCCTGGCTGGCTTCGGCCTGATAGGGGGTATAAGCGGTTAAAAATTCGCCTCTGGACGAAAGTGCCGGCACAGCCGCCGGGATAAAATGCTCATACATCCCCGCACCAATAAAATTTTTTAAGGGTTTATTTTTGGCAGCTAGTCCGCGCACGTGGGCAGTCAGTTCCGCTTCCGTTAGGGCCTTGGGTAAATCCAAGGCCGGGTATAAGAATTGCTCTGGGATTTGGGCCAACAATCCTTTCATATCCTTTACGCCGATTTGCGCAAGCATAGCTTGTTGGTCTTCTTTGGTATGTGGGATAAACATAATTTTCCTATATAAAAAATCCCCCGCGTTAGGCGGGGGCACCAATTATTTTCCAATCGTTGCGTTATAGGCGGCTAGGTCTAGTAACGCGTTTACTTCACTCGGGTCAGCCATTTTAATTTTAAATAGCCACCCACCGGCATGCGGTTCACGGTTGACGAGGGCCGGGTCTGCGTTTAGGGCTTCGTTTACGGCCACAATCTCGCCGGACACAGGCGCATAAATTTCGCTGGCGGATTTAACAGATTCTATCACACAGCAATTTTCGCCTGCTTTTACTACGCGGCCCACTTTGGGCAAGTCCACAAAAACGATATCGCTAATTTCTTCTTGTGCATGGTTAGAGATACCGACTACGGCATTTTCTCCTTCCACAAAAGCCCATTCATGGGTTTTTAAAAAACGGCAATTCTCTTCGTTATACATAGTGACTCCTTACACTCTATTTTTATAAAACGGTGTTTTGACTACTTCCGCCGGGATTCTGCGTCCGTGGATTTCAATTTCCACTTCTGCGCCTACAGCAATTTCACTCGCGGCGTATCCCACGGCAATCCCTTTAAATAAGGGCGAAAAAGTTCCGCTGGTTACTACGCCGGTTTCCACGCCTTGGTAGAAGATTTTGCACCCTTCGCGCGGCACACCCGGGTTTTTAAGTTTAAATGCTTTTAGCTTGGTCTTAAAGCCGGCTGCTTTTTTAGCTTCCAGCGCAGCCTTGCCAATAAAATTTTCTTTGGTAAGTTTTACCACCCACCCGCAGTTAGCTTCATACGGAGTTTTAGTTTGGTTGGCATCTACGCCGTTTAGTAAATACCCAGCTTCCAAACGTAGCACGTCCCGCGCGCCTAAACCACACGGTTTTACGCCCAGTTTCACCAGCGTATTCCACAACGCCTCAATCTGCCCGTTAGGCAGCATAATTTCCACACCGTCCTCGCCGGTATATCCGGTGCGGGTAACGTAGCCTTTGGCCCCAAACAGTTCAATTTCTTGGATGTGAAAGCGTGCCAAATCCACTACACCAGGAATAATTTTATCCGCCACGCCCAGTGCCGTCGGTCCCTGCAAGGCAATCATACTCCACTGGTCACTTTCGTTGGTAACCGTTACGTCAAAGGCTTTGGCTTGTTTCGTAAACCAGGCAAAATCTTCTTCCGCGCAGGCGGCGTTGACGACCACAAGAAATTCTTGCAAATTTAAACAAAACGCAATCGCGTCGTCAATAATCGTCCCTTGCTCGGTTAAAATATGGAAATAAGTCCCCTCGCTATCGCCACTTTTAATGATGTTGCAGCTAATGTATTGCAAAAGGTGCAAGGCTTGCGGACCTTTTACGCGCAGTTGCCCCATGTGGGACACGTCAAACATTCCGCACGCCTCGCGCACGGCTTTATGTTCAGCAATAATACTATCAAACTGGACGGGCAAAAACCACCCGTGGAAATCCACCATTTTACCGCCGGCGGCTTCGCACGCGCCGCACAGAGCGGTTTTTCTCAAATTTTCTGTCATAAGGGTATTGTATAAAATGTTTGAAAAAACGACAATATGACACCGATTGTTCCTGCTATTACTAAAATTCGTATGCTTCTAAATTGCCCAGATGTGAAAAGGAGGTGCCGTTTAATAATTTTTGACAATACAGCCCATTTTTGCTGATCAGTTTTATGCCGTTACCTGTTCTTTCCGTACAATATACTTGCCCGGCAACAAGTTTCTTATAAGTGTTTTTAGAGGGAATATCATGCCATATACAAAAGCCTCCGCCCTGATATCGACCTGCTATACGGGCAACACACACCCCATTCAAGCCGTCAACATTTGTATACAACAAAAGGGACCAATCCGCATCTGAAGTTGTGTCAATAGGGCGCTCTTTTCCACTTATCACATCATAGGCCCCCGGCAAAGGACTTTGTATATCCAGTTGCGCCAAAGAAGTAGGCCGAGCCCCATTCGCCAAGTGATACAGGGAATACGCTTGGTAGAAAGATTTAAGTAGCGTCATAGCCTGTACTGCATGTGATTTTTCCACTGCTTTTTGGTATTGCGGCAAGGCAACTGCCGCTAAGATGCCAATGATGAGGACGACGACAAGTAGTTCAATGAGAGTGAAACCCCTTATACCGTCATGCTGAACTTGTTTCAGCATCTTGTTGTTACAACGACTAGATCCTGAAATAAATTCAGGATGACGACAGTGGCAAAAACTTCTTACAATCGCCTCCTTTATAGGTTGGGTGCTAACCCAACATTCAGTAAGATGTCCTTTGCAGGCCATTGTCAGGTTTACACCTGACCTATACAATACTCTTTCGTTTGCTACCTTTTTCATTTGTTATCTCCTTACAATTTGGTTTTTGCAAGGCATAACAAAACGGCTATCATGCCTCGAGTACACAGAGAGTCCCCAAACACAACAGCCGCAGTTTGTCCCTTTTACAAGGGACAAACGTTCGGCACACGCAGACCGTCGCCTTTGTGTGCCTAAGTATCGGCTGTTTTTGACCTCTGTGTATAGCTTTTTCAGCTAACTCGTATTCCACATACGATTCAAAAACAATTCAAATTGTATTTACAGTATAACAAAAAACCTACATAAAATCTACCAGCAAACCCTATCACGATATAGTGCGGTACTTTCAAAATATTTTGGCGCAGGACTAAGCGCACGCCGACGTAGCGTACTACGCAGCACGGGTACGTAAGGAGGAGCGCAACAACCTCCTGGGCCAAATTAGCAAGAAAGTCCACGCGCGCAAGTTTGCTATAATAATACTATGGCAGATACACAAACCGTCATTAGTGATGTAAAACTATTCTTAGAACGCCTTAAAAAGGATTTGCCCGAAGTATTCGGCGCGCAAGCCGCCAAAGACCAAAAAACGGGCGAACCCCAGGCGCAAATCCCGCATGACAACAAAGTCCTCTACAACGGGGATTTATTTCCGGCACAAATGTACCTTACACCCGACCAAGAGCCCGGCGTAGCGTTTGACGGCAAAATTTTTCACGTATATTTACAAACCGCGCAGGACAACCCTTCCGCCTTGGTAACCGATTGGCTACGTAACAACGCCAAAGAAGAACTCACTAAAAAAACGGCCGAATGGGCGCAGAAAATGGGCGTAGAATTTAACCAAATTTTTATTAAAGACCAGCGCACCTTGTGGGCCAGTTGTTCCGGCAAAAAGAATTTAAATTTTTCCTACCGCATTGTTAAAATGCCGCTAGCGGTGCAGGACTATTTAATGGTGCATGAACTATGCCATTTAACGTATATGAACCACGGGCAAGAATATTGGGCCCTAGTAGCGCAGTTTTGCCCGGACTACAAATTGCACCGCCGCTGGTTAAATGATAACAAAGATGCCATCTTTGCCGACGTAGAATTAACCTACCAACCCGAAGAATCCGCTGGCAAAATCCCCCAACAACCGGCTTAAATTACCCTACAATCTAACACCCCCTAGCTAGTATGCCTGGGGGTGTTTTTTAAATCCACTGTTTTATTGTGCTGTTGCTTCGCTTAACGGGGGCTGGTTATTCCCGCGGTGGAAGAACTGTT
Organism: Elusimicrobiaceae bacterium; assembly: GCA_045604045.1. Classification (GTDB taxonomy): domain Bacteria; phylum Elusimicrobiota; class Elusimicrobia; order Elusimicrobiales; family Elusimicrobiaceae; genus Avelusimicrobium. The sequence continues at coordinate 47,618 of JAZUNI010000038.1, read as the reverse complement.
TCACTTTTGTTTTTAGTTTTCCCCATTCATAGCTAATCATGTGCAACACGCTGGAATTTGCTAACATCCCCGGCGTTAAAGCCACACTCGCCGCCAAAGCCACCCCGGCTAACCCCATATCCAACCCCGGGACAGCGCTGGACAAGCGTAGTAACGAAGCGCCAATAGCACCCGCCGGCATGGTACAGTTAATAAGTAAAGCAATTTCACGTTTGTATTTAGGATGTAAACCTACCATATATTCATACATTTGAGAGAAGAAATTGCTAACCCCAAAACAGGCGATAATGGCACCCGCCACCAAAGGAGCCGCCTGTCCCCCTGAAAAAGCCATCATCATCGGCCCGGTGACGGAAGCTATGGAAGAAAGCGCATACATGCTGCCCCCGCTCATACGTTGGCTGAGGATATTGCCAACTACACGCCAGCCAAACATACAGCCATAAAGCAGCATCCCCACCATCCCCGTGGCGGCAGTACCATCTCCCACTAATTCACGCATGGCAAAGGCAAGCCCGTTGGAAAGCCCCAATTCACCCAGCGTGGCTAGTGTCATGGCTGCCAGGGAAGAAGGCAACCCAGCCATTTTAGCTACATCTTTTAGTTTTACCCCCCGGTGACCTAGCGCATCAAACGCTTTTTGTAAGGCTTGGCGGGCGGCAACTGCTTCCGCTTCATTACGGCCAGCCAATAAAAGGAGTTGTTCAATTTCTGCCCCAGCTTCCGCTTCATGTTGTAAGGTTAGCGGGTCAACCGCTTTTTTTGTCTTACGGGATTCTACCGGTACTAAAGCATCAATAGCCCCTTTTAGTTGCTTAGCGGCATCCTGCATAATGGGGTGGTGGGAGTCCATCAGTTCTGGCTTAATTTCAGCAATTTTAACAGCAGCCGCATTTTGGGCATCCTGCAGGTTGTTTTTAAGTAGCGTCTCATTCAAAGGGAAAGCATCTTTATACGGGGTTTTACTTAGTTTATGCAAGGTATATAAGCTGTAGAGCGTATAAGGCACGTAACTAGCCGAGAAATCCAACCCCAGGTCCACCCCAAAAGCCGCTTTCCCCGCTAAATTTGCGATCCAAGGGAAGGACAAAAACACCATCGTACCCAAGTTCTTAAACATAGCCCCTTTCTGGAAATACACTACATCGCGAATGGAATCTTCTGATTTTTTCGTAAGCACTTCTTTCACTCGGTGCAGAACATAAGAAGTATTGTAGGTAATATCTTGGTTTTGTTCCGTTTTTTGTTTTTTCTTAAAAGAGCTGCCCTGCGGCACAATACCGCGGTTGGCACTGATGAGGTTGTTTTGTACAAAGCGTGTAACGTTAGTTCCTAAGGCAATTAGCACACTGGAAGCCAAAAATCCTGCTAGTTGCCAAGAGCTCATCATTCCTCCTACTTGCCCGTACAAACCGGAAGCCAACGCAATCAGCCCCCCCGCAGTAAACATAGAGGCTCCCACGCGGAAAACAGCCGCTTCCCCATATTTTTTTAGTAACGGATGTACAAACACCATCATGGCAGGAAGCACATTGTTAATACCCAACATAATCGCGCTGGAGGCCGTTTCCCCAATCATAGACCGCGCATGTAATTCAGGCGCTAAGGTTTTACCAAGTCCAATTTGCAGGCTTGGCACCAGGGAAGAAACCGGCTTCATTTTATCCATCGTGGAAAAAACACTCAAGTTAAATGTATGTTCTGGGTACATCGCCAAAATCTTAGTCCAGTGTTTACTTTCCTCTTTAGGCAGACGAACAAAAGAAGGTTCTAAAGAGGTTAGTTCCCCTCGTGCACTACGAAAGTATAGTGTTTGATTCTGATAAATTACTTGCCCACCCTGAGTTGTTTTAATATCCCCTAGTAAAGAACTGTCCACATCTGCCACCAAGGCAGTTTCATTTAAATTTTCATCTAACACAGGTAGTGTAATGGATTTTTTGGGCGTTCCCGTCTGTTGGATTTTAATACGCATCGGCCGCGGCAAGTTAAGCTGTTTGGCTCCTTGCATGAGGAGCTCAAATTCGCCTTTGACAGTAGAAAGTGCAAAGTAAAAATGATCGGGCCGCTTAGCAGGCAGGGTTTGATTGCGTAATTCAAAAATGTGATTGTTGTCTAGGGCCAGGCGGTTGTATTCGCTGGAAAAATTTTTTAAAGAAGAGCTAACCGTTAAATCTACGTTGTGTAAAATATGCTCTACTTTATCTTCTCTTTCTACGGTTAATTTAAAGCCATCTGCCCCTACGGGAACCATTTCCACATCACTACGGGTACCCACTAAATCCCCACCAATTTGGGCGGTCTCCGGTCCGTCGGCCGCTGCATAAACCGGCCGAACCTTATTTTCATGTAGACCTGGCTCTTCATAAGGGGCCGGGGTACGTTTTTCTTTGGCAAATTTTTGCTTAATCCAATTGAGTCCGCGTTTAAATCCATTGGCAATGGCAAATACAGGGATCCCGCTATACAAAACCCCCTGCGTAGAGTGAACTGGTGCCGCTGCCGCACGAACCGGCGTGGAGGCCGGTTGCGTCCTGGAGCCAGTGGCAACCTGCATCGATTGGGCCGTGGTAAGTGGCAGCGGCTGGGTGATTAAATCTGTTTCCAGTGTGGCTTGCTCCAAGGCAGGCGCCGTTTTTGGCGCTGCAGTTTGGCTGTTAGCCGCTGCTTGCGGGGTTCCTTTCACAGAAGCGGACACGGGCGTAGGTGTCGCCAATGCAAGCCATTGTTCGGTAGCTTGCAAGGAATAATCCGCGTGCAGGCGGTTAGGTTCAAAATGAACCCCCAAGAAATCCGCCAGGGCCATATCGGTGGCCAACGTTGCGTCTTGCGCACTCGCAGTCACTTTCACCGGCAGTTGATAGACAGAGACAAACTCTCTTACTCCTGTTAACGCGGCCTTATCAGCGGTTTGCGTTAAAAAAATGCTTAACGCCTCATAAGCCTGCATCTTTAATAATCCACGTGCGGTAATCAGCGCGGCGGTATCTTCAAAAAGGGTTCCCTTGGCTTGATTATAAAAATCAAGTAGTAAAGGAGCTTGCTCCTGGCCCCCTATCAAACTCAGCGCGGCCGCATCTTCCAACACGCCCCGTATAGCTTCTACGCTAGCGTGTGTAGGCTGCGCTTGCGCCCAGGTTAAAAAGGACCGTAAATCTTCATGCGCAATTGCTAAAATAGGGGTAATATGCTGTAATTGCGCTTCATACAGGGTAATAGCTTGCTGCCGTTCGGCCAAGCTAAGTGCTTGGGGCATCAAGCAAAGAACTACAAAATCATTACGTAAGCGTGCTGTACGTTCTACTGGCGAAAGAGCCAACAGGTGCTGTGCCACGCCAGCCACATTTCCCGTAGCCACACGGGCCTGCAAAGTGGTATGGGCTATAGCTTGCTGTGCTAACGCACGACGGGTAACTTGTAATGAAAGAGAAGAAGCCGCACACCCTTTCGGGGTCGTCATTCGACGCATACCACGTGCGCCTCGGCCCAAAAGCGCCTGCCCCAGGGCCGGAGTTATACTGCTAATAATGATACTTACGCTCAGCACTAGCGAAAGTAATTTATGCATGATTGGCTCCTTTATATAAATGGTGACAATTTAAATAAACAAAAAACAGGGCCAAAAGTCCTAGTTGGAATGTTCTTTTGGCCCTATATAAATCAAATTGTTCAATGCACTGCAGGTATATAGTATATGTTACGGCTTGTTTATTTTTTAAAATGGGGAGAAAAAAGGAAAGGAAATAAGAAAAACAGGATCCGCACCCAGGCGCATGCGGCTTTGTCCGCTGGGGTAAGCACTGACACGTAAGTTGGGTTGCGCAGTACTGAAACATAACAGTTTAACCTTCTCCGCTTATATGGTATGAAATTTAGTTTCCGCGCGCAACAAAAAAAGGGCCTATTTTTAAAATAGGCCCTTTGGGTTATTTTTGGTTTGAATTTTCACTCAAAAGATTTGGCTTTCCTTCCCAATCAAGTTTCCCGTTAAACACACTACCGTTTTTGCTCTAATGCCTTGCACACACAGGCGGGCACCCAATCGGCCACCTCTGCACCGTACTTTGTAGCTTCTTTGACAGCACTGGAGCTGATGAATTGATATTTTTCGTCAGCAGGCAAAAATATCGTTTCCACTTCCGGGTTAAATACGTGATTATAATACGCATTGGTCCGCTCATGGTTCCAATCATGCGCACTGCGTAGGCCGCGCACTACCGTAGTAAGCCCGTTTTTTTTCATATAATCCACTAGCAAACCGGTTGTCATATCCACCGTTATATTTTCTTCTCCTAAAAGAGCTTCGTGCAACAGCTTTACCCGCTCCTGCGGAGAGAATAATCCTTGCTTGTTTGCGTTATAACATACCACCACGCATACCGCCCCAAAAATTTTGCGTGCCCGCTTAATTAAATCAATATGTCCGTTTGTCACGGGGTCAAAACTGCCGGAAAACACCACTGGTTTCATATAAGTTCCTCTATACGTAAGCTTTCTATTATGGTATCATAATTTTATGATAAAAAACCCGTTTTCGGATGAAATTTATTTAAAACGCACGCATGCGCATACGCCTGATTTGCGCGATGAGTATTTTCGGGATCAAACCAAAATCATCCACTCCCTTCCGTTTCGTCGTTTAAAACATAAAGCCCAAGTATTTTTTGCACCCAAAAACGATCATATTTGCACCCGTATTGAACACGTGTTGCACGTAGCCACCATCGCAGCTACCATTTGCCGCGGCTTAAACAAAAGTGGAAACTGGCAATTAAGCGAAGATATGGCCTATGCCATTGGCCTCGGGCACGACATTGGGCACGCCCCCTTTGGTCACGAAGGAGAACGTGCCATAGACACCTGCTTAAAACCCAGTGGCAAACGCTTTTTACACGAACTAAATAGCTACCGCGTAGTGGAACATTTAGCCAACTACGGCGAAGGGCTTAACCTAACTTTTGCCGTAAAAGACGGGATTATTTGCCACTGCGGGGAAGATTTTCACAATAATACCTTACGCCCCGCAAACGTGCCAAACGATTTAGAAAAAATCACCGGCCGCACCCAAATGCCCTCTACGTACGAAGGGTGTATTGTGCGCCTAGCAGACAAAATTGCTTACTTTGGGCGTGATATTGAAGACGCCATCAAGGCCGATTTAATCACCAAAGTGGACATCCCGCAAGACGTGCGCAAAGAAGTGGGCACCTCGAATGGGGAAATCATCAATACCCTCACGTTGGACCTTATTTACCACTCACAAGATAAAGATTTTATCGGGTTTTCAGCGGAAAAATTTGATTTAATTTCCCAGTTAAAAACGTTTAATTATCAACGCATTTACTGCAATGAAGATATGCTGCGGCGTAAAGAAATTATTTCAAAGCGCATTCAAGACGTATTTGATTATTTTCGCACCCTGTTTACCCGCCATCAATTTGATTATGATGCCTACGCGCGTGAGCCGCAGCAAGCGGCCCGCGGTTTTGGCAATTATCTAAAATCCATGCGTGGCTTTTACCAGGAAAACACTACCGAAATTGACACCGCTATTGCCGACTATATTGCCGGCATGACCGACTCCTTTGCCTTAGATGTTATGAAAGAAGTTATCTTGCCCAGCTCCGTCAGCTTTATTCAACGCGCTCACCGTAAGGGCCTAGAAAATCTCTAGGCCCTTTGGTCCCTCTATCTAGGTCTTTAGGCCCTCGTTTTTCCCCTTATTTTCTCACAAAATAAAAAGAAAAGAGGTTCTTTATGAAACGCATTATTTATTTGTTCGTAATTCTGTGTACCATCGGTTTGTTGCCGAAAACCCCTTTTGCGGCTCCGCTGGCTAACTTAGAACAGCATATTAACCAAGCCGTAAAATCTCAATCTGCCCAGCAGATAGAGGCCCGTTTTTCCACGCCGGATGCGCATGGCACCCCGCTCATTATTAAGTTAGCCCGTCAAGGCGATGTAAAAACCATTTTACAGGCCAAAGCGGCAACTAGTGGCAAATTTTTACTGGTAAAAGATGCCTACGGCAATAACGTCTTTCACGTTGCCAAAAATGCAGATACCGTGCAAGCCATTGCTTCGCTTTTACGTCATTTCTATGCGGGGCAAACCTCTTTACAAATTACTGCCTTGGTGGATGCCCGCAACGCGCAAGGGGAAACGCCCTTACTGGCCCAAATTAACGCGGGGCATGCCGATACCTTTATCCCTTTATATACGTATTCTACGTTAAAACAAAAAAATGATATCGCCACACGCCAGTTAAGCCGACTGCGCGGAGTTAGTGACGCCATTGCCGCCTCTAATCGGGCGATTTATTGCGAAGAAATCCGGAGTCTTTCCACCGTAGGGGGCCGCACCTTATTACAAGCGGCGCAAGACCAATTGCCTTATCATCCGCAAATGTCCTCCGTGGTGCGCACCATTAGCCAAGAAATGCCATGCTTGGCCAATTAGACTATACTTCGGTAAAGATTCCCTTTTTTCCCCAAAACAAAAGCGCCCGCGTAAAACGAGCGCTTTTAACGTCATAAAAATCTAGGCACTTAGGTCACTTGCATAGCTTGTTTTACTTCTACTCCCATGGACGTAGGCACCCCATTTTTATCTACGCACACAAGGGTGGTTTTCCCCTTGGTACACAAGCGCCCGTTTTGGTTGGTAATGGTATTTTCAAATACAATTTTAATATCCGAAATTTCCAGCACCTTTGTGTCTACACGAATCACATCTGCGTAGCGTACCGGATACTTATATTCCACTTCTTGCCGGGCTACCACAAAAAATTTCCCCAATTGCATCAGCGCAGGGACCGAATATCCCCGCTCTTGCATATACAGCGTTCGTGCTTCTTCAAAATATTTTAGGTAGTTCGCGTAATAAACTACATTTCCACAATCCGTATCATGATAAAAAATTGTTTTTTGCATTAGGTTCCTCTTTTCGCTTGTACTAAGATTTCATATAATAAATTATACTTATTTACATAGGCTATGCACATGAAAACAGAAGAAATTATAGACCGTTTGCGCAACCCGCAAAAATACAATAAAAAAATTCGAAAAAAGCACGCTCCATCCTCCGCTAGCGTCCAAAAGCAGGCTTCCAATGGCCTAAACAATTTAATCGTATTAGGGATACTAGCCTGCGTAATCGGCATAGCCGCCATTGCTTGGGTAATTGTACTACATGCCAAAAATCGAGCGGAGGATTTAACCTCTGCCCTGGATCCCGCGCAAGTCAAAGGGCTTAGCTACAACACACAATTTAATCCCCGTAGCGGTGTTACATATGTAGAAATCTATGAAGGGCAAGACCGCAACGTAGCCGTGGATCAATTAGGCACCACTTTGCCGGTAATCAGCCGCTACAATTACCAAGCCATCACCCCCAAAAATTATGGCATCATTGGCATGGCTCCATGGGCACTAACGGAAAATTTTGCAGCCAATTTGCAAGATGTACAATTATTACGCTATCTGTTAAACCGCCCAGAAGTAGGGGAAGCGTTTAAAGAACGCCCCGACGTAGCCCCGCTGTTAGCAGATCCACAACTATTGGGGGCTTTTGCGCAGGACACACAAACACTCACAGATTTTTTTAATAACCCCACGGTGCAAAGCGTACTTAGTAACCCCGAATTGGTACGCGCGGTAGGTGGTAGCCGCCTAATGAGTTATTTGCTTACCAGCAAGGCCGTTAAATACTACCGGGACCATCCGCAAGAGGCTTTGTCTATCATTAAAGCAAGCCCTATTTTAAGCCAACTTCGGCAAAACCCCGGCATCCGCCAAGCCATACTAGAAAATTACTACTTAAAAAGTTTGGCACCACAACTACTGGACGATACGGGGACAAAGAAAGTGTCTAAAAAATAAGATTTATGCAAGCTTGCGCTAATTTACGCAAATTTGCTATAATGAGTAGGTAGTCAGAAAGATTTTTGCGGGCGTGGTTCAATGGTAGAACGCGACCTTGCCAAGGTTGAGACGAGAGTTCGATTCTCTTCGCCCGCTCCATTTAAAAGCCCCCTCTAACAAGGGGGCTTTTGTTATAGCGTCCCTTTTGCGTTCAGCTCTTGGCATAATTTTTTTTGAATAGCCGTTGCTGCAACGAGCGGGTAGCACCTTATTTTATCCGCATTGTCCTGCTTAATAAAGATTTGATATGCGTCCACCAAATTGTTATTTTCTCGTTTAAATCGGTAGGCCAGAGCTAAATAGCTGCCCAAAACACCCGCCGTGCCCGTATCGCCATTGGGCGAATAATAAAAATCTTTGGTAGCTATACGATTATTTAAAATGGTACTACCCGGTATCGTAACATCTAATTTTTGCATACCGGCAGTATTAAGATACTCTCCATGCGCCAAGTAATACAGCTGATGTGCGCGCGCAATAGTGCGTACATTAATAACCGCCTCCACCATACGTGCCTTTTCTACGGCCCGCTGATATTGCGGCAGCGCCACCGCTGCTAAGATCCCGATGATAAGAACAACAACGAGTAATTCAATTAGGGTAAATCCCTTGTGTCTATGTGTCATATATGACTCCTTGATTTTATTTCAATTTTACTGTTACGAGCTACATACAAATCGGCTATCATACCAGACCATAGACACTCATCCGATACAACAGCCGCAGCCTGCCATATAAATGGCAAACACTCGGCGTAACATAAACGGTTTCGAAGGTCCTTTTACGTTACGCCTAAACATCGGCTGTTTCATGGAGTGTCTATGGCTATTATTTTTTAATAGCGATCCATATTCTACATATGGTTCCAAAAAACAGAAAAAATTGTACCTACAGTATAATAAAAAAGCGCGCCCCAAGACAAGCAGGCGCGCCCTTACTAAAAACAAGCAGTAACTACACTATTTTATTTTGTTCTTCCTGGGCTTTTTCCAATTCTTTATCCACCCGGGTCGCTAAACGGCGCAGCACGCTTTGCGTATTTTTCTTCCATTCTTTTAGCTCACGCAGCTCGTGTTGTAATTCTTTTAGTTGCAGGGTTCCTTCCTCTAATACGCGCAGCCGGTTTTTAAGCGTGGCATTCTCGCCCGCCAGTTCTTTTTGGCGGGCCAGTGTTTGCGTAATTAAAAGTTCTAGCTGTTTTAATTTTTCTTGCATTAGCGAAGTTCCGCCCCCACTTGCGTTTTAAGTTGCTCCACAATGCGGTTAAAGGCACCGTCAATTTCTTTGTCTTTAAGCGTGCCGTCTTTTTTACTAAACGCTAAGCTAAACGTAACGCTTTTTTTACCCGCGGGCAAGTGTTCGCCTTGATACACATCAATCAAGTGATAGGCAAGCTCCACATCTAGCGGCGTTTTATCAAGCGCACTGGTAATTTGCGCGTAGGTAACGTTGCTGTCCAACACGACGGACAAATCGCGCAGAGAAGGCGGGAACACCGCCACATCCGCGGCAGGTTTGAAGTCACGCGCAGAATAATTCTTTTCAATTTGCTTGGTGGCAAATTCAAACGCCCACACATCCGCATTTTTAATGCCAAAGGTTTTGAGCGTAAGTGGGTGCAACGCCCCAAACGCGCCGATAACTTTGCCCCCTTGCACAATGTCCATGCTGATTTTGGGGTGCATATACACGGGCACATTTTTAGACGGGGCAAAGGTTACGTCGGCCTTGGCAAGCACGGTTTGCAACAACCCTTTTAGCCAATAAAAATCAATCGGTCGCTCGGGCAACCCAAAGAATTTATTTCCTTCAATGCTACCCGTAAGTACGCCGGCTACCGTATAATTTTCCACCGGGAAACCTTTCATATTTTGGAAAGTCTTACTGGCTTCAAACAATTTCAAGTCGCTATTTCCAAAACGCAAATTACTCTCTACATTTTTGATAAGTGACGGCAGCAACGTCGGGCGTAAATAATCCCACCCTTGCGCCAACGCATTTTTTACGCGGATACAAAACTTCGGGTCCGCGCCCATGGTTTTGAGGTCAGTTTCACCCACAAAATCAATGTTTTTACATTCGCAAAATCCCGCACCGATTAACGCATTGCCGTAGATTTTACCCAAGTCAATTCCTTTAGGGTTATCGGCAAACACTACGTGCGCGCGCGTAGCCGAAACGGGGATGTTATCATATCCGGCAAAGCGGGCGGCTTCTTCGGCCAGGTCCCACTTATGGTTTAAATCACGCCGATGGGTGGGAGCCTTAAACTTCCACACGTTGCCGCTGGCATCAAAGTTAACCGCCAAACGCGCAAAAATATCTTTTAGTTTTTCTTCCGGGATATTCGCCCCTAAGATACCGTTAATTTCCGCCGGGGTAAATTCTACCACTTTGTTTTCAAATTTTTGCGGATACACGTCGTTAATTTCGCTCGCCGTTCCGCCGCAAATTTGCACAAATAAATCACTCGCGCGGCGCATGGCTAACAGCGCCCCTTCAATATCTGTGCCGCGTTCAAAACGTTGGGAAGAATCGGACGAAATCGCAAATTTCTTGACGGTTTTATTGATGGTAGGCGGATTAAAGTACGCGGCTTCCATAAAAATATCTTGCGTATCGTCTTTAATCCCGCTCTCTTGCCCGCCCATAATGCCGGCCAGCGCAGTGGCCTTTTTCTCATCCGCAATCAGTAGACAATTTTCGGTCAGTTCCAGTTCACGCCCGCCAAGCACGGTGAATTTTTCACCCGGGGCAGCATTGCGCACAATCACTTTGTTTCCTTCCACTTCGCGCAAATCAAACGCATGGAGCGGGTTGCCCAATTCAAACATCACGTAGTTAGTAACGTCCACCAACGCGTTTTTCGGATTAAGGCCCATGGCCGCCAAACGTTCCTTCATCCACTCGGGCGACTCGGCATTTTTCACGCCGCGGATAATGCGTCCGATATAGCGGCCGCAACCGTCGGCATTTTGAATTTCCACGTCCAGTGCTTTGCCTTGTCCGGGAATATCTTTAATGGCAGGCAATTTAACAGGTTTGTTTAACAAAACCCCCAGTTCACGCGCCACGCCCCAGTGCGAAAGTAAATCCGGTCGGTTAGACGTAATTTCCAACTCAAAAAGAGTATCGGCTTTGCCGTACAAAGTGGACACATCTGTGCCCAGCGGCAAATTTTCATCGAGCACCAAAATACCATGTGCACGGGTATGTGTGAGGCCTAGTTCATCGGAAGAACAAATCATCCCTTCGGACTCTACACCGCGAATCACTGCCGGCTTCATCACAATTTTGCCCAGCCGCGCCCCTACGCGCGCCAGCGGCACTTTTTGCCCCACAGCCACGTTAGGTGCGCCACACACCACGCGCTGCGTTACTCCGTTCCCGCGGTCCAAAGTGACCAGGTGCAAATGGTCGGAATTGGGGTGATCCTCAATTTTGATAATTTGCGCCACGTGTACCCCCTCAAAATCAGCGCCCGTGGTTTGCATAGAAGCTACTTCAATGCCCAAATCGGTTAATTTTTTAGCCAGTTCTTCCGGCGTTAAGTCTAGCTCAATAAAATCTTTTAACCAAGAATATAGAATCTTCATAGTTCATCCTAAAATTGTTTTAATAAGCGCACGTCATTTTCATAGAAGGCGCGGATGTCTTTGATGTTAAGCATCATCATAGCCAGGCGTTCCACGCCCATACCAAAGGCGTAGCCGCTAAACTCGTTCGGGTCAATGCCGCAGTTTTTAAGCACATTGGGGTGAACTACCCCCGCGCCCAACATTTCAATCCAACCGTTTTGTTTGCACACGTTGCATCCTTTTCCTTGGCAAAAAACGCATTTTACGTCCACTTCCACACTCGGTTCCGTAAACGGGAAGAACGACGGGCGGAAACGGATTTCGGCCTTATCGCCAAACAAGCCCTTCATAAAGGCCGTGAGGTCACTTTTAAGGTCGGCCAAGCTGACGTTTTTATCCACATACAACCCCTCAATTTGGTGAAATACCGGGCTATGGGTAGCGTCTAAACTGTCATTGCGGAACACGCGCCCCGGCGCCATAATGCGCAGCGGCGGTTTGTGTTTTTCCATATACCGGCTTTGCACGTTAGACGTATGGGAACGCAGCACCAGCGGTGCTTTGGTATCTACAAAAAATGTATCTTGCGCGTCGCGCGCCGGGTGGTGCAAAGGAACATTTAACAAGTCAAAATTATGTTTTTCATCTTCCACCCACGGCCCTTCGGCCCATTCAAACCCCAGGCGGGAAAGAATCGTTGTCATGCGGTCTTGCGCTACGGAAAGAGGATGTTTGTGGCCACACGCTACCGGGTAACCGGGCAGCGTTAAATCAATATTTGTTTTATTAAGCTCGTCGTTAATTTCTTTGGCGGCAAAAAATTGTGCTTTTTCATCTAAAACAGCCGTGAGTTCGGCTTTTAAGGCGTTACCCATCGGGCCGGCTTGTTTTTTATCTTCAATAGAAAAATCTTTTAAGGATTTGAGTAAATCCGTAAGCGCGCCTTTGCGCCCGAGGGCTGCTACGCGCAGCTCTTCCACCTCAGCAGCAGAATTGGCGGCATTAATTTTGGTTTTGTATTCCTGTGCGATAGCATCACACGCGGTTTTAAATTCTAAAATAGTCATGATACTATTATAGTATTTTTAGAACGCGTATGACTAATAACTATCCCCGCTAAGTCTTTAACACTTAGCGGCACTTTTTCCAACTTATTAGGAGCTTCTGTCAGACAAACTTAGCGGTCGCACCCTCACTAAGAATGAAAAGAATTATCTTCCATTTTAAACCAACTGCCATACCAATTATTTTTAATGAGTTCACCTGTACAATGAAAATCTCTGCGGTTTGTATCGGGGTAATAACCACCTTCTCTACAGTGGTATCCTGGTGGCACATTCCATGCTGCTTTGAACAAGTATTGATAACCGCTCGTACCCCTCTCACTGTGCCCTACCGCTTTTGTGAAACCAATTAAAATACTATCAACTGGATCTTTCATTAAACGAACACTGTATTCGCCCACCTCAACACAATCATGCGTATGGGAAATACAATTCGTGGTTCCACATCCTAAATTATTACTACAAATTTCCCCTTTAAACCCCAGATCAAGATCGTTAAATTGTGTAGCGTAATTTCCGTTGGCAGTATAGTATAGATTTTGCGCTTTTACAATCTCGGATAATATCGGCAACATAGCTCGGTATTTTGTTTTTCTTACCGCCTTTTGATACTGCGGCAACGCCCCCGCCGCCAAAATACCAATGATTAAAACTACTACCAACAACTCCATGAGCGTAAATCCCCGCCGGGTGTTTTTATTCGTCATTTTCATACTCCTTTCCGTTTAATTCAACCGACCTGTTTGGAAGTATAAAAAAAGACGGCCGCCATAGTTGCGCCTGTCTGAAGTCACAGCAATAACAGCCGTGGCCCCTGCTAAAAGCAGAGAACTCTCAGTACAGACAAAGCAGCTGCCTTTGCTTGTACCTTATCGGCTATTTTCGGACTCAGACAGGGTTGGTATTCCAACACTCCGTATTCTTCATACGGTTCCAAAAACAAATCAAATTGTACCTATAGTATAATAAAAAACCGGTGGAAAATAAAGTACAATAGGTATATGCCCAAAGACATTGTGCAAGTAGAAATAAAGCGTATCCCGCTGGAGGTGGAAAACTCCGGCCTAGGGGGTATGGAGCTAACCGAACTGGCCGCACAGGTGGAGACTTACATGCAGCAGTTGCAAGCTGACGGAGAAATTGACACCTTAAAACAAGCCTTGTACGCGGCCTTGCACTTTGCCAGCCAGGCGTATTTAAAAAGCCAAAACGAAGGCGGCAAACGTCAGGAAGAAATCGCCCGCGTGGACGAACTCATTTTAAAATTAAAAGCTGCCCAAGAAACCAAATGACCGATTCTATGCCCTTAGCCGCGCGTCAAGCGCCCAAAAAGTTGGAAGATTTTGCCGGCCAGCCGCATCTGTTAGGCCCGGGCAAAATGTTGCGCCGTCTCTTAGAAGCGGACATGATTAAATCGGCCGTATTTTTTGGCCCGCCCGGTTGCGGCAAAACGGCTACCGCGCGCTATATTGCTTCGCGCACGCAAGCTTACACGGTGGAACTAAACGCCGCTGCCGCGGGCGTGGCGGACCTCAAAAAAGTGCTGGCCGAAGCCAAAGAGCGCGCCATTACCCCGTCGTTTGACGAGCGCCGCACGTTAGTTATTTTGGATGAAATCCACCACTTCAACAAAACCCAGCAAGATGTACTTCTTCCCTCTGTAGAACGCGGCGATATTATCCTTATTGGCATTACTACGGAAAACCCATATTTTTACATTAACAATGCGCTTCTTTCGCGCTTTTCAGTCTTTGAATTTAAGCCGCTTGCAGATAAAGATTTGCTTAAAATTTTAACCCGCGCCGCCGAAACCGAAAACGCCAAAATTGATGATGACGCGGCCGATTTTTTCATTACCCAAGCTAATGGCGATTCCCGCAAAATGCTAAACGCGGCCGAGCTTGCCTTTGTTACCACCGCGCCCGATAAAAAAGGTAAAAAACATATCACGCTGGAAATTGCGCAAGAGTGCATCCAAAAGCGTCATTTGCGCTACGATAAAAAGGGCGACGACCATTACGATATTATTTCCGCGTTTATTAAATCTATGCGCGGCAGCGACCCGGATGCCGCCGTCTATTGGCTAGCCCGCATGCTGGAAAGTGGGGAAGATCCGCGTTTTATCGCGCGGCGCATTTTAATTTGCGCGTGCGAGGATGTAGGTCTCGCCGAACCCTACGCTATTATGATTGCGCAAGCCGCTTTTGCCGCCGCCGAAGAACTAGGCATGCCGGAAGTACGCATCCCCCTGGCGCACGCGGCTATTTACGTAGCGTGCTGCCCCAAGAGTAATTCAGCCTACCTAGCCGTAGATAAAGCCTTGCAAGAAGTACGCGAAGGGCGCTACCGCCCCGTACCTGACCATTTACGTAGTGGCATGAAAAACAAAGGCTACAAGTACGCGCACGATTTTCCCAATCACTACGTCAAGCAGCTTTACATGCCCAATCCCATAAAATTTTTTAAACCGGGCGAACTAGGGCGCGAAGCTGCCCTCATCAAAAAACTCAAGGAACTCAAAGGAGAATAAATGGAGTCCGAAGCCCCCTTTAGAGGTCAGGTTTTTACCGTCACCGCGCTTACGCTGGCCGTCAAACAAATGATGAGCGGCGTATTTCGCGACGTGTTTGTAGAGGGCGAAGTTAGCAATTTGCGCCAGTCCGCTAACGGCCACTTATATTTTGATCTCAAAGACCGCGAGGCCCTGTTAAGTGCCGTGATGTTTAAATGGGATGCACGTAAATATTCACTGGAACTACAAGACGGCGTGCAAGTGCGCGTGTGGGGCAGCCTAGACGTGTACGCCAAATCCGGCCGCTACCAAATTGTAGTCAAAACCGCCGAGGCTCTGGCCAAAGGGAACCTGTTTTTGGAATTTGAACGCCTCAAAAAGAAACTGGAAACCGAAGGCCTGTTTGCGCCGGAACATAAAAAACCAATCCCCGCTTATCCGCAACGCATTGGAGTGATTACTTCACCCACCGGGGCTGCCGTGCGGGATATTTTATCCGTCTTAAAACGCCGTAGTCCGCATTTGGAAATTTTTATTGCACCCGTCTTAGTACAAGGGGACGAAGCCGCCCCGCAAATTGCACAAGCCATTGAAGATTTAAATAAATTTACACCCACGCTAGATGTGCTTTTAGTGGGCCGCGGCGGCGGCAGTATAGAAGATTTATGGGCGTTTAACGAGGAAGTTGTCGCCCGCGCTATCTTTGCCAGTAAAATCCCCGTGATTTCCTGCGTCGGGCACGAGGTAGATTTTACCATTGCCGATTTCGTGGCCGATTTGCGCGCCCCCACCCCGTCAGCTGCAGCGGAGCTAGTGGTGCAAAACTCACAAAACACCGCCGAGCATATAGCCAGTCTGCAAAAGCGTATGCTTCAGGCTGTTTCGTTATTTTACGAACGCTTAAAAGGCCGGTTTGACTTGGCCGCCAACTCCCGTTTTTTTAAAAGCCCGGAACTACTCACCCAATCGCGTGAACAGGAACTAGACGAGCTCTACTCCCACTTAGAAGCGGCCTGGGCAGAAAAACTTACGCTTTTTACGCACCGCTTTGAAGTGGCGCGCCAAAAGTTAAACGCCTTGGGCCCGCAAGCCGTGTTAAAGCGCGGATATAGCATTACGCGCAAGCAGGACGGCACCGTGATTAGCCGCGTCGCGCAAACCGCCCCCGGCGAAACCATTTACGTACAAGTACAAGACGGTATGATCCATACGGAGGTCCAATAATATGCCCAAACTTACATTTGAAAAGCAACTCTCCCGCCTAGAAGAAATTGTGGAACAGTTGGAAGAAGAACAAACCGATTTAGACGCTTCTGTAAAACTGTTTGAAGAAGGCCTTACGCTTTCCAAAGACTTATCCCAAAAATTGGAAACGGTTAAATTCAAAGTGCAAGAACTCAAAAAGAAAGGTGCGCAATTTATCACCGTCCCCTTTGATACCGACCTTGCCGAGGAAGAAGATGACCAAGCATAAACTACGCCTGGATATGGCCCTAGTAGAGCAAGGTTTTTTTAATAGCCGCAACCGCGCGCAAGCCTCCATTATGGCGGGCGAGGTGCTGGTCAATAACCAGGTGGAAACCCGCGCAGACCGCAACATCTTGCCCGAGGATCAACTGGCCCTCAAAGAAAAATCTTGCCCCTATGTCTCTCGCGGAGGTTTAAAATTAGCCCACGCGCTTATCCAGTTTCATATTTCCGTACAAGATAAAGTTTGCGTGGACATTGGCGTAGCCACCGGCGGGTTTAGCGATTGTATGATTCAAGCCGGTGCCAAAACCGTCTATGGCGTAGATGTAGGCAAGGGGCAACTGGCCGACGAAATGCGCCGCTACACTAATTTTATTTTTAAACCGGAAACAAACGCCCGCTACATGACGCCCGATTTATTCGAAGAAGCCCCGCAGTTTGCCGCGGTGGACGTGTCTTTTATTTCACTTACTATGATTATGGAGCCGCTCTTTAAGGTAATGGCCCCCCGTAGTGAAATTGTCTTTTTAATTAAACCCCAGTTTGAACTGACCCCCAAGCAAGTGCCGCACGGCATTGTAAAGACGGACGAAAACCGCCAATTAGCCATTGTCCGCGTGCAAGACTATTTTGAAGAAAACCTGCGCGAAAAATACGGCGCCGTTTCCGGCCACGTAATTGAGTCCCCGATTAAAGGCACCCACGGAAATACCGAATATTTGTGGCATGTAACACTAAATAAATCCTCTTTTTAGTTTTCCTCGGTTTTCTAGGGAACACAAAGTCAAACTCCGTGTTTTAAACACAGGTTTGACCGTTAGGCTCATTTAAACCATCCCCTTAAAACCGGTAGTTTAATTTAAGTAAAATTGAAAAGTAATTTAAGGAATTCTTATTAGAAATAAAACGCTCTGCCACGCGGGTATCCAAATCAGCTCCAAACCCGTTATAGCGTACTTCCAATCCAATAGATTTTGCCGGGCCACGCACATTGGTCTCCAGCCCTAAACCCACCATATAGCCGTAAGATAAACTTTTTTCCACCGGCTGCTCATGGTATAAATCGGTACGCCAGCGGTTACGCGCCCAAGCAAGGCCAAACCCAACCGGCACGTACACCCGCCAGGAATCGTGCGGATTGAGCATCAAACGGGCCAAAATTTTCCCATTCCACATGTCGGTGGCTGTTTTATATTGAATATCGTTAATCCATCGCGTGGCATACGTAGTATTCAGGCCACTTACTTCCAAACCAACTCCTAGGTACGCATTTATAAAATAGAGGGCGGACATTCCATATTCCATGCCAGTTTTTCCCCACCCCAATGTTTGATCTGTTCCTTTTACGTTAAACGCGGACGACCCTATAGGATGGCCACTTCCTACAAAAACCGAAAACAGCACCTCGTCCGGAGCTATTTCTGCCGCAACAACATGCCTTGAATAAGCACTTTGTGCCCCAGCATACAACCCCGAAAACAACAAACACGCCACTAATAGTACTTTTTTCATTTCAAACGACCTACCAACTCTTTAAACACATTCCCGCGGTGTTCAAAACTTTTAAATTGGTCAAAGCTCGCACACGCTGGGGAAAGCAATACAATCTCTCCGGCAGCCGCATGCTGGGCAGCATACGCCACGGCTTTTTCCAGCGTATCGCAGCGGGTAATGGGGAACTCGCCTTTTAGTTCGCGCTCAATTTTATCCATACTCTCACCGATGGAAAGCACACATTTGCAGTGGGCTTTTAAATACGGCAACAACACCTCGTACGAAGCGCCTTTATCGCGCCCGCCCAAAATGAGCCAAATGAGCGGTTTTTTATCAAAACTTTTTAGGGCCGTAATGGTGGAATCCAAATTCGTCGCTTTGGAATCGTTAATATACGTTACGCCCCGCACTTGAGCCACCGTTTCAATGCGGTGCTCCATGGATTCAAACCGCTCAAACACGGTCTCTACATCCGGTGCATTTGCACCGGCCGCCAGCGCCATCAAGGCCGCCGCCATAGCATTTTCCACATTATGAATCCCAATAAGTTTAGGCGGGTGCATGCGGTATCCTTTACTAAAAATCAACTCATCCCCATCATAAAACACATCTGTTTTCAGCCAATGTTTAGGCTGTGCCGAAAAGGCCTCTATGCGGCCTTGCAACCGTTCGGCTAGTTGTGCGCAAAGGGCATCCGCGGCATTGAGTACCGCCACATCCTCCCCCCCTTGCCATTGGAACATTTTAGCTTTTGCATTGATGTAATTTTTCATACTGCCATGATGATCTAAGTGGTCCGGCGTTACGTTTAATAGTCCCGCCACGTGTGGATGGAAATATGTACTATCCTCCAGCTGATAGCTAGACACTTCTATCACCAGCGCGTCGCCCGGTTTTACCAGGTCCACACAAGCCGATACCGGGTTGCCGATATTACCGCACACCCATACACGGTTCGCCCGTTGTTCACGCGCAAACGCCGTTTTCATAATTTCGCCCAACAAGGTAGTGGTGGTGGTTTTTCCGTTGGTACCGGTGACCGCTAACAGCTCTACCTCATCCGGCAGGAAAGACAACGCTACTTCCAACTCACTAAATACGGGGATTTGCAATTCTGCCGCTTTTAACAAAACCGCACTTTTAGGAAAAATCCCCGGGCTTTTTACAATAAAATCAGCTAAAAAAACTTGCTCGGTATGCCCACCGCTTTCCACGGTAATTTGCGCGGAGGGCGTGTGCAGCGTTACGTTTCCTTCGTCGCTAATAAGCACCTCGCACCCGTGCGCGGCTAATAGTTGCGCTACGGCTTGGCCGCTTTTGCCGCCGCCTAGCACAGCCGCTTTTTTATGTTGAAAATCGCTTAAATTAAACATGTTTACTCCGTAAGAAGGCACGCACCGTTTCCTGGTCCGAAAAATGCCGTTTTTCGGTGCCAATGAGTTGATAATCCTCGTGTCCTTTGCCCGCTACAATTACAATATCGTCGTTGCGGGCTTGTACTAAAGCGCTTTCAATGGCACGTGCGCGGTCCGGCTCAATCGTGTAGTTTGTAAATCCTTCCATGCCCTTCAAAATATCGTTAAAAATCTGTTGTGGGTCTTCGCAGCGCGGATTATCGTTAGTTAAAAACACGTGATCGGCCTGCTCACAAGCGGTCCGGCCCATTAAAGGCCGTTTGGTCCGGTCGCGCTGCCCACCGCATCCAAACACTAAAAACACACGCCCTTTTTTAAACGGACGAATCGTATCAAACGCACGCTGCAAGGACTCATTGGTATAGGCAAAATCCACATACGTAAAAAAATTCTGCCCCTCATCAATGCGTTCCATACGCCCGGGCACACCGGCTAATGCGGCTAGTCCGCGCACTATTACTTCTAGTGAAACTCCGTTAGCCTGTGCAGCCGCGCACGCGGCAAGGGCATTATACACATTGTGTTTCCCCAGCAAGTTAATTTGCATAGGTACGCCGTTTATTTTAAACGCCGTATGCGTTAAAAATTCTTGGATATCACTCGCCGTAAAATCGGCGTTTGTTTCTATCCCAAAGGTTACCACACGCGCGCGGCCTTTAAATTGCTCCACAAGCCGCTGTCCATACGGGTCGTCTGCGTTAACCACCAGCGTGCGGTTTTGCTTTGGGTTTTTTTCATCTGCCACATTTTCAAACAGTTTTACTTTGGCCTGAAAATAATTTTCAAACGTTTTGTGAAAGTCTAAATGGTCGCGCTGCAAATTGGTAAAAATGGCAGTGTTATACCAAATGTTGCGCACGCGTTGTAATTCCAGTGCGTGGGAGGAAACTTCCATTACTACATCCGTGCAATCTATTTCTTTCATCTGCGCCAGTAATTTAAAAAGCGTCAGGGCGGCTGGCGTAGTATTAGGCGCTTTGCAAATTTCCACGCCGTCAGCGCGATAATTCACTGTGCCAAACACCCCCACCTTATGTCCGGCTGTTTTTAAAATACTCTCCAATAAATATGCAATGGACGTTTTGCCTTTCGTCCCCGTTATTCCAAACATACATAAGCTGTCGGAGGGGCGCCCATAAAACTCATACGCCGCGTCGGCCATATCTTTATCAATGTCTTTAGAAAGCAAAAACGGCACGCCATAATCCTGCGCAGCCGGCTGTGCCGAAACCACCATACACGCCCCGCGCTTAATGGCATCCTCAATAAATGCATTTCCATCCACGTTGGCACCCTTGAGGGCAAAAAACACAAATCCCGCCTGCACATCTTGCGAGCGGAACGTCAACCCTTTTACAGTAATTTGATGTTTGGAAGCAAAATCTAGTACGTTACTAAAGCACATAGCAATATGGTAGCAAAATTGCCGCGCCCCCCACAGGGGAAATTGGACCTATATTACTTTTGGGTCAGTTTAGCAATGCCGGCCGCAAATTCAGCCAGGTGCGCGCGGATTTGCGGTTGTTTTGTTTCCAAGAGAGGTAGTAACGTATTACGCACCCAATTACGGCGGTATACATCCTCAAAATTAGTTTGATCTGTTACATGCGTAAGTTTATTTTGCGTTAGATACGTTTCCACTTGTGCGCGTGTAATGCACAGCAAAGGTCGCACAATTTCCACTCCCTTGCAAAGCGGCCGGCGCACAGGAATACCGGCTAATCCACTTACCTGTGTGCCGCGCAACAAATTTAATAAAAACGTCTCCGCCAAGTCATCCAAATGGTGTCCCAAAGCTAGTTTAGTAGCCCCCCATTTACGGGCCACTTGCTGATACGCCGTGTAGCGCGCTTTGCGGGCCCCGTGTTCGGGACTCAAATCATATTTTTGCGCCACCTGCCGGGCATCTACCTGTTTACTAAATAATTCAATATCCAGCTTTTCACACAACTGCTTGCAAAACTGTTCATCCGCGTCGGCTTCTTTACCGCGCAACCCATGGTTAACGTGCACGGCAGCCAGCGCAAAATTTTTTTCTTTGGCTAAATACTGCAAAAAGTGCAGCAAACAAACCGAATCTGCCCCGCCGGAAAGCCCAACTAGCACACAATCTTTGCGTCCTATTAGTGTAGCCGTAAATGCGCGCATAATTGGCAATACAGCGGCATTAAAATTCTTTTTTGTCATATAAAAAAGTATAATAAATTAGTAGGAGTTTAACATGAATAAGAGAATTTTAATTGTAGAAGACGAAACCAGCATTGTAGATTTACTGACGCTTGTACTCTCGCGCGAAGGCTACGAAGTTGCAGCCTGCCAAACGGGGCGCGACGCGCTGAACATGATTAAAGAATTTCACCCCCATTTGGTATTATTAGACGTGATGCTTCCTGGGTTAGACGGGGCCAGCATTATTAAAATCATGGCGGAAGATGAAATGCTTTCTAACATTCCGGTCATTGTCACCTCGGCACTGGTGGAATCGGCGCATATGTTCCAACCCTATCCGCAAGTGAAAGGGTTTTGCTCTAAACCCTTTGTGCTTACGGACTTGGTGGCCAAAGTAAAAAAGGCCATTGGCGATGCTGAATAGTTTGCCGACTTACTAAAATTTACGCCCGGGCTTAACCCGGGCGTTTTTGTTTTCTGTTCAAATTAAGGTTGCCACGTATAAAAGCGCGTACCCCAAGGATCGGTGTATTTTAAAGTTCCCTTTTCCAAAACCGGACAAAAAGACCCTGGTTTTTTTGATGAATCCATTTCAATACAGAAAAAGGATGGGACATCATCGGTCGCATTGTTATATTTCCCTAGCTTCCGGCCAATTCCCTTGCAATGATAGGGGCCGTTGATATGTGTTGCAATAATAGTAACCCCTGTTGATATTTCTGTGCTGCTATTATTAAAAAAGATTTGAATATTTTCTCCCACTAACATACTATCATTTCCCGGTACAATCTTATTACACGGCTGCACATTTCGATTGCTAGTAGTCCCGGGGGAAGACAACGGCAATTGAATATCCAAATCTTTAAAGTTGGCCGCGTAGGAGCCATGTTCCAAATAATACGCCTCTTGTGCTTGAGCAATGGTTTGCACATAATTTTTAAGTTGTGCATTTCGGCTCTTTACTACCGCCTTTTGGTATTGCGGCAGCGCAATAGCTGCCAAAATGCTGATGATAAGAATTACAACAAGTAATTCAATAAGCGTGAAACCCCGCCGGGTGTTGCTAAACATGTGCATACTTGCACCTCGCATGAAGTTTTGGGCTCAGGCTATAAAAAACGACGACTTTGCCTGAGCCATGCGAGTAACCCGTGCAAATCGTCGCTCGCCCACCCCTTACGGGGCGGGCAAAAAACAACGATACTTGCGGACTCGCATGTGCCTTGCGCAATTTGCGCCCGGCGCAACAAGGGCTTGCCCCTTGCTTCCAACAAATAATCAAATTGTTACGTTTTTAGTAGGCAGTTCCTCCTATATAAACGCGTATTCTTTCCAAAAATTGTTTAAAACTTCGTCTAAAAACAGCTCTTTGCTCGTTTCGCTGTCTAAAATACTTTTTAGGCTGATAGACGTCGCTCGCTGGGCAATCGGCAAGCGGTTATTTAAATAAATTCCCGCCCCTACCAAATAGGTACCTGTACTGGTTTTTTCAATATAAACGCCGGCACATTTTTTCCATTTGCGGGTGTTCTTTTCATACACCAAAACATCCCCTGTGGACGTAAGCTTCGTGCGGATGTTAAGCACCTTTGTGATTACATCACTAATAGCGTTCGTCATGGCCAGCGTCAGTTTGGCTTCGTCCAGCTTAATTTGCGGATTTAAAATAAGTGTAAAATACACGCCGCCTTCCCCGGCGTAAAAATTTTTTCCGTCCCGCCCAATAGCGTCCGTTTGGTGGCAAGCCAAAATCAGCGTGCCGTCCGTTTCCGTATTGGCTAACGTGCGGGCCAAGGTTTGCGTGCTAGGGGTTTCTTCCAGCCCGATTACTTTCTGTACAGTTTGTAACGTGAATGTTTTTTCCATAGCCTATATTATACTCTTTTTATGCTGTTTTTATGCCCGCTATATCCCGCACTACAGGCCTGCGGGATGACGCAGCGGGCCTATTTTAATTTCATTTGTTTAAGTTCAAACAATCGGTCTCGTAGTTCTGCGGCCAGTTCAAAGTTTAGCGCATCAGCCGCATCACGCATTTGCTGTTCCAAATCGCCCACCAAGTGTTTGATGTTTTTGGCGGTCGGTTCCGGCAAGCTTTCGCTTAAAATACCAAACGCACTGGTTTGCGTTTTGCGTTCAAATTCTTTTAAATCGGCTTCCGTTTTTTGAATGGTTTTCGGCGTAATGTGATGCTCTTTATTATACGCCTCCTGTAGTTCACGGCGACGGTTCATTTCATTAAGCGCATATTTCATAGAATCGGTTTTGCGGTCCGCATACAAAATCACTTCACCGCCCACATTGCGCGCGGCCCGCCCGGAAATTTGAATAAGCGTGGTCGTGTTGCGCAAAAATCCCTCATTATCTGCGCCCAAAATGGCCACCAGTCCCACCTGCGGGATATCAATTCCTTCGCGCAAGAGGTTAATGCCCACCAGCACATCAAATTCACCCACCTTAAACTGGCGCAAAATCTCCACCCGCTCCAAGGATTCAATATCGCTATGCAAGTATCGCGTTTTGATATTTTTGGAAACAAAAAACTCGCTTAAATCTTCCGCTGTTTTTTTGGTTAGTGCCAGTACCAAGGTGCGTTCATTGCGTTTTTTATGCTCGTTAATTTTTTCTACCAAATGGTCAATTTGCCCGGCGGTGGGGTGGACAATGACCTTCGGGTCCACTAGGCCGGTAGGGCGAATTACCTGCTCCACAATGTGGTTGCCGCTCACAGTTAGCTCATAGGGCCCGGGCGTGGCAGACACAAATACCGTAGCAGGAAGCAAAGTTTCAAACTCGTCAAATTTTAAAGGCCGGTTATCTAAGGCCGAAGGCAAGCGAAAGCCAAAATCTACCAACATTTGTTTGCGTGCGCGGTCCCCGTTAAACATGCCGCGCACTTGCGGGAGCGCCACGTGCGATTCATCCACAAACATCAAAAAATCATCAAACCGTTTAAAGTAATCTAATAGGCACTGTGGCCGCTGACCGGCTACGCGCCCGTCCATATAGCGCGAGTAGTTTTCAATCCCGCTGCAAAACCCGGCTTGGCGAATCATTTCTAGGTCATATTCCGTGCGCTGTTTAAGACGGTACGCTTCCATTTCTTTGCCTTGCGCAATCAGTTCCGCGTGGCGTACTTGTAAATCGTTTTCAATTTGAACGAGCGCGTTTTGCGTATCTTCCTCCGTCGCCACAAAGTGTTTAGCGGGGTAAATCCACGCCTCGTCCAATTCAGCCACCACGTTACCTGTAATGGGATGTATTTCGTAAATATGCGCAATAGTTTTCCCGGCAATTTCCACGCGGATTGCATTTTGTGAATAGGGTGTCATCACGTCGGTAAACGGCCCGCGCATGCGGAATTTTCCGGCGGTAAATTCCAATTCATCACGCTGGTATTGAATTTTAATGAGGTGCCCGGATAGCTGCCCGCGGGTCATTTCGCCGCCTTTTTTGACGTAAATGCGCATTTCGTTAAAGCTATCGGGCGACCCAATGTTGTAAATGCACGACACGGACGCCACCACCACTACATCCCGCCGCGTAAGCAAAGAGGTCGTGGCTTTTAAACGCAATTTATCAATTTGTTCGTTGACGGCAGAATCTTTTTCAATATAAGTGTCCGTCTGCGGAATGTACGCTTCGGGCTGATAATAATCGTAATAAGAAATAAAATACTCCACGGCATTTTCGGGGAAGAACTGTTTAAACTCGGCATATAGTTGTGCAGCCAATACCTTATTGGGTGACAAAATAAGCGGCGGGCGGTTTAGGCGCGCGATGACGTTTGCCATCGTAAACGTTTTACCCGAACCGGTCACGCCCAAGAGTGTTTGGCGTTTATCGCCCGCGAGCACGCCTTTTACAAGCGCGTCAATAGCTTTAGGCTGGTCACCGGCAGGCTTAAAATTAGAAACCAATTTAAACCATTCCATATATATATTGTACCTAATACAAACGATCCCATACTACCCGGTCTCTAATTTTATATACTATTAGTAGCCGTTATTTTCCCTTTACAGGAGCCCTCCTTACTATGGATTGGAGTGTAGTCATTAACTCATTTATTGGTATTATCGCCATTTTAAACCCCATTGGTAACGTACCGATTTTTCTGGAACACGTAGAAAACGAAACCCCCAAAGTGCAACGCGCGGTTGCGCTACTGATGGCCGCTTCCATTTTTGCATTACTGCTAGTTTTCTTTTTATTTGGTAACCGCTTGCTTACCATGTTTGGTATTACTATTCCGGCCTTCCGTTTAGCAGGGTCTATCGTTATTTTACGCGTCGGGCTACGCATGTTACAAGGGAAAAGCAAATTTGAAAATAGCGGCATGGAAACCGCTGCCACTTCCGGCACTACGTTTGACCAAGCGCGCAACAGCCTAAGCCATATTTTAGTACCGGTTGCCATGCCCCTTTTTATTGGTCCCGGTTCTATTACTACCGTTATTTTGTACGCTGAAAAAAGCACCACGCTTGCCATGACCATGAGTATGATTTTTGTCCTTTTTCTAAGTGCCTGCGTAGTGGGAAGCGTGCTAGTAAGCGCGCGTTTTATTTTTAATAAAATTGGCCCAAACGGCACGCAGATCGTCATTCGTTTTATGGGAATGATTTTGTGTGCCATTGCCATGCAATTTATGATTGACGGCGTTGCACAATTACTGCCTGGGGTACTTAACGACACTTTTGTACATGTCCACGCAGATTAAATTTGTTATAAAGCAGTTTATGCGCTACTTCCAAATTAAAAAGCACCCCTGTAGGGTGCTTTAAATTTGGGCAGTACAGGCGCTTGCTTTTGTAAAATTCCTAATCATCCTTCCTACTGACCGGGCTTATGATTTTTTCAAAATAAAAAGTCCCAATTCTAGGCGCTCACGCGGGAGGAATACTGGCGGCACGCGCGCGACAGCGCGGAGGTATCTGACCAAGTGAGCAACAACGAAGTGGGACTTTTTAAGCAGAAAAAATTTGGGCAGTACAGGATTTGAACCTGTGACCTTCCGCGTGTGAGGGCCGTTTTGGCAAAATTCCACTGTTTTATAATGGGTTTGAACACTACCAAATTGCCCTTAATTGCCGACGAGTAAACGCATATTTTTCAAAATTAGGCTGTTTTAAGGCAGTTTAACATTTTTTAAGCATTTTGAAGATAGTTATTGCACAAATTTAGCACTGCCTACAAACATATATAAGCCCACAAATGCCAAATGGCGCGCAAACATTAGCCCTTAGGCCCTACCACAAATTGGCGGCAGATAGCTTTTATAAGGTCCGGGTATTTTGCCCAATTCCTGTAGGCACAGGGGATTTTAACGCGCTATCTACACAAATGTAGTATAATAAAACAATAAAATCCTACTTAAACTTATGACCTGTTGGGGATATATGACAACTAAAAACACGGAAGTTATATCTATTGAGCCTAAAATTTTGACGATACGCGGCATTAAGGTTATGCTAGACCGTGATTTGGCCGCGCTGTACGGTGTGCCTACAAAACGCCTAAATGAGGCTGTGAAACGTAATATAGAGCGTTTTCCCGGGCATTATATGTTTCAAATTTCCCGTCAGGAAAAGCAGGAACTGGTCGCAAATTGCGACCGGTTCAGTACCTTAAAACATTCTACGGCATTGCCGTATGCTTTTACGGAGCAGGGCGTTGCAATGCTTTCTAGCGTACTAAATAGCAAACGTGCTATTGCAATCAATATTCAAATCATTGACACTTTTATTGCCTTGCGCCGTTATGCACTGGCCCAAAAGCCGGAAAATATGGCCCGCCGTATTGGTATCTTGGAAAAGGCCCTCTTGCAGTATATGGACAAGAACGACAAGCGGGTCAATGAGATTGTGGAAACCATTAACGATATGCTTTCCACAGATGATGAAGATGATACAAAGCAAATTGGCTTTGTAAAGTAAAAGGAGACCATGCAATGAAAAAACCTAGTTTTTGGCGAGTGTTAGTAGCATATTTGGTGGATATAACATTGCTGTTTATTATTGATGTTATTTGGGGAATAGGGATTATTAACTTATACTCTTTGCCTAATGGTTGGTGGTTATTATTTTTTGTCCTTTCTTTTCAACTCCTTAATATTGGGTATTTTATGATTTTAGAGGGTAGAACCGGGTATTCGGTAGGCAAAAGTTTAGTCAATATAACAGTACAAAACAATAAGGGTACTCATTTTATTTGGCGAACTTTTGGTGCGTATGGTTTGGATAGTATTTTGTTTGCGATTTTTGCAGTATTTTGTTTTGGGATAGGGGGCAGCATTGCCCCGGATGTAACACGTCATTTTACTTCATTGCAATATAATGACGGGTCCGGGCAATTGATTGTTGTGTTTTTCGCCGTAGTTATCGGTGTTCCGTTTCTTGTTTTAGTATCCTACGTACTGTTGGAAACACTATTTGGGGCTTCTTTAGGCAAAAAGTTAATGGGCTTACACGTGGTACAAAAAATATAATAATAGGAGAAATAACGATATGTTAAAGTTAATAGCTATATTGGTAGTAGCCGTTGTAATAGTAATGTTTTTCAAATCCCGTCCACAATTGAGTGAAGAGGGGTTGCCGATTGTCCCGGTTTCAAAATTATATGACACAACGGTGGTTCAAATCTATGAACTATTGTTTTGTGACAATATACAACTATACAATGCAATGAAAGACAATTTCCCTGTCTTATTTGTGGAAAATCCTTCTCAAGACGAATTGCTTAAACTTGCCCAAAATAAGGACGTAGAGGCGCGTATTCGCGTTTTGGCGTATCGGCGGTTAAAAGAAATGCAGGTGTTTCCTGATACCAAGGAAGTATTGGGCGTCATTGTGGAATATAACCAACGTATAAATCACGGAAAGGGGTTAGATACATTAGCGGTTTACTCGGATGGCAATATTAGGTACATTAACTATACGGGGAAAATGGCCGTTGTTACAGGCGATGAGCCTGTTGCTCAGTTAGAACAACCTATCAAAGAAATTCTTGAGCAAGCCAACCAATTAGCCCAAGTAATAGGGCCGTGGGAAAAGAAACGCTTGCCACCTCCTGCCCCGGGCAATGTAAGGGTTACCCTTTTGGTGAATGGTGATATTTATTTAGGGCAAGGGCCGGACAAGGTAATGTTTAATGATAAATTAGGTGCTCCGCTGTTACATAGTATGTCTATGTTGCTTCAACAAATTACGCAACTAGCTAGTGAGCAAAAGCCCAACGCCTAACCTTTATTTCCGCCCTTTGTGTAACCGCAAAAGCATTTGGCAGGGTGGAATAAAAGGGCGTAAAAATACGAAAAACGGAGTTTTTCTGCACAAATTTAGCACTGGGTCAAAAATGCTGATGAAAGATGGGTGGCAAATTAAAGACACAAAAGGAAAAGTCCCCGACGATAAACGGGGACTTTATCAAATGGTGGGCAGTACAGGATTTGAACCTGTGACCTTCCGCGTGTGAGGCGGACGCGCTACCGCTGCGCCAACTGCCCTTAAACCTATAGGGTTATTATACCTTATTTTTTCTTTCTTTGAAAAGCCCCCTCTTCCTGCGGTCTATTTACGCGTTCTCACCTTTTATAATTTTTGCTATACTAAAAACAAGGAGATTTTATGAACCAACAACCCCCCTCTAAGTTTGCCCTAATTAATACCATTTGTTTAATGATTCTAGCCGCTAGCGCTTCCACATGGGTGTTAGTTTACACTAAAACGGTACTAATGCCGTTTGTGATTGCCTTATTTTTCTATATGTTAGCTAACTCCCTGGCTACATGGCTTAGCCGCAAGTGGAAAGTTCCTTACGGGATTGGCTTAACGCTTAGCTTCGTTACCTTTATGACACTCACTATTATGACAGCTTCTTTTATTTCCAGCTCTATTGAAAGCTTTGTTTCCGGCGCAGATATTTATACAGACCGTTTAAATGATAGTTTGGATTGGATCCTCAACAAAGCCGCCAACTACCACATTAACATCAATGCTGATTTTGTGACGGAAACTCTCGCCAAATTGCCTGTTTTTAATATGGTCAAAAGTGTAGGGGGACTAATCGTATCTTTATTTACCAACATCATTTTAATTACGTTGTTTGTAATTTTTATGTTTATGGGGAATGCCTCCGCCGAAAAACCCGCTTTTGTAGGCACCGTCCAACGGCAAATTTCACTTTACTTAATGGTTAAAATCGGGGTGTCGTTATTAGCAGCAGGTTGTACGTGGATTGTACTTACATCTACCAAAACCGAACTGGCCCTTATGCTGGCAGTACTCACGTTTATTTTAAATTTCATTCCCAACATTGGTCCTCTCATTGCCACGTTATTGCCGCTGCCCGTGCTTTTCTTACAATACGGGTTTGATTGGCACATGCTGCTGGTAGTTGCTTTACTTACAGCCGTCCACTTCATTGTAGGTAACATTTTAGAAACCAAATGGCTGGGAAAGGGCATGAATTTGGATCCCATTGTCGTGGTAGCCTGTTTAATTTTTTGGGCCCTTGTATGGGGGGTAATGGGCGCGTTACTGGCCGTCCCGCTTACCGCTATTATTAAAATGATTTTGGAACAGCACGAGACCACCCGTCCCATTGCGCGTATTTTAGGGGGAGGACTTTCTTTAAAATGAGCAAAACTCCTTGGTCTTTCATCCCTACGCTTTATTTGGCGGAAGGATTTCCCTATATCGTCATTAACACGGTTTCGGTACTGCTTTATGGGGCACTAGGCTACTCCAACGACCAAATTACCCTATGGACGGGCTGGCTCTATTTGCCCTGGGTCTTAAAAATGTTTTGGAGTCCACTGGTGGATGCCCGCTCTACCAAACGCCGTTGGTTACTTGCCATGCAAACCGGTATGGGGATCGTATTTTTAACATTGTCTGCCTTGATTACTTGGTACGCCTTGTCACACGCGCCCCAAACTTCACATTCCTTCTTTGTGCTTTCGCTTATGGGGTTTCTCCTGGGCGCGTTTGTTTCTGCTACGTTAGATATCGCCACCGACGGCTATTATCTACTTGCTCTTACCCCGCAACAGCAAGGTTATTTTGTAGGGATTCGCACTATTTTTTATCGTATTGCTATGATTTTGGGAAGTGGGCTACTCATTTCGCTCGTTGGTTTCTTAGAAACTTGGGGAGTCACACAACCGTATAACTGGGCCGTCTTTTTTGGCGGACTAGCTGCTTTTTTTGGGTTGTGCGCCGCTTATCACACCGCTATTTTACCACGCCCCCAAGAGGATAAACCCGTCCAAAAAACGCAAACGACCGCTTGGAAGGAATCCTTTTCTAGTTATTTCACGCAGTCCAATATTATTTCTATTTTGCTTTTTATTTTATTGTACCGCTTTGGCGAAGCACTTTTAGAAAAAACCGTTCCGCTTTTTTTATTAAAGCCCGTAGCGGACGGTGCGCTAGGGCTCTCCATGCAAGAGTACGGCCTGATTAAAGGCACGTTGGGTTTAGGAGCCATTATCGCCGGCAATTTAGTAGGCGGCTGGCTGCTAGGAAAATTTGGGTTTAAAAAATGTATTTGGCCGTTTGCCATTGCGCTCGTGCTCCCTAATATTTTTTATGTTTATTTAGCGGCCGCGCGGCCCGGGGTAGCTACGGTTGCGGCGCTCTTGACACTAGAAAACTTTGGCTACGGCCTAGCTATGATGGCGCTTACCGTATTTATTATGTACGTCTCGCAAGGGACTTACAAAACTTCCCACTATGCTATTTCCACAGGTATTATGGCCCTAGGCATGATGGTTCCTTCCATGCTATCTGGCAAAATGCAAACACTCCTGGGCTATCAAACCTTTTTCACCGTCGCCTTTGTAATTAGTTTAGTTACTTTTGCTATTGTGCCGTTGTGCTTTCACATTCACGCTATTGACGAGGCCGAAGCCGCGCAGCAGGAGCCCCAATGAAAACCCAACTTCCCACGACCGAACAAATAAATCCGCGCACCCAAGGGCTAGATAAAAAAACGCCGCTTGCCTTAGCGCGTGTATTTAACGCGGAAGATTTCAACGCGGCCCGTGCCGTAAAAAGTGCGCATAAAGAAATTGCCGCGGTTATGGTGCAAGCGGCGCGCACCTATACCGAAAAACACAAAATTATTTTTATCGGGGCAGGTACCAGCGGCCGATTAGGAATTTTAGAAGCGGTAGAATGCGTCCCCACGTTTGGGACAAAGCCATCTCAAATTATCGGCTTAATTGCCGGTGGCAAGAAAGCAGTCTTCCGCTCCCAAGAAGGCGCGGAAGATAACGCCGCACAAGGCGCCAAGGAAATTGCGCAAAAAGCAAAACCGGGTGATTATGTCATCGGTTTAGCCGCTAGCGGCAACACGCCTTATGTACAAGGCGCGCTCAAAAAAGCCCTACAACTAGGCGCCCACACAGCGCTTATTTCCTGCAATCAAAACGCTCACACCCAGTACGCCCAAACACACATTTTTCTACCTACCGGGCCGGAAGCGCTCACCGGTTCTACGCGCTTAAAAGCGGGCACCGCCACCAAAATGGCCTTGAACGCCATTACTACGGGTGCAATGACGCTATGCGGCAAAACCTACGGCAATTTAATGGTGGACGTACGACCTACCAATCAAAAATTAATGGCGCGTGCCATACGTTTAATCTGCGCAGTTGCCCACACGGATGAAAAAACCGCGCATAAATTACTTATAACGTCCGGCAAAAATGTTAAAACCGCCATTGTCATGCACCGCAAAAATTGCACGTGCGCGCACGCGCAAAAAGCATTGCAAAAAGCTCGCGGGTTTTTAGCGGAGGCACTAGATGACTAAACTGGTATTGGGTCTGATGAGCGGCACCAGTGCCGACGGTCTTACCATAGCCGCCGTGCAAATTCGTCCATTTAAAGTAGTGCATTTTAAAAATTATCCGTATTCCTCCTCTTTTCAACAAAAATTGTTATATGCATACACATTAACAGCACCGCAATTAAGCCAATTACACTATGAGATTGGTACTTTGTATGCCAAAATGGTAGCCCGTTTTTTAAAAGATTTTAAATTAACCCCCACACAACTGACCGCTATTGGCATGCACGGGCAAACAATTTATCACGGCCCGCATGATAAAATTCCCAACACATTGCAACTGGGGGAACCGTCTTTTTTGGCAGCCGCCTTGGGCGTGCCGGTAGTGAGTGATTTTCGCGCCATGGATATTGCCTTAGGTGGCGAAGGAGCCCCCTTAATGCCGTTTTTTGACCAGTATAGGTGGGGGCAAGGAAAAACCCCCAAAATACTGCTTAACATAGGCGGCATTTCCAATCTTTCACTTGTCGGTAAAAACCAGCCCCTCCTTGGTTTTGATTGCGGCCCGGGTAACACGTTAATAGACCTGGCCTGTCAGCAGCACTTTCACAAACCGTTTGATAAAAACGGCGCACTGGCCGCCCGGGGTACGCCCGATAAAACACTGGTAGACAAACTTCTTAAGCAAAAATTTTTCACCCAAAAGCCCCCTAAAAGTTTAGACAAAAACACTTTTGGCCGTGCGTATTTAAACCATTATTTTTCTCACGTAACGGGGCGCGATTTGTTAGCCACCCTTACGTATTTTACCGCCGCCGCTATTGCGCGCAGTATTACTCAATTTGTACCGAAATCTGCACAGCAAGAAATCGTTATCTCCGGCGGGGGTTATTACAATCAAACGTTAGTAATCTATTTGCGTGAACTTTTACCGCACCTCAAAATTACCACTTCTGTTTCTTACGGCATTGATCCGCAAGCTAAAGAAGCCGCCGCATTCGCCCTGTTTGCGTGGCTCAATCTAAAGCGCCGCGTAAATCATTGCGCCCGTGCCACGGGTGCTGTTAAAAATGCTATTTTAGGGAAGGTAACACGATGATGAATATAGCCCGGCTTGTATTTCCCGGTTTTTGGTTTGGCAAAACCTCTGAAGAAGAAGCCCTGGAACTAGCCCGCCAAGGGGTGGGTGGTTTTTGTCTGTACGGCGGCACCAAAACAGCCGTAGCCACCTTAACGCGCAAATTACGCGCGGCCTCTGCGCTTGCGCGCATTTTAATTGCGGCCGATTATGAAGACGGTCTGGGCCGTTGGTTGCCGGATACCGAGCTACTGCCTTCCAACCTGGCCCTGGGTGCTGCCGGTAGCGAAACGCTCGCCTACGAAAAAGGGTTTATCACGGCGCGTGAAGCACTGCACATTGGGGTAGATTGGGTCTTTGCTCCCGTCGTAGATTTAGCCAACAATGCCGCTAATCCCATTGTAAACACACGTTCTTTCGGGGCCGATCCCCAACAGGTTACCCGCCTAGCAGGTGCGTTTATGCGCGGGCTCAAAGACGGGGGTGCACTTAATTGTTTAAAGCATTTCCCGGGCCATGGCAATACCACGACCGATTCTCACTTAGCTATGCCGGTCGTCACGGAAACGCTCTCATTATTACAAAGCACTTCGCTACTTCCCTTTAAAGAATTACTACCCCAGGCAGATAGCGTAATGATTGGCCACTTATTAGTCCCCGCGCTGGACGATAAAAACCCGGCCTCTCTTTCCAAAACCGTCATCCATGATTTATTGCAAAGAGATCTGGGTTTTACCCGTTGCGTCTGTACAGATGCACTGTTAATGAAGGCGCTAGGGGATGAAAAAGCAGCCGCTTTACAAGCGCTAGACGCCGGGGCCCATATTTTGTTGGTACCTGAAAAGCCGCTTGAACTCATTGAATTTTTAAGGAAGCAAGTCTTTGCAGATGACATGTTAAAGCACCTTCAGCACACACTAAACAGCCTTTGCGCGCAAGCCGATGAACTAGCCGCCACCGCCAAAAAAACGCCGTTTATCCCTAGCGATTTTTCCATCCGCACGGCCCATCAAGCCCTGGTACAAACAGGTTTTATTCCCGCCATTGATCCCGGTGAAACTGTACACTATTTAGAAATTGGTAACGACGAAAACATTTCTTCCGTTCCCTTTTTTGACACGCTGCGCGCCTACGGTGTAGTAACGGAACCTTTCCAAACCGAGGCAGAACATTTACTCATTTTATTTTGGCGGCGCTATAAACCTTTTTCAGGAAAAATTGGGTTAGAAGCAGATGAAAAAGCGCAAGTGCTTTCGGCGTTGCAACACACGCAACATTCCGCCCTTATTTGCTTTGCAAATCCCTGGATGGCCAGTGATGTCCCCACGGACGGCAAATTATTTGCCTTTAGTCCCTCTCCCTTATTTCAGCAAGCGGCGGCGGAATGCCTGATGGGTGAATTTAACCCCCATGGCACATTACCTATTACCCTCTAGCTCCGTTCTCCTTTTTTTGTTATACTAAACTTACAATTTAATCTGTTTTTGGAAGCGTTTAAGAAACGCAGAACCCGCAAGGGGGAATAATCACGCCAGAAACAGCCGATTTATAGGCATAACGCTACTAGAAATTGCAAACCTAGTGTGTTATGCTTAATGTTTCTCATTTTATAGTGAGAGCTACGGCTGTTATATTTGTGTTCTGTGATTATTCCATAAGTATATCAGTCGTTTTGCATACGTTTTCCAAAAACCGCGAAAAATTGAAATTCATGTAGGTCAGGTGTGAACCTGACAAATATAAGGAGAACATATGCAACAAGAAAATAAAAATATTAAAAATAAGGGTCATTTCCGAACGCCCTTATCGGGAATCTACAACGCTTGCCGTTGTAAAATTAAGAAAAATTGCTTATTAAATAAGTGCGTGGAAGATCCCCGAACCCTGCAGGCCTCCTTCCCTGCAAGGGTAACCAGTAATTTCAATCATGCTCCCCGCCCCTCGTCACCCCGCAGTGTTGGTATGCGGGGTATAGGGGCGGGCCCGCACGGGTGTCCCGCAAAAAAATCCTGCGGGATAATGCCGTATGTGGTCCGCCATGGTTTCACCCTCATAGAGCTCTTGGTCGTGGTACTCATCATCGGCATCCTCGCCGCCGTAGCTCTGCCGCAGTATCAAAAAGCCGTCAAAAAGGCACGGGCCGTGGAAGCTATTACCAATTTAAAAGCAATCCTTCGCGCGCAACACGCTTTTTATTTAGCCAACGGATCTTATGCCAATGATTTAACCGCATTAGATATTGAATTCCCGTCGGGATATTATCGTTATTACTGTCATCATAATACAACTGATTGTTATGCAGTTCCCGTAGATGGGAGCTGGCCAAGGTTTGAATTCGAGGCCACCCGCCGGTGGTGCCGTGGCACAGAGGAAGAGTGTAAACCTTTTAGTCATTCCCTAGACCCAGACTTTAGTGGTGGTTACTGGATCATGGATTAGAGTACTTCCCCGTAGCACAAGTTGTGCTCTGCCCGGGTAATTTTTGCGCGCACTAGGCCGTGGGCTTGGCCATGTTCCGGCAGCAACACTGGTTGGAAATTAGACGTAATACCATGCACGTGTAATCCTTTTTTTTCTTCCACAAATACCATCTGTTCCGTGCCAATGAAAGACGCCGCAAAATTGGCGCGCAACTGCTTATCTAAGTCACGCAGTTTATCCGCGCGCCGTTTAATTTCTTCGTGCGGTAGTTGCGGCAGTTTAGCCGCCGGTGTACCAGGGCGCGGGGAATAGCTAAACACGTGTAGTCCGGCCAGTTGTTGCGCTTTAATAAACTGATACGTCGCCTCAAAATCTGCTTCCGTTTCGGTAGGATACCCGGCAATCACGTCGGCAAAAATGCCAATTTGCGGCACTTCTCGGCGCAAATCTGCCACGCGCTTGGCGTAATCGGCCGTCGTATAATGGCGGTTCATATCTTTTAAAATTTTGTCGCACCCGGCCTGCAGCGGCAAATGGAAATAATTACAAAACCGCACCGGATGTTCATGCATGTGCGCAATCACACCGTCGGTTACCGTGGGTAGTTCAATGGAAGAAAACCGAATGCGAAACGTCCCCGGCAGCCGGGCAATTTGCGCACACAACGCTGCCAAATCGGCCCCCGTTTGCGGGCACTTAAAATTGCCAATGTTAATGCCGGTAAGCACAATTTCCAAAAACCCATTTTGCACGAGTTGCACAATTTCGGCCAGCACGTCTTGCACCGGTTTAGACCGCTTTACAGGGCGCGCATACGGCACAATGCAATACGAGCAAAAATTATCACACCCGTCCTGAATTTTCACAAACGCGCGGCTGTGCCCCTCATGGCCGGACACCGTCCAACACACGTCCTCTTGGTTAAATAACACCCGCCCCAAGTCATACTTTCCCACAATTTCCGCCGTTGGAAAAGTAGCCAAAATATGTTCTTTATGTGCCGCGGCGTAGCACCCCGTTAGCACCAAACGTGCCGACGGATTACGGCGCAAAATTTGACGGATTAACTTTTCCACATCTTTATCGGCTTGGTGGGTAACCGTACAGGTATTTAATAAACAAATATCCGCCGTTTCAAAATTTTCAGCCGGTATAAAACCGCTGCGTTTAAATTGTTCCAAAATAGCTTGGCTTTCTACTTGATTAACACGGCAGCCGAACGTTTTAATAAAAAAAGTGCTCATAACAGTTTAGCCGCCGTTGCGATGCACGCCGTTTCCGCACGCAGAATATTCACGCCTAGCGTAACAGGCAAAACCCCTTGCGCTTGCGCCAGGGCCACTTCTTCTTCCGTCCACCCGCCCGCCGGGCCGATATACACGCGCACCTCTTTGGGGTGTTGCAACTGTTCCATCCCCCACGCTAGGGTGTGGGTATGTTCCGCCTCATAAGCTAAAAGCGAAGGTGTTTTATCGGCAATAGCTTGCGTAAATTTTACAGGGGGCAAAATCGTAGGGATAAACGGCGTATTACACTGCTTGCAGGCAGACACCATAATTTGGTGCCAACGGTCATTTTTCCCGTCGTATTTTTTCAGCACGTCATATTCACTACGCGCCGAAATTAACGGCAAAAAGGCGCCAACGCCCAACTGCGTGCCTTTGTCTAGCACTTCCTCTAGTCCGCTGCGGGAATTGGGCACAAATGCCAGCGTCAAGTTGAGCGGCACGCGCTCTACCTTACACGGTTCTAACAACGTGCCGCGCACAAATTTTTTTTGAATTTTATCAATCCGCCCCCTAAACTGTTTGCCGGTACCGTCAAACACGCGGATGATATCTCCCTCGTTATGGCGCGCCACGGCGCACGCGTGGTGCGCCTCGGCGTCGTTTAAGAAAAATTCGGTTGATTTAATATCGGCCAAGTATTGGGGCATAGCCATATTATAGCTTTTTAGAATATCTTACGGGGCTAATACTCCGTCTTATCTTTTTTAGCGTCCCACTCGTCAAAAGGCTCATTGCGCTGCGGCACTTCTATACACACCGTAGGCAGGGAGCGTTTGCCGGGTGGAAGCGGCACTTCTTTATAAATCACCGCGTCATCAAAGTTAGAAGCCGCCGCGCGCAAGCGGTCCGCCGCAAAGTAAAGGGCCTTGGGGCGCGCCCAGTAAATAGCACCCAAGCACATGGGGCACGGCTCGCACGAGGCATAAATCACACAATCTTTGAGTTCAAAACTTTTTAATTTCGCACACGCCTTACGGATCGCATCCACTTCTGCGTGACACGTTGGGTCATTGGTGGAAGTGACTTGGTTGCACCCGCGCGCAATAATTTTCCCGTTTTTTACGATGACGGCCCCAAACGGGCCTCCTTTCCCTTCTCGCATTCCTTTGCGGGCTTCTTTAATAGCTTCTAATAAAAAATGTTGGTGTTCATCAAATGTATTTTTCATAGTTTCACTTCCACGGTTTGATTAACGTCTGCCGGAACAATTCCGTGCGCTGTGTGCACAAACCGCGCCCCGGCTCCTACACAAAACTCCGGTATTTTCTTCGTCGTAAAACAATAAGAAAGTTCATCTTTCTTACTGCCTGTATATCCCGTATTGTACCATATCCGCCCCTCTTTTGTTACATGCATCCCCCACGTAGCGCGCACGGTGGTTTTGCCCAATTTTAGTGTATCTTCCGCCCACACATCCGCAAACGCGTGTAGCACGGTAGGCGCCAAAGTTTGATAATCGTATTTTTTAGAATCCGGCGCGTTAAGCAGCACAGCGGTAGCTTGTTTGCGTCCTATCTTATATAAAGCATTTTTGATTTTTTCTGGTGCCAATGTACCCCCCACTACAAACACGTCGTCATTTTTAAGCTGTACAATCGCTACGCTTTTGTACCACTCATCCAAAAGGTATACTTTATCGTGCGAACCAGTCACTGCTTGCCACCCCAACGCGCTTACAATCACAATTCCGGTGGCAATCCCTCCTTTTTTGTAAAACCCTTTCACACGCGCATGTAATAGCCAAAATAGTCCCGCATAATACGCCACCATTGTCCCTGTCCCCCACGCGGTAACTGGCACAGCCGAAAACGGAACTGCAGCAAAGAACTCCACCAAGTATTTAAACAACTGCAAACAAAACACCGTCGGGTAATAGAGCAATATCCCCACGTGGCACAAACTACACACATAATAGGCAAAGCTCAGCCCTAGTAGGATAGAGGCCAACGGCACTAGGAGCATATTGGCCACTAGTCCTGTAAGCGAAACTTTATAAAACACGTTGGCAAAAATAGGCAAAAGTGCTAGCTGCACGGCCAGAGTCACCATAAAAATTTGCGCAAAGAACCGCACCCACTTGGGCCACCGATAGGGGATAGGGTAATTAGTTAGACAAATAATTAGTGCGGCCGTAGCTAAGAAAGACATTTGAAACCCCGTCTCAAAAAGCGAGGCCGGATAAACTAACAAAATAATCACGCACGATAACACCAGTCCCTGCCACACGCCGCTATTACGCCCCAGATAATATCCCCCGCACGCGCAGACGGTCATAAAATACGCGCGCATGAGCGGGGCATCTGCCCCGGCAATGAGCGTATAAATACCTGCCACCAAAAGGGCCGCCCACAACGCCTTGCGCCGGGTTAACCCAAACAGCCCGCACAACGCCAACGTCATCAGCGTCACAAACCCCACATTTCCGCCGGACGCTACTAATAAGTGAATGGCCCCGCTATCCTGAAACGCTGCAAAAAGCTCCGGGGATAATTCGCCCCGCTCACCTAGTAACACCCCACCTGCAATGGGTGCTAGCTCGTCAGGGAAAGACCGGGCAAACACGCGTAGGATATCTTCCCGCACACTACGCAGTACGCGGTAAAACCACGCAGCGGGTTTTACGATGTGCACGTCGTCACTTTTAATTTCCGTAAATACGTGCTTGTACGCCAAATAGTTGCGCCAATTAAAATTGCCCAGTAATTCCGTTCCATACGGCTCTTGCAAACGTCCGGCAATTTCCAGGGTGTCTTTCCATTGCGGACGCATATTTTTAAGCCGCGCATATACGTAGCCTGTGGCCGGTTTCCCGTCCACCGTAACTACTTTTACGATTACATTATTAGACGTAGGTTTCGCGGTATAAAAGCGTTCCACCCGCCCCACAAGCGTGACATCTTTTTGAGGGATGAAATGGAAAACATCTGTCGTTGTCGGGGCGGGTTTATAAAAAAGAACCAACCCGATAATTAGCGCGAGTAAAAACAGAAACAGCGGACGTTTATAAACATCAAGGTGCATAAGCAAGAAGCCAAGATTTTAATTGAATGCTTTTTAATTATATTACATAATTTCAAGCGAACGGAAGTTAAGATCAAAACACACCGGGAAAATCTATCAGTACCTTACTTTATAAAAGTCATCGTGCCTCCCAAGGCTCATAGAGGATAAGATGATTTTTCAAAACTTCACCGGGTAGTCTATCAGTACCCTGATTTGTCAAATTGTTGGTCTCCCCAAGCGCAACTTCACCGGAAAGTTGTTAAATTTTAGTCCGTCCTTTGAGCGAATACCCCAGCGTCATCTCGTCCATATAATCAATATCTCCGCCCAGCGGCACTCCATACCCAATGCGCGTAATGTGCGGCACCTGGCCGCGCAATAAATCGGCCAAATAGAGGGCGGTGGTTTCGCCTTCGCTGTCGGGGTCGGTGGCAATGATGATTTCTTCGATAGCGGGATTAGCGCGCTGCACACGCGCCAAAAGTTCACGCACTTTTACTTGCTCAGCCCCGCGTCCTTCCATGGGGGAAATAGCTCCATGTAGCACGTGGTAGAACCCCTTATACGCACCGGTTTTTTCAATTGCTTCAATATCCTGCGGATCTTCCACCACACAAATTTTGGTAGCGTCGCGGTCGGTATCGCGGCAGATGTCGCACAAGTCGTTTTCGCTATAAGCAAAGCATTGCGGGCAAAGCACCACTGAAGCCTTCATCTCTCCAAGTGCCGTAATAAATTCTTCCACTTCGCCTTGGCTAGCCCGCAAAAAATACGCCGCAAAACGCTCGGCCTGCCGCGGGCCTACCCCCGGCAGTCTGCGCAGCGCACGTACTAAGCGGTCTAGATGCTGCATACTAGGCAATCAACTCCCCGGGGAAAATTTCCAAAATTCCTTGTACTTCTTCGGGCGCGTCACTGGGCGGCGTAACCGCTTGCGCTTCAAACGGTCCTTCGGCAAACGGTTCCTCATCGGAAATAACAGCTTGTGCCTGTGCTTTTACCGGTTTTTTTTGAGTAGTAGTTTTTGTAGAAGCAGGGGAGGTTGTTGCCTTGTTCCCCGCTAAAGAAATCGTAATTTTTCGTCCGCTTAATTCACTGGCAGCCGCGGACAATTCAGCTAGCTTATTTTGCGCAGGGATTTGGTAAAACTCTTTGCCCGGGGCAAACGTAAGCGTCCAGTCATTTTCGGTGGTAAATTCTACAGACGAGTTCATCAGCACGTCATACACAAATGGACTCGTTTCAAATTTCACCATCATTTTGTCCCACACGTGCCGGTTGGAAATTTTCTTGTCTAGTGCAGGCAACGGTGCTTCTTGAGCAGGAATCACTTCTTGCACGGGGACCGATTTTTCCACCACAGCAGTACTCTTTACCGTTACAGGCTCAGCTGCCACCATTTTTTGTACTGATGGTTTTTTCACGTCAGCAGCCTTTGTATCCGCTTTACGCGTTGGCGGTACAGAGGGCGTAGAAGGAGGCAACGTCTCCCCGCGTTCCAGGGCTTCTAAGCGGCGGATAAATCCGTCAATGTCTAGTACACTG
This sequence comes from Elusimicrobiaceae bacterium, assembly GCA_045604045.1. Taxonomy (GTDB): domain Bacteria; phylum Elusimicrobiota; class Elusimicrobia; order Elusimicrobiales; family Elusimicrobiaceae; genus Avelusimicrobium. The sequence continues at coordinate 5,867 of JAZUNI010000038.1, read as the reverse complement.
TCCATAATGGTAAATAAGCCCACTTCCGCACTGACTAGGGCATTGTCGGAAAATTTTACCTCGTCAATTAGTTTATTTAATTTACGCGTTAGCCGCGCTAAAAAGCCGGAAGAAATTCCGTCCACCAGTTGTTTAGCTCCGGCAAACGGCTCTGTTCCCTGCCCCAAGGTAAAATAGAATAAATCGCCTAATGCATTTTTCAAATCCTTTAAAAAAGTGTTTGCGTCAAAACCTTCAGCCTGCAAGGTTTCAAACACGCGGTGCATTTGCGCGTTATCTTTGTGGCACAAGGCCGCAATGGCATCCGTTAATAATTCAGCCGACGTAAGCCCCAACATTTCACCAACGGCCTTTTCCTCTATGTGATCGCCGGCATACGCAATGGCGCGGTCTAATAAGGTAAGCCCGTCGCGCATGGCCCCGCCGGCATTTTTAGCAATCAGTTTAGCCGCCTGCGGGGACAAATCAATATTTTCCGCCCCGCAAATATCTAGCAAATGCGCACTAATTTCATCTACCGTTAGCGGCCGAAACCGAAACGTCTGGCAGCGGCTTACAATGGTAGCGGGCACTTTGTGCTTTTCTGTAGTTGCCAAAATAAATACTACGTGGGCCGGCGGTTCTTCAATGGTCTTTAGTAGCGCATTAAAAGAGCTAGCCGAAAGCATGTGTACTTCGTCTAAAATAAACACTTTAAAACGGTCACGGCTGGCGGCCAACGCCACGGTATCAATAATGGCTTCACGTACTTTTTCTACTTGGGTGTTGCTGGCGGCATCTAGCTCTAATACATCCAAATCGGCACTCTGGGCAATTTCCAAGCATTGCGGACATTTACCGCACGGCTGTGCGGTAGGGCCGTCTCCGTTTCCGGTACAGTTTAAGGCTTTGGCCAAAATACGTGCCGTGGTAGTTTTACCGCAACCGCGCGGTCCGTAAAACAAATACGCATGGCCAATACGCCCCAGTTTTAACGCATTTTGTAAGGTTTTGGAAATACTCTCCTGCCCCACCATATCTTCAAACGTCTGGGGACGATATTTATTTGCTAAACTCACATAAGCCGTATTTTCCATAATTAACCTCTAAATTCTTTCTCCACGCGGCGCCGCGCGTGGGCAAAATCCAAACTAATCCGTCCCGGCCCGATGAGCCAAGCCGGCAACAATGCCGCAATTAACAGCAAAATCAGTGCTACATATACTTTATTAAAATTAGCGGCAAAAAACACGATCCCCAGGGCACTGGTGCATAACACAGCTATCCCCGCCGCCCACCGGGTGAACCATCCCAGCAGTAGTAAAAGTGCCGCAAACAATTCAATCACCACCCAGCCAAGCGCCACCCCTACCGGGATACTCAAAGCCGCAGCATTAAATAAAAACTCGCGGTAAAACAGCAAACACCCTATACTCATATACAGTAGCGTAATGCCTGCTAGTAACCGGGTTAAAAACACCGCCAAGGAAACCCTCTTTTCATCTACATTAAAATGTACATTAGGTGTGTTCATGCAACTCCTTACAAAGGCACTTCCATAGAAAGTGAAAAATACGTTTTACGGTTTTCTTCCCGCCGGGGTTCAAACACTTCAATCCCGCCGGAAACTTCCACGTCCCACAACCGTACATGTAAGCCGGCGCTTACGGCACTAGCCACTTGGCGGCGCTGGTCATAGTGATAGCGCACCAAGGACGCATACGGTGTAATAATCCGGGACGGATAGCTTACGCGCACCGCGTAGGCATCTTTTAAAAATCCTTGCATAACGGCCGTCATATACGGAACGTCGGCCCAACTAAAAGTTACATTTTCCGGCACCCGGCTACTATATTTTATCACTTTCTGCCAGGTTCCCTGCAAGTGAAGCCGCCACACATCCACTTCCCCTTCCAGCTGGGTCCGCGTTCCCACTTGTCGAAACGCTCCCTGCGGCAAATCGTTTCCTTCTACATTTACGTAACTGCGGTAGCGTTCTTGCCCAAATTTAGCGGTCAAAACCGGATTTTTCATACCAGCCCAGTAATAAAACGGCAGCCACCGCACGCCCGCCTGATACAACACCGACTCATACCCTACCGCCTGGGGTTGCAGCCCCAGCTCTGCCAGTACGTCCCACGTATCGGTTAGTTCATAACGTACTTGCAGTTCATAGCGCGAAGTGGACCCCGCCTCATCAATTTCTTTATCGCTCATGCGGTAGTAGCCATATTTAGGGGTTAAAATCCAGCCGTTATCCAGGTTTGCCTCGTAACTGGCGCGCATGGCGGAGTATCCTTTTTCGCCCCCTACGCTTGCAAAACGCAACTGCCCGTAGCATAAAGCACACGGGCAGAGCAGTATCAAACTAACAAGCGCAGTTTTTAAACGCATGGAACTACATTATTTGGTTTTTTTGGTTTGGGCCGCCTTAGCGTCCTGATCTTGCAAGAATTTAACGTAGTTGGTGGCTTTGCGTTTTTTCCACGCACCTTTGTGATATCCATAGCCGATAATCAGCGGGATAAGCGTGGTACATTCGCCGTAAACCATTTGTTCCAGTGCGGTGGATACTTTCCCCCAGCTGGAAGCTTCTTTTAACGTAGAGCCGGATAACGCCCCGTCGCGCACGTCAGCCACGGTAATTTGCACGGCATATTTGTGCATGGGGATTTCCGCGCCCAAGGCTTCGGCCGCTACTACAGTATCTTGCGCAAAGTTTTTCGGCACACCGCCGGACCACATCATAAGGCCCGTTTCTTTGGCTTTCATTTTAATTTTGGTCAGTTCCAAGAAATCTTTGGCACTGTCAATGGAAATATGCGCCGTCGGGTTTTCCGCTTGGTGCATTACAAAACCAAACCCGGCCGAGCAGTCGCTAAAAGCCGGCACAAATATCGGCACGCCATATTTATAGGCGTTGTAAACCACCGAGTCTTTGCCTTTGCCTTTTTTCTCAAGCCATTTGCCCATTTCCCAAATAAACTCGCGGGAAGAATACGGGCGCGGCTCTAAAGCGTTGCAAATTTTATAGATGGTTTCGTCGCATACTTTTAATTGGTCTTCATCGATATAGGTATCGTAAATGCGGTCAATGTGCAAGTCGCGCAAGAGGTTATCGTCTTGATTGTACGGTGTGCCAATATAGTGCTTAAAACCGAGTGCTTCAAAAAAGTCTTGGTCTACAATGTTGGCGCCGTTAGATACGATGGCATCCACCATGTGGTTTTGAATCATATCCACGATGATTTTTTTCATCCCGGCGGAAATCAAAGAACCCGCAATACACAAAATAACGGAGCAATTTTTGTCGTTAAGCATCATGTTGTAGATTTTGCTTGCCCGGGCCACTTCGCGGGAGGCGTAGGCCATATTCTCAAATGCTTCCACCATAGGTACCACATTGTATTTTTTCATATCAATGTGTTTGATGGTATTTTTGAGAAAGTCTTTTTTAGTTAATTTTGCCATTTTTGATTTCACCTCATACTAGATTTTTGATACTTCTATTTAGTAAATTATAATAAATAACGACACAATTTTAAATAAAAATTTTGGAGGATTTTATATGTATCCCAACTTGCAACAAACCGACCCGGAAGTTTTTGCTGCTCTCTCTAAGGAGCTTGCCCGCCAGCGCGAAAAACTGGAACTGATTGCCTCCGAAAATTTCACTTCTTTAGCTGTCATGCAAGCGCAAGGATCTATTTTAACCAACAAATACGCCGAAGGCTACCCCGGCAAACGCTACTACGGCGGGTGCGAATTTGTAGACCAAGTGGAAACGCTAGCCATTGAACGCGCCAAAAAACTCTTCGGGGCCGAGCACGCCAACGTGCAGCCGCATTCCGGCGCGCAAGCCAATATGGCCGTTTATTTTGCCCTGTTAAAACCGGGCGACACTGTCCTAGGATTAAACCTTTCCCACGGCGGGCACTTAACGCACGGGCACCCCTTAAATTTTTCGGGCAAACTCTATAACATCATTGCCATGAACGTCCGCCCCGACACAGAAGAAATTGATTACGAAGAAGCCGCCAAACTGGCCTTAGCGCACAAACCTAAACTTATTATGGCGGGTGCATCTAACTATTCCCGTATTTTCGATTGGAAAAAACTGCGCAAAATTGCCGATTCTTGCGGGGCGTATTTAGCGTGTGATATTGCGCACTATGCCGGTCTGGTGGCGGCAGGTGAATATCCGTCCCCTGTGCCGTATGCCGACGTAGTAACCACCACTACGCACAAAACCTTACGCGGGCCGCGCGGTGGCCTTATTTTGTGCAAAGAAAGTTTAGCCAAAGCCATTAACTCGGCCGTGTTTCCTGGCGCGCAGGGCGGTCCTTTGATGCACGTGATTGCCGGCAAAGCGGTTTGTTTTGGCGAGGCGTTAAAACCGCAGTTTAAAACCTATCAACACCAAATTAAACTTAACGCGCAAGCCCTTGCCAAGGAACTTCAAAACCGCGGCTACCGTTTAGTAGCGGGCGGCACGGATTGCCATGTGATGTGTATAGATTTGCGTAACAAAAAAATGACGGGCAAAGTGGCCGAAGCCGCGCTAGACAAAGCGGGCATCACCGCCAACAAAAACACCATTCCCTTTGATCCGGAAAAACCGTTTGTCACTAGCGGGCTACGCATTGGCACGCCGGCTATCACCACGCGCGGCATGAAGGAAACGGATATGAAACAAGTAGCCGCCTTTATTGACGACGCACTTACGCATCATGAAGACGACACCCATTTAGCGCACATTGCCGCGCAAGTGAAGGAATTTTTACAAAAATTCCCACTGTATCCGGAACTACATTAAGGATTAGGGCAACTTATAGTAACGACCATATGCAGCGTCTAGATAGAAGGCAGCGTGCATAATGTGCCCGCAGTAAGCACCGTGTGGCAAATCCTCATCAAAAAGAAACTTGGCGGCATCTTTGCGCTCAAAGCATTGAAGTTGTTTTTGTTGCACAGATGAATTATCATTTGAAGCAAAATATATAAACCCAGCCCCCTTGTATCTTCCCTCAATACGTGCTGCATACAACGTAGTGCCATTTCCGGTTTTTTCAATTTGAAAAGACCAGTCTTTATTGGACCGGGTATCAATACCCGAATTATCTACAAATTTAGTACTTCCATTAAAGGGAATCTCTACGTCCAATTCTTCAAATTCGGTAGCATATACGCCGTTGGCTAAATAGTAAAGTTCATACGCTTTGGCAATTGAAGAAAGCATGCTTATCCCTTGCATTGCGCGCGATTTCTCCACCGCCCTTTGGTATTGCGGCAGGGCTACCGCCGCCAAAATACCGATGATAAGAACTACTACCAGTAGTTCGATGAGGGTGAAACCCCGTTTTCTACTTTTTTTCATTTTGTTGTCTCCTAATGTAATTTCAATTTGGTTGCTTAGGAAACCAACAAAAACGGCTGACACGTTGAGCCCGAGAGACGACCTCATACATAAACAGCCGTAGTTTACCACAAAACGATAAACATTCAGCACAAAACGTGCGGGTAATTAGTCCGTTTGTTTTGCGCCTTGGTTAGGCGGTTCTTTGGCGTCTCTCGGCACAGCTAAAAACTGTGTCCCGTATTCTTCGTACGGTTCCAAAAACAGATCAAATTGTATCTATAGTATAGCAAAAAACGTTATAAGACGCTTTTGGGCGGGTACTCAATAGGAGATAATCGTCTTTATGTGTCGTTAAAAGCGTTGAAGATTCCGGTCTAATGGTCAAAAAAGTTGATATGTTAGGGCCGTTATTATTTGTCCCCCTTGTGGGGAAAATGTCGCGTAAGCGACAAAAGGGGGTTGTAAAATAAGCAAATTCCCTTGGATAACCCCCCATCCCGGCTACACCGTACTTCCCCCACACGGGGGG
>JAZUNI010000037.1:0-2014 GCA_045604045.1 Elusimicrobiaceae bacterium | reverse complement strand
GTTTCAAAAATTGCCAATATTTCAAATAAACAACGGTTTTTAATACCGAATGTTATAAATTTGCTATTATTTCTCGGATTTGCTAAAATAACGGTATCGTAAAGCCCTTGTAAATCAAGGGTTTTTCGTGTTTTGTCACTCGTTTGTCACTCATTTTTTGTTGTCAAACAAATGCCGAGCATTTATAATGAACTCGACAACTTAACAACGGGCGCCGTTTCTCTACACCGCTAATGGTATCATATGATCCCGAGGGCGGCGCCCTCCCATTTCATCACGCTTTAATAGTGGGTACTCAAACGACGCAACCGTGAGCGTTCGATCATGACGAAATTGTTGTACGGGAAAATTTGGGTAACTAAAAACGCCGGATATAAAGAGGCAGCGCCCCGGCGGAACCCCCGCGCGATAAATTTAAAATTGTTTAGTAGTATATATACGTTCGTCTATCCTTTCTTTATGGACGGCCCGCGGCAGCCGGAACCAATGCCGCACCATATAGCGGTTTGGTGTAACAGGAACACGCACGGCTTTGACCCGTGAGTTAATCGTGCAAATCGGTTAATCGCTGCCAAGGGGCGGGCGTAGACCGCCGAGCGGTTAGGCTTTATCCGTCTACGAAAAAGGCTGGCGGCGGCGCCCGGCCGTCATTTACTTTAACGGGCGCTTACTTAACAGCATCAAGAGGCGGGGCTTTTCTCCATGGATCATATTGACCTTCTTGTTTTTGTTTTGTGTTGTGTTTGAGTTCCACCCATTACCCTACTTTATGCATGGTTTTTCTCTCCGCCTCTAGTATCTCCTTTATGCCCCGACGGGTTCAGGACGCCGCCTGGGCGCTTTTTTTATGTCCAATTGACTACAATTGACTAAGATTGACTAGTTTAAATCTCAAGGTCATTTATTTTAATTAAGAGAATCTCTAAGAACTCTAATTAAATTAGAATTAATTTGCTTCTAGATGCAAGTTAGATGCAAGTTAGATGCAAGTTAGTTGCAATATAACACGCGTGTTATTAAACAACACACGCGCGCGTTAAATGCGCGTTAAATGTGTTATATCTCAAGGGCATTTATCCAATGGAGTTTTACATCGTCGGAAATCTGCGTATAGCGGGCCGTTACATTGGCGTCTTTATGGCCCACGATGGAACGGATCACGACGGCCGGGGCCTTGGCCTCCGTCAATTCCGAAACGCACGTATAGCGCGTATCATGGGGCCGATAGCCGGGAAGCGTCGCCCGGAACCGGTTACGAAAAGCCGCGTCCGGCGTTGACTGTCTCCAAATATTCGGGAAAGGCGCTAAATTTTTGTAGCCGAGAGCTAACCACGCATCAACAAACGGTAGTATCTTATCGGACAGCGGAACGCGTCTTTTTCTCCCGGCCTCCGTCTTGCTCTCCCATACAGTGAACATTTTATTATCTCTTTCCACGTCCTCCGGCTTTATGCGGACGAACTCGCCTATTCTAACGCCCGTGTATATCATGAATAGGATGCATTGAACCGTTATGTTGTCCGGGGAGCGCTCCCAAAGCTGGGCGATCGTTTCGCGTGGGATCCTCTTATGTGGTATTTTGTCCGGGTTTCCGGCCTCGATTTCTATATAGCGGATAAAGGCGGCATAATCGGGCGTGGTGTATTGCTTTTTGACGGCAAAATCATAGAGGGCATTTATCAGCGACTTGCAAGGCTGCAAGGTTGGTTTATTCTTCCCGGACTTGCGAAACAGATCCTCGTACATGGTCACATTTATTCTATTTATATCCATGCCCGCATAAGGCTCCAAAATGGCCCACGATTTCATTTTTTGGCTCCGGGTATTACTTGCCCACTTGTCCCCATTGGAGGCCTCATACTCGGCCCAAACCGTTCCTAACGATACCCGGCGACCGTGGGGAGTTTTCAGCGCGTTGTAATCGGCTAAACATTCTTTCGCTTCCCGTTGTGTTGGGAAGTAACCTAGATATTGATAAACGGGTTGTTTCTTTCCGTTGTCTCCTATCTTCGTC
>JAZUNI010000036.1:0-7712 GCA_045604045.1 Elusimicrobiaceae bacterium | reverse complement strand
TAATACCAAAAGGATAATAGCCAGAGGGGGCCTTTTTTTAGGCCCCTTTCTTCAATTTTTTTACTAATCTACCAATATATTAAATAACTAGTTGACTTATGACAACTTTGGTAATAATATTAAAATGTACTTTGGTAAACTATTAAAAAAGGGGTTGGGTAAACGTGGCAAGCGAATCAAGACCTTTTGTTTATTTTGGAAGTAGTAAAGTGGCGATTTTAAAACACCAAATACATAACTTCAATCAGATAACAAGCCATAGGGCTACTATTTCTGTATTAAATGGCCAAATTGAAAGAATGTATTTAGCAAATGAAGTATTAGACTTGGTAAGTAAGAAAATGGGCTTTGATCCTATTAAAAATCATGTTTTAGGGTCCAGGGTGGTTACGGATAAGGCCGCCGGGGAATACGGGTTATATTGGGCTACTGTAAAAGAGGTGCAACTATGAGCCAATCAGATGCTTTCTTTTACTTCTTAACTGGAATATTGTCGATTGGAATTATTTTCTTTATTGTTATAGCTATGACAATTTTGTTATCATTTCTAGTATATTGCGCGACAGGGTGGCATTTTCCTAAATGGGTATACAGGAAAGTGGTTAACCTTAATTTTTCTGTTTAACAGTGGCAATTGGCAGGAACGCGCGGAACGGGGTGGAAACATGAAAGCATTAGATTTAATAACATTGGACGAATTAATAGCCCGCTTCCAGGTGGATCAAAAAACAATTTACAATTGGCGGAAACAAAAAGGATTGCCAACGGTAAAAATCGGACGTTGTTTATACTTCAGAGAGGAATCAATTACAGAATGGATAAAAAGCATGGAGCAGGGAACGGGAAGCCCAGAGGGGGGCGGAAACGTATGAAAGGAATAATCATTTCTGAAGATACTTTTAGCGACGAACGAATTAAATTAATTGAATCCATGCCAAATGGGGACGAAACACTAATTATATTTTTCAGGTTATTGTCGCTAGCTTGTAAGTCAAACGCCGGGGGATTTTTATTACTAACCCGCGAAATTCCTTACAATGACGAAATGTTAGCGGCTATTTTTGGGAGAAGCTTGCAAAGTGTCAAATTCGCGTTAACCACGCTGCAACAATTTGGGATGATAAGAGAAAGTGAAGAAGGCGGCTTCCAAGTGGAAAATTTCTTGGATTGGATGGCCCCGGAAGATAAAGCAAGGGAGCAAGCCAGAATAAGAATGCAGAAGCATAGGGAAGTAAAAAAAGAGCTTCCGGCCCCTAATCCGGAAGAAGAACCGAAAAAGAAAGCCAAAACAAGAAAATTAAGAGAATACACGGAAGACAGCCTGGAAATGTCCTTGGCTAAATATTTGTTGGAGAAGATAAATGAACATAGCCCAGAATATCCGCCGCCAAGCAATTGGAACCGTTGGGCCGATGATATGCGGATAATCATGGAACGGAAAAAGAAAACGCCGGATCAAATTAAGAGCCTTATTGATTGGATACATTCTCATGACTTTTGGTATAAAAATATTTTGAGCGCCGGGAAGCTAAAGGAAAAATATGATGAATTGTTGGTACAGGCGAGTGACGACTACAGAAAAAAACAATACAAACCAAAAGGAATGCAAGCGCAAAAAGAAGACATATTTAATAAGTTTTTAAATAGAGGTGAAAATAATTGAATGAAAATGAAGCTGTAAAAATAGTAAAAACAATATCTGATTTTTACCAATACTTTACAGTTACAGAAGATAAATTATTGGAATGGGCCAACTTTCTAAGCCCGTATGAGTATGGCTTTGTTATGAATAACCTAAAGGAACATATAAAAAGAAGTGAGTTTCCACCTACAGTAAAGGATATAACGCAAGAAAAAACGGCCAGTAAAAACATAGCTTATACAGCATTTACAGAAAAAACAATTGAACAAAGGGAAAAGGAAGCCAGGGAACTACTAAAAAAGTATGGTGTACCTGATATAGACGAAAAAACCGCGGAAATTCCCGACTTTCTAAAGGATAGACAAAGGGGCGGAAGGAAACATGGAACTACAAACGAATAGCAATTACATGGCAGAACAAACAGTATTAGGGATCCTATTAGTAGAACCTGAATTAATTAAGGAATGCACATTAACAGAAGATTCTTTCTTTGCAATCGAACATAAAACGGTTTTTCGGAACATGGCCGAGATTGAAAAAAGTAGCGTACCTTTAGACATTGGTACATTAATGCAGCGCCTTTTTGATAACAACGATATGAAACTATTAACGGAATTGAAGGGTTACGGATATATAAATGAATTAGCCGCTTCAGTCCCTACTACCCAGAACTTTAGTTATTATTGCAAAGTCGTTTTAGAAGCCCAACAAATAAGGCAGGCCCAGAAATACGCAAGGGAAATTATGTCTTTGACGGGATCCGACGGCGACCTAGACACGGTAAACGAAAACATTAGTAAGATGCAAAATGTATTAGAAACGGGGATTATAGAACGGAAAAGCATTAAGGATCTTTTAATTAATGTATACGACAGGATAGAAAGCGGGATAGGCCACGGGATTAAAACAGGGATGCAGGCGTTTGATGACCTTACATTGGGCTTACATGATACAGATTTAACGATTATTGCCGCGCGTCCTTCCATTGGGAAGACGGCCTTTGCTTTAAATATTGCTCAAAATGTAGCGGGAAGAAATAAAACGGGAGAAGATCAAGAAAATTACGTCCATATCTTCAGTTTAGAAATGGGCGCGGAACAATTAATGCAAAGGATGATAGCAGCAGAAGGACGCATTAACTCACATCATATAAGAAGTGGGAGCCTAACGGATGAGGATTGGAGAAGGTTAACGTTATCCATGGGGAAAATACAAAGCTTTGAAGAAAACCTATCTATCCACGACGATGCGGTTATGACAGTCCCAGAAATACGGAAGAGAGTGAAAGCGGCCCAACGGAAATATCCAGATAAAAAGCATGTAGTAATAATAGATTATTTGCAGCTAATCACCTACCACGGAAAAAGTAACGATACTAACAACATAAAAGTAGGGGAAATTTCCCGCGACTTAAAAAGAACCGCTAAAGAGTTAAACGTGCCTGTTATAGCCTTATCACAGCTTTCCAGGGGTGTAGAGCAGCGCCAAGACAAACGGCCAGTAATGTCCGATATTAGGGATTCAGGGAGCATAGAGCAGGACGCGGACAACATTGTATTTTTATATCGTGAGGACTATTACGACAAGGAAACGGAAAATCAAAATATAATTGACATTATCATAGCAAAGCAACGTAACGGTGCGGTGGGAACCGTCCAAATGGCATTCATTAAGGAATATGGTATTTTTGTAGATTTAGAACGTCGTGTTAGTTAATGCGACGTAATTTTTTTACATAACAACTTGAAAATAAGCCCAATATTAGTTAATTCTAGTAAAATAGAAACAAGGGGGTTAAAACTATGCTTTTTGAATTTAGGCCCGTGCCAAAGCCAAGCTTTGAAAAGAAAAAGAAGGTTAAGGAAAAGCCATGGAAGAAGAAGCCAAAGGAAAAGCGGACCCCAAAAGCAGCGGCAATTAGTACAGAACGGCAAGGGATCAAGCCGCCGCCCAGATCTAAACGGAATGAATTTACAGCAAGGCAAAGGAAATTAGCCTTAGCATGGTTTGGGACAAGGTGCAATATACCAAATTGCCCCCATGCTGCCACGGAATTACACCATGTAATATATCGGAGCCAATCCGGGCGCGGTGTATGGAGAAATGCAATCCCGCTATGTTTGAAACACCATGACCAGGCCCATGACTTTAAAGACTTCAGGAAAGCTTTAGAAGCCATGAGAATCGAATTATTTGGGATCCATTTTTATAAGGATAAATGGGATCTATGGAAAGAAGGGTTTATTAGCGACCCAACGGAAGGGGAAATGGAAGCATTTATGGACAGTGAGGGGGGATAACGTGACGGGGCCAAGGAAGAAGTTTTTAGTAGTTAAAAGTGAAGACATAGAAAAACATTTAAATAATTTTGACCGCAAAGAATTAGGGCGGCTAATGGCCAAGATTGAAAAAGGCCGGGCAATGGAAGGGAAGAACGAAAGTAACTTGTATTTAGTGATTAACCAGGATGAAAAGTATTCGAAAGAAGTTAAGGAAATTATGAAACGGAATAACCATTGGGACTAACTTAATAAAGGGGGTTAGGTAATGGCGCGGCGTTATGTGGCAGAAACAACGTATTCAAGCCGTGAGGACCATTTACAAAGGGTGACTATATTTCCTTCCCAGATAAATAAAAAGCAGCTAGAAAAAGAATTGGGGCCTTTGACGGCTAAGAAAGGCATTTTGATAAACGAAAATAATAATTGGAGGTATGAAACCATTGATTAATAGAATAGTTTTAACCGGGAGATTGACGAAAGATCCAGATTTAAAATACACGCCAACGGGTGTACCAGTTGCTACAGCTACCCTAGCGGTGAATAGAAGCTTCAATAATGCCAATGGAGAGCGGGAAGCGGATTTTATAAATATTGTAGCGTGGAGAACGCAAGCCGAAAATATGGCCAATTATGTAAAGAAAGGCCATTTAGTTGGAATAGATGGACGACTACAGACCCGTAACTATGAGAACCAGGAAGGGAAGCGGGTTTATGTTACGGAAGTAATGGCGGAAAGCGTCCAATTTATGGAGCCTAAAAAGGACGGCGGAAACAGTGGCAGCGGTGGAAGCAGCTATAATAACAATCCGTTTACCAAAAACAACCAAACGAATAACCAAGGGAGCGGCGGGCAAGGCAGCTATACCAGAATAGAAGACGATCCATTTAGCAAAAACGGCCAAACTATTGATATATCGGATGATGATTTACCATTCTAATAGTAAAAGAGGTTAACAATCCTCTTTTTTATTTTAACTAAAGGTGGAAGAAAAAGGCTTAAAAGGGAAGGGGCAGCTAAAAATGTTAAACCAAAGGGAAGATTATAGCGAATATATGGACAAGGAAATGGAATTAAATACAGTTATTTTTATGAATCACGGTATAGAGTTTGGCAGCAAACAACTAGAAAACAAATTAAATTTAACCGTGGAAATATCGGAATTGCTAAATATAACAAGGGTCCATAAATATTGGACTACTAAAGGTATGGAACCAAAGGAAATATTATTGGAAGAATACGTGGACATTTGGAGCATGGCTTTAAATGTTGGGAACGACATAAACATACCCGGCGAACATTACGGGATTGAAAAGAAGGAAAGTTTAGCAAAACAGTTTGACGCGTTATTTTTTACCGCCCAGAGCGCATATAGCCCCATGGGGTGGCATTGTTTTATAAGCCAATTAAAAGGATTAGGAATCATGCTTAATTTTAAGTCTGAAGAAGTCAAAGACGCATTTATAAAAAAATGGGAAGTGAATATCAAACGGCAAAAGGACGGCTATTAAATATGGCTACTCAAAAAGAAAACGACGTGGAAGCCGTATTTAAAGCCTATGATGATTTTGAAACGGAAAAACTAATGGAGTTAACCGCTCTTTATGCAGAAACAGATAATAAATTAGAATCGGATCTAATGCAGCTTCAGGAAAAAATGACCTTGTACGGCAACATATTTGAAATCATGGGGGATTTAGAAGCAGAAGCAACGGGCATGGAAAAATTGGCCTATGCATACCGCCATGAAGCAACCGCAAATACTTTCATGAAAAGGAAAGCGGACGACCAGGGGAACAAATTAACCGGGGAAGAACGAAAAGCAGTTGCGGAAATAGCGGTTAGAAGCTTCCGCCGCAAAGAAGCCAAATATGCGGGAGCTTCTAAAAAGTGGAGAAATAGAAGGGAATCCGTATTGGAACAAATAAATATTATGAAACGCCGCCAAGATCTATTTACTGATGAGTGGAACAAAGCGAACTTTATAAATGGATATAACTAGAGAAAGGGAGAAGATAGAAAATGAATATAGAAGTGACAAAGAAAATGATAGAGGTAGTAAGAAAACATTCCCCGAATTGCTTTATTAGTCCATTGTTTGAATTGATTGTGGAGCCAAGGAATAATATTTATTTCCCATTGGAAGACGTAGAAACGGAATTAGATATGAAATGCAAGGTTATAGTATGGCTTTCCAGACCGTGCTTTAAAGGTGTAGGGGTGCAATGTCAAAAGAAAATGCGGGCTATTTTTAACGAATATTTAGAGAAAGACTTTTCCACGGAACAAATTGAACAAATATACATGTACCTGGGGAATGATTGCAACCGGGAGAAAACGATCAAATTTATAGAATCAGATTATGATTTTAATATACTTACAGAAACAGTAAGGAGAGATTGACCAAAACTAGGAGGGGGAACGGTGAAAACATTTTTATTAAAAATCCTATTTTGTATTCTTGTCATCCCTGTATACCCGTTAAAGTTATTTTCGGAGTGGGATGAAAAAACGTCATATTATGGGGCCAAATTTAACTTTAAGAAATTCAATAGGGAGTTTTGGGATGATTTCATAAAAAGTATGAAAGCGAAACCAAACATAAAGAAGGAGGAATAAAACTTGGCTAGACAAGTGGCCTATTGTTCTAATCCCGCTTGCAACCGTCCTATATTCAAAGGGGAAAGGGTTTGGCAAAAAGGGGACAAGCTTTACTGTAAAGGCGATTGCCTAAAGGAATCATTTAAAAATAAGAAAGATAAATAAGGGATCTATTAAGGCCGTGAAATTATTCGCGGCTTTTGTTGTTATTTGGCGACAAAAAACAGGAATTATTTTACTTTAATATATTGACCAAAGTAAACTAGTAATTTATAATAAAAGACAAGATAGTAAAATATTGGTTGGTAGAGATACTTTACTATTAAAATGGTAGAAGGAAAGGAATGATAGAGGATGGATTTACAGGCGGGAAGTAGCGACGAACTGAATTTAAGCGTTATTAACAAGCTTTTGGAAGATATGAAAGTTTTCACTATGAACGATTGCGACAAGGTGGCCGCTCTATCTGAAGAAAGAGCAATTAAATTTTATTCAAAAGAAACAGGCTTTTCATTGGAAGGAGTACGGGAAGACTTTGAGGGCGAAGTGGACAAGTATAAAAGTAAAATGTATTTCCCGGTTAGTGAGTTAACGCCTGAAGAATTAACGGTTTATGTAAAAGATGAAACTGTTTTAACCTATTATGGCGGAATGTTAGGCGTTTTAATCCCTTATGACGTTGTTATCAGAAAAGAAGGTAAAATCTATCCTTATATCATTTCATCTACAGAATATTAAAAGGAGCGGTATACATGAAATTAGATGCAACCACCATTAACATTGGCTTCCGCTTCCACTTCTTAAACACGGTGGAACCGGATTTTACAGAAATAGCATACGGAAATAAAAATTTTGAAGTTAGAAAGAACGATAGAGACTATCAAAAAGGCGATTATGTAGAGTTGAGAAGCTTTGACCCTATAACGGAAGAATGCACGGGGGAAGCCATTATAAAGCGGATTTCCTATATTTTGAAGGATCCAGAGTATGTAAAAGAAGGTTTTGTTATTTTGGGGCTAGTTGAACCACCTGATTTATTTAATTTTACGGAAGTAGCGTATCAATTAAGGGCGGGTGGATGCTATGACCATTAAAAACGTGTTTCTAAAGAAGATGAATCCGGCCCCCTATAATCCCCGTGAACGATTGGAACCAGGCAGCAAGGATTATGAAAACCTGAAAAAAAGCA